>NZ_JBVJNV010000002.1:693455-1408671 GCF_055583505.1 Kribbella sp. NPDC104740 | reverse complement strand
CCAGTAGACCACTGGGTTGATAGGCCAGAGGTGGAAGCGCCGTAAGGTGTGGAGCTGACTGGTACTAATAGGCCGAGGGCTTGTCTCAACACCACCCTCGGGTGGTCATACATAGAGACCTTATTGCTGCGTAACGATGTTCGCGTTCACTGTACGGTTCCCGGAATACGGTCAACCCCCAACCAGATCGATTGTGGTTGTGTGTGTGGTTGGTTGATATTTCTATAGAGTTACGGTGACCATAGCGTCGGGGAAACACCCAGTCTCCATTCCGAACCTGGAAGTTAAGCCCTTCAGCGCCGATGGTACTGCGACCGGGAGGTCGTGGGAGAGTAGGACGTCGCCGGACATTCACACTGTTAAGGGCCACCCCACACCGGGGTGGCCCTTAACATTTCCCCAGGACTTTTCGTCAGCAGATCGATTGAGCGGTCGGCCTACAGGCCGGCCGCTTTCGTGCGTTCAGAGGTCTTCGGGGGTGATGCCCACGAGGGCGGCCGCGGCGCAGATGTGCACCGGGGAGAGGTCGATCGGGGCTACCGGGGCCTGGAGAAGAGTGCCGCGTTCGAACGGGGTCAGGTCGATGTCGATGCCGTGGGCGCCGGCGACCATGCCGCGGACGTAGGTCAGCCAGCCCATCGTGGGGATTCCGCGGCGGAACAGGCCGGCGGAGGTCGCGAGCTCGGTGTCGGCGATGCTCGCCCACTCCGGCTCCCAGATGGTGACTACCGCACGGAGCACCTGAGCGAAGCGCTCTGACTGGATGAGAGCTTCTTCGTCGCTCCAGTGAAGGGTCAGCTGGTCCGACGCGGTGGTCAGGGTGCTGCCCATGGAGAGATCGAAGAGCCACGGGAGGTCGCCGGTGCTCTGCAGGTGGAGTCTGGTGGTGCTGGAACCGTTCGAGAGGACCTTCGTGGTGGCCTCGACCATCTCCTCGAGGGGAGTGGTGCCGTCGGCTTCCAGCACGTGGTAGCCCCAGCGCTCGTCCTGAGTCCAGGCGTGGACGTCAGGGAAGGCCACGGCGACTGCGGTGAGTGTTCGGCCGACGCGGAGAGCGCGCTGCTCGACGGACTCGTCGCGGTGCGACCACTGGGCGCGCAGAAGCCAGGTTGCCATTCACGCCCTCCGATCGGTTACCGGCTGGAGTTGCCCCACGGACGGTACGCCGCGTGATGACGGGTTGGCCAGATGTGAGCGGTGGGAGCGGGGGAGAACCCCGTTCGGCAGACGCGTCACGGGTCTAGTTTGCCGGATCGGGGGATCGGTCCAGACCATCGGGGTGGGTTTTCGGAGGATCGCGGTGGAATCGGGTGGTGGTGGGGGCGCCTTGGTCGGGTGGGTGAGGTGGGTCGGAGGGGAGCCGTGGGACGTTGTTTCGCAGCCGCAGCCGCAGCCGCAGCCGCAGCCGCAGCCGCAGCCGCAGCCGCAGCCGCAGCCGGGTCTCGGTCGACGGCCGGATCCGACAGGCTCTCGGGCCAGCGTGGGCTGGGGAGGTGGGGATGCGGCCGGTGGGGTTGCCTGGGGTGAGGTTGCTGCGGCCGGGAGTAGAAGGGGGACGGAGAGGTGGGGACGGTGGTGATGGGGCTCGGCGGAGCCGGAGCCGGAGGCGGGCCTCGGGGTGCGGGGTGGGCGTGGGGTTAGTGCGGTGCCCTGGATGGTGGAGGCGCTGGGCTAGGGAGGTGGGATGCGGCCGGTGAGGTTGTTCGGGGTGAGGGCGCTGCGGCCGGGAGGAGAAGGAGAGACGGGCGCTGGGGACGGCGTTACTGGCTCGGCGGAGGGCGGGGCTTGGAGGGTGCGTGGGGCTTGGCGCTGCGCTGGGAGTGGTGGAGGCAGTTGGGCTGGGGAGGTGGGGGTGCGGCCGGTGAGGTTGCCTGGGGTGAGGTCGCTGCGGCCGGGAGGAGAGGGAGAGACGGGGGAGGTGGGGGCTGGCCGAGGCATTGCTCGGCCGAGGTGGGCCTGCGGGGGCTCGGCCCGGCGGAGGTGGGTTGGCTGAGGCGTGGCTCGATACAGGTGGGGGTCACGCAGGTGTGGTCCGGTGCACGTGGGGGTCACGCGGGCGTGGCTCTGTACAGGTGGGCGAACCGGCGCGTGGCGTGGCGGTGGTGAGGCCTGCGGAGAGTCGGGCCGGTGGAGGTGAGGCTGGCCGGGGCGTGGCACGGCAGAGGCGTGTCTTGGCTTGGCGGGGGTGGCGCTCGGCGGAGGGCTCGCGGAAGCGGGCTTGGGATGTGCTGGGCGCCCGGGTGGGTGCCCTTGAAGTGAGCGGAGGCCCCGGTGGGCTTGGGGTGAGCGGAGGCCTGGGTGGGCTTGGGGTGTGGTGGGCGCCCACGAACGTGGCCCTTGGGGGAGGGGGCTTGGGTGGGTGGCCTTGGTGGGCAGTTGGTGGACGCGCCTGTGGTTGGTTACTGGGTGTCGAGGGTGGGGGTCGGCAGGTCGAGGGCGGGGGCGGGGCCTCGGTAGGAGTCGAGCCAGGTTCGGAGGAGTTCTACTCGGGCTGCGTAGTCTTCGTTGCCTTTGACGACGGGGGACTGGTTGTAGGGCATGGTGTCGGAGCTTCGGCGGAGTTTTACGTACAGGCGGGAGGAGGCCAGGGCGTAGCGTTCCATGTCGTCCTGGAGGGCGCCGATGACGGTGATGTTGCGGTCTCGGCCGATTTGTTCGAAGAGGGCTACGGCCTCGCGGCGGTGCTGGGAGCCCAGGTTGCGGCCCAGTTCGTCGAGGATGAGGAGTAGGGGGCGGTCGCTGCCGCCGGCCAGGGCGGCGGCGCAGACGAGCTTGACGGCCTTTTCGTCCATTTGGGCGGTGTTGCCCTTGACGTTGAAGGCGGAGAACGGGCCACCCTCGGAGCGGCGCCACTTGGGGGTGACGGTCCAGCGCCAGGGCTTGTCGGGCTCGGACGGCGGGTCGGGCTCGGGGAACTCGAGCTTGGCGCCGTAGCCGCCGTACGCCTGGTCGAGGCGGTCGAACTCGTTCGAGACGAGGCGCAGGCGGGACTTGATGCCGTCGGCCAGGGACGCGCGGTGGGCGCGGGCGGTGCTTTCGGCCTCGCCGAGGCCCTCGCGGGCGCGTTCCAGGGCGGCGTTGCGTTCGGCGCGCTGGCTGGCGATTTGTTGTTGCTGGAGGCTGTCGAAAGTCTCGTGCTGGGCGAGGTGGCTCGCGAGCGTGCGCTGCAGCGCGGGGACCAGGCCTACGCGCGTACCGAGGGTGCCGGTCGACCAGCCGTCGGCGCCGTTGAGGATCTCCCACAGCTCGGACGGGATCTCCTCCCGGGAGCGTGCGTTCGGGAAGCAGCGGCGGATGACGTCGTCGAGCTGCGTTGAGGTCTGGTGGTTCCAGTCGGCCGTCGTACGGCGCTGGGTATCGGCGGGGAGGGCGAGGAGGAACTCGGACGCCTCGTCGGCGGTGCCGCCCCAGGCCGTCGTACGGGAGACGAGGTCGAGGCCGGTCTGCTCCTCGAGGAGGACCAGGCGGCGGCCGCCGAGTTCGTCGAGGAGGCGATCGTGCTCGCGGCGGGTCGCTTCGAGGTTCTTCAGGCGCTCGTCGCGGACCAGTTGCTGGCCGGCGGCTGCCTCGGCGGACTCCTTCGCGGCCTGGAGCTGGGGAGCTAGCAGGTCGCGGTCGGACTCGTGGCGGTCGTTCTCCTCGCGCAGGGCGAGCATCTGCTCCTGCAGGTCGGAGGCGGTACCGAGTGCGCGGGCGGCCGCCGTACGGCGTTCGGCCTGCTGGACGCGGGAGCGGGCCTGCTCGAGGGCGGCCGCGGCGTCGGTGCGGGCCTCGACGGCCGACTCCAGGCGGCGGCGGGCCGCCTCGATGCGGGCGGTGCGGCCGGTGATCGGCTCGTCGTGCTGGCCGACGGAGAGGACTCCGGCGGGGTCGTCGATGAACTCCTTCGAGGCGCGCTCGGCGAGCGTGGCGAAGAAGGTGTCGAGGGAGAAGCGCGAGTCGGCGGAGGTGGGGCCGCCTGGTTCGCGCGTGCTGGATCCGGACTTGCGGGCCTTGGCCGCTGCGGCGGAGGCCGAGGCGGCAGACGCGTCGGTGTCCGGGGCGGACGCGGTCGGGGCGCTGTCGCCGGGGCGGTTGGCGAGGATGAGGAGGAAGCCTGGATAGCCGGCGTCGGCCAGGGCTGTGGCGGCGAGGGTGGCGTCGTCTGCGTTGACGACGACGGCTTCGCTGTACGGCGCGAGGCGCGGCTCCCACTCGGCGCGGGCCGCGGTGGGGAGCTCGGTGATGTCGGTGAGGGCGCCGCAGGCGATGCCGGCGTTCTCCAGTACCTGCTGCTGAGGGGCCGAGACGGTCTGGCCGCTCTCGGCCTCGCGGAGGTCGGCGGTTGCTTGGTCGACCGTGAGCCGGGCCGCGTGGTCGCGGCCGATGTGCTCCTCCAGTACGGCGCGCGCCTCGTCCTGCTCGGTCAGCGCGACGTCCAGCTCACGGCCGTCGGCGGAGCGACCGGCGTCGACCAGGCGGCGGTGCTCCTGGCCGAGGCGCTCCAGCTGTTCGCGGACAGAGCGCTGCGCGAGGTCTAGCTCGCGGTCGCGGGCGTCGAGCTTGTCGCGCTCCTGGCGGGTCAGCTGCACGTCGCGGAGGAGGTTCTCCTCGCTGCCGAACGCGTCGATCTCGCTGTCGACCGCCTCGCGGCGTGCCTCCTGCTCGGCGACGCGCTCGTCGAGCGTGGCCAGCTCCTGCAGGATCTCGGTGTTGCGGGCGTCGCCGTCGACCAGGTGCCGGGCGCAGCGCGCCAGCCAGGACTCCTTGGCTGCTGCCAGCGCTGAGCGGGCTGCTGCTCGCTGCAGGATGCCCGCCTCGACGGTGGCCATCTCCTGCTCCCAGCGCTGCAGGTCAGCGGCCGCCTGCTTCGTCGCCTCGCGCTGGGTGTGTTCGGCGGAGCGGTGCGCCTGCTCCTGCTCCAGCTCGTGGTCGAGGCCGGTGAGCGTGGCGATCGCGTTGAAGATGCGGGCGGGACCTAGCTCGTTCAGGGGCTCGGCGAGGAGGTTCGCGGTCGGGCTGGAGCGGACCGACGTCGACAGGAACGAGACACAGCGGACCTGGCCGCCGTACAGGACCTGGGAGAGCTTGTTCGCGTGGTAGTCGGTGCGGCCGTTGGAGTGCGGGAGGGCGGCCCAGAGGGCGTCCGCGCCGGCGGCGCGCTCGGACTCGGTCGCGCCGTACGGGACGTGCAGGCCGTTCTTCCAGCGGAGATCGAGGTACGACGCCTTGCGGTTGATGCGGATCCAGACGGTGATCGCGGCCGCTTCGATCTCGGCGAGGTCGGTCAGGTCGGGGTCGGAGAAGACGCCGACGATGTAGCCGCGGTCGACGTTCGACCAGTTGCCTTCCTGGCCGGCTGCCTCGGCAGTGAAGAGGAGCTCGGCGGCGCCGGGGGCGCCGCTGGTGAGGCGCCACTGGTCGTCGGCGTGGAGGAGGGAGAGGGCGGCGATCCAGGAGGACTTGCCGGCGCCGTTGGAGTCGACCGGGCCTTGGCCGGCGACAGTGACGAGGCCTTGGCCGACCATCGGGATCGGGTGGGTGGAGAGGCGGGAGAGGTCGACGACCTGTACACCGAGGAGGACCTTCGAGCCGAGGATGTCGAAGGCGCCGTCGGCGGGGGAGTCGGGGGTGCGGCGGGGTTTGGGTTTGGGGTCGCCGGGGGCGTCTGCGGCGGGGGTGTCGGAGTCTGTCGCGTCCGCGGGAGTGGTGGCGGCGGTGGACTTGGTCGCCTTCGGCTTCGCGCGGGTGGGCTTGGGGCTCGCGTCGGTGCTGGACTCGGCGGGGGTGCTGGAGTTGATGGGAGCGCTGGGCTCTGGGGGCGCGGAGACAGAGGTCTCCGCGGTCGCTGCGTCCGGGGTGGTCGCGGAGGTAGGTGTGTCCGTGGCCGCGGTTTCCTGGAGGGTGACTGTCGCGGACAGGGTCGTCGCCGAGGCAGGCGTGTCCGTGGCCGCGGTGTCCGCGGCGGCGGGTGCTGCGTCCGACGTGTTCGCCGACGCGGTGCTTGGTGTTGCCTTCTTCGAGCGCTTGGACGACGCGGGCGGCGCGGCTGCCTTCGGGGATTCCTTCGGCTGCTCGGGCTGGGGTGGGGTCATGCCGGTGCCTCGTCTTCGGTGATGCCTTTGCGGGCTCGGATGGCTTCCGCGATCGGGCTGGCTGGGGCGGCCGCGAGGATCAGCTGGTCCTGGAGGCGGCGGCGGGCGGCCGGGGTGAGTCGTTGGAGTTGGGGGCCGGGGATGTAGCTCGGGCCGCCGGAGTGGTCGCCGGAGAGTTGGATCAGGCCGGCGGCGCGGAGTCTCTGGAGAGCCAGGCGGCGTTCTTCGCCGCTGATCTTCGTGGTTCGGAGCTCGTCGACGGTGGTGGGGCGGGCTGATTTCCAGCTGTCGCCGGTGAGGATGCCTTCGCTGCGGGGGATCGCCACCGAGTGGACCAAGACGAGGACCAGTACGGCGCGGTCGACCGCTGAAAGTGGTTGCCAGCCTTGGGCGGTGAGGGTTTCGGCGACGTCGTCGGCGTAGCCGGAGGTCCAGTGGGTGCCGTCGACCTTCACCAGGACTCGGCCGATCAGGGTCAGCATCTTCTGGACCTGGCGGCGGAGGGTGACGTCGCGAAGGCCGGGGAGCTGGACTTCGGCGACCGGGTTGGCGGCGTACTGCACTGCGCTGAAGGCGGCCAGGACCTCGTCGCGGGAGCGGTCGCTGAGGTCGCGCAGGATCGGGTCGAAGAGGGCGTGCTGGTCAGTCAACGGAGTCCTCCGGGGAGGAGGGCTCAGACGAATTGTTGTCTGGAGTTGAAGCCTCGTCTTCCGACGGCAGCGGATCCGCCGGTGTCTCCGGCCTCCGCTCAACCAGTACGGCGGCCGGCGGGTCCGGCAGCACCCGGCAGATCTCTCGCAGCGTCGCCAGGTCGCTCACCCCCCACGTGATCGTCCGCGGCCCGAGCCGGACCTCGCCGTTCTTCTCGTCCCACAGGATCCACTGCGTCGCGGCCAACCGGCGCAGGCTCCCGATGATCAGCGTCAGGTCGCTCGACTGCTCAGGCCGACCACGCATCCCGGCGTACACAGCCTTGATCTGAGTCAACGTCCCAACGACACCAGGCCACGCCGATGCATCGCGCTCGGCCCAGCAGCAGGCGACGCAGATCGACAGCACCCGCGCCGTCTCGTTCGGCATCTCCACCGCGACCGGCGGAGCGCCGAGCTCTTCCAGCACGCGGTGACCAGCGCCTTCAGGAAGCATCGGCAGGACCCAAACACCGGAGCCGTCAGGCTCGACAGCACGCGCCAGACCGGCGACCGCAGGCGTGTCCACATCGACCTTCAGAGCGCCACCCGACTGCACCTTCGCCCACCACAGCGCGTTGTATACCCGCCCGTTCTCCACGACCTCCGACGTCATCGGACCACCCGCCGGAACACGCCCTCGGTCGCCCACGGCGTCCCGGCCGACGGATCGATCCGCATCCCGTCCGACCACACCAGCTCGTAGTCCAGCTCGTCATGCAGGTGCGCCGCGGTCAGCTCCGCGAGCACGCGCCGCGCGGTCACCCAGTCCCCGGCGTCGTCGACCACGGCAACGATGTCCACGCTCGACCGCCCGGCCAGCACCCGCTCGGCCTCCGCGCGCAGATCCTCCCGGTCCGTCGCGGCCGCCGACTCAGGCGCCTCGGTCTCCCCCGAAGGCCGCGGCGGAGCCATCCGCGCCGACCCCGTACGCCGACCCGTCTCGACCGCCTCGAGCATCGTCTCCGGCGAGAAGTCCGGCGCGGCGGCGTCGAACAGCAGCCCATCCAGTACGCCGGCCAACACCTCCGTCTCGCTACCCCGCGTGAACGACAGCCACGTCTCGATCGGCAGCAACCCCAGCGCCCGCGTCGTCCCGGCCCGCTCGACCAGCCGCCCGGCAGCGAGCTGCACAGCGTCGGCGTACGCCGCCAGCGCCATCCGCAGCTGGGTGCAGTCGCGGTGCAGCGACGGCCAGCGCTCGAGGACGGTCCGGTGCACCTTCTCGGCCTGCTCGATCAGCCGCTCGTTCCCCCAGGCGAGCTGCGCGTTCTCGCGCAGCTGCGCCGTCGTACTGGTCGAGACCAGGATGGCCAGCTCGTTCCCGAGCAGGCGGAAGACCTTCGTCAGCCGCAGGATCGACGCCTGGCCCTCGTCCTGCGTGGCGCGCGGGTCGCTGACGCTGTGCGCCTCGAGCGTGAGCAGCTGGTGCAGCTCGCCCTGGCCGCCCTGGACCGACATCCGGCGCAGGAACATCAGCATCACGTACGGCGCGAACGCCGCGCGGTGGCGCAGCTCGTTGGGCCGGTCGACGAGCTTGGTGATGGCGCCGTACTGGCGCAGCACCTCGAAGCGGCGGACGACCAGGTCGTGCGGGAACGCGCGGCAGGCCTGGGTCGCCTGCTCGACGGTCATCCCGTCGCTGCCGGCCTCGGCGAACGCGTCCAGGATCGCCTGGTCGACGTCGAGCAGCTCCGGGTCGACGATCATCGCGCCGGCCTCGCGGGCGAGCACGGCGAACACCTGCCGGTACACCCGCAGCACCGCGGCTTCCGCCTCGGCGTCCAGCAAAGTGGCGTCCATCGCACCTCCTCCCGTAGGTCTCCGCCCCTGTTCGGCGACCAGACAACGGACTCTAGCGACCGGGGGCACCAGACCGAAAACCGACTGACCGGCATCTTGTGGACAACCCGCCCGCCCACCGAAGCCACGCCCCGGGGAGAATTGGCCCGGTCGTCGCCGAACAGGGAGAGTCGCCGTGCCGTTCGTACCGGGTGAAGTCGTCGCGCCGGGGGATCCGCGGATCCTGCTGGAGGGCCAGTGGGGTCACCAGCCGGGCCTGGCCGTGACCGTGAACACCGGGTCGCGGATGGCGTTCGGCTTCAGCGGGACCGGGCTGCAGGTGCTGTTCGACACCGACGGCCTCGAGGTCGCGCCGCACCTGTGGGTGACCGTGGACGACAACGAGCCGGTCCTGCACCTGATCGAGGAGCCGGTGCTGCAGCTGGACGTCGAGGACGGCCGGCACACGGTCGAGCTCGTGGTGAAGGACGTCAACGAGTTCGTGAACCGCTGGGAGCCGCCGTTCGCGTGCGCGGTGAGCTTCGCCGGTCTGGTCCTGAACGACCGGTCGACGCTGCGGCTCGGTGCGCAGCCGGGCGGTCCGCGGTTCGAGTTCTACGGCGACTCGATCACGCAGGGCGTCCGCGCGCTGAGCGAGGACCCGGAGTCGGCCGGCGCCGACGGGACACGCGCGTTCGCGTACCTGACCGCCCGCGCGTTCGGCGCGACGGCGTACCAGGTCGGCTTCGGGCGCCAAGGCGTCGTCAAGCCCGGCAACGGCGGTGTCCCGGCCGGTCCGGAGTCGTTCGGCTGGAACTTCGCCGGCTCCCGCGCGCTCCGGATCGCCGCCCCGGACCTGGTCGTGCTCAACCTCGGCGTCAACGACGACACGCTCACCCCCGACCAGTACGCCGACTACGTCCGCGTCGTCCGGACGGCGTACCCGACCAGCACGATCGTTGCCCTGAGCCCCTTCAGCGGCAAGTACGCCGCCGAGATCGAGACCGGCGTGAAGTCGCTCGACGACGCGGCCGTGCACTACGTCTCGACCACCGGCTGGATCACCGAGGCCGACTGCACCGACGGCCTGCACCCGTCGGTCGCCGGTCACGCCGCGATCGCCGACCGCCTGATCCCCGTCCTGGAGGAGCTCACCGGTCTCCGGCGTCGCTGAGCGACCGCGGGTCCGCCGCCGGGGGACCGGTCAGCGTCCAGTCGCCGAAGTGCTCGGCGAACAGGTACCACAGCCCGTCCCGCCCGAGCCGCAGCTGCCGCCGCCCTGAGGTCACCCGGTTCCTGTCGACCCGGGGCGCGTCGGCCCAAGCAGGCCCGCGGCTAGCGCCCGCCAGCCGACCACTGTCGGCCTCCGCAGCCGCCAGCGCGGCCTCGCCCTCAGCCAGCGCTCCCGGCTCCGGTGTGAACGCCTCGGCAGCCACCGCGAGCCCACCGGCTCCGCCCTCACGCCAGGCAACCGCCCAGCTCGTCAGCTTCCGCGACGACATCCCGGCGCGATGCGCCAGGTCAGCGAGCGCCGCCCGGCCGAGCACCTCTGCCGCCCGCCGAGCCAAGTCCTGCTCAAAACTCAGCGACAACCCGCCGTCCCCATCTCCAACAGCCAGCTCCTACCCGCGCCGCGCAGCGTCCGTCGCCAGCGTCACCAGGTCAGCCGCCTCAACACCTGACGACCGAGGCGGCCCCAGCGCCAGCACAGCAGCCGGTACGCCGGCCTGCCCACCAGGCCGCCGCGGCGTCGGCACAGCAGCAGCTGTCGCAGCAAACGCCTGCCGAGCCAGTACGCCGCTCGGCTTCACCTTGACGGCAGTTGTCGGAGCAGCACTGCTCTTCCGCCGAGCCCGCAGCGCCTCCAACAGCTCATCCCGCCGCCGCCCTCGCAGCAGCAGCAACGCGAACGGGTCGTCGTCCAGCGCATCCGCAATCAGGTAGCAGACCGCTGCCGAGTGCTTGCAAGGCACAGCGAAGTCCGGACAGTTGCACGCCGTCCGCACCTCACCAGCACCCGGCAGCAGCTCCAGCCCAGCAGCCTGTACGTCGTCCAGCAGCTCCGGCGGCAGCTCACCGTCGAGCAGCGCCGCCACCCGCCCGATCTGCGCCGACACCACGTCCAGCACCGCGTTCCACTCGGCGTCGGTGAACGCGTTGATCTCCACAGTCACCCCGTACGGCGTGACGCGGCTGCCCTGCACCTCCGCCCGTACGGCGCCGGGCTCGACCACCAGCTCCAGCACGCTGCCACGCCGCGCGTACGACCGGCCGCGCGCCAATCGCCCCGGGTCCAGCCGGGCCCGGTGCTCCAGCGCCTCCACCCAGGCCTTGCCCCACCACGTCGTACCGAACGGCCTGCGGGCACCCGGCCCCTTGGCTGCCGGCAGCCCGGCGTTGTCGCCAGAGCGCCGCCACCCCTGCCACGGCGTACTCACGGCTTCTTCCCTACAGCAGAAGGGTTGTGGACGCTGGCAGCACCAGCAGGCACCGGAGCCGTCGTCAGCTCGACCAGCTCCGTCAGCTCGGTGTCGGACAGCTCACTGAGCCAGGCCTCGCCGGAGCCGACCACCGCGTTGGCCAGGTCGCGCTTGGCGGCGATGACTGTGGCGATCCGGTCCTCCAGCGTGTTCTCCGTGACCAGCCGATGCACCTGCACTGGCTGGTCCTGGCCGATCCGGTACGCGCGGTCGGTGGCCTGGTCCTCGACCGCCGGGTTCCACCAGCGGTCGTAGTGCACGACGTGCGTGGCCTTGGTCAGCGTCAGCCCGACGCCACCGGCCTTCAGCGACAGCAGGAAGACCTGCTGCTCACCGGACTGGAACTGCTCGACCATCTGCTCGCGCCGCCGGACCCCGATGCCGCCGTGCAGGAACAGCGAACCGATCTGCCGTGACGCCAGGTGCGCCTCGATCAGCCGGCCCATCTCGACGTACTGGCTGAAGATCAGCACCGACTCGCCCTCGGCCAGGATGACGTCGAGCAGCTCGTCCAGCGCCGCGAGCTTGCCGGAGCGCCGGGGAAGCGGACCGGGCTCGTGCAGGAACTGCGCCGGGTGGTTGCACACCTGCTTGAGCTGCGTCAGCAGGCTCAGCACCAGCCCGCGCCGCTCGATCCCCTGCGCCTGCTCGATCCTGGCGAGCGTCTCCTTCGCAACAGCCTGGTACAGCGTCGCCTGCTCGGTCGTCAGCGGTACGACGACGTCGCGCTCGGTCTTTGGTGGCAGCTCCGGCGCGATGCCCGGGTCGGACTTGCGCCGCCGCAGCAGGAACGGCCGGGTCACGCGGGCGAGCCGGGCGGTCGCCTCCTCGTCGTGGTACCGCTCGACCGGTACGGCGAGGCTGTGCCGGAACCGCTCCAGCGTGCCCAGCAGCCCCGGCGCGGCCCAGTCGAGGATCGACCACAGCTCGGACAACCGGTTCTCGACCGGCGTACCGGTCAGGGCGATTCTGGTTGCTCCGGGCAACGTTCTGAGGGTGCGCGCGGTCCGGGAGAACGGGTTCTTCGCGTGCTGCGCCTCGTCGGCGACGACCAGGCCCCAGCCGATCTCACCGAGCACGCGGTGGTCCTGGCGCACCACGCCGTACGTCGTGAGCACGACCTCGTCGGCGCCGAGATCGCTCAGCGAGCGGGCGGTGCCGTGGTACCGGCGGACGGCGACGTCGGGCGCGAACTTGGCGAACTCGCGCTCCCACGTGCCGAGCAGTGTCGACGGGCAGACCACCAGCGTCGGGCCGCGGCCACGGCCGGACAGGTGGAGGTGCAGGGCGATCACCTGGATCGTCTTGCCCAGGCCCATGTCGTCGGCGAGGCAGCCGCCGAGCCCCAGCTCAGCCAGCTGGGTCATCCAGGCAACACCGCGCCGCTGGTAGTCGCGGAGGGTCGCGCGGAGACCTGGTGGTTCAGCGAAGGGCTGCGGCTCTTCAGCTGTTCGCAGCCGGTCAACCATCGTCTCCAGCGAGCCGCTGGGCTCGAACTCGACCAGCTCCCCGTCCACCTCGACCCGGCCGGTCAGTGCGGCGGCCAGCGCCTCAGCACCGGTCAGCTTGCGGGAGGTGCCCCGGCGGAGCTTGCGGACGAGGTCCTGGTCGATGCGGACCCAGCGGCCGCGCATCCGGATCATCGGCCGCTTCGCCTCGGCCAGTGCGGTGATCTCCTGCTCGGTCAGCTCGGAGCCGTCGAGTGTCGGGCGCCACTTGAACGCCAGGAGGTCGTGCAGCGTGAAGTCGGGGCCGCTGACTGCTGTCGGAGTCGGTGTGGCTGCCACTGCGCCTCGTACGGCGAGCTCTCCGGCGAAGAGCTCAGCCGGCCAGAGCACCTCGATGCCTGCGCCGTCCAGTGCGGTGCTGTCGGTGGCGAGGTCGTCGAGCGCGTCGTCGTCGATGGTGATGTCGGAGGGCGCCGCATCCTCCAGCGCTGCTGTCAGCGGCGGCCAGACGCGTGCGCCTCGTCGGAGCGCCAGGAGCAGGTCTGTCTCGGCTCGCTCGCCCAGCGCGGCCAGTACGGCGGGAGGTGCGCTCCAGACGTCGGCTACGTCGACCAGCAGGCTCGGGTCTACTCCGCTGCGCAGCTGCAGCACTGCGCGGAAGTCCTCCAGGTGGTCGGGTGGCTCGATGCGGAGCACCAGGCGGGCGCCCGCCTCCTCAGCGAGCGCTGTCTCGCTCAGCCAGTCAGTGGGGCCGGTCAGCTCGCGCGGCTCGGTGTCGGCGAACGCTGCCGCACCAGCTCGTACGGCGACCGCTGCTGCGGGGGTGCGCACGAGGGTGTCGGCCAGGGCGTCCCAGAAGGCACGCACCAGGTCGTCGGGAGCGACCAGCCGGAGCGGCTTCGACCCGGGGACCGGCAGAGCATGCCCGTACGCCGGCATCGCGGCGGCGAGGTTCTTGAGCCAGCCGCGGTCGGTGGGGTCGAGCGGTGCGACGCGCCAGGCGCCGAAGCCGGCTGGGGTCGCCTCGGGGACGATCCGCCCGCGGCCGATCACGGCGAAGCCGGCCCAGAGAGCGGCGGCCCAGGCCCGTCCGCTGAGGCTCGTGTTCACCTCATCAGAACTCAGATACTCGATCGCTTCCCGCACACTCAGCAGCTTCGCGGCGACCGTCACCCGCCGCACCCGCTCACCCCGCGGCTGCACCACCTCGATCCGCTCGTCCCCGCGCTCGTCCCCGCGCACGCCGTCGCCGTACAGCGCGAGCCGGCCCGCGCGCGGCGGGTCGGCGGGAAGGAAGACCACCTCGACCACGCCCCGCAATGTACGCGGCCGCACCGACAACTTGACCTCAACCATCGTTCAGGTACCAGGCTGCAACCCATGACAGCCACCATGCGAGCCGCCGTCGTGACCGCCTTCGGCGACGCCGACGTGATCCAGATCCACGACCTTCCCCGACCCGTCCCCGCCGCCGGCGAGGTGCTCGTCGACGTCCACCTGACCGACCTGATCTTCGTCGAGACCGCGATCCGCGCCGGCCAGCACGGCGGCTTCTTCGACGTCACCCCGCCGTACGTGCCCGGCAACTCGTTCGGCGGGGTCGTCCGCGCGGTCGGCGAGGGCGTCAGCGCCGACTGGATCGGCAAGACCGTCACCGGCCGGACAGCATCCTTCGGCGCGCACGCCGAGCAGCTCGTCGCAGCGGCGGACGGCCTCCACGAGGTCCCCGCCAACCTCACCCTGGAGACCGCCCTCGCAGTCTCCGGCGACGGCTACACCGCTCTCATGCTCGAGGAACTGGCCCCCGACCTGACCGGCAAGCACGTACTGATCACCGCGGCCGCGGGCGGAATGGGCATCTTGCTGGTCCAACTCGCGCACCGAGCCGGCGCGCACGTCATCGCCGCTGCGCGCGGGCAGGCCAAGCTCGACCTGGTCAAGGCGCACCACGCGGACGTCGTGATCGACTACAGCCAACCAGGCTGGGAAAAATCGGTGCTAGAGGCAACCAACGGCGCCGGCGCGGACGTCGTCTTCGAAGGCGCCGGCGGCACTCTCGGCGCGACCGCCTTCACGGTCACCGCCGACCACGGCTGGTTCTCCGCGCACGGTGCCCCGAGCGGCGGTTTCGCGGCGTACGACGAAGCGGACGCGGCGCGCCGGGGGATCACCGTCAAGGGCATCCTCGACCTGCGCGTCGACACCACCACGACCACCGTCACTCCCGATGAGGTCCTCCGCCGGGCCGCCGCCGGAGACCTGGTCCCGGTCGTCGACCGGGTCTACCCACTGGCCGAGCTGGCCGCCGCCCACCGCGCCATGACCGGCCGCGAACTCGTCGGAAAGGCCCTGATCCGCGTCAGCTGACTACCGCGTGGCACGCGAGCAGTACCGAGACGACTACGACTGGGCCACGACGGGTTAGCTGCAGGGCTCAGGCGGGCACCAGACAGGTGGGAGGTCCCGCCGATGGCCACACCTGTGCTGAGCCCTGCACGCCACAGGCGTGCGTCAGTTGTCGAGCGGCTGGTGGTCCAGCGGGGGAGCGGGCCGCGCCGAGACGATCTGGTTGCGGCCGCCGCGCTTGGCGGTCAGCAGGGCGTTGTCGGCGGCCAGGACGAGCTGGTCCATGGTGCCGGCGACGTCGGGGTACACGGCGGCACCGAACGAGGCCGGGACGCCGCTGATCACCGCAGTGCGGTTGGCGGCCGTCTCCACCGAGACGGTGAGGGCGCTGAGCCGGTCGCGGATCCGCTCGGCGACCTCCAGCACCTCGCCCTCGGAGGCGCCGGGCAGCAGCACGGCCAGCTCGTCGCCACCGACCCGGGCAACCAGGTCGCCCTGGCGGACCTCAGCGCGGACGCTCTCACCGACAGCACGAAGCGCCCGGTCACCAGCCGGGTGTCCGTAGGTGTCGTTGATCTCCTTGAACTTGTCCAGGTCCAGCATCAGCAGCCCGACGCTGCTGCGCAGCGACTCGGCCCGGGCGAGCTCGGCCGGTACGGCGTTCGCCCAGTACGACGGGGTGGCCAGGCCGGTCTTCACGTCGACACCTGCGGCCCGCTGGTACTGCGGGAGCAGCAGGTCCCGGTGCAGCGCCAGGACGGTCACCATCAGCACCGGCACGACCCAGGGGTACGACGACTGGAGCGCGGCGATCGCGATGCCCAGCCCGAGACCGGCGCAGATCACCAGCTGGTGGGAGAGCTCGCCGAGCGCGTCCTTGGCCGTTGCCTCCGGCGACGAAATCAGGATGGCTCCGACGACCAGCGCGTAGTTGACCAGCCACCAGGTCGCAGCAGCGGCCAGGACGACCAGCAGCGACCAGAAGTCGGTCGGCACCCGCGGCTCGGTCAGCAGACCGCCGCTGCGCAGTACGGCAGCGGCAGCGGCGCTGGCCAGGATGCAGGTGGAGTTGGAGAAGATCTTGCGGTGCGCGATCGTGCGCCCGAACACCCGGAACCACGAGTACACGTAGGACAGCACGATCAGCGGGATCACCAGCGACAGCGGGAGCAGCAGCAGGCTGGCGAAGAACCAGAGGCACTTGAGGTTCGTGTGCGGGGAGGTGTTGGCGGCCATCTCCCGGCGCCGCTCGATCCCGCGAGCGGACTCCAGGTGCAGCGTGGACGCGACCGCGAGCACGGCGAACGCCGTCCACTCCGCGGTGGTGATCGGGCCGCCGAGCACCGACGACCGCACGGCCAGAACAGTGATGGCCAGCGCGACCGCGTCGACCGCGAGCACGTAACCGAGCGCCGAGGGCGGCAGCGACCACAGTTTCCATTGCCGGGGTGGCACCCAACCGCTCCGACCGATCAGAATCATCATTAGCCTCACACTGTTCAGCCTGAACGGTATTACGAACATCGTAGTGGGTTGCTCACTTCAGGTCACCCCCACCCCCGGGGGAATCCTCATTCAACTGTTCGGAAGGGTCGAGAACCATGGCTAAGACGACGCGCGGCACGGGCCACAGCAACGACTGGTTCACCGGTGGCAGCAACGACTGGTTCGCTGGTCAGAGCAACGATTGGTTCGTCGGCGGGAGCAACGACTGGTTCACCGGCGGCAGCAACGACTGGTTCTGCGGAAATGTTCGTACGGCCAGCAACGACTGGTGACGGTCGGTAAATCTTTACTGCCCTCTTACATTCAAACCCGGTGATTCCGGAACGGTATTCGGGATTTACCGCTCCGTTATTCTCCGGGCTCGGTCGCAGCGCGGCGGGCGCGCGCCCAGGCAGCGCCTGCCACGACCGCGGCCAGCGTGCCCGCGGTGCCCATCACGGCGACTGACAGCGGCGCTCCGAACGGCTCCGCGAGCGCTCCCGCGAGCAGGATGCCGAGTCCTTGGCTGCCCTTCAGCGCGGTACTGGCCACACCGAAGGCCTGCCCCCTTTGGTGGTCCGGTACGGCCTGGACGAAGGCGGCGCTCGTGGGCAGGTGGTACGCCGACGCGAGCCCTGACAGCGCCCACAACCCGACAGTGGGCAGCAGTGCGGGCTCGAACGCGCACAGGATCAGTGGGATGCACGCCCCTGCCGCCAGCGGCCCGATCAGCCGCATCCTGCGCTCCGGCGGCAGGAGGGTGATCAGCCACATGCCCAGCACGGCTCCGGCCGGGCTGGCGGCCAGCAGGAGGCCCGACGCCTCCTTGCCCTGGCCGATGGCGTCGGCGTACGGGACTGCGAGGCCTTCGACGGTGACGTAGAAGCCGGCGATGGTCGCCAGGGCGATCAGGGCGCGCAGCTTCGGCGTACGGAGGACCAGTGACAGGCCGGCGGCCAGGTCGCTGAAGTAGCTGCCGCGTGCTCGCTCGCTGTGCCCCTCCTGTGGAGGAGCCGGGCGGCTGCGGACACCGATGGCGATGAGCAGTGCTGACAGGAGGAACGTGCCGGAGTCCAGCAGTAGGCCACCCGAGACGCCGACGGCGACCACGATGACTCCACCGGTTCCGAAGCCGAGCACCTGGCTGAACTGGACCACCATGTCGTTGGCGGCCTTGCCCAGCACGTAGTGGTCGCCCGGTAGTACCACTGGCAACGTGGCGGCACGTGCTGCGTTGAAGGGCGAGCCGAACGCCTGCAGACCGAGCAGCAGCACGATGACTGCCCACAGCGGCAGAGCCTCGATCGCCATGGCTGCAACGACTACAGCCCTCGCCAGGTCTGTGACGATCATCACCTGACGACGCGGGTAGCGGTCGGCGAATCCGGCCAGCAACGGCCCGAACACCAAGTCCGGGATGAAGGTCAGCGCGTAGGTGAGAGCGGTCAGTCCGGCTGACGCGGTGCGTTCGTAGACGAGCACCGACAGCGCAACACGAGCCAGCTGATCACCGGCGACGGACAGGATCCCGGCCAGGAACAGCGCCCGGAACTCCGTGTGCCCGAAGACGTTCCGCCAGCGCGCACGCTCCACCCCCACCCCACCGACCATGCAGAGACCTTAACCACAATCAGTGCTGCCACACCTGCCCGCTGTGACGACAGGGGAATCCCTTCGGCGTGACCTTGCCGACATTAGGCGTGGATCAAGGGTTTGAGTACGGCGAATCAGTGCCACATCCCTGGCCCGGGTGTCGATGCGCTTGTCCGGGCCCTCTATCCTGGAGTCCTTCGGTACCGGGGTCTGGGCGGGGCGGCCCCGACCCTGGTACTGGAGCTCAGCTCCCGGGTTCGAGAGTCTCTCCCCGGATCGCAGCAAACTGTCGGTGGCTACCGGTAGCGTTCTTCTGGCCAGGGGCGGCTCCTGGACGTGCTTCCTTCTCCTTTCCAAGGCCAAGTAGCGCGTCCGCTCTCCGCCCCTGGCGCTGCTCTCCTTCGCCTGCCAGGAGGTTCGATGCCGGACGCGCTCGCCGCGGTGCTGCTGCGCCGCCGGCGCCTGGTCGACGGCGACCGCCTGACGCCACCGGTCCGCCGCTCCGCCTGGCAGTGGCTGAAGCGTCCGCTGAGCACGCAGACCGGTCTCGGCGCGCTGCAGGCCGACCTGATCCAGCGCGGCTTCCTGATGTCGGTCGCGCTCTACCGGTACGCCGCCGGCCTCAACCCGCTGGCCCTGACCGGTTTCGGCGGCGACCTGCTCGCGCTGCTCGACCAGGAGTCGGGTGCTGATGCTCAGCACGTCCCGCTGTTCCGCGGCTTCCCGGAGAGCGTGCCGGGCAACACGGAGACCTTCTACGTGAACCGGGTCTTCGCCAGGCTGCTGCAGGAGCCGGAGCAGCCGTGCGTGCTGTGCGGCGAGACCGGCAAGGTGCATCCGGTGTCGCCGTGCGCGCATCTGGTCTGCCGGGCTTGCTGGGACGGCGCGGACTTCAGCGCGTGCCCGCTGTGCTTGCGGCGGATCGACCAGGACGACCCGTTCCTGGAGCCGTCGTACGACGAGGTGCCGGGGCCGGTCGACGGGGATCGGCTGCGCCTGCTGGGGCTGGCTCCGCCCAGCGCTGCGCAGACAACCGCTGCGGACCTGCTCGCGCGCCGATCGCCCTTGTCCGTGGTCGATCGCGGTGACCTCGCCGTCCTGCTGCACGACGCCGACCCGAGCTGGCTCCCACCGGAGATCCCCGTCCGCGAGACCCGCGCGGTCGTCGTCGCCCAGCTCATGCAGCGACACCCGTCGGTCGTCGACCAGCTCGAAACCGCCACCGACGTGCTGCGCCTCCTCTACACGCTGATGGACGCCGACCCCGGTCTCCGCAGCGCTCCTGTACGTCGCCGCTCGCTCCCGCGCGCCGTACGGCGTACTGTCCTGGCCCGCCTCGACCGCATCCCGCTGGAGGCCCTAGTCGAGGACTTGCTTCGCCACGAGCGCGCCTGGAAGCGGATCGCCGAGAACCTGCACCCCTTCGAGTACGCCGAGCGCCACCCGGCGGCCGCGACCGCGTTCGCGCTGATCCGCCGCACGACGCTGACCTCGGCGCACGCCGCCGTACTGTCCGAAGCCGCGCGGCACCCGTGGCTGCGCCTGGAGCCTGCCCCCGGCGGCGGTGTGCGGCTGAAGACGAACACCTTCGCCAGCCGCCTCGAGGGCGCCTTCGCCGACAACCGGCCGGTCGCCGCGCTCGACCTGCTGCGTCAGCGACCGGGCGAGCTGGTGCGTCGACTCGTCCACCTGGCACGCGTCCTCCCGCCGGATGCGCACGGCGTACTGGTGGAAGCGCTCGGTACGGCGGTCTCCGACGTCTCACCCGTCGTCCTCACCGCCGCGCTCGGCCAGATCCGCACACCACCAGGCGATCTGCGCCTGTTCTTCCCGCGCGGCGGCACCACGAAGGTCTGGACCACGGTCGACGAACGCGACCCGCTCCCGGCGCCGCTCGCGGCCGCGCTGGCCGGCCTGATCGTCGCCGAGTTGTTGCGCAGGGCAAGTGCTTTGCCACGGCTGCGACGCGCCTTCCTCGACGAGGAGCTGAGCCTGCTGGCCGCGCCCGGCTCCGAGCGCGCGACCTCGTCGACGTTGCTGCGGATGACGCGGGGTAGTGCCCAGCCGGTCCCGCTCGACGACCAGTTGCGCCTGTTCCTGCACTGGCAGGAGCCGCCGACACAGCGCGTCGATCTCGACCTGTCCGTCGCGGTCTTCGACACCGAGTGGCGGTTCGTCGGGCTGTGCGACTACACCCGGCTGCGCTTCGACCAGGACGCGCTGGTGCACTCCGGCGATCTGACGTCGGCGCCCGGTCCGCTCGGGGCGACGGAGTTCGTCGACCTCGATCTCGTCGCCGTACGGCGAGTCGGCGGGCGGTACCTGCTGCCGGTCGTCTTCAGCTACAACAACGTGCCGTTCGACCGGTTGCAGCGCGGGTTCGCCGGGGTGATGCGGCGGCCGGCGGACCTGTTCGACCCGCTGGCCGTCGAGGACCGCTTCGACCTGACCGGCCCGGCGAAGATCCTGATGCCGTTCGGTGTCGACCTGGAGACCAAAGAGCTGCGCTGGTACGACGTCAACCTGAGCGCCGCCGGGTACCGGCACAGCATCGCGAAGTACGCCGGGCAGCTCGCGCTGATGTCGGCCGCGCTCGAGGAGGTCCACGGCTCGGGCGACCGCGTCTCGCTCTGGGAGATCGCCTGCTGGCATGCCGCGGCCCGCACCGACGAGGTCGTCGTCCGCTGCGCCGACGGCTCGGTCGTCGGCTACGTGCGGACGCCGGACGAGGACACCACGACCTTCGCCCAGCGCCTGACCACGCGCCGCGAGCCCGACCGCGTCTGGGACACCGACGCGGCGCAGCGCGCGGACCTCGTCGCGGTGATCTCCGGCGAGGACCTGAGCCCGCCGCCGGGCGCGACGGTGTTCGCCCTGCATCCACGCTTGCTGGACCCCACAACTCACAATCTGATCGCCGCCCCGACGCTGCTCTCCCCGCTGAAGCCTGACGCGAGAGCCCGCCTCACTACTCACTGATTTGAGGCGGTGCTGCCGGACTCTCACCCTCCGGCAGCACCTGCACGGGCCCCACTCACCCCGATGCGTCGCGTCGCGACAAGGTTGCGGAGTTTCACATTCCGGTGACGCGCCGCGGTGCGGCGGCGACGTGAGCTCAGGACCGGAGTACAAAGGAAGAGTCGGCGAAGGGAGCCAACCATGAGCTACGACGTGGTGGTGCTCATCGAACGTGAGATGAGCGAGGGCGACGCCGCAAGGGTCGCCGCCCTGCACGCGAGACACGACGACGCGGTGGACTACCACCTGCTCGTCTCCAGCCATCCGACCGAGGGCATCGCCGGGCCGATGGCCCTGCTCGGGTCCAGCTTCGCCGACGTTGCGGGGCTGTCCCGTGCCGCCGCCCAAGCCGGTACGGCGACCGCGCTCGCGGACCCGCAGTACGACCTCGCGTCGGTGATCGAGCACAGCTCGCGCCGGCTGCGCGGCCGCAACCCGGGCACCGTGAACGTCTCGATCACGCATGGCGAGATCCTGCTCGCGCTGCGCACCCTGGTGAACAGCACGAAGAGCCAGGAGGTGGTCGTGGTCGCCTGGCCGGAGACCGCCGCCCGGTTCGTCTGCTCGGACTGGACCACCCGGGCGCGCAAGGAGCTGAAGGTGCCGAGGGTCCGCGTGGTGGAACACGACACCTGACCAGCGTCGGGCCGTACGGCGTACGGCCGGAAGGTCCTTGACACCTCCTGACGGTCGGACAACCCTGGTGAACCGGTTTGCCCGAGGGCGTGCCTCCGAGCCTGCCGCGCGCCGCGCGGCAGACTAGGGGGCCACACTGTCCGACCAGTTCAGGAGCTCCTGCGTGAAGTCCTACCTCACCCCCGTGGTCGCGCTGCTCGGTTCGGCCACGCTGCTGGCGGTCGCGGCCTGCTCGGCCGGTTCCGGCTCCTCCTCGGGGTCGGGCTCGCCCGGCGCGGACCAGTCGCTGGCGATCGGGCTGGTCGCCGAGCCGGCCAGCCTGGACTTCACCACCACCGACGGTGCCGCGATCCCGCAGGCGTTGCTCGGCAACGTCTACAACGGCCTGGTCAAGCAGGACGAGACCGGCAAGATCGTCCCGGACCTGGCCAAGTCGTGGACGGTCTCGGCCGACCGGAAGACCTACGTGTTCACGCTGGTCGACAACGCGAAGTTCACCAACGGGCAGGCCTTCACCGCCGACGACGCGGTGTTCAGCATCGACCGGGTGAAGACGGCGTGGACGACGTCGCTGAAGGCCGCGATGGACGTGGTGCAGACCGCGAAGGCGGTGTCGCCGACCGAGCTCCAGGTGACGCTGGCCAAGCCCAGCAACGACTGGCTGTTCCGGATGACGACCCGGATCGGCGCGATGTTCTCCAAGACCGGCGTCGACAAGCTGGCCACCGACCCGGTCGGCACCGGCCCGTACAAGTTCGGTTCCTGGAAGCGCGGCGACTCGATCGTGCTGCAGCGCAACGACGCGTACTGGGGGACCAAGCCGTACTTCGGCCAGGTCACGCTGAAGTACTTCAAGGACCCGACGGCGCTGAACAACGCGCTGCTCACCGGAACCATCAACGTGGTCGGCACCGTGCAGGCGCCGGAGGCGCTCAGCCAGTTCACCAGCAACGACAAGTACCAGGTGATCGAGGGGACGACGAACGGCGAGGTGCTGCTGTCGTTCAACAACTCGAAGGCGCCGCTGAGCGACATCCGGGTCCGGCAGGCGATCCGGTCGGCGATCGATCACAAGGCGCTGCTCGACACCTGCTGGGCGGGCCGCGGCAAGCTGATCGGGTCGATGGTGCCGCCGACCGATCCCTGGTACGAGGACCTGACCGGCGTCGCGCCGTACGACCTGAACAAGGCGAAGTCGTTGCTGCAGGCAGCTGGTGCCACCGGCAAGAGTCTTCGGTTGCGGCTGCCAACGTTGCCCTACGCAACCTCTTGCGGGCAGGTCGTGAAGAGCCAGCTGGAGCAGGCCGGGCTGAAGGTGCAGATCGACCAGCTCGAGTTCCCGGCCGCGTGGCTGACCGCCGTACTGAAGAACGCGGACTACGACATGTCGATCATCGCGCACGTCGAGCCGCGCGACCTCGGTGCCGTCTTCAACGCCAAGTACTACACCCGGTACGACGACCCGACGCTGCAGCAGGAGCTGGCCGCGGCCGACGCCGGCGACGAGGCGACGCAGATCGCCGAGATGAAGAAGGCGGCCCGCCGGTTGTCGGACCAGGCGGCCGCGGACTGGCTGTTCCTGATCCCGAACCTGATGGTCGCCGACAAGGACCTGAAGGGCCTGCCGCAGAACGCGATCACCGAGTCGCTCGACCTGTCCACGCTGTCGCGATGACCCTGCGACCGGTGTCGCGATGATCGGTGAGCTGCGGGTCTGCGGGCGTGAGCGGCGCCGGTCCGCGCGGAGGCCGCGATGATCCTGCGTCTGGTCTCGCGGACCGCGGTGCTGCTGGTCAGCCTCGCGGTCAGCTCGGTGCTGGTGTTCGCGTTCCTGGCCGTGCTGCCCGGCGACCCCGCGCGGGTCGCGCTCGGCGTGAACGCCTCCGACGACGCGGTCGCCGAGCTGCGCCGCCAGTTCGGGCTCGACCGCCCACTGCCGACCCAGTACGTCGACTGGCTGACCGGGCTGCTGCACGGCGACTTCGGTACGTCGTACATCTCGAAGGCGGAGATCGGCCCGCAGATCACCGACCGTTTCCAGGTCACGCTCTGGCTGGTCGTGACCGGCATGGTGATCGCGCTGCTCGTCGCCGCCCCGGCCGGGACGGTGATGGCGGCGCGGCACCGCAAGATCTCCGGGTTCGCGCTCTCTGCGATCTCGCAGGTCGGCGTCGCCGTCCCCGCGTTCCTGGCCGGCATCCTCCTGATCATGCTCTTCGCCGTGAAGCTCGGCTGGCTGCCCGCGAACGGCTGGACCCCACCGGCGGAGGATCCAGGAATGTTCCTGCGCCAACTCGTCCTGCCCGCGCTCTCGCTCGGCCTCGTCCAGGGCGCGGTCCTCACCCGGTACGTGCGAAGCGCCGTTCTCGACGTGCTCCGTGAGGACTACCTGCGCACCGCGCGCGCCAAGGGGCTGCGGCCCTTTCGCGCGCTGTGGCGCCACGGGCTGCGCAACGCCGCCGTACCGGTCGTCACCGTCCTCGGCCTGCAGCTCGCGACCCTGCTGATCGGCGCCGTCGTCGTCGAACGCGTCTTCGTCATCCCCGGCCTCGGCAGCCTCCTGCTCGACGGCGTCTCCAACCGCGATCTGCTGCTGGTCCAGGGCGTCGTGATGGTGCTGGTGGTCGCCGTACTGGTCGTGAATTTCCTGGTCGACCTCCTGTACGTCGCCCTCGACCCGCGCCTGCGAGTGAGCCGATGAGCGCCGCGCCGGATCCGCGTCTGCGGGGAAGCCGATGAGCGCCACGCTCGGCCCGGTCGGCCGTGCCGTCGGCGGTCGCCGCCGCTGGAACCCGAGCCTCCTCGTCGGCGGCTTCATCGTCCTGCTGATCGTCCTGCTCGCCCTGGTCTCCTTCATCTGGACCCCGTACGACGCGACGCTCGTCGACCCGGCCGGCCGCCTGCAGCCGCCGTCCTGGTCGCACTGGCTCGGCACCGACAAGTTCGGCCGCGACATCTTCAGCCAGCTGATGGTCGGATCCCGGACCACGCTCTTCGTCGGCCTGGTCGCCGTCGGCGTCGCCGCCGTGATCGGCGTACCGCTCGGCATCCTCGCCGCGATGACCCGCCGCTGGTCGAGCGAGCTCGTCATGCGCGCGAACGACCTGCTGCTCGCCTTCCCGGCGTTGCTGCTGGCCATCATGTTCGGCGCGGTCTTCGGCGCGAGCACCCTCACCGCGATGATTGCCATCGGCATCGCGACCGTCCCGAGCTTCGTCCGGGTGATCCGCAGCGGCGGGCTGCAGGTGATGCGCACGGAGTACGTGCTGGCCGCCCGCGCCGCCGGCCGCCGCCCGTTCCCGATCGCTGTGCGGCATGTACTCCCGAACGTGGTCAGCCTGATCACCGTCCAGGCCTCGGTCTCGTTCGCGATCGCCGTACTCGCTGAAGCCGCGCTGTCGTTCCTCGGCTACGGCACCCCACCGCCTACCCCGTCGTGGGGCCGCATGCTCCAGGAATCCCAGGAATTCCTCTTCACCGCGCCGCGCCTCGCCGTCTTCCCCGGGATCGCGATCGCGCTGGCCGTCCTCGGCTTCAACCTCCTCGGCGACGGCCTCCGAGACCACTTCGACCCCAAACTCGAGGACCGCCGATGACTGCCCCGGTGGACACCCCGCTGCCCTCGGACACGGCGCCTCCCGACGTCCTGACCGTCAGCGGCCTCACCGTCTCCGTCCGCGACCTGCAACTCGTCAGCGACGTCGACCTGACGGTCGGCCCGGGGGAGCGCGTCGGCCTGATCGGCGAGTCCGGCTCCGGCAAGTCCCTGACCGCGCTCTCGCTGCTCGGTCTGCTCCCCGACGACGTCACCGCGACCGGCTCCGTCCGCCTCGCCGGCGTCGACCACGACCTGATCGCCGCCGACGAACGCCGCCTGTCCCGCATCCGCGGCAACCATCTCGCGATGGTCTTCCAGGAACCGATGACCGCCCTCAACCCCACCATGCGCATCGTCGACCAGGTCGCCGAGACGATGCTCATCCACCGCACCCGCACCACCCGCCGTACCGCCCGAGCCGCCGCCGTCGACCTCCTCAACCGCGTCGAGCTCACCGACGTCGCCCGCGCCTACCCCCACCAACTCTCCGGCGGCCAACGCCAACGCGTAGTCCTTTCGATTGCCCTGGCCAACGATCCCGCCCTCCTCATCTGCGACGAGCCCACCACGGCTCTCGACGTCACCGTCCAGGCGATGGTCCTCGACCTCATCCTCCAAGGCGTCACCGCCCGCGACGCCGCCCTCCTCTTCATCACCCACGACCTGGCCGTCGTCGCCACCATCTGCCAACGAGTCCTCGTCATGTACGGCGGCCGAGTGGTCGAATCAGGCCCCGTCCACCAGGTCTTCACCAACCCCCACCACCGCTACACCCAAGGCCTCCTCGCCGCCTCCGACCTCGAATCCGCGGACTCAGGCCCAGTCACCACAGCGGAACCAGCCCGCCGCCGCCTTCCCACCATCCAGGGCACGGTCCCCGCAGCCGGCCATTTCCCCACCGGCTGCGTCTTCCGAACGCGCTGCACCCACGCCACAGACCTCTGCGCCGACGCACCCCCTTGGACCGGCGACCAAACCGCCGGCTACGCGTGCCACCACCCGGCGGGCGACGCCTCCCACCACCCCGCGGGGGTCAGCGATGCCTGACCCGCTCCCGCCCGCAGAGGCCCCCGACGCCGACCACCACCTTTTCGCCACTCCCCAACACTCCTCTCGCCTCTCCGGCCGCAGCGGACCTCACCCCACGACCTCCCCGGCCGCATCACCACCAACCGCAACTAGCACCTTCTCGCCGGCGTCAACGGCGGCCACCCGGAGCTGGCTACTCCGGAACACTCCGCTCGTCTTTCGGGCCGAAGCCGACCTCACCCCCACGACCTCCGCGGCCGCATCATCAGCAACCGCAAGCACCGCACACCCCCGAGGAGGCCCCGATGCCTGAACTGAGTCGACTGCCTCACTCGGCGGACCCCCTCATCCGCGTCACCGACGTCACCCGCGACTACCCCCGCCCCCGCACCTCCCTCCTCAAACGCGCCGAAGTCGTCCACGCCCTCCGCGGTGTCTCCCTCGACGTCCACCCCGGCGAACGCTTCGGCATCGTCGGCGAATCCGGCTGCGGCAAGTCGACTCTGCTCCGCATCATCGCCGCCCTCGACCGCCCCACCTCCGGCAAAGTAGTTGTCGACGGCAAAGAAATCACCGCCCTCCCCGAACGCCGCCTCCGCTTCCTCCGCGAGAACCTGCAGCTCGTCTTCCAGGACCCGATGAGCTCCCTGGACCCCCGCATGCGCGTCCGCGACATCATCGCCGAACCCCTCGTAGTCCAAGGCCACCCCGCCTCCTCCGCCCGAGTCCGCGAACTCCTCGACGCAGTAGGCCTCTCAGCAGACGCCGGCGACCGCTACCCCCACCAATTCTCCGGCGGCCAACGCCAACGCATCTCCATCGCCCGCGCCCTGGCCCCCAACCCCAAGATCCTCATCGCCGACGAACCAGTCAGCGCCCTCGACGTCTCGGTCCGCGCCCAGGTCCTCAACCTGATCTCCGACCTCGTCGACGAGCTCGACCTGACCCTCGTCTTCGTCTCCCACGACCTCTCGGTCGTCAAGCACGTCTGCGACCGCGTAGCCGTCATGCACGCCGGCGAAATCGTCGAAACCGGCACCACCGGCGAGGTCTACGCCGCCCCCCGCCACCCCTACACCCGCCGCCTGGTCGCCGCCATCCCCACCCTCCCCAAGGCCCTCGCCGGCGCCACCCCCCAAGACCTCCTCCCGAAGGGAGCCCCCAAATGACCACCCCCGATTCCACCCCGGGCTCCCCGGCCTCGGTCCCCGGTACACCGGCCTCCCCGCCTCAGGCCTCGGCCGCCGAACCGCCAACCTCCCCGGCTGAGGCCCCGGTCCCCGGCACGCCGACGTCTCCGGCGACGTCCGCCGGTACGCCGGCCTCCCCGGACCCGTCCTCTGGCGCGCCGGGCTTCCCGACCCCGTCCTCCGGTACGCCGACCTCTCCGACGCCGACTCCTGGTACGCCGGCCCCGTCCTCCGGTACGCAGGCGTCCCCGGCCCCGTCCTCTGGCACGCCGGGCTCCCCGGCCCCCGGCACACCGCCCTCTCCAGCCCCCGGCACGCCGGCCTCCCCGCCGCACGTCGTACCCGCCTTCCCCTCCGGCCTCCCCATCGGCGACAGCTGGCTCGCTACCCCCACCACCGCCCCCATCCACTTCCCCTACGACGGCTCCCTCGTCGCCCACGCCCCCGTCGGCACCCCCGCCCTAGCCACCCAAGCCCTCGAGATCGCGCTCTCCGCACGCTCCGAGATCGCCCACCTCCCGTCGCATACCCGCAGGTCAGCCCTCCAGGGAGCGCTCTCCGCGATCTCCGCCCGCCGCGACGACTTCGTGAACCTCCTCATCCTCGAAACCGGCAAACCCCGCGTCGACTGCCAGGTCGAACTCGACCGCACCCTGCTCACCCTCCAGACCGCCGCCGAGGAAGTCGCCCGCCTGCACGGCGAAACCGTCCCCCTCGACCTCCTCCCCAGCGGCGAGAACCTGATCGGCTTCTGGGTCCGCAAACCGATCGGCGTCGTCATAGGCATCACCGGCTTCAACTACCCCCTCCTCCTAGCCGCCCACAAAATCGCCCCCGCCCTGGCCGCCGGCTGCCCAGTCATCGTCAAACCAGCCCCGCAGACCCCACTAGCGACCCTCTGGCTGGTCCACCTCATCCGCGAAGCCCTCGTAGCCGCAGGCGCTCAGCCGTACGCCGTACAACTGGTCACCGGCGGAGTAGACGTCGGCGCCACCCTCACCACCGACGGCCGAATCGGCGCAGTCTCCTTCACCGGCTCAGCCGCCGTAGGCCACCAGATCGCCCGAGACGCCGCCCCCACCAAGGTCCTCCTCGAACTCGGCTCCAACTCCGCACTCGTCGTCGCCGAAGACGCCGACCTCGCAGCAGCGGCCGATGCCGTAGTACGAGGCGGCTACTACGCCTCCGGCCAAGCCTGCATCAGCGTGCAACGAGTGATCGTCGTCGACTCAGTCCGCTCCGCCTTCCTAGCCGAACTGAAACCCCGCCTCAACGCGATCAAGGTAGGCGACCCCCGCGACCCCACCACCCAGGTCTCAGCGTTGATCGACGAACGCTCCACCCAGCGCGTGACGACGTGGATAGAAGAAGCCCTCTCCGCCGGCGCCACCCTCGCCCACCAGACCACGTTCCCGCCAGCCGCCGCCGCGGACGAGTTCACGGCCGCGACTTCCGACCAACTGACGGCAACACCCACCGACGAGCCGGCCTCCAGCTCCGCCGACAAGCGGACCGCTGGCCCCGCGAGCGAGCTCGCCTCCAGCTCCAGCGACGAACCGACGGCGACCCGTGCGAGCGAGCTGACCGAGTCGACAGGTGAGCTAGCCGCCGACTCGGCCGACGAACCGGCCGCTGCTCCCGCAAGCGAGCTTGCCTCCGGCTCCGCCGACGAGCCGACCGCCGCCTCTGCCGGTCAGCCGAGCGCCTCCTTCGCCGACGGACCGAGCGCCTCCTCCGCCGACGGGCAGACGCCCACCCGTGCCGGCGAGTCGACGGCGCCCGCCGTACGCCGTCGCCCGATCCTCGGTCCGACCGTCCTCCTCGATCTCCCGCACGGTCAGCAGGCGTGGGACGAGGAGATCTTTGGCCCGGTGATCGCGATCCGTTCGGTTCCCGATGTCGAGACCGCGTTCCAGGTCGTCAACGACACCCGCTACGGCCTCCACGCCGCCGTCTACACCGCCTCGCTCGCGACCGCCTTCGCCGCGATCGACCAGCTCGACGTCGGGGGAGTGGTCGTGAACGAGGTCCCCGGCTTCCGCTCCGACGTGATGCCGTACGGCGGCGTCAAGGACTCCGGCACCGGCCGCGAGGGCCCTCGGTTCGCCATCGAAGAGCTCACCACCACCCGCATGGCCATCATCCGCCCGAACCTCTGACTCGCTGCCGACCCGCCCGCCCCGCCCCGACGACACCCGTTCCGACGACCAACCCAGCCGACGACCAGCCGCCCCGACGACCAACTCACCCGACGATCAACCGCTCCGACGACTGACCTACCCGAAGGCCAGCCGCCCCGACGACCAACCCAGCCGACGACCAGCCGCCCGACGACCAACCCAGCCGACGACCAGCCGCTCCGACGACCAACCGCCCCGATGCCCTGACCCACCGACCCCGGGAGCCCCCGTGCCGCACGACTACGCGAACCTGTTCCGCCTCGACGGCCGGCACGCCCTGGTCGTCGGCGCCGGCAGCGGCATCGGCCGCGAGTCCGCCCTCGCCCTGGCCGCCCACGGCGCCCGCGTCACCTGCGCCGACCGCGACCTCCCCGCCGCCGAACAAACGGTTGCCCTAGGCAACGCCGTACCTGAATCCACCCCCGCCTCCAGCGCCAACTCCGCGCCCGCCTCCAGCGCCAACTCCGCGCCCGCCTCCAGCGCCAACTCCGCGCCCGCCGCCGGAGCCGACTCCGCGCCCAGCTTTGGCGCCAACTCCGCCGACGGAGCCGACTCCGCGCCCAGCTCCAGCGCTACATCCAGCCCCGGCACCACCCCCCAACCCCCCGCGCTCACGCCGTACGAGCTCAACGTCCTCGACCCCCAAGCCATCACCACCGCCGCCCAAACCCTCGCCCCCGTCGACATCCTCGTCTTCACCGCCGCCACGAACGTCCGCAAGCGCATCCTCGACTACACCGGCGACGAGTTCGACCGCGTGGTCGCCCTCAATCTCCGCGCCTCCTTCGACCTGATCCGGGCCTTCGGCAAGCAAATGTCCGACCGGGGCCGCGGCAGCATCATCGGCTTCAGCTCCATCCGCGCGACCACCGTCGAACCAGGCCAATCCGTCTACGCAGCAACCAAAGCGGGCCTCGTCCAGCTCCTCCGCACCGCAGCCGCCGAGCTCGGCCCGACCGGCGTCCGCGTCAACGCCATCGCCCCCGGCGTCGTCGAGACCCCGCTCACGGAGCAGATCAAAGCCAACCAACCCTGGTACGACGCGTACGCCGCCAAGAGCGCCCTCAACCGCTGGGCCACCCCGGACGAACTCGCCGGCGCGGTCGTCTTCCTCGCGTCCGACGCGGCCTCCTTCGTCACCGGTTCGGTGCTGCATGTGGACGCCGGCTGGACCGCGGTCGACGGCCGCTTCAACCCCCCGAACTGACGGAGACCGCTGATGAGCCTCGCCGACCTGACCGCCACCGAACTCGTCGCGCGGTACCGCGCGGGCGATCTCTCACCGGTCGAGGTGATCGAGGACGTGCTCTCCCGCGTCGAGGCCGTCGAGCCGCGCCTCTGCGCGACGTACGCGCTCGACCCAGAGAGCGCTCTCCAGGCAGCTGCCGTCTCCGAGAAGCGTTATCTCAAAGGCGAACCGGCCGGCCCGCTGGACGGCGTACCGGTCACGGTCAAGGAGAACATCGCCACCCGAGGTACCCCCGTCCCGCAAGGCACCGCCGCCACCGAGCTCATCCCGGCGCCGGAGGATCACCCCGCCGCAGCTCGCCTCCGCGCGTCCGGCGCCGTGATCTTCAGCAAGACGACCATGTCGGAGTACGGCATGCTGTCGTCCGGCGTCAGCACCTTCCACCACCTCGCGCGCAACCCGTGGGACCTCACCAAGACCCCCGGCGGCTCCAGCGCGGGCGCCGCCGCGGCGGCTGCTGCCGGGTACGGCCCGATCCACCTCGGCACCGACATCGGCGGCTCGATCCGCCTCCCCGCCGGCTGGTCCGGAGTCGTCGGCCTGAAGCCGACCCACGGCCGCATCGCCGTCGGAAACCCCTACCCAGGAAGGGCGATCGGCCCGATCACCCGTACGGCGGCCGACGCGGCGCTCGCCCTGGAGGTCCTCTCGGGCCCTGACCGCCGAGACCACACGTCGCTCCCGCCGCTCACCGTCGACGACACCGAGCTCGACCTGAAGAATCTCAACATCGCACTCCTCCTGAACGCCGGCCCAGGCCTGCCCGTCCACCCCGAGATCACCGCCGCCGTCACCAACGCCGCCCACACCCTCGAATCAGCCGGCGCGACCATCACCGAGATCCCACCCATCATCACCCGCGAAATGCTCGACGGCCTCGACCACTTCTGGCGCGTCCGCTCCGCCGCCGACCTCGCCGCCCTCCCCGAGGCCCGCCGCGCGAAAGTCCTCCCCGCCATCCAGGAGTGGACCAGCACCGCAGCCACCCTCACCCAGTACGACGTCTTCCACGGCTACTCACAAATGCAGACCATGGCGACCGCTGTCGACCAGGCTTTCGCGGCGTACGACTTCATCATCTCCCCGGTCGCCCCCATCGCGGCCTTCCCCGCCGACCTCGCCTACCCGACCGGCAACCCGCTGGAACCCTTCGAGCACATCGCCTTCACCGTCCCGTACAACATGTCCACCCACCCGGCGCTCACCGTCAACTGCGGCCGCACCACCACCGGCCTCCCGATCGGCCTCCAGATCGCCGCCCCGAGATTCCAGGACCACGCCGCGCTCCGCCTGGCGACGTGGCTGGAATCCACATTCCCGACGACCTGGCCGACGCTCTGAGCGACTTGCCGCGTTGTTGCCCCGAAGCGGGCGCTAGACGCACACTTGCTCCATGAGGTGGCGGATCGCGCTCGTGGCGGTTTTGGTGATCGTTGGTCTGGGGCTCTTGGCCGGGGGATCTACAGGGTGAAGATCAGCCTGGACGACGCGGACAAGTGGGGCAGCATCGTCGGTGCCGGCTGTGGTTTGCTCGGCCTGGCCCTGCAACTCGCGGCGGTCTTGGTCGGCCGTGGCACCTCTGGCGGTACTAGCGGTCAGGCGTCCCGGCGTATTGAGCAGTCGGTATCGAGAACCACCATCGGCAGAGACAACGTCCAGATCGGCAACGGCCGAAACATCGAGCTCAATCGCCGACGCAAGAAGTGAGCTCGGACAGTCACCGGATCCGGCAGTCGATCTCCAGGACTCGCGTCACCGGACACAACATCCAGATCGGTCACGCGGCCGGTGACGTTCACATCGCCCTGGATCGCCCCGAGTACCGCATCGAATACCTCAAACCGTCGGGCTCGGCCGCCGAGACCGGCGTCGCGATCCGGCCGAGCTTCTTGCTCGATCCTGAGCATGAGGCCGTGCCGTTCAGGATGCGACCCGAGTTGACCGACCTGGAGCAATGGCGAGACGGCCAGTCCGCGGCGTCACTGCTGATGGTGCACGCGCCAGGAGGCTACGGGAAAACTCGGTTGGCTTCGGAGTTCGCGTCCGCGACGTACGAACGCGGCTGGACCGTGGCGCAGGCGGTCAAGAAGTCCACCGTTCGCCGTCGGACAGCCGACGATGGGGCGGTGTCCGATGGGGACGGGGATCCTATCCTGATCGTGGTGGACTACGCGGACCGGTGGCCGCCGGAAGCGCTGTCCGCCATGGTGACTGATTTCCGGATCGAGCACTCCGACCGCATACTGCGGATCCTGCTCCTGTCGAGAAGCGGCGCATCGGCATGGCGCAACATCGCTGCCGAACTGATGCGGGTCGAGATCGCCTGTGAGGATCCTCTGCCGCTCGGCGATTTCGTCACTGAGCCATCGGACCTGATGCCGGTGTTCACGCAGGCGGTCGAAGCGTTCGCCACACGTCTGCAGCATCCGGAGTTGGCCGCTGTGGTCGATTCCGCGCTGACCGACGCAGATGGATCCTCACCGCTCCGCATTCACATGGTGGCGTTGGCAGCAGTGTGCGCCCGGATCGACGATGAGCCGGCACCTTCGCTGTCCGACCTGTCGGACTACCTGCTGATGCACGAACGCAGGTACTGGACCGCCAATGCGCCACGCGGTATCGCAGGAGGTACCGAGGTCGAGGTCGTCGAGCAGATGGTGCTGCTCGCAACGCTGTTCGGCCCGGTGGCCCCCACCCATGCGGCCGAGAACCTCCTGATCCACGCCCAGCTGGCGGAATCGAAGGTACAGGCCGGCAGCCTCCTAAATCTCTTCCGGAAGCTGTACCCGGCCTCGGCCGAGGAGTCGCACGAGCTGGATCCATTGCGTCCGGACCGATTCGGAGAGGACTTCGTCAACAGTCATCTGCTCGTTCACAACGACCCTGTGGGAGCTTTGTGCCGTCTGCTGGAGGGAGCTCCCGCGTCGATGCTCGGTCTCGACGATGTGGCGGTCAGGCGTTGTCTCACGGTGCTGACGGCCGCTGCTCGACGTTACCCGCGTGTGAGCGACACGCTGCTGGGACTCGTGGGCAAGTTGCCAGACCTCGCGCAGTGGGCACCGGCGGATCTGGTGGAGCTGATGTCGAGCGAAGCCGACTCCGAACTCCAGCGCCGTTTCTCTGCGAAGCTTCCGCGACACCGCCGAGAGGTCAGCGGCCCGGCGGCCGAGCTGGCACACCGAGGCTTCTCGGAGTTCATCGACGAGCTGCCCGATGCGGTCCGCGCCGAGAACTACGTGAATCTGAGTCGGCGGTGGGCCGAACAGGAACCTCACCAGGCTTTGGGTGCGATCAAGTCAGCGATCGCGATCCATCGAGAGCTGGCGAACATCGATCCCGGCCGGTACTTGACGGATCTCGCGTTCGGGCTCGGGGAACTGAGTCGGCGGCTTGCGGAGAGCAGCGATCCGGACGGGGCGCTACGGGCAGCTGACGAGGCCGTCGTCATCCGTCGGATGCTGAGTGAGTCCGGCGACCGCAACCAGATGGCCGACCTCGCCGCTGCGCTGCAGAGCGCCGCCCTGCGGCACGAATCGATCAGAGACCGGACCGGCGCCCTCGACCTCGCGGTGGAAGCAGTGGCTGTGAATCGGGTTCTGTACCAGGCCGAGCCTCTCGTGTACGGACCACAGCTTGCGTCGGCTTTGACCACATTGGCCAGCCGGTTCGACGCGGTCCGGCGGACTGATGAGAGCATCGCCGCCTACCAGGAGTCGATCGGGCTGCTGACGGAGCTTGCCACCCGGGAACCGATGATCTACCGACCGGCGCTGGCGTCTGGGCAGGCCGGCCTGGCTTCCATCTGCGAGGCGGCCGGCCTGCGTGTCGAGGGGTCATCTGTTGCGCTACAGGCCGTGGATGCGTATCGGGACCTTGCTCGTGACGAGCCAGGGCTCTATCTGCGTCCGCTGATGAAGGCGCTGGACGTCACCGCAAAACTGATGGACGACGTGACCGGCTCCGACGTGTCACGAAATCTGCGTCGCGAGGCGGCCACGATCGCCGCTCGTTTGGACATCAGTCTGCGGTCACGCCGTGCGCGGCCCGTCGTCCAGCCGTGATCGGGGCGACTAGTACTGGCCGTACACCGAGACCGTCGTGCCGATCTTCGTCTCCTTGAAGATCTGGCGGATCTGCGGGCGCATCACCCGGACGCAGCGGTGCGAGGCCGGGTAGGTCTTGATCAGGCTGTTCGAGCGGGAGCCGTGCAGGGCGATGCCCGGGCGGTCCTTGAGGAAGTAGATCGAGTCGTACATGTACGCGTCGTCGTACAGGCTGCTCTCGTGCGCGCCGGCCCACTTGCGCCAGACCTTGCCGGTGCGGTTCGGGGTGTCGTAGCCGGGGGCGCCGGTCGAGACCCAGACGATGCGGCGGTAGGTGTTGTTCACGACCTGGTAGAGGACCTGGCAGGTCTTGTTGACGTAGATGCCGGCCGGCTTCGTCGGGGCCGGGCGGTTCTTTGCCAGGAGCACCGATCGGACGTCGGCGGTGCTGAGCCGCTCGCGGTTGATCGGGAGGCCGTTGGTCTCGCGCCAGGCGCAGAGCGCCTGCTTGGTGCGCGCGGTGATCTCGCCGTCGACGTCGCCGACCGGATAACCCCACGCGGCCAGGCGCTTCTCGACCTTGAGGGGGTAGTTGACCGCGGCGGTCGGTTTGACCGTGGGCTTGGTGGTCGGGGTCGTCGTCGGCGTGGTGGTCGGCGCCTCGGTCGGGGCGCCCGTGGGGGTGCTCGTCGGGGCGCCGGTCGGTGTGCTTGTCGGGGCGCTGGTCGTCGGCGTACCGGTCGGCACGGCTGTCGGCGTACCGGAGGGCGTTTTCGCAGGTTCCTCCGCGGCGACGTCCGTGCAGCCGCTCAGCACCACGCCCAGTACCAGTACCCCAGCCAGAAGACCACGACGACGCGCCACGGAATCCCCTCTCCTCAGACGATCAGCGTCGCAGACAGGGGCCGTCCAGGGCGGAAGCCTCGCCGTGACCGCGCGCTCGCTGAACGCTAGTGCGTGGAGAGGTGCGCGGGCGCGGTCATTACCGCACCCGTCACCGAACCGTTGCCGATCAGAGCCCGAGGTCGCGCAGGAACTCCGGCTTGTAGGCCTGCATCACCACGTACCGCGGGTCCGGGACCTCCATGTCCGCGTTCTTCGCGGCGTCCTCGGCCGGCGTGTGCGTCCCCTCCGGGACACTCGGGTCGGTCCACTCCTGCTGCGCCGCGTTCCAGCGCGTCACCGTGTACTCCGCGCTCAGCTCGTCGTCCGCGACGAGCTCCTTGACCGTCCGCTCCGCCTCCTGAGCGTCCTCGAACGTGTGCGTGTAGAGCAGCATCCGGTTCCCGTCCCGCGTCACCGTCACCTGCCGCCCGAGCCGCTTGCGCGCGTCGTCGTCCAGATCCAGCGCCCGCAACCGCTCCCAGAACGTCAGCCCGTGCTCGTCGTTCCCGAGCTCGACAACAACCCGAAACTCCTCATCCGCCATGCGCACACCCTACCCAGCCGGTACGACGGTTTCGCTCGGCTACCCTGCCGGGGCGCCGGCCAGCCGTCCACGGGGAGGAGCCGCAGTGCGACCGATCCCGACCGAGGCCATCCACCGCATCACCACCCGCACCTTGACCACCGGCGGCGCGACCTTCGACCTCACCACCCGCCTCGCCGACCGCGACGCCGCACTCCGCGAGGCCCGCCGCGTCAGCGACCTCGAAGGCCGCCGGGTCGTCTCGATCTACAACCCCGGGCGCGACCGTACGGCGTACGTGCGGTTCTGATGGGATCGTCAAACACGCGACCGGTCAATCACTGAACATCCATCGACTAAACTTCTGAGTCATGGAGCTTCGCCACCTCGAACACTTCATCGCCGTCGCCGAGCAGAAGCACTTCACCCGGGCCGCCGAGGCGATGTCGATCTCCCAGTCGGGCCTGTCCGCGTCGATCCGCGCCCTCGAACGCGAGCTCCACGCCTCCCTGTTCGTCCGCAACACCCGCAGCGTCGAACTCACCGAAGCCGGCCGAGCCCTCCTCTGCGAAGGCCGCCGCACCCTCGCCGCGGCCGAAGCCGCCCGCGACGCCGTCGCCGCCGTACAAGGCCTAGTCCGCGGCCACCTCACGGTCGGCCTAGAACAATGCCTAGGCGTGGTAGACGTCCCCGCCCTCCTCGCGAAGTTCCGCTCCGCCTACCCCGGCGTAGAAATCGAGGTCCGCCAAGCAGGCTCCACCCCCATGCTCGACGAACTGGCCTCCGGCCGCCTCGACGTAGCCTTCGTAGCCACCGCCGGCCACCCGGTAGACGGCCTCGACCTCCGCCCCCTCTCCACCGAGTCGATGGTCCTCGTCTGCGCCCCCGACCACCGCTTGGCCAGCGCCACCGAAGTCTCCCTCCAGGACTTGGCCGGCGAGTCCTTCGTAGACTTCGACCGCACCTGGGGCGCCCGAGCCATCTCCGACCACGCCTTCGCCGCCGCCAACGTCGCCCACCCCGTCACCATCGAGGTCAACGACGTCCACACCCTCCTGGCCCTCGTCGCCCACGACCTAGGCGTCGCGCTGGTTCCCGAACGAATCGCCGCCAAACGAGGCGACCACAAAACCGTCCCCCTCAAGCCCAACTCCGCCTCCGCCTGGCAAGTCTCAGTAGCCGTCCCCACCAGCCCGGCAGCCAGCCTCACCGCGGACGCGTTGATCGGGATGCTCCCAACCACGCGCACTTAGTACGCCCTACGCCGCTCTGCTCCTGAATGCCGAATCGGGCCGCCCGCCGATCCCTCGGCGAACGACCCGATGCGTAAGCGCTCTAGCCGGCGTCCACCCCTACCAGGCGTAGTCCTCCGGCGAGGTCTTGTACCCCGGGAAGATCTCGTCGAGCCGGGCCAGCGCCTTCTCGTCGAGCTTCAGGTCGACCGCCCGTACGGCGGACTCCAGCTGCTCCATCGTCCGCGGACCCACGATCGGGCCCGTGACCGCCTTCTGGTGCAGCAGCCAGGCCAACGCCAGGTCGCCCGGCTGCGTGCCGAGCTCGTCGGCGAACGACTCGTAGGCCTCGATCTGCGGGCGGAGACGCTCGACGGTCTCCTTCGCGCGGCCCTCGAGGCGGCGTACGCTCTCGGTGTCCTTGCGGATCACGCCGCCGAGCAGACCGCCCTGCAGCGGCGACCACGGGATGACGCCGAGGCCGTAGCACTCCGCGGCCGGCAGCACCTCGCGCTCGACGTCGCGCACGATCAGGTTGTAGATCGACTGCTCACTGACCAGCCCGGTGAAGTTGCGCTTCTCGGCGGCCGCCTGGGCCTGCGCGATGTGCCAGCCGGCGAAGTTCGACGACCCGGCGTACAGGATCTTGCCCTGCTGGATCGCGACCTCGATCGCCTGCCAGATCTCCTCCCACGGCGTCTCCCGGTCCACGTGGTGGAACTGGTAGAGGTCGATGTAGTCGGTCTGCAGCCGCTTCAGCGAAGCGTCCAGCGCCCGCCGGATGTTGAGCGCCGACAGCTTGCCCTCGTTGGGCCACCCCTCGCCCATGTCGCCGTACACCTTCGTCGCCAGCACCGTCTTGTGCCGCTTCACCGGGTCCTTCGCGAACCACTCCCCGATGATCTCCTCGGTCCGCCCCGGGTAGATCGCCCGCCCGTACCCGTTCGCGGTGTCGAAGAAGTTGATCCCCTTCTCGTGCGCCGCATCCATGATCGCGTGGGAGTCCTCCACGCTCGTGTGAGGCCCGAAGTTCATCGTCCCCAACACGATCCGACTGACCTTCAGTCCCGTCCGCCCAAGCTGAGTAAAGTCCATACTCCCACCCTGCGTGCCGGGGGCTCAGACTTCCAACAGAAGAATCCGCACAGTCCGATCGGTCGAGCTTCTGAGTGCAGGTCAGGCGACCACTGAGGCCGCCTGGAACACGTCCGTGGGCATCGGATAGTGGAGCTTCCACGTGATGGCGATTGGTCGATCGCCGGTATGGCCGGTGTACGTCGCCGGCCCGAGGAACAGGTACGGCGCGGTACCGAGGTCGCTCTTCTTGTGCATCCGCGCGAAGATCAGGATGTTCGAGTCGCGTTCGAGGTGATTCAAGTAGCGCTGACCCGTTGAGGACGAGACCGACGTTGTGCTCTGCGACTCCCAGTGGAAGAGCTCGGGGCTGATCGCGTAGTCCTGGTACATCGTGGTCGGCGAGTAATCCGCCTCGGACTTCTTCAAGGTCACGAAGAACGCATCAGTCGAGGGCTCCTTCAAGGCCAGCACCCCTTCGCGGAAGTTGCTCGGTGGCTGCTTCAGGCTCGCATGGTTGAGCGCCGCGAGGATCTCCTCCCGTTGATAGCGGGCGTGCACGCGCAAGCTCAGTCGCCGAAGTGGGCCGGCCAGGGCCTGGGCGCGATGCCGAGCCTGATCCATCGCGTAGTCGATGATTTCCAGCATCTCGTCGCGCGTTGCTTCTTCGGCGCGGAGCGCCTCAAAGCCTTCCTGGTACGACGAATAGCCGCCGCCGTTGGGCCAGAGCGAGAAGAACAGCATCCGTGCGTAGCTCTGCTCGGATTCATCGAGCTCGTCGTACGACGGTGCTCCGTCGATGATCAGCCTGCGATAAGCCTGAGTCCGTTCAACGTCATCGACATGGGCCAGCGCACGAACACGCCTGAGCAGCGTGGAATCGCCACCGGCGCGCGTTGGCAAACCTGCATCCCTGCGCAACGTGGTCCACGTGCGCTGTGGGGTGCCTTGGCGCAGAACGTCACTGAGCTCAACGCCAGTCTCAGCCAAGAACGTCGGCAAGGTCTGGTCGCCGTGGTCCCGCAGTTCGGTGACCAGATCCTTCCAACGGCTACCGATCTGCGAGCGAATGTTGTCGAGCACTGCTTGTTGCGCGACCTTGTCGAGAATGATCTGGCAGCCGGACGGGAGGAACGGAAAGCCCCGCTCGACCTGCTTCTCGAGTCCACGCCGGGTATCGCCGGTCAGCGCTCGGAACCGCCGATCGAAGCGGAACTCTTTGCGCTGGTGGCCGACGAAGTCCAGCGCCGTCAACACGGGCTTACCGCGCGCCTGGCGCAGGCCTCGACCGAGTTGCTGAAGGAAGATCGTGGGGCTCTCGGTTGGCCGCAGGAACAGCACGGTGTCGACCTCTGGCAGATCCAGACCCTCATTGAAGAGGTCGGCTGCGAAGAGCGCGTTCACCCGGCGGTCCTTCAGATCCGCGAGCGCCTGCTCCCGATCGACCAATGAGGTCTGTCCCGACACTGCTTTTGCCGGGATGCCAGCCTCGGTGAAGACGCGAGCCATGTACTCCGCGTGCGCGACGGAGACGCAGAATCCCAACCCGCGCATCCGCTGAACATCGGTGATCTTGTCGCGGACTTCACGCAAAACGATGCGGGCGCGAGCGCTGTTGCCGGTGTACAGCTCGCTGAGCTGGCTGTCGTCGTACCGGCCGCGCTTCCAATCCAGTCCGGCGAGATCAGTGCCATCGGCGATGCCGAAATAGTGAAACGGGCAGAGTAGATCGTCAGCGAGCGCGTCCCAGAGCCGGAGCTCCACCGCCGTCCGGCCGCCGAAGTACGTCTGGACATCGAAGCCATCCGTGCGTTCCGGTGTCGCCGTCAGACCGAGGAGCTCGCGTGGTTGCAGGTGCTCCAGCAGCGTCCGATAGGTCTTCGCGGCCGAATGATGGAACTCGTCGACCACCACGATGTCGAACGCATCGCGAGGCATTGCCGTGACGTCATCGACGGAGAGAGATTGGATCGAGGCGAACACGTGCCGCCACCGCTCGGGGCGTGATCCAGAGTGGAACGATTCGCCGAACGAGGCGTCGCTCAGAACCTCGCGGTACGTTCGTAGCGATTGCTGCAGGATCTCCCGTCGGTGAGCGACAAAGAGGAGCGATGGTGCGGGCAGCCCCTGACTCTCAGCGGCCTCTTTGAGCCTGCGGTAATCGAGGGCGGCAATGACTGTTTTGCCGGTGCCGGTCGCGGCGACCACGAGATTGCGGTGCCGATCGTGAACTGCGCGCTCGGTGTCGAGCGTCTCCAACATCTCTGCCTGATACGCGCGAGGCCGTACCTCAAGCCCTGCGAGCGACACTGTGCCTTGCTGCGCGGTCTTGTCCCGCCGGGAATGCGCGAGAGCATCGTCCAAACGATCCCGGTCGCGTTCGGGATCGTAGGTCTCGAAGCTCGGGTCGTTCCAGTAGGTGTCGAAAGTGGCCGCGAACTTGTTGAGCAAGCTCGGCGTGCCGATCCTGGAGAGCCGGACATTCCATTCGACGCCGTCCAGCAATGCAGCGCGGGAGAGATTCGAGGAACCGACGTACGCCGTATCGAAGCCGGTCGCGCGGCGGAAGAGCCAAGCCTTGGCGTGCAGCCGGGTCCGCAGTGCGTCGTACTGCACCTTGACCTCTGCCCCGAAGTCTTGAACGAGTCGGTCGAGTGCCCGTCGATCGGTGGCGCCCATGTACGTCGTGGTGATGACGCGCAACGGCGCGCCCCGCAGCCGCAGCCGCTGCAACTCAGGCTCAAGCACTCGCAGCCCGTGCCACTTGACGAAAGCGCAGAGCAGATCGACCTCGTTGGATGAATCGATCTCAGCGCGGAGTTCGGTGCCCAGCGCTGGCTCACCGTGAGCGTTGGTCAGCAGCGCGGCATCCGACAGCGGCGTGGTCGGTCGGGTTAATGCGATCGACTGAACGCCAAGGCCGGCCGCCTCGCCGATCGAGAGGAGCCGCTCAAGCGGTGGCTCGGGAAGAGCATCAGCGTGCTGTGCCAATTGGGCGAGCAAATCATTGACGATGACGAGTCGTTTGGCCTCGTCACGGGTCGATTGGAGGACGCGGAGAACGGCCTCCCGCAGGTGTCGGGACAGCACTTCCGGCTGATCGGCGTCGTCGACCTTTCCGGTGCTGGACGTGACGTCATCGGATTGCCGCAATGCTTCGAGCAATCCCTGCGTCACGAGTGCGTCGTAGATCCCTGGTTTCATCCGATTACCCCCACGCGGAGAGCTTGCCAGACCGCACCGACAAGATGACGGATCGGGATCGGCCCGGCGTCTTACTGGCTGGTCGGGCGTCTGGTTCCTGCCATGCCGGTTTCCGACAGTGGTTCGCCCTCCTCCGAGCTAGCGGCGGCTGCTGATACTGAGAGCGGCTGGGCTTGAGGAGGAATCGTGACGAGTGTCGAGCAGAGATGGGTCCGGGTCTGGTTCGGGAACCACGTGATCGCCGACTACCGTGCCGAGGCAACCCTGGCCGAGCGGTACGCGAAGGCGATGGAACGACGGTTCGCCGGCTTGCAGGTGACGAACGAGGCGGTGCCTGGTGATGGGGCGCCGGTGCGGCCGTTGCCGAACGAGCGGCTTTGGGAGCTCGGGCCGCAGTAGGGCGGGCTAACGGTCTCGAACAGGTTCTGGTGGGCGTCGTACGGCGTGCGATGCTGCGCTCGAGTGGAGGGCTCCCGGCGGGGCGGTTGCTCCGCGGGGCGAGGCGATGCCTTTGAGGGCTCGGGCCAGGTCGGGCGGGAGCGGCTGGCGTACTGGGCCGGGGCGTTGGGTGGCGACACCTCGCAACGTGTGGAGCCGCTTACCCGTTTCGCGGCCGAGGCGTTGGGCGGCGACCTCGAAGGGGCGGTCGTTGCCGCGGTGTTCGAAGCAGAGCACCTCGCGGTACGGCGGCCCGTCGTCGTCCGGGGTGAACTCGCGGTAGATCAGGCGGTGCGACGGCCCGAGGGAGTGGTTTCCGCGGGACTCGGGGATCACGGGGAGTTTGATCTCGGCGCAGTCGCTGAGGTCGTGGGTCTTGAAGCCGAGGCGCTTGCCGTCGAAGGCGGCTTCGTCGCCGTTGGCGAGGGCGCGGAGGCCGGCGCGGAGGGCGCGGTACTCGCGGTCGCGGAGGCCGCCGGGCTGTTGGGTCTTGGCCGCCTGTTCGAGGGTGCGGAGCTGGTGGAGTACCTCACGGCTGATCAGCAGGCGGTACTGCGTCATGTCGGCTTGCGGAACTCGGAGTCGTCGGTGTCGTCGTCGAGGTCCCAGCCGAGCTCGGCGGCGACGTCTTCGAGTGGGACGGAGGGGCCGCCGGGGTTCTTCAGGCGGTGACGGGCGACGGAGTAGCTGGCGTCGAAGCCTTCTGCATCGGCGGTGGCCTCGACGAGGGCATGCCAGACCTCGAAGGGGATGACCACGCCTTCGGGTTGGCCCGCGTCGCCGAAGATCAGCGGTTCGGCGTTGCCCGAGCGGTACAGGCTGAGCAGGTTGCCGAGGTTCTCGGACGCGGCGGTGGTGGACAGCACCCAGGCCGTGTCCCCGTTCGGGAGCAGGTGCTGGGTTTCGTCGGAGTCCATGGCCGGTCCTTCCAGGTTGGCAAGCGTCGGCTTCAGGATAGGAAAGATCGGCGAGACCTGGGGCGAGTTGTCCACAGCCCCCAAACGCCCGAAGGCCGGCCCAGGGCGGGGCCGGCCGGTCGGGGGAGCAGTGTCAGCGGAGGTTGGCGAAGAACTTGCGCAGGTCCGCGGTGACGTTCTCCGGGCGTTCCAGCGACGCGAAGTGGCCGCCGTCGGGGTAGTTGGTCCAGTGGATGATGTTGGTGTTGTCGCGGTCGGCGAGCGGGCGGATGGTTTTGAAGTCGTCGGCGAAGACGGCGACGCCGGTGGGGGCGGTGTTGACGGCGGGTTCGGTGCCGGCGTTGGCTTCCTCGTAGTGGTAGCGGCCGGCGGCGGCCGAGGTGTTGGTGAACCAGTAGAGGGAGACCTCGGTGAGGATCTGGTCGCGGGTGACCAGGCTCTTGCCGTCGCCGAAGTTGTTGAAGAGCTCGTTCCAGGCGAGCTGGCCGACCGGGGAGTCGGAGATGCCGACGGCAACGGTCTGCGGGCGGGTGGAGTTGATCGCGTTGTAGCCGCCGACCGACTGGAACCACTTCAGGTGCTCGAGGGCGGCGTAGTCCTCGCCGGTGAACTTCTCGAACTCGGCCGGGTCGCCGCTGGGGAAGCTGAACAGCTGCAGCACGTGCAGGCCGAGGAAGCCGGGAGGGTTCAGCAGGCCGAGCTCGCGGGAGATCATCGCGCCGGCGTCGGAGCCGTGCGAGCCGTACGAGTCGTAGCCGAGGCGGCGCATCAGCTGGTCGAAGGTCTTCGCGACCCGGGCCATCGTCCAGCCGCGGTCGGCCAGCGGGGTGCTGAAACCGAAACCGGGGATCGACGGTACGACGATTGAGAACGCGTCGGACTCCGAGCCGCCGTACGCGACCGGGTCGGTGAGCGGGCCGATCATGTCGAGGAAGTCGACGAACGAGCCCGGGTAGGTGTGGATCAGGAGCAGCGGCGTCGCGCCCTCGACCGCCGACGGGACGTGCAGGAAGTGCACGGTCTGGCCGTCGATCTCGGTCAGGTACTGCGGGAACTCGTTCATCCGGGCCTCCTGGGCCCGCCAGTCGAAGCCGTTCTGCCAGTGGTCGGCCATCTCGCGCAGGTAGTGGTTCGGCGTACCGAGGTCCCAGTTGTCGCCCGGGGCCGGCTCGGGGAGCCGGGTGTTCGCGAGGCGGGTCTGCAGGTCGTCCAGGTCGGCCTGGTCGATCGTGACGGTGAAGGGCCGGATGCTGCTCTCGTTGTTGTTCATGGCTTCACTGTAGAAGTCGTATAGGCAAGTTGGATTCCTATTTGAGAGTATTTACCTGTGCGTGAAACCTCGTCGAGATTGCTGTCCTTGCTGTCGCTGCTGCAGACCCGCCCGGCCTGGACCGGCGCGGAGCTGGCCGAGCGGCTGGAGGTGAGCGGCCGGACGATCCGCAACGACGTCGACCGGCTGCGCGAGCTCGGGTACCCGATCGACGCGACCCGCGGGCCGGCCGGGCACTATCAGCTCGGGATCGGGGCGAAGATGCCGCCGCTGCTGCTCGACGACGAGGAGGCGGTTGCGGTCGCCGTCGGGCTGCGGACCGGCGCCGGCGTCAGCGGCATGGAGGAGAGCAGCGCGCGGGCGCTGGCCAAGCTCGAGCAGGTGCTGCCGCACCGGCTCCGGCGGCAGGTCAACGCGATCCACACGACGCTGACGAAGGGCCCCGACAACACGGGTTCGAACGTGCCCGACCCCGAGGTCGACCCGGTCGTCGTCGCGACGATCGCGGCCGCGATCCGCGACCAGCACTACCTGCGCTTCGAGTACGCCGTACCGGACACCGAGCCCGGCTTCCCGATCCTGGTCGAGCCGTACCGGTTGATGAGCTGGCAGCGGTACTGGTATCTCGCGGCGCGTGACGAGAAAGGGGCCTGGCGCACCTATCGGGTCGACTGGATGCAGTTGCGGATGGCAACGGGCCGGCGGTACCAGCCGCGGCCGATGCCGGACGACGACTACACCGACTTCGTACTCCGGGACGTCGCGACCGCGGGCTGGAAGGTGCATGCTCGGATCACGGTGTTCGCGTCGGCCGACGAGGTGCTGGCGCGGATCCATGCGGCGGTCGGGATCGTGGAGCCGGTCGACGAGCACACCTGCGTGCTGGTGACCGGAGCGGAATCGCTCGAGGTCGTTGCCGTGTACATCGGAATGCTCGGCATCGACTTCCAGGTGACGGCGCCGGCGGCGCTGGTCGAGCACCTGCGGCTGATCGGGCAGAGATACCTGCAGGCGGTTGCGCCGCCGGGGTGAACGGCTACCTTGGCAGGAGGGGAGGGGAACATGAGCGGATTCGGGAGCGGGTTCAAGCGGGTCGACGGGGTGCCGGAGGACGCCGTACGGATGGCGTGGATCCTCGACCAGATCGCGCAGCGGTCCGCCGTACGGGAGTTGAAGGCGTTCGCGTTGGAGGAGCTGGCGCCGCGGGCTGGTGAGGACGCGCTCGATGTCGGTTCGGGGACCGGCGAGGACGTCGCGGCGCTCCGCGAGCTGACTGGCCGGGCCGTTGGCGTCGAGCCGAGCGAGGGGCTTCGGGCCGAGTCGGTACGGCGCTTTCCCGGGCTCGAGATCGTCGACGGGGACGCGCTGAAGCTCCCGTTCGACGACGCGTCATTCGACGTGATCCGCTGCGAACGCGTCCTCCAACACCTCGCCGACCCCGCACAGGCCGTCGCGGAGATGACCCGCGTCCTCCGCCCGACCGGCCGCATCGCCCTGATCGACACCGACTGGGGCACCGCGCTGCTGCACCCCGTCGTCCCCGGCGTCTACGAACGCCTCACCCAAGCGCTGCTTGCCGACTCCGCCAACCCGTACGCCGGCCGCACGCTCCGCGCACTGCTCGCTGACAACGCCCTCACCATCACCGCCGAAACCGCCGCAACGTGGATCGAGCCGCAGTCGGGCGCGCGCGAGGGTTTCCTCCCGACGATGATCCAGGCGGGCGCCGCCAACGGGACGATCACACCGGCGGAGGCCGAGGCCCTCACCCGGACGCTCGCCGAAGCCGCGGACCGCAACGGGTTCCACATGTCGCTGACGATGTACGCGGTCACTGCGGTGAAGCCGGCAAGCTGACTCTCAGGTCGCGTCGGCGACGCGGAACGTGACGCCGGCCTGCGGAAACGCCTCGACCAGACGTTTCATCGCCGACTCGGTCTTCGCGCCCCACATCAGCGTGAGGACATAGGTCCGCCTGCCGGCGGTATCGACGAGCGGATGGTCGGTGAAGTAGCGATCCACGTTGATGGACGGTTCGCCGGCCAACAGCAGGCGGCGAACCTCGTCCGGGTCGGTGACGATCGCCGGGATCACCTTCAGCTGTGGCGGCTGGAGCATCGCCTTGATCTCGGCGAGCGGGGCTCCGTGCTCCGCGAGTTGCTCGATCAGCAGCAGCATGGTCCGGCGCTTGTTCTGATCCGGATGTTCCTCCCCGTCGACGACGACGTGGTACCGCGTGAAGTCCCGCCCGTCGACGCGCGGCGCCCGCGCTCGCGCGAGGTCCTTGCGCCGGAGCCGCACCTGGTAGTCGCCGGCCTCAGGCAGCGGGATGAGTTGCTGGATGTCGATCAGCACCCGTCCGTCCAGCTCGTACGGCGTGAGCCGCACGCACCGGATGTCCATCCCCTCGAAGCGGTTCAACCACAGCACGGTGGTGGTGATCTCACGGCCGAAGCCGGCGGACACCAGCACGATCCGGACGTCGGTGGACAGGTCCGGATCGTCGGAGCCGTCGACCTCCAGGAAGTCCATCATTTCGGCGCGGGCGTCGATCTCGTTGCCCGGGCGCTTGTCCGTCCAGTACTTCGTGTACGCCGTCGCGGCTTCGTCGAAGGTCATCGAGGACACCATCGCCGCGTACCGCAGCGCCTGCAGTTCCATGTGACCGCCGCTCGTGGTGCGCTTGAGCTCGATCACCACCAGCCGCCCGTCGCGGTCCAGCGCGAGGATGTCGATCCGCCGGTTCGCATCCTCCCAGCCGCCGAACTCCTCGGCGATCACGAGCAACTCCTCGCCGAGCACCTTCGGTTCGGCGGCGATCAGCCGCTGGAGATCGGCACGCTCGTACAGCTCCAGCGCCGCGAACTCACCTGCGGCGCGTTCGGTCAGACCGTCGGTGGTCAGCTCGTACAGGGCCATCCGCTCTCTCCCTCGTGATGTCCGTCAGGCCCAGATCGCACTCGGCCAGCCGTCCTCGAAGACCTGGGGTGGGTCGGGCAGACACGTGGCCGTACCGAGGTGGACGCGCCGTGCCGACCAGGCCGCCGCACCCGCGTCCAGTACATCGTCGACGCCGACGGCGAGACCACCCAGGCCGAGCTCACCGCTCAGCGCGATGCCGGCGTCGCGGAGCAACTGTCGTCGCTGCTCGACTCCGGCCCACGTGGACTTGCGCACCGTCAACGGAGCACCGGCGAGAACCGCGAAGCTCACCTCGGGGTGTACTTCGACCACGCGTACGGCGGTCCGCCGAACCCAGGTGTCGACCTCGAACAGCTTCGTTCGCAGGCCGTACGCCTGGATCGAGAGGCCTTGCCCGGTCAGCTCCCGGTTGATGGTGACGGCCTCGGCGTGGGTGGACGCGAGCAGGGCAGCACGGACCGGGGTGGTGAAGACCGACGACGCCAAGCGCCCGATCGAGGTCCGCGCGAGCAGGTCGGCGCGCCTCGGGCCGGCGTCCGGAAGCCCGATCGGCATGTCGATCGCGACGACGTCGAGCGAACCGGGCTCGAGCGCGCGATCGACGAGCGCGCCGATCGTCGCGGCGACGTACACCTGCATCTTTTCGTCGCCGAGCGCGACGCCGACCCACCCTGCCTTGCAGGCGTCCACTCCGAGTACCCGTGACATCGCAGCCCCCGTTCGTCGCGTGGGTCGCATTCTGCCGTACGGCGAGCGCTCAGAGGCCGTTCTGTTTCAGGAACGCGACCGTGCGGGCCATCGACGTGGGCCACGCCGGCCCGAAGGTGTGTTCTTCACCCGGGTAGGTGTACATGGTCGCGTTGGCGCCGGCCTTCTTCAGGGCGGCCAACGCCTTGGTGGACCAGGCGATGGGGCACGTCGAGTCGGCGATGCCGTGGTGGATGAGGATCGGGGCTTTGGCCTGGTCGAAGAAGTTGAGGGCAGAGAGGTTGCGCCAGAAGGTCGGGTCGCTGGTCGGGGAGCCGTGGGCTCGGGTGATGGCGTTGGCGATTTGGGGGTTGGGGCGGGTCCAGCGGTTGAAGTTGTCGGTGGCGTCGGCGCTGACGGGGGCGAAGACGACGGCGGCTTTGACCAGGTCGGGTTGGGCGACCAGGACGTTGTAGGTGATGCCGCCGCCCATCGAGCGGCCGAGCATGCCGATGCGGGTGGGGTCTACGTGTTGCGAGGTGCGGAGCGCCAGGACGGCGTTGATGGCGTCCTCGGTGTAGCCGAGGCGGACGTTGACCTCCGACGACGGGTCCTTCGACGACTGGGCGTGGTTGCGGTAGTCGGTGTGCAGGACGACGTACCCGCGGCGCGCGAGGTAGTCCTGTTCGCGCATCAGGCCGCGGCCGTTGGTGTAGATGTCGAGGTCGATGTGGCCGTGGTTGAGGACCAGGGCGGGGTGCGGGCCGGGCGTCGACGGGATGTTGAGGATGCCGGAGATCGTCAGGGAACCGCTGGGGTAGGTGACGAAGTACCTGGTGTACGCCGGGTTGCGGGCCAGGACGCGGCCGATGCGCAGCGGGCCGCCGGTGAACTTCTTCGCCGCCAACGCCTGCAGTGACACCGGGTCAGGGGCCGGCGCTGCAGGGGTGGAGGGTGGCGGCGAAGAAGGGCGAACGGATGGTGCAACGGGGGTGGAGCTGACCGCCGTACTCGGAGTGGACGCAGGGGGTGCTGCGTCGTCCGTGGTGGTACAGGCGACCGCAGCCGTCATCCCGAGCGTGGCGAGCCCCGCCCACGTCATCCGCCGGTTCATCTCCTCAGTCTGCGGCGCGGGGGAGAAAACCGGGCGAAAATCCCCGCAACGATCAGAGCCAGCCGAGGCTGGAGGCGGTGTCGACGGTCGGCTTGTACTCCGCCGCGACGACGCCCTGGTAGCCGGCCAGCCGCAGGGCGTCCAGTACGCCGGCGAAGTCCACCGAGCCGGAGCCGGGTTCGCCGCGGCCGGGGGAGTCGGCGAGCTGGACGTGCGCCAGGTCGGCGCCGACAGCGGAAGCACACGCGACCAGGTCGACGCCGTTGCTGGCGAGGTGGAACGTGTCGAACAGCAGCGACAGGTTCGGCACGTCCTTCAGCGGCCCGTCCAGCAACCCCAGTACGTCGGTTGCCGTGAGCAACGGATAGTCGCCGTTCAGTCCGGCGGTCAGCGGTTCGATCAGCACCGCCCCGCCAACCCCGGCGACAGCAGCAGCCGCCGACCGGATGGCCTCGACCGCGCACGCCTCCTGCTCGGCGGCGGTCCACCGCGCGTCGAGCTGCCCGTACAGGAGGTTGAACAGCCGGCACCCGGTCAGCTCCGCGATCTCCACCATCAGCGAGATGTTCGCCGCGAGCTCCTCCTGGCGGTCCGGGTGCGACGCGACGCCGCGTTCGCCGCCGGGGATGTCGCCGCCGTAGAAGTTCAGCGCGCTCAACGAGACGCCGGCCGACTTCAGCGCGGTGACCAACAGGTCGACTTCGGCCGGTGACGCGGTCGGTCCGGCGAAGGGCCACCACGACTCGACCACCTTGAACCCCAGGCGCGACGCCGCGGCGAAGCGGTCCAGGTAGGGCAGTTCGGTGAACAGCATCGACACGTTGGCGCTGACCTCGAAGCCGCGGAAATCCATAGCGAAAAGGCTAGCACCAACTCTTGCCACTCATGCGATCTTGTCTAACAATCTCCAGCAAGCCGATTCAAGGCCGATCCCCAGGAGGAGCCGTATGCGCACCGATCCCGACCAAGCGCCCCTGAGCGCCGACCGGACTCCGGACTGGCCGGAGCGGGCCACCCGCTGGGCGCAGATCACGCTGGCCGAGGACGACCCGCTGCACTTCGACGCCGACTTCTGGCTCGGCCTGATGCGCGACAGCCGGTCCAACGCGACCTGCATCAGCGCCGGCGGCTACGTCGCCTACTACCCGACGCAGATCGAGTACCACTACCGCAGCAAGTTCCTCGGCGACGCCGATCCGTTCGGCGCGCTCGTCGACGGCGCGCGCGAGCTCGGGATGAGCGTGATGGCCCGGGTCGACCCGCACGCGATCCACGCCGACGCGGCCGCGGCGCACCCCGACTGGCTGGCCCGCGACCTCGACGGCAACGCGCTGGAGCACTGGGCGCACCCGAACATCTGGCTGACCTGCGCGTTCACCGGGTACCACCGCGAGTTCATCACCGAGGTGGCGCGCGAGATCGTCCGCGAGTACGACGTCGACGCGATCTTCGCGAACCGCTGGGAAGGGTACGGCGGCATCTCGTACAGCGAGGGCGCACGCCGCTCGTTCCGCGACGAGACCGGTCTCGACCTGCCCGAGGCCGAGCACCAGGAGAACTGGCACGAGTACGTCGGTTGGCGCCGTCGGCAACTGAGCCGGCTGGTCTCGATCTGGGACGAAGCGGTCCGCGACGTGCGCCCGCACACCCGGTTCATCCCCAACCTCGGCGCCCTGGCCGCCCGCGACCTCGATCGCGCGCTGGTCGAGAAGCACTACCCGATCTTCTTCATCGACAAGCAGGGCCGCTCCGGGACCGAGGCGCCGTGGGCCGCGGGCCGCAACGGCAAGCGCAACCGCGGCGTCTTCCCCGACCGGCCGGTCCGGCTGATCACGTCGGTCGGTCCCGAGCACCACCAGTACCGCTGGAAGGACTCGGTCGCGCCGGCCGAGGAGACCAAGACCTGGATCGTCGACGGGTTCGCGCAGGGCGCGCTGCCGTGGTTCACGAAGTTCAACGCGAGCGTCCCGGACCACCGCTGGGTCCCGCCGGTCGTCGAGGCGTTCACCCTGCACGCGCAGGTCGAGCCGGTGCTGAAGGACCTGAAGATCACCGCCGAGGTCGCGATGCTCGACCCGACCCGGGCCGGCCAGCTCCGGACGCCCGACGGGATCGGCCACGAGGACGGCTTCTACCAGGCGCTGGTCGAGGCGCGCGTCCCGTTCGAGTTCATCTCCGACCAGGAGCTCAAGCCCGAGCGTCTCGACAGCTTCAAGGTGATCGTGCTCGCGAACGCCGAGCAGCTCGGCGACGAGCAGCTCGCGGCGCTGCGGCAGTACGTCGAACGCGGCGGTTCGCTCGTCGCGGCGTACCAGACCTCCCTGTACGACGAGCTCGGCCGCCCGCGCGACGACTTCGGGCTGGGCGACGTTCTGGGGGTGCACCTCGAGGAGCCCGCGCGGAAGGTGAAGAACAACTACATCGCGCTCATTGGCGAGCACCGGCTGAACCGCGGGTACGACGGGACGACGAGGATCATCGGCGGCTCGCACATCCTCGGCGTCGAGGCGACGGACGACGCTCAAGTGCCGTTCCGCTTCATCCCCGATTTCCCAGACCTGCCGATGGAGGAGGTCTACCCGCGCGAGGCTCCGGACCGGCCCGGGGTGGTCTGCCGCGAGCACGCGAGCGGCGGGCGGACCGTGTACTTCCCGTTCAACCTCGGCGCGATCTTCTGGGAGGCGCTGCAGAGCGACCACGGGCAGCTGGTCGCGAACGCGGTGGCATGGGCCCTGGGCAAGGATCCCGAGGTCACCGTGGAGGGCGCCGGTCTGGTCGACGTCGCAGTTCACCGCGGGCCCGAAGAGGTGGCCGTTGCCTTGGTCAACCTCACGAACCCGATGGCGATGCGCGGCGCGATCCGGGAGACGTTGCCCTTACCCCCGCAAACCGTGTCAGTGATTGTTCCCGGCAATGAAGTCCGGGCGCGGTTGCTGGTCGCCGACGTCGAGGTCGAGGCAACGGTCGAGAACGGCCGGGCGGTGGTGACGATCCCGACCGCCGGGCTGCTGGAGATCGTGCACCTGGTCTGGAGGTCGTGATGCGGATCGGGTTCGTCGGGCTCGGAGTGATGGGTACGCCGATGGCGGGGCAGCTCGCCGCGGCCGGGCACGAGCTGTTCCTCTACCGGGGGCGCGACGGCCTGCCGGGCACGCACTGCGGGTCGGCGGCGGAGGCGGCGGCCGAGGCCGAGGTGGTGATCCTGATGCTGCCGGACACCGCGGACGTCGAGCGGGCGCTGTTCGGGGAGCAGGGGGTTGCCGAGGGCATCAAGCCGGGGACGCTGGTGATCGACATGAGCTCGATCTCGCCGACGGCGACGAAGTCCTTCGCGCAGCGGCTCGAGGGGTGCGACTACCTGGACGCGCCGGTGTCGGGCGGCGAGGTGGGCGCGCAGCAGGCGACGCTGACGATCATGGTCGGTGGGGAGCCGGCAGCGTTCGAGCGGGCGAAGCCGTTGTTCGAGACGCTCGGGAAGAACATCACGCTGATCGGCCCGACGGGCGCTGGGCAGACGGCGAAGGTCGCGAACCAGATCGTCGTCGGGCTGACGATCGAGGCGGTCGCCGAGGCGTTGTTGTTCGCGGAGAAGGCGGGAGCTGATCCGGGCGTCGTACGGGAGGCGCTGATGGGTGGGTTCGCGCAGTCGCGGGTGCTGGAGCTGCACGGTCAGCGGATGGTCGACGGGAGCTTCGATCCGGGGTTCCGGATCAGGTTGCACCGTAAGGATCTCAAGCTCGCGATCGAGGCGGCGGCGGAGCTGGACATCGCGTTGCCGAACACTGCCGCCACGCAGCAGTTGATGAACGCCGCGATCGCTGACGGCGACGGGGACCTGGATCACTCGGCGCTCTACAAGACGCTCAGGCGCGAGCAGACGGGCGGGCCGCAGTCGTGACGAAGCAGCAGCCCCACCCGCGGCCCTGGTGGCAGGACCCCTTCCGCATGTTCCAGACCAACCTCCGCGAGATCGACGCCGGCCTCGACGTCGACGAGGTGCTCGACTACCTCGTCGACTTCGGCGCCGACACCTGGCTGCTGAGCGTCGGCGGCATCCTGTCCAACTACCCGACCGATCTCGACTTCCAGACCCGCAACCCCTACCTGTCCGAACGCGCCTCCGGCGACCTCGTCGGCGACGCCGTCAAGGCAGCGGGCCGGCGCGGCATCCGCGTGATGGGCCGGATGGACTTCTCCAAGATCGACCACCGCCGGGCCGAGCAGCACCCGGACTGGTGCTTCGTCGACGCGGCCGGCGATCCGCAGGTCTACAACGGGCTGACCAGCGTCTGCCCGAGCGGCGACTACTACCAGGTGAAGCTGTTCGACGTACTGGACGAGGTCCTCGACCGCTATCCCGTCGACGGGTTCTTCTGCAACTGGATGTCGTTCAACGAGGTTGACTACAGCCGCGTCTACCGCGGTGTCTGCCACTGCCTGGCCTGCATGAGCCGGTACGCCGAGTACGCGCCAGGCGAGAGTTTGCCCGAGGACAAGGAGTCTCCGGGGTACGAGACCTGGCAGCAGTTCTCCCGCGAGATCCTCGCCGATCTGACCGGCCGGATCCGCGACCACCTCGCCCGCCGCCGCCCCGAGGCGCCGCTGGTGCTGGGCGACCGCGCCGACATCGTGTTCCATGAGGCGAACAACGCCGTCGGCCGGCCGCTGTGGCACCACCGGACCAGCGAGGCGGTCAGCTCCGCGAAGAGTTTCCGCCCGACCGTGCCGGTGCTGACCAACTCGGTCGGTTTCGTCGACATGCCGTACCGGATGGCCGGTGAGGAACCGCACCACTTCGCGCAGTACCTGGTGCAGGCGATCGCGCGCGGCGCCAACCCGTCGACGTACATCATGGGAACGCCGAAGGACAACCCGTACGAGTGCCTGAAGATCGCGGGGGAGCTGACCCGGTTCCATCGCGATCACCACGACGTCTACCGCCAGTTGGTCCCCGCGGCCGGGACGCTGCTGGTCCGGCCGGACCAGTTCAAGCCCGGCGCGATCCGCGAGTTCCAGGGCCTGTACCTCGCGCTGCTGCAGCGGCACGTCCCGTTCGACGTACTGCCGGAGGAGCGGCTCGGCGACATCGACCTGAGCCGGTACGACGTGGTGGTGCTGCCCGATCTCGGGCCGCTCGGGCGCGGGATCGCGCCCGCGCTCGACCGCTACTGCCGCGCGGGCGGCGCGATCGTTGCTACCGGCAACAGCGGCGTGGTCGCCGAGGAGATCCAGCTCGAATGTCTCCCGGCCGAACGGCGGCTGGCCAGCCACGACACCGAGGAGGCCGTCCGGTCGCTGCACCTGCGGACCGAGTACGGCGTCGTGCCGGTGGTCGGGGCGTTCGACCTGGTCGAGCCGTCGCCGGACGCCGAGATCGGGCAGAGAGCGCTCTCCCGTGCTCCCTACGGGCCGCCGGAGAAGTGCTACGGGCATCTCGAGCTGGAGCACGCGGGACGGTTGCGGGCGTCGTACGGGCGGGGGCGGGCGGTGATGCTGCCGTGGACGGTCGGGCGGGCGTATCGCGAGGTCGGGCTGAGTGCGCATCGCGAGCTGGTCGTCGACGAGGTGCTGTGGGCGGGTGGGCAGCAGATCGGGACCGGGCTGCCCGAGCAGGTGGAGATCGTGGTCGGGCGGTCGGTCGCCGGACACGTGATTCATTTGCTGAACAGGTCGGGCGATGCGGATCAGCGGTTCGCCGAGCCGCTGCCGATCGCGCCGACCTGGTTGAAGTTGCCACACGAAGCCGCCGAGGTTCGCGCGCTGCGCGCCGGCGTACAGCTGCCGGTCGTTGACGGCCACGTCGAGCTCCCGCCGATCGGGCTCTTCGAGACGCTTGTCTTTTGACAAATTGTCAAACAACTATGCATGACCTCTTGACCGTCATGTGCCAGAACCAAACAATGAACCCACCCTGAGGAAACAGGAGACCGTGATGACCGGACTGGATCGGCGAGGGTTCCTGAAGCTCGCCCTGGGTACGACGGCGGCGAGCCTGTCCGTGGCGGCGGTGGCCGGCTGCGGCGGGAGTGGTGGGGGCGGCGAAGCCGGCGGCAAGACCACGCTGCGCTACGCCTGGTGGGGCAACAACATCCGGCAGCAGAACTACACCAAGGCGCTGCAGCAGTTCAGTGCCGCGAACGCCGACATCGGGATCGAGCCCGAGTTCGCCGAGTACACCGCGTTCCAGGAGCGGATGACCACGCAGATCGCCGCTCGCGACGTCCCGGACATCTTCTGGATCGCGTCGCCGCAGGTGATGACATACGCGAAGAGCAAGCTGTACCGCAAGCTCGACGACGTCCCGACGCTGAACTGGGGCGACTACAGCAAGGAGGACCTGGAGACCTTCAAGCTGGGCGGCGAGCTGAACACGGTCCCGTTCGCGATCTTCGTCCCGGTGATCCGCTACAACGAGACCGTCGCCAAGGCCGACCAGGTCACGCTGCCCGCGGACGGCGCGGGCTGGAACTGGAACGCGCTCTCTGAGTTGCTGATCTCGTACACCAAGAACAACCCCGGCAAGCGCAAGGGAACGCCGTACGCGCCGGACCACGACCTCACCTTCGAGGCCTGGCTGCGGCAGCACGGCGAGCAGTTGTGGACCGAGGACGGGCAGGTCGGCTTCACCGCCAACGGCCTCGGCAGCTGGCTGGAATGGTGGGAGAAGCTGCGCAAGGCCGGAGCCGCGCTGTCGCTCAGCGAGCAGGAGGGCATGGGCCCGGACTGGGCGCAGGTCGGCAAGAAGGTCCTGGTGAACTTCGGCAACTCCAACCACATCATCGACGACGCCAAGATGTTCCCGACCGAGAAGTTCCGGCTGCGCACGATGCCGGCCGACGCGGACGCCGTTGCCGGGCACAAGTACCTGTACTTCCCGCGGATGGCGATCTACCAGCGCATCGACGACGACAAGCTCGAAGCGGCCGGCAAGGTGCTCGACTACAACGTCAACAACCCGGAGATGCTGAAGACGGTCCGGCTGACGATGGGTGCGCCGACCAATCCGAAGGTCGCCGAGGCCGCCGGTGCGTTCGCGAGCCCGGACGAGAAGGAGATGCTCGCCGTCGTCGCGACCGACCGCACCGCGCAGCGCAAACCGCGGTACGAGGCGCCGCCCGGGTCGAGCACCTGGCGGACCACGATGGCCCGGATCTGCGAGGAGATCGCGCTCGGCAAGCGCAGTGTGTCCGACGGTTCGGCGAAGATGATCGAGGAGATCGCGGCCGGCATCAAGCGGGCCCAATGACGCTGCTGACCGACCGTGAGCGGGCGGTCGAGGAACCACCGAAGCCGAAGGGCAAGCGGCCCGTCTTCCACCTCAACCGGCAGGGCCGGGCCGCGCACGTCTTCCTGATCCCGTGGCAGCTCGGTTTCCTGCTGATCACCGCGGTGCCGCTGTTCGCGTCGCTCTACCTGGCCTTCACCGACTACGACATCCTGAACCCGCCGGAGTGGTCCGGGCTGGAGAACTTCCGCCGGATGGTGCACGACGACCAGTTCTGGGCGTCGGTGAAGGTCACGCTGGTGTACGTCGTGGTGTCGGTCCCGCTGCAGCTCGGGTTCGCGTTGCTGCTGGCCCTGATCCTGGACCGCGGGCTGAGCGGACTGGCCTTCTACCGCAGCGCGTTCTACCTGCCGTCGCTGCTCGGGACCAGCGTCGCGATCGCGATCCTGTGGCGGGAGATCTTCGGCGACGCCGGCCTGATCAACAAGGGCCTGGCGGTGATCGGGATCGACGGCGAGAGCTGGCTGCAGAATCCCAGCACCGCACTCGCGACACTGATCGTCCTGAACGTGTGGACGTTCGGCTCGCCGATGGTGATCTTCCTGGCCGGACTGCGGCAGATCCCCGACGAGCTCTACGAGGCGGCGAAGGTCGACGGCGCCGGCGTCGTACGGACGTTCACGCACGTCACCGTGCCGCTGCTGACCCCGATCATCTTCTTCAACCTGATCCTGCAGACGATCGGCGCGTTCCAGACCTTCACCCAGGCCCACATCATCAGCGGCGGCACCGGCGGCCCGGCGAACTCGACGCTGTTCTACACGCTGTACGTGTACCAGCAGGGATTCGTTGCCTTCGACATGGGCTACGCCTCCGCGCTGGCCTGGGTGTTGATGGCTGTGATCGGTGTGGTCACCGCGCTGCACTTCGTCGCGTCCAAGTACTGGGTCTTCTACGGAGACAACTGATGACTCTGACCACGGCGCCGCCCTTACGTGAGCAGCGGATCAAGTCAGCGCTCAAGCACACCGGCCTGCTGATCTTCGTCGCCTTCATGATCTACCCGCTGGTCTGGATGGTGGTCAGCGCGTTCAAACCCGCCGACCAGATCCTCACCGACCCCGGGCTGATCCCGAAGGACCTGACCCTGGACAACTTCAAGGACGGCTGGCACGCGCTGAACCGGCCGTTCTCCGTGTTCTTCCTGAACTCCCTGCTGGTCACCGTCGGCTCGATCGTCGGCAACCTGTTCAGCTGCTCGCTGACGGCGTACGCGCTGGCCCGGCTGCAGTTCCGGATGCGCAAGGTGTACTTCGCGATCACGCTGGCCTCGGTGATGCTGCCGTTCCACGTGCTGGTGATCCCGCAGTACATCTTCTTCTCCCAGCTCGATCTGGTGAACACCTACTGGCCGCTGCTGATCCCGAAGTTCCTGGCCACCGACGCGTTCTTCGTGTTCCTGATGGTGCAGTTCATCCGGACGCTGCCGCGCGAGCTCGATCGGGCCGCCTGGATCGACGGCGCCGGACCGTTCCTGACCTTCTGGTACGTCGTGCTGCCGCTGATGCGGCCGGCCCTGGTGACCACGACGATCTTCACCTTCATCTGGACCTGGAACGACTTCTTCGTCCCCCTGATCTACTTGACCCGGACGCAGGTGTTCACGGTGCCGGTGGCGCTGAACTCGATGGTCGACTCGGAGACGCAGAGCGGGGTGGGCATGCTGTTCGCGATGTCGCTGCTGTCGTTGCTGCCGATCCTGGTCTTCTTCGCCTTCGCCCAGAAGTACCTGATCCGGGGTATCGCGACGACGGGACTCAAATGATTGTTGTCATTGGCAAGCACCGGCCGGACCTGGTGGAGATCGCCGGCGACCGGCTGCTGTTCACCGAGGGCTGGGACGGCGTGCCGCTGGAGCCGGTCGAGGCGGTGATCGGGCGGGTGCCGGGCGAGCTGCTGGCGCGGATGCCGAAGCTGCGCTGGGTGCACAGCCCGGCCGCGGGCGTCGACGCGGATCTCTCGCCGGAGATGCTCGCGTCCGACGTCGTGCTGACGTCTTCGGTCGGCAACGGCGCGATCCCGCTCGCGGAGCACTCCATGCTGCTCATGCTGATGCTGAACCGGGAGGTGCCGCGCTGGCTGAAGGCGCAGGCCGAGCACCGCTGGGAGCGCTTCACGCACGGCGAGCTGGCCGGGCTGACACTCGGGATCTACGGGCTCGGGCATTCCGGACTGGACCTGGCGCGCAAGGCCGAGGCCTTTCACATGCGAGTGATCGGCGTACGGCGACGCGTCGGTGAGCCTTCGCCGTACGTCGAGCAGGTGTCGTTCGAGCAACTGCTCGACGAGTCGGACTTCGTCGTGGTGACCGCGCCGCGGACCTCCGAGACGGCCGGCCGGTTCGGGGCCGCGGAGTTCGCGAGGATGAAGACGTCGGCGTACTTCGTCTGCATCTCCCGCGGCGGGATCGCGGACGACGACGCGCTGCTCGACGCGCTCCGGACCGGGCAGATCGCCGGCGCCGGGCTGGACGCGCACGGGATCGAGCCGCTGCCGCCGGAGAGCGCGTTCTGGGATCTCCCGAACGTGATCGTCACACCGCACAACGGCGCGACCAGCACCGGGACGGCCCGGCGTGGCGAGCAGATCGTGCGCGAGAACCTGGGACGCTTCCTGTCACAGCAGGAACTCATGAACGTGGTCGACAAGTCCGCCGGGTACTGAGCAGGGGGTTGGATGGCCCGTACACTTGCCTGACCAATCGAGGGGAAGGGGGTGCCCGGTGGGTACCGAATCGAGTCTGGAGCTCGGGCCGTCCTCGCTGACCGAGGCGCTCTACGAGTCGGTGCGCAAGCGCATCGTGAACGGCGACATCCCGCAGGGGGAGAAGCTCACCGAGGTGCGGCTGGCCGGCGAGTACAACGTCGCCCGGCCGACCGCGAAGGCCGTGCTCGAACGGCTCACCGCGCTCGGGCTGCTACGGCGTACGGCGCACAAGACCGCCGTCGTGCCGACCCTGGACGAGGAGGAGATCCGCGATCTCTTCTTCAGCCGGACGACGATCGAGAAGGCCGCGGTCTCGACGCTGGCGGCCGGGGGCGAGGTCCCGCCGGCCGCGGCGAAGGCGCAGGTCGCGATCGAGTACGCCGCCCGCGACCAGCTGTTCGAGAACCAGGTCGAGGCCGACATCGCCTTCCACAGCGCGCTGGTGGCCGGCGTCGGCAGCCGGCGGCTGTCCCGGATGCACGAGCTGATCATCGGCGAGGTGCACCTGACGATGGGCCAGTACCAGGCGCACCGGACCGCGAAGCCGTCGACCGTCGCCGCCGAGCACGCGGCGATCCTGCAGGCGATCGAGTCCGGGGATCCGGTGGCCGCGGCCGAGCACATGGCGTACCACCTGGAGCAGGCGCAGGGACGGCTGCTCAGCTCGCTGCAGAAGGACTGACCTCGTGATGCAGTAGGACCGTGCGGCCGTCGAGGACGCGGGACTCCTTCAGCGGCAGCTCGATCCGGGCGGCGCCAGGCTGGTGCACCGGTTTGCCGCCGCCGAGCACGACCGGGTGCACGATCACGTGGTACTCGTCGAGCAGCCCGAGCTCGGCCAGCGAGTGCGCGACGCTCGCGCTCCCGGTGATCAGGATGTCGCCGCCGGGCTGCTCCTTGATCGCGCGGAGGTCTTCGGTACGGCGTACGACGGAAGTGTTCCAGCTTTGGTCGTCCTCGAGCGTCGTCGAGAGCACCAGCTTTGGCGTCCTCAGCCACACCGGCGCGAACTCCTGCACGTGCTGCTCGTCGGGCTGCAGGTCGAGCGCGTGCGGCCAGTACGACGACATCATCGTCCACACCGTGCGCCCGTACAGGAACAGATCCGACCGCGCGGCCAGCCCCATCGAGTAGGCGCCGAGCTCCGGCCCGAGCTGCGCCCAGTCGAACTCGCCGTTCGGGCCCTCGATGAACCCGTCCAGCGACTGGTGCACGTAGTACATGGTCTTGCGCATCGTCCTGCTCCTTCGGCTTGGTTGCCTCCTGGTCGGAGCCGGTCGCGCTGCTTTGACATCGGCTGCGGGATTGATTTCGGGAGCCCGCGGCGGGAAGGTCGAAGGACAGGGGTTGAGGTCCGGCACTGCTCTTCGGGGGCTGCCGGTCGGGGCGGGTGGCTGGGGGATCGGCCGGGGACGTGTGAGGCCCGTACGGCTGTGGAGGAGTCATGGGCGAGTACACGATCGAGGACCTGCGGGAGCGGACCCGCGGCGCGGTGATCGCGGCCGGCGATCCGGCGTACGACGAGGCGCGCAAGGTCTACAACGCGATGATCGACAGGCACCCACGCGTGGTGGTGCGGTGCGAGAACGCGGGCGACGTGATGGCGACCGTCGCGTTCGCGCGGGAGAACGGGCTGGAGCTGGCGGTCCGGGGTGGTTCGCACAGCGTGCCGGGCTTCGGGACGGTCGACGACGGCGTGGTCTGCGACCTTGGCGCGATGCGGGCGGTGCGGGTCGATCCGGTCACGCGGACGGCGCGAGCACTTGGCGGGGCGACCTGGGGTGACTTCAATGCCGCCACGCATGCGTTCGGGTTGGCGACGACCGGCGGGATCATCTCGACCACCGGCGTCGGCGGGCTGACGCTCGGCGGCGGGATCGGCTACCTGGCGCGCGGCCTCGGGCTGTCCTGCGACAACCTGATCTCGGCCGACGTGGTGACCGCGGACGGCCGGTTCCTGATCGCCAGCGAGAAGGAGCACGAGGACCTGTTCTGGGCGCTGCGTGGCGGCGGTGGCAATTTCGGCGTCGTGACCGCGCTGGAGTTCCGGCTGGAACCGGTCGATCAGGTGTACGGCGGCCCGATGCTGTTCGAGATGTCCGACGCGGCCGCGGTGGTAGCCGGATTCCGTGACCTGATCAAGGACGCGCCAGAGGCGCTCGGCGGGTTCCCGGCGTTCCAGCTGGCGCCGCCGCTGCCGTTCATCCCCGAGGACCGGCACGGCGAGCCTTTCTGCCTGATCGTCGGCTGCTGGGCCGGCGACCTGAGCGAGGGGGAGGCGAGAATCGCCCGCTTCCGCGAGTTCGCGCCAGTGGTCGCCGAGCACGTCGGCCCGATGCCGTACCCGGCGCTGAACGCGGCCTTCGACGGGCTGGTCCCGCCCGGCCTGCAGCACTACTGGAAGGCGAACTTCGTCACCGAGCTGACCGACGAGGCGATCCAGGCGCACCTGCGGCACGCGCCCGGCCTGCCGGCGGTGAACTCGACCGTGCACATCTACCCGATCGACGGCGCGTGCCACCGCGTCCCGGCCGACGCGACGGCGTTCGCGTACCGGGACGCGAACTTCGCGACGGTGATCGCGGGGATGTGGCCGGACCCGGCGCAGAACGACGCGAACGTCGAGTGGGTGCGCTCGTACTACGACGACGTCGCGCCGCACTCGGAGTCCGGCGGCTACATCAACTTCATGGCCGACGACGACCAGGGCCGGATCGCCGACAACTACAAGGACAACTACGCGCGGCTGGTCGACGTGAAGCGGGCCTACGACCCGGACAACGTCTTCCACCTGAACCAGAACATCGCGCCCTAGGGCGCGTCCCAGATCATCGCGTGGGCGTTGCCGACCCGGGTGAAAGTGGCGTCGGGGAACGCTTCGGCGTACAGCTTCTCGAACTGCTCCCGGCTCAGGTAGCGGTCGCTGACGCGGTGGTCGAGCCAGGGACCGGTCGACAACCGGAAGATCTCCCAGGCCTCGCGGGCGCCGCGGCGGACGAGGTTGCGCAGCACCTTGCGCACCTCGTTGCCGTAGAGGCGCCAGCGGGGGTTGGCCGTGCGCGGCGAGACGGTGTCGACGAGCACCACCCGGCCGCCGGGGTTGGTCGCGGCCTTGATCCGGGAGAGCGCTCCCTCGAGATCAGTGACGTGGTGGAGGGTGGCGACGCTGAGGACGAAGTCGTAGCGGCCGTCGACGTCGGAGAGATCGCTCTCCAGGTAGGAGATGTTGCCGCGGGCCCGTTTCCGGCGGGCCAGCCGGATCATGGCGCCGGACAGGTCGTAAGCGTCCACGCGATCGAAGCGCGCAGCGAGGAGGATGCTGTGCCGGCCGGCGCCGCAGCCGAGCTCGAGCGCGTTCGCCGTACGGCGTACGTCGCCGAGCACCGACGGCAGCCAGCCGCCGACCGGGTCGTCGGTCAGCTCCGCGAGGCGGTCGTAGCGCTCGGCCAGCCGGTTGAACGACTGGGCCTCTTCCCAGGTCAGCATGCGTCTCCTTGTCACAGAAAGGAGATGCCTGCGGCGCCGGAATCGTTGGCACGCCCCGGGAACGGATCGTGGACTCCGTTCCCGGGGCGTTGCTGGTGCGGCTCTAGAGTGCGAGGAGGCGCTGGAAGAACGCGCGGTACTTCTGCAGCGCGCCGCGCAGATCCTCGGTCGACGGCTCACCGTCGGACCACTGCCGCTCGAGCTCCTGGTGCTGCTCGTCGAAGGTCGCCGAGAGGCGCTTGAGCAGGTCGTCGACGAGCTTGTCGGCGTCGCTGACCGCTTGCCGCGGGTCGTCGACGAAACCCTGCTGGATGACCTCCCAGCGGGAGCGGAAGTCGACCGCGGCGTCGTCGGCGACGAGTGGTCCGTCGGTCGAGGTCGAGGCGACGGGCTGCTCCGGCGTCCGTTCTGCTGCTTGCCCTACGGCTTGCTCATCGGTGGGACGGTCGGAGAAGTCGGCCTCGGTGAGGTCGGCGGTGCGCTCGGTCGTGGGGTCGGCGGTGCGCTCGTCCGTCAGGTCGGCGGTGCGGTCGTCCGTGGGGTCCTCGGGGCGCTCGTCGCGGCGCTCGTCCGGGCGGTTCTCGGTCATGCCTGCTCCTTGGAGTTGTCGTGGTCGGTCAGCAGCGCGTCGACCAACTGCCGGTACGCCGTGACCGCCTGCCGCAGTTCCTCGGTGTCGGCCTCGCCGCGGTCCCGCGCGACGGCGACCCGGTGCGCGGCGCGGTAGTGCTCGGCGACCTCGGGGTGGTCGACCGAGATGTCGTTCACCCGCTGGTCGAACTCGTCGACCGGGTACCCGGCCTCGCGCATCATCCGCAGCACCAGCCGGTCGGCCTCCTCGACGGCCTGCCCGGGCTCGTCCACGAACCCGGCCTGGACCGTGTTCCACTCGGCGCGGTAGCGCTCGGCGGCCGCACCGGTCAACGGCTGGACGTCGAGCTTGGCCACCCGGCGTTCGCGTCCGCGCAGGTCACGCTCGGCGGCGCGCTTGTCGCCGGACTCCTCGACCGCGTGGTCGTACTCGGGCCCGAACCTGTTCTGCAGCTGCCCGGACCGTTGGCGCTGGTAGAACAGCAGCGCCGCGCCGGCCAGGACGACGACCAGCACCACGATGACGATGATCTCCATCAAACCCTCCAGTAGGGACGCGCCACCACGTCCCCAACCGGAACAGCAGGGGACCGATGGCTCCGGACCGCTTCCGCGGTCCGTCCAGCTCCCCGTGCACTCTTCTCGGTACCCACGCCCTGGAAGGTGAAGCGCGTCAGCCGGCCGCCGACGGTGCGTCGGTGACCGGCTGCGACGGGTGATCAGGCCTTCGGGGCCAGCTTGTGGACGACGATGCCGGACTTGAAGGTGGTGGTGTCGAGCAGCTCCAGGTGGGTCGCGGCCAGGTCCTGCCCCTGGAACATGTGCTCGCCCTGGGCGACCACCGGGAAGATCCAGAAGTGGTACTCGTCGACGAGCTTGTTCTCCAGCAGCGTCCGGGAGAACTCGCCGGTGCCGAACTTCAGCAGGTCGCCGCCCTCGCCTTCCTTGACCTTGCGGACCGCTTCGGCGGTGTCGCCCTGCAGCAGCTCGGCGTTCCAGGTCGTCTCGGTCAGCGTCCGGGAGGCGACGTACTTCGGCATCGAGTTGAACTTGTCGGTGTACGGGTCACCGCTGCGGGCCGACCAGGCCTCGGCGAAGGACTCGTAGGTCTCCCGGCCGAGCAGCAGCGCCTCGGTGTTCTCCATCAGCTTCATGCTGTAGCCGGAGTGGTCGTCGTCCCAGTACGGCGCGCTCCACAGGTGCGGGTCGGAGATGACGCCGTTGAGGGAGACGAAGGTGCTCTCGACGATCTTGCGCATGGTGGTGGTTCCTCTCAGGGTTGGTACGGCGTGTGGAGGCGGGCCGTGCGGAGTGCGGCGGCCCACCAGACGAGCTGGTCGAGCGTGGTCTTGACGGCGTGCTCGTAGCCTGACCCCGGGCGGGGCCAACTACCGTCGGCGGCGAACTGCTCCCAGTAGCAGGGCAGGGCCACGGTGTTGCGGATGGCGACAGCGTGCAGCTCGGTGAAGACCTGCCGCAGTTGCGCGGCGGCGTACAGGCCACCGGTCTCGCGGCCGTAGCTGACGATGGCGACCGGCTTGGCGTGCCACTCCTCGTAGTACCAGTCCAGTGCCGTCTTCAGCGGTGCCGGGAAGCTGCTGTTGTACTCCGGCGTCACCACCACGAAGGCGTCCGCGGCAGCGAGCCGGGGAGCCAGTACTGCGACCTCGGCGGGCGTCGGCTCGTCGGTGTCGGTCAGTACCGCCGGCAGCTGGGTGGCGGCCAGGTCGATCAGGTCGATGGTGAGCTCTGCTCGCTTGGCTGCCTGGTCGGCGAACCAGTGGGCCACGGTGGGGCCGAAGCGTCCGTTCCGGGTGCTGGCGACGATCACTGCGAGTCTCATGTCCACCTCCTGCGTGCTGGCTTCCTGCTGTCCCTTGCTGCTTCGTGCTGTTGAGGAGGACTCTGCCGGAGGGGGTTTACGGTTTCTTTCCGGTCCGTTGCGGACGGCCCGAAATGTAGGGTGCGGCCATGCGATTCGGGGTGCTGGGGCCGGTGGCGGCGTGGACCGACAGTGGCGAACCGGTCACTGTGCCCGGCCTGAAGGTGCGGGCGCTGCTGGCCGACCTGCTGCTGCACGAGGGCCGACCGGTGCCGGCGGACCGGTTGCTGGACGACCTGTGGGGCGACGACCTGCCCGGCAACCCGTCCGGCACGCTGTCGGCGAAGGTGTCGCAGCTGCGCCGAGCGTTCGAGGACGCGGAGCCCGGTGCGCGGGCACTGGTGGTCTCTGGTCCGGCGGGCTACTCGCTGAAGGTCGACAGCGCGACGTACGACGCGCTGCAGTTCGCGGCGTACCTGGAGCAGGGGCGGCTGGAGGAGGCGCTGGCGCTGTGGCGCGGACCGGCGTACGCCGACTTCGCTGACGACGGCTTCGTGTCAGCAGCTGTGGCGCGGCTGAGCGAGCTGCGGCTGGGGGCTCAGGAGTCTTGTTGTATTGACGTCAGCGTGCTGGCCTCGCTGGTGGCTGAGCATCCGTTGCGGGAGAAGCTGAGAGCCGCGCACATCAAGGCGCTGTACCAGGCTGGTCGGCAGAGCGAGGCACTGGAGAGCTACGAGCAGCTGCGGGTGCTGCTGGCGGAGGAGCTCGGGCTGGACCCGAGTCCGGAGCTGGTTGCGCTGCAGCAGTCGGTGCTGACGCAGGACCTGCCGCGGCGTCGCAACAACCTGCCGGCGCAGCTGACGTCGCTGATCGGCCGGGACGAAGCGCTGGTCGAGATCGACCGGCGGCTGTCGGAGGACCGGCTGCTGACGCTCACCGGCCCGGGTGGGGTCGGCAAGACGCGGCTGGCGATCGCTGCGGCGACTGCTGCGGCTGGGCGGTTCCGCGACGGGGTGACGTTCGTGGAGCTGGCCGGTATCGCGTCGGACGCGCTGGATATCAGCGGGTCGCTGACCGACGCGCTGCAGGTTGCGCTGGATCTTCGGGACACGGGTGGGGTCGACGCCGTGGACCACTTGGCCGGCGTACTGGGGGAGCGGTTGCTGGTGCTCGACAACTGCGAGCACGTGATCGGTGAGGTTGCTGCGCTGACTGATCGGTTGCTGGCGTCTGCGCCGTCGCTGCGGGTGCTGGCGACCAGCCGGGAGCCGTTGGGGCTCACTGGTGAGGCCGTGTGGAACGTGCCGACGCTGGCGGTTCCTGAGCCGGGAGCTGCTGTTGAGGAGTCCACTGCTGTGCAGCTCTTTGTGGCAAGGGCTTCTGCGGCGGACCGTGCTTTCCAGCTCTCCTCCGAGAACGCATCGGCGGTCGCTGTGCTGTGCCGGCGGCTCGACGGGATTCCGCTGGCGCTGGAGCTGGCGGCGACGCGGGTGCGGGCGCTGGGCGTTGCTGGGCTCGTGGCTCGGCTCGACGACCGGTTCCGGTTGCTGGCGACCGGGCATCGCGGTGCGGCGCCGCGGCAGCAGACGCTGATGGCGATGATCGACTGGTCGTGGGAGCTGCTGAGCCCTGAGGAGCAGGTGGTGCTGCGGCGCCTTGCTGTGCACGCTGACGGCTGTACGCCGGAGGCGGCCGAGGCGGTCTGCGGGGGCGACGTGCTCGACGTACTGGTTCGACTGGTCGACAGGTCGCTCGTCGTACCGGTGGCTGGTGCTGATGGGATGCGCTACCGGTTGCTGGAGTCAGTGGCGGCGTACTGCGTGGACAAGCTGCACAAGGCCGGCGAGTACGAGTCGATGCGGGCGCTGCATCGGCAGTACTACGTGGAGTTCGCTGCTGTCGCGTCTGCTGGTTTGTACGGCGCTGAGCAGGGTCTGTGGCTGCAGCGACTGGATGACGAGTCCGGGAACCTGCGGAGCACGCTGGACGGGGCTGTTGCTGCTGGGGATGACTTGCTGGCTCAGCGGTTGGTGTCGTCGCTTGGCTGGTACTGGTTCCTGCGGGGGCGCTTCACTGAGGCGCGGCGGTCGATCGAGGCGGTGCCGGAGACAGCTGAGCTGACGGCGTGGCTGGCGGGTTACCTGTATCTGCAGGGCGACAAGGAGGCTTTCGCCGTACGGGACCGGTGTCTGGCGGAGGTCGGGCCGCGGTCGGTGCTGTGGATGGCCTTGCACTGCAGCGATTTCGGCGACCTGCCGCAGGCGCTGGCGATGCTGGAGCAGTGTCTGGCTGACTTCACCGCGTCTGGTGATCGGTGGGGGACTGCTGCGGTACTGGCTGCGCGGGCGAAGCATGCGCACGTTGCTGACGACCTGACGGCGCTGCAGAAGGATGCTGCGGAGAGTGCTCGGCTGTTCCGGGCGCTGGGCGATCGGTGGGGGCTGCTGCAGGCGACCAGCTGGCTGGGGGCGCACGCGGAGCTGGTGGGGGACTTCCGCGGTGCCGTGCGGTTGCACACCGAGGGGCTGCGGATGGCGGAGGAGCTGGGGCTCTGGCCGGACGTTGCGGGGGAGTACGGGTGGCTGGGGTGGACCGCAGTGCGGGAGGGCGACTACGCGCAGGCGGCGGCGTACGGGGAGCAGGCGTTCCAGCTGGCGATGGAGCAGGGCAACCGGCCGCTGGAGTCACTCGGTGCGCTGGTGCTGGGGTTTGCTGCTCGGCGTAGCGGTGATCTGGTCGCTGCCGAGGAGAGGTTGCAGGCGCTGATTGACGAGGCGCGGCGGCAGGACGAGCCGGTGCTGTACCTGTCGATCGTGCTGGATGAGCTGGGGTTCCTGATGGAGGTGCGCGGGGAGCTGGCGCGAGCTCGTGCGCTGCACGCGGAGGCCTACGAGCTGTCGGCGGAGCAGCAGTCGCGTCGGGCGATGTGTTGGTCCCTGGAGGGCATCGCGGGGACGCTGGTGCCGGGCACTCCCTCCGTCGCGGCACGTCTGCTCGGCGCGATCGCCGCAGCGCGGGCGGCCGACGGAGGCCCTCCGGCCACGCCGGCCGAGGAGGCTGACGGGCGGCGCATCATCCTGGCGACGCAGTCCGCGCTGGGTTCGCAGTACGCCGAGGCGTTCGAGGCGGGTCGGTTGCTGACGCTGGAAGAGGCCTACGCGCTCTCAGGCGTATAGGTCTCCGTTGAGGTACTTGAGCCCGGTGTCGGCGGCTACGGTCACGACTGTCTTGTCGGGCGGCAGTTCGGCGGCCAGCTGGATCGCACCGAGGATGTTGAGGGCTGACGACGTACCGGCGAAGACGCCGTCGCGCTGAGCGAGTAGCTTCACCAGCTGGCGCGCCTCGGCCTCGTCGACCGCGCGGGCTTCGTCGTACGCGGTGCTGGTGAGTAGCGGCGGGACGATGCCGGTGGCGAGGCCCTCGACGCGGTGCGGGCCGCCGTACCCGCTGGTGAGGATCGGGGAGCTTGCCGGCTCTAGTGCGACGAGTCGGCCGGTGCTGGAGCGGATGGTCTGGCCTACGCCGACCAGCAGGCCGCCGGTGCCGACGCCGGCGGTGAAGACGTCGATGCTGGGCAGCTCGGCGAGCAGCTCCTCGCCGAGCACGCTGTAGCCGCGCAGCGCGTCGGTGTTGTTGAACTGGTCGGTCCAGAAGGCGTTGTCGCGTTCGATGACGCGGTCCACCTCTGCGCGCATCCGGACGAACAGGTCGGGGGTGATCTTGCCCTGCTCGCTCGGTACGACGATCAGGTCGGCGCCGAACGCGCGGATCGTGCGCAGCTTCTCCTCGGCGAACGCGTCCGACGACACGACGGTCAGCGGGTAGCCCTTGACCGCGCAGACGAACGCCAGCGACGAGCCGGTGCTGCCGCCGCTGAACTCGACGACGCGCTGGCCCGGTTGGAGGGTGCCTTTTGTTTCGGCACCCTCGATCATGGCCAGCGCCATCCGGTCCTTGTAGCTGCCGGTCGGGTTGCCGCCCTCGAGCTTGACCAGGACCTGCGCGACGCCTTCGGGCACGGTGTTGCTCAGACGGACCAGGGGAGTCGCTCCGATCGCCTGGAGCGCGGAGTGCAGGATCATCTGGTCAGTCTGCGAAGACAGCGGGGGCGTCGGCAACTATTCGCCGCAACGTCCCGGTGAACTGGTCCCGCTCCGCCGCGGGGAGTTCAGTGAGGAGCTGCTCCAGCTTCTTGGTCAGCTCGTCGTGGAACCGCTGGAGGGCGTCCATGCCTTCGTTCGTCAGCACGACCTTCACCGCGCGCCGGTCTTGCGCGTCCGGCCGGCGTACGACGAGACCGCGGTGCTCGGCGCGATCGACCAGGCCGGTGAGGCTCGAGCGCTCGACGCCGAGCGTGGCGGACAGCTCGGCCATGCCGGTCGGGCGGTTGCCGAGGGAGCAGAGCATCTGCGCCTGGGCGGTGGTCAGGTCGCAGCCGCGGCCCACCTCGGCGTACAGGGTGTGCACGAGGTGGGTGAGGCGGACCAGGCTGCTCGCGGTGCTCAGCGTCTCGTCCATGGTGGTGCTCCCTGACTTGTGATTGTTCGTGGTGCGAAGTAATTTGTTCGTCAGGACAATAGTACGTGGTACGAACTAGTTGTGGGAGTGGACGTGGATTACGGGCACGAGCTGGTCTTCGGAACGTTCCTGACACCGGCGATCGATCAGGTCGACCGCGTGATCGCCCTCGCCCAGCTGACCGAACAGGCCGGCCTCGACCTGGTCACGCTGCAGGACCACCCGTACCAGCCTCGGCTGGCGGACGCCTGGACGCTGCTGAGCGTGATCGCCGCCCAGACCCGAACCGTGCGCGTCGCGACCAACGTCGCGAACCTCCCGCTGCGGCACCCGGTCGTTCTCGCCCGCAGTGTCGCGTCCCTCGACCTGATCTCCGGCGGTCGCGTCGAGCTCGGCCTGGGGGCAGGCGGCTTCCGCGAGGCCGTCGCCGCGAACGGCGGCCCGTCGTTGACCGCCGGCCAGAGCATCGCCGCCCTGGAGGAGGCGCTGGCGATCATCCGCGAGGTCTGGAAGCCCGAGGGCGGCGGCATCCGCCTGCCCGGCAAGCACTACTCGCTGACCGGCGCCAAGCGCGGCCCCGCGCCCGCTCACCCCGTCGAGATCTGGCTGGGCGCCTACAAGCCCCGCATGCTCGCCCTCACCGGCCGCCTGGCCGACGGCTGGCTCCCCTCCAGCGGCTACGTGGGCCCCGAGGCCCTTGCTGCTTTGAACAAGCAGATCGACGAAGCCGCTGTCGCCGCCGGCCGAAACCCGTCAGCCATCCGCCGCCTCTACAACCTCTCCGGCACCTTCGCGGGGTCCGGCGGCTTCCTCCAGGGGCCTGAGTCGTTGTGGATCGACCAGCTGACCGAGCTGACGCTGTCGGAGGGCATGAGCACGTACATCCTCGCCTCCGACAACCCCGACGACATCCGCCGCTTCGCTGAGGTAGCCGAGGGCGTGAAGGAGTCGGTGAGCGCAGCGCGCGCCGCCTCGCTCTCCGCTCAGACGCCCGCCCGCTCCGCCGCGGCGAACGCCGCCGGCCCGGGCGACGCCACTCCTGTTGAAGACAGTACCGCCGGCTCCGCCATGTCGGTCTCCTCGCCGACCTCAGCCAACTTCCCCGTCGTACCGACCCCTCCGCCAACGTCGCGGCGAAGTGCAGTACAGGTCTGGGACGAGTCCGCGCGCCCCACCGGACCAGCGCTTGACCCCGAGCGCACCTACACGCCGTACCAGCTCTCCTCCGGTGAGCACCTCATCCAGGTCCACGACCACCTGCGAGCCGAGCTCGAACAGATCCACGACCTGGTCGACCAGGTAGCAGCCGGTCAGCTAGGCGTCGGCGCCGCCCGCTCCCACATCAACACCATGACCATGCGCCAGAACAACTGGACCCTCGGCACCTACTGCGAGTCCTACTGCCGCCTCGTCACCACGCACCACTCCATCGAGGACGCCTCGCTCTTCCCGAGACTGCGCCGTGCCGACGACCGCCTCAAACCAGTCGTCGACCGCCTCCAGGAGGAGCACCTCGTCATCCACGACGTCCTCGAGAACGTCGACAAGGCGCTGGTGAACCTGGTCTCCGGCGAAGGCACTCTGGATGACCTCCGCGCCGCCGTCGACCTGCTCGACGACACCCTGCTGTCCCACCTGTCCTACGAGGAGCGCGAGCTCGTCGAACCGCTGGCCCGCCTCGGCGTCATGTAGTGCACCAGTACGCCGTACCGCCTACTTAGCCTCACCCAGCAGCGACGCGAGGATGTCCAGCAACCGCAACGTCGGCGCCTCCGAAAGCACCTTGGCCGCCGAAGTAGCCGGCTCAGCGATCAACCGCACCTGCAGCGCCTTGAAGTCCCGCACGTTCGCCGGGTGCACCAGATCCCGGTGCACCGCCGCCAGGAACTCCGCCCCCGCGGAAGCATCGCTGTACGTCATCCGGATGAAGCTGTCGCTGACCGGGAAGAGATAAGGCCGCTTCAGGTGCAGCAGCTTCGCCTTCTTCGCGTGCCCGAACCCACGGTGCCCCGAGAACTTCTCGTCCAGCGCGATCGCGGCATCGAACAGCTCCGACCCCGGCGCCGCATCCTCCAGCTTCGCGTCCACCGGAATCGCCGCGAACTCCTTGTCCGCGTCCACCTCCAGCAACCACGGGATGTCCAGCGCGCGCAGGTCCGACCCGATCACCATCGTCCGCGCGAGATCCTCCAGCGTCACCTTGTCCGGCTCCGACCCACCGACCGTGGTCAGCCCCGGAAGCCCGTCGTAGTACCGCAGCACCGCGCCGTTGGACTCACAGTAGATCCGCAACTGCGCGATCGCCTCGTCCACGACGATCTTCCGACTACCGATGTTCATGAGCCACACCCTCACACTCTTGGTGGCGAACCCGCCAGCCGGATTGGGCGATCCGACCGGGAATCCGATCAAATCCGGATGCGGTGCATCGTAGGGGAAAGCACCCCCGCCCCGCCCACAGGGTGACGTCCACCTCCATCCACAGCCCACATCTCCCACCCCCGTAACCCGCAGCAATCCCCGTAAACTCTCCGTGACCAGATTCCCGGCGATCGGAGAGAGCCATGCGGACGCCTCATCGCGCGACCTGTCTCCTTCTTGCGCTCCCGCTCATGAGCAGAAACCCCAGCCAGTGCCGACGATGAGTTGGGACGAGGTCATCGCCGGATTGCAAGTCCTGACGACGGCGGTCGAGGAGCGTCTGACCGCGGACGAGTTGCAGATGATCCGCCGACTCCTCGACGCCGGTGAACCGGATATCGCCTTCGAAGCCTTGTGCGACAACTCGGCGAAGACGACGCCGAGCTCTCACCCCAGTCGGCGACCCAGATCCAGGCCCTCGGAAGAGCCGTGACCCGAGACCCGACCTGTGGCAGGTACTACGAGTTGCCCCGACTGACGCCGACCATCGTGAGAGTCAAGCCCTGGAGATGACGATGAAGCTCATCCGGATCGGCTACTGGGCCGATGGTGACGACAACACCTGGCCGGACGTCCGCGGTTTCGTCGATCCGCGCTGGGGGGAAGACGACCGTCTGGACGCGATCCACTACCTGCGCCGGGGTGTTGTCGTCCACGCTTACCTCGGCCTGTCGAGGTGCCGAATCTGCGACCAGCTCAACGGCTCACTCGAACTCAGCGACCTCGTCTACATCTGGCCCGAAGGACTGGCGCACTACGTCGCCGAACACGACGTGAAGCTCCCCGCCGAGTTCATGCACCACATTCAGACCCGAACCGACCTGATGGACGACGTCGAGATCGACGACACCTGGTGGCGCGGGTTATCCACAGGTCGTGAAACATCTGAAGCGTGACGGTGCGCACTCGCCATAAGCTCTCTGTGACATCCCGTCGAGGCTTTGTGGAGGTTGTCGAAATGGACTGCAGCTCGGTCGCGGCAATGCGTGTTGCTCGCCAGTCGCAGCAATCGCTGTCAATTGCTGCGCTGACAACGACTTCACCCAGCTTGATGCCTCAGGCCCGGAAGTACTCGACCCGCCCTCGCCGCTCGCCGAGCTGCTGTGGCGTTGACTCCACTGATTCGGTCAGTCGGCCGAGCACCCGGACCACGCGGGGCTTGAGGCGTTCAGTCGGCGACTTGCACCTCGCGTTCGCAATCGAGGCGTCCGTCTGGTGGTGGGCCCGATGCTGAGGCGTGAGGAGGAACTCCGCCGGCTGCTGAGCAGCGAGATCTCTCCGTTGACCGGAAAGAACGACATCCTGCAAGGCATTGGCGTGCAGATCGCAGTGGATGTCGTCGACAGCGCATCCACCCTCGCCCGGTGCCGCGAAGTGTTGAGCGTCGTCCTCCGCTTCGGTGAAGACGACTGGCCGAGCCTCGAAGAGTGGGCGGTCGAGCTACCACGCTGGTTCGTCAACTCCTGCGCACCCGAATCGACTCCGGAAGAAACCGAGCGCCGCTTGGAATGGTGGCACTCGCTCACCCCAGAAGAGCAACGCGACGTCGACGAGGGCCCGTGGGAGCTCTCCGGCTGGATCGAGTGGCTCCGCCCGAGCCGGCGTACTTGGTACTGGCTCGGCGCTTCGACCCCGGACAGCCACACCCTGAACGTCTCGCTGGACACCCCAGGCGCTCCATCGCCAACAGGCGCCCTCGAATGGCTCCTTGAAGCTGCGGCGCTCTTCGAATGCCCCGTCTGCGGCGAGAACCAGCTCGAGGTGAAGCCGTACGAGATCTGGCCGCCACCTGCAGGCCTGGTGATGCACCCTCCGTACCAGGTGCATCTCGGCCGTCCGTCGTACGAGGTGTGCCCGCGATGCGCCTTCGAGTTCGGCAACGACGACGACCCCGGAACCGCGGCGCCGTTGACCTTCGACCAGTACCGCGCCGAGTGGGAAGGAAAGGGCAGCCCATGGTTCGAGGCCCGCGCCCCGAGGGAACAACACCGCCCACGCGAGAGCCCATCACTCTGAGGCTCATCGGCTACTGGCAGGGCCCGATGGCGCAAGGCTGGCCCGACGTCCACGACTTCGTCGACCCGGACTGGGACCGCGAGGAACGCGAAGCCGTCGGAGAGTATCTGACGACCGGAGTCGTCTTTCGCGGCTTCGGTGGAGTCTCCACCTGCCGCTTCTGCGAAGCGACGAACGGCGCGCTGGAATTGACGGATGGCCAGTGGTACTGGCCGGACGGACTGCAGAACTACGTCACAGCCCACAACGTTCGCTTGCCGGAAGCCTTCGTGAGTCATGTGCTCACGAGGCTGGATCAAATCGAGGATGTCAACAGAGACGTCGACTGGTGGAGATCTCAGCCGCCGACGAATCGCTCCGGTGACTCGTGAGCGTCGCCGTTGTCGACACCGAGGTCGAAGCGCGCTGGTCGCCGATCCGCGGTCTTTTCGTCCGACGCCAGCTTCCTGCGCCAACTGGGTACTTCCATCTAAGGAGTCGCCGATGAAGCTGATCCGAATCGGCTACTGGGGCGACGGCAACGACGCGTGGCCTGACGTCCGCTCATTCGTCGACCCGACTTGGGACGAGGACGAACGGGACGTCACCGCGGTCTACCTGCGCCACGGACTGGTTGCCCGGGCTTACTTGGGCCCGGCAACTTGTCGGATGTGTGGTCAGCGGAACGGATCGGTCGAGTTGACCGACTTCGTCTACATCTGGCCGCAGGGGCTTAGCCATTACCTGATCGAGCACGAGGTCCGGCTCCCTGGCGTGTTCGTCGAGCACGTCAGGAAGCAAGGGGCGAAGCTCGACGACTACGAGATGGACGACTCCTGGTGGCGGAACGATCAGCGCTGAATACCGCATTACTCGCGCGCCGGCGTGACGTCGACCGCGGCCATCCTCACCCGCGAGCGCGAGATCAAGTAGCAGATCCTCGCCACCGCCCCCGACGAGCCCCAATGCAGCCCGAGCGCCCGCGGCTGCCGGCGTGCCTGTGCACGAGTCCGTGCTCTGGGGATGCCGTCCGGTAGTGGCGGCAGAATCGTCACAGGACGCCGACGTTGCGGTCGCCGCCCGACTCCGTCCGTGTGCCCCTATCCCGGTGGACGCTGCATTGTCGGGCACGGCACCGCTCTGCGGTGACCTACCGTCGTGGAGGGGGACGACGCAACGCTTGGCTGCCACGCGGCGACTGTGTTCGCGTTGCGGACGAGAGAAGACGCGGGCGGCCGGCGCCCCGCTGGACGAGGTGCTGCGTACGGGCTAGATGCCTGCGGGTACACCTGAGCCCGTCGGATGGCGACACCGGCCGAGGGTGGGCGTGCTTCGACTCCCGTGATCGTCGGCCGGTGTGCCGAAGAGATCGTTGCATCACTTTGATCGTCTGTGTTGCTCGCCGAGTCCCGCGCGGCCAACTGTGTCGTCAGGTGATGAGGATTCGTAGTGCTAGGGCAGTGATCACCGCGCTCGAGGTCAGTGCTGTCACGAGGCGGGCCTTGGGGGTGGTGAGCATGCGGCCCAGGAGGGCGCCGCTGGTGGAGAGGAGGAGTTGCCAGGTGGTGGAGGCGATGAATGCCGCGGTGATGAAGATGGCTTGGTGGGGTTGAGTGGGGGTTGTGGAGTCTTGGGCGCCTAGGACCAGGGCTGTGAAGTAGAGGATTGTGGTGGGGTTGAGGAGGGTCATGCCGAGGAACGTGAAGTAGGCGCTGAGTGGCGTGGGTGGGGGTGGGATGGGTTTCGTGGTGTGGATTCGGCGGTGGTGGGTGATGGCTGTGGTGGCGCCTCGGGTGGCTAGGGCCAGGAGCACTGCTACCGAGATCCACTTGAGGGGTGTGGTGATGGGGGCCAGGGCGGGGGCTATGGCTGAGCCGCCGATGGTGGCGATGAGGGCGTAGAGGCCGTCGGCGGTGGCTACGCCGAGGGCTGCTGCGGCACCAACCTTGAGCGTCGTACGGGCGGTGAGGGCTACGAGGTAGGTGCCGATGGCGCCTACGGGGATGGCGATGCCGTAGCCGGCGATGAGGCCCGCGACGAGCGCGGTGATCACGTGCGGGAGGTGATCGCTCCCAGCGGTCGGCCGGTCTGCTGCTTGGCCGCCACCGAACGATCGGTGGAAGGCAGCAGCGGGTGGGCTTTGGTCGTGGTCATGTACTGATCGTCGGACTGTGGGCGGTCGGCGGCATGTGAATTACGAGCCCCGAGAACGCGCTGGCCGAGGGTGTGAGGTGCGCGGCCTGGGCACGGGAAGCTTGACGTCGTCGACCTGGACGCTCGCTGGTTATTGGTTGCTTCGGGCAAGTGGTTAGAGGTAGTGGGCGTGGGACTTGGTGGGGGTCAGGAAGAGGAGCGTTGCTTTTGCCTTGGTGGGGAGCATGGTGGTGTAGGCCTGGAGTTGCGGGGTGTAGTGGGCGATGCGGGCTTCGAGGGCTGCGGCGGGGATGGCGTCGGTTTTGTAGTCGACGATCATCAGGGTGCCGTCGTCCTCGCGGTACAGGAGATCGATGAAGCCTTCGAGGATGGTGCCGTCGGGCTGGGGGATGCCTACGAAGGATTCGCGCCAGTGGTCGCGGGAGGCGGCTCTTTGGACGATCTCGGAGGTCAGGGCTGAGCGGACCAGGGCTTGGACCACGTCGGCGTACTCGACGATGCCTTCGGCCAGGCATTGGGAGTGGACTGCTGGTTCGAGGCCGGCTGAGGTTTTGAGGTCGATGACCTGGAGGACGGCGTGGACGGCTCGGCCGATTGCTGTGCCGTAACGGCCTTTGGACCAGGGTGGGAGGTCTATGTCGCGGGCTGCTTTGGCCGTGCCTGGGTCGGTTTGATGGAGGGCTACTTCTGGGGTGGTTCCTTCCAGGCCGGAGGGGCTGTGGGTGGAACGGCGGCGGCTGGCGGCGCGGGATTCGGTGATGCGGGATTGCCACTCGGCTCGGTTGAGGGGTGGGGAGATTGTTGGGGAGGCCGATGGACTGGGGGTTGGTTGAGAGGTTCCGTCGGCGGAGGCGGAGGCGGAGGCGGAGGCGGAGGCGGAGGCGGGAGCGGCGGCTCCGGCTCCTGCTCCGGCCGCCGCTGGGGTGGACGCTGCGGCTTGGGCTGGGGTGGACGCACCGGTCCCGGCTGGGGTGGACGTACCGGCTCTGGCTGGGATGGACGCTCCGGCTCCGGCTGGGATGGACGCTCCGGCTCCGCCTGCGGCTGGGGTTTCGGTTGGTGGGGTGTGGGCGGTTGCTGGAATGGGGGTGGCTGGGGACGGGGGGAGGTGGCGGAGGTTCGGGACCTCCAGGGCGTTGGCTGCGGTGAGGAGTTCGGCGTTGCTGGAGTGGCGGCGGGTGTTGGAGCGGTGGAGGGAGACGACGAGGTGGTCGCGGGCTCGGGTGGCGGCTACGTAGAGGAGGCGGCGGCGTTCGTACTCGTCCATTTGTTCGTCGACCGGTTGGACCAGGTCGAAGTCTTCGGTCTGGACTGAGGACTTTAGTTTCACCGCGTAGCCGCCGGCTTGGGGCCAGAGGACCTGGACGCCTCGTTGGCGGTTGGGGGAGGCGGTCATGCCGCTGAGGATGACGATGGGGAACTCGAGGCCTTTGGCGGCGTGGATGGTCATCACGCGGACTGCGTCGGCGTCGGTTTCGGGGAGGACTGCTTCGGCTACGCGGGAGGTCTCTTCGCCTTGGTGGGCGGCCCAGGCCAGGTAGGCGCGGAGGCCGCCGTGCTGGACCTCGGACCAGGCGCGGGCTTGGTCGACGACGAAGCGGATGCGGCGCCAGGTGTCGCGGGCCCTTGGGCCGGTTGCGGCGACTTCGAGGATTCGGCGGTCGGCGACGATCTTGGCGAGGACCTCGCTGGGGGTGAGCCAGCGGGAGGCGTAGTAGGTCTTGCGGAGCCAGTCCATGGCTTCGGCTACTGGGTGGGTGAGGAGGTTGTCCGGTGTCTTCGCGGTGAGGGTGAAGGTGCCGCCGTTGTGCTTCCAGGTGAAGAGGTCGTCGTCTCCGCAGGCGAAGAGGGGGGAGCGGAGGGTGGTCACCAGAGACAGTTGGTCGCTGGGGTCGCCGAGGGCGCGGGCGCAGGCGAGGAGGTCGCGGATCTCGGCGGTTTGGTAGACGAGAGAGCTGGCTTCGGCTCGGTACGGAATGTCGGCTTTGTCGAGGGCGTCTTCGAGGAAGGGGAGGGAGGTGCGGGCGGGGACGAGGATGGCGATGTCGGCTGCTGTTGCTGGGCGCCAGGTCTTTGTGTTCTCGTCGTGGACTGTCCAGTTTTCTTGCAGGGCTTGGGTGATGACGTGGGCGACGTCTGCCGCTTCGCGTTCGCGGAGGGTGGAGGCTTGGGCGCGGGGGAGGTCGTTGTGGGGGGTGGCGCCGAGGATTGTGACTGCTGGGCCGTTGGTCGATTGGGGCGTGGGTGGGTTGTCGGTGGGGGTCCAGCCGGGGATGGCTGTGGCGGCGGTGAAGGCGGGTTTGTCGGTGGGTGATGGGACGACGGTGAGGTGGCGGCGGATGTGGGTGACGGTGGCTAGGGGATGGTCGTCGTCTGGTGGTGCTTGTTCGTCGGTGTCGCTGTCGGTGAAGAGGGAGAGTTGGTCGCCGGCGGCTGGGATGGTGGGGATGTGGCCGGTGGGGTTGGCCGGGGTTGCGGTCGCGGCGGCCGAGGAAAGGCGAGGTGGGGGTGGGGTGGTGGGTTCGGGGTCGGCCGGGGGTGGGCTGGTCTCGCTACGAGGCGGGTTGATCGCGTCGTCGGTGGTTGAGGTGGTGGGGATGCGGCCGCTGAGGTCGCTGGGGGTTGAGGTCGCGGCGGCCGGTGGAAAGACTGGAGGGGATTGGGTGGGGAGGTTTGGCGGGGAGGTCGGGGCGTCCGGGGACATGGCGGTGTCCGGGGACGTGGGGGCGTCCGGGGTGGTCGGGCTGGCGTCGCTGCGGGGCGGGTTGGTCGGGTCGTTGGTGGTTGAGGTGGTGGGGATGCGGCCGGTGAGGTTCGCGGGGGTTGAGGTCGCGGCGGCCGGTGGAGAGGCAGGCGGTTCTGTGGAGGTGTTGGGCGGGGGCGTGGGGTCGCCCGGGGGCGTGGGGGAGTCGGATGTGGCGGTGCCCGAAGAGGTGGGGGTGTCTGGGGATCTGGTGGTGCCCGAGGAGGTGGGGGTGTCTGAGGATGTGGTGGCGCCCGGGGAGGTGGGGGTGCCTGGGGACGTGGTGGCACCCGGGGAGGTGGGAGCCTCTGGGGACGTGGGGGCGTCTAGAGAGGTGGCGGTATACAGGGAGGTGGAGGCGAGCTGGAGTGTGGGTGGGATGGGGCGGTGGGGGGTTAGGGGGTGGTAGGTGGGTTGGGCTTCGGGGGCGGGGGTTATGAGGGTGGTGAAGACGGTGTTGATCCAGGTGAGGATGGGGGTGAGGGTGCGGAAGTTGGTGGTGAGCGTGACTGTTTCGCCCAGGAGGGACTGGGCGGTGAGGTAGGTGGCGATGTTGGCTCGGCGGAAGCGGTAGATGGATTGCTTGGGGTCGCCTACTACGAAGAGGGAGCCTTCGGGGATTTGGATGTCTTGCCAGTTTTCTGAGGTTGCTGCGGCGCCGGCGGCTATGCGGACGGCCAGTTCTATCTGGATGGGGTCGGTGTCTTGGAACTCGTCGAGGAGGAGGCGGTGGTAGCGGGATTGGAGGGTGGAGCGGACTGCAGGGTTTTGGCGGAGGAGGTTGCGGGAGAGGACGAGGAGGTCGTGGAATTCGAGGCGGCCTTCGGATCGGCGGTGTTCGGCGGACTCGAGGACTCGTTCGGCGATCCAGTGAGAAAGGTGCCTTAGGCAAGCGTCTAGGAGGAGCTCGACGAGGGAGCCGGCGACCTCTACGACTTCGGTGCAGTCGGAGCGGGTGTGGGTGATGTCGGGCCAGTTCTCTTTGCGGCCGGTTTTGCCGATCTTCAGGGTGCGGAGGGCCTGGAGGACGGCTAGTTGGGTTTCGGCGTCGGTGGCGGCGGCAAGCATGAGGCCCAGGTCGCGGATGCGGTGGAGTTTGGGGAGGAGGCGGTCGTCGTCGGAGCGGCAGTCGGTGGCGGCGGCGCCGATCTTGGCTGCGGCGGCGATCAGGCCGGTGAGGTCGGGCATGGCGACGAGCTCGGGTGGGTCGACGAGGACTCGGTCGGTGATCAGGTCCCAGTCGTTGCCGAAGAGGCGGGCCAGGGAGCGGAGGTGTTTGAGCTCCACGCCGACGGCCATGGCGAGCAGCAAGGGCTCGGCGATGGTGTCGTCGTCGAGGAGTTGTTGCTGGAGCTCGGACCAGCGTTCTTCGAAGGCGACCGAGGAGCCGACCTCGTCGAGGACCTCGATCAGGGGTGGGAGGCCGGCCTCGATCGGGTGGGCGAGCAGGATCTGCTGGGCGAACGAGTGCAGGGTGCCGATCGAGGCGGAGTCGAGGTCGTCGAGAGCCTCGTCTGCGCGCTCCCGGTCCGCGGTTTTGCGGGCCTTCTCGAATTCGACGCGGAGGCGGTCGCGCAGCTCGGCACCGGCCTTCTCGGTGAAGGTGACGGCGGCGATGGTGCGCAGCGGTACTCCGTCGCGCAGGACCAGGGTGATCACGCGTTCGACCAGGGCGTGGGTCTTGCCGGAGCCGGCACCGGCTTCCACGAAGAGCGTGGTGCCGGTGTCGGTGCGGATCTGCTCGCGGGCGTCCGCGTCGAGCAACTCCGTCATCGGATCCTCTTCCGTGCAAGGGGCCGCGTACCGGAGTTGCGGCGGGCCACGGTCAGCGACACAGAGGCCTTAGCGTCGAGCAGTTCAGTCATCGAGGCTCAGCTCCTCGAAGGTCGGCAGGGCGGTGGGATCGATCAGCCGCACGAGGCGCTCCAGGGTCGGGTCGAAGCGTTTGCGGTCGTAGCGGGCGCGGGCTTCGCTGTGGCCGATGCCGTCGGGATTGCAGTAGGGACACTGGGTCCAGAGGAAGTCGGGGATCTCGGGAGCCTTGGCGGGGAAGTGGCCGGCGGCGATTGAGGAGACGATCACGTCGAGGGTGTGCACGTAGCGGTCGGCGACCTCGGCGGTCAGCGGGACCGGGATCCGGCGGCCGCCCTTGCGGACGAACCAGTACGACGCCTCGACAGGTGTCGACTCCTCACCGAGCCGGGCGCGGGCGGCGTACGCGTAGACCGGGAGCTGCAGCTTGGTTCCGGCGGCGACCGGATCAGCCTCGATCGCTTCGTACCGGGAGAAGCCGCCGGTCTTCACGTCGGTGACGTAGATCGTGCCGTCCTTGCCGAGGTCGACCTTGTCGGCCGAGCCGCGGAGCAGGACGCGGCCGGACGGGATCGGGATCTCGACCGGTGATTCACCGTCGAGGCCGAAGCGGAGCTCACTGGCGACCACCGAGGCGTTGTGCTCGGCGCGCCAGTGATCGTCGTCGTCGAGCAGCACCAGCAAGTCGCCGAGGATGCGCAGGCGTTCGCGCTGCCACAGGCGGGGATGGCCGGTCAGGCCCTCGGCCTCGAAGCGGTCGGCGAAGTCGGCGCCGATCGCGAGCAGCAGCGATCGTTGCTCGGCGGTCCAGGGCTCGCCGTACCCGGGGAGCGAGCCCGCGAGGCGGCTGACGAAGGCGTCCAGGCTGTTGTGGATGAGGTTGCCGATCTGGACCGGTGAAATCACGAGCAGGTCCTCGGGCGCCTCCAGCGGCTCGACCTGGAGGAGCCGCTCGACGAAGTACGCGTGCGGGCAGGTCGCGTACGACTCCAGCGAGGTCGGTGAGGCGACCCGGTCCTCGAGCGCGTAGTCGGGGAGGCCGTCGACGCCGGACAGGTTGCCGTCGAAGCGGGTGAAGGTGTCGCCGGCGCGGGCCCGGAGCAACGACCGGGCGCCGTCCACCACGCTGTCCGACAGGTTCAGCCCAGCCGTCGCGGCGCGGACCTGCCAGTCCTGCTCGGTGGCCGGCATCCTTGCCGTGGTCAACGATCCCGCGTACGACGCGGAGGTCAGCAGGCGGTCGCCGTACGACGTCTGGTCCCAGAGCGTGGCGGCCAGGGCGTGGTCGCCGCTGAGATCGCGCAGCGTGCCGAGCAGCCAGCGGGTCGGCAGGCGACGGCTCGATCGACGGAGGTCGCCGCGCGGGAACGACGCAACAACCCGCGCCGATCCGGCCGAGAACGCGGCGAGAAGATGCCGCTGCTTCTCGTCGAGACGATCGCGCGCCGAGGCCAGCTCGGGCGCGGCCGCTTCGCGGACGTGGTGGGGGAGCAGGGCGTCCTCGTGCAGGCGGCCCGGGTAGAGGTCTTCGGCGAGGCCGACCACGTAGACGACGTCGACCGACAGGCCCACGGCGGCCGAGAGCGGAGCCACCAGTACGCCGGTGCCGAACGTCCCGATCCGAGGCAGGGACTGCTGCAGCTCCAGATCCAGTACGTCGCGTAGCACGCTCAGGCTGGCCGGCGTACCCAGTTCGTCGAGCGTCGACAGCCCGCGCAGCGATCCCTCGACCGCGACCGCCGCGTACTGCTCCTCGACCGGCAGCGTCGCGTAGTCGCCGAGCAGGTCGTGGAAGAGCCGCAGCACCACCTCCGACAACTGCGTCCAGCTCTCCATCACCGCGGCGGCGCCCAGCCTGCGGCGCAGCTCGACGGCGAAGGTGTGCAGGCGATGCGCGTGCGACGCGTTGTACTGCGCGCGGCGGATCACCGCGGGGCGTGGATCGTCGGTGAGCTGCTCCTGCTCGGCGGTCCGTCGCTCGGCCTCGGCGTACCGGCCGAGGCGCCGCTCCCAGTCGTCGCCGAGGACCACGCCGGCGACGCGTGAGAGCCGCTCCCACTGCGGCACCGGGATCCGCTCGCCGGTGAAGTCACGGGTCGGAGCGTTGGCCAGTGCGCGGAACAGGTCGGCGCGCGGGAGGTCGCGGTCGACCAGCGCGAGGACCTCCAGCAGCGTCCGTGCCAGGGCGCGCTCGTGCACCGGGCGGGTGCCGGGACCGTTGGCGGTGATCTTGGCCGCTGCGAGGTGCTCGTGCAGCAGCCGGGCGTACGGCGAAGCCGCGGTGTACAGCACGGCGACGCGATGCGCGGGCGTTTTCTCGAGCACGGTGACGAGATCCCTGATAACGCAGCGAACCTCGTCGTCGGCGTCCGACGCGTTGAGCACCTCGGTCGCGACCGGGTAGTTCTTCGAGATCGAGGGCGGCAGGTCGATCCCGATCCGCTCCAGCGATCGGCGGACCGCGCGGTCGGCTCGGCGGACGTCGGTCAGCCCGACGACGACGGTGAGATCGGCGGCGGCGATCCCGAGCGAGGCGAAGAACGAAGCCTCGGCCTGGCTCAGCTCCTGCGGTAGGTACAGCACCAGGGAACCGAGCTCGGCGACGACGGCCGGTTCGGCCTCGGCACGGGCTGCGGCGGCCCGGAGCAGGTCGGTCTCGTCGTACCAGTCGCTGCTGAGCTCGTCGCGGACCGTGCGGTGCAGGCGGATCAGCGACGGGCCGAGACCGGAGGCGGCCGAGACCTTATCCAGCGCGGGATCGCTGAGGTCGCGCAGCTCTCGGTGCGCTGCAGCAAGCGCTTGGATGGTGGACGGGTGGTCGGCGACCTCCTCGAAGATGCCTGCTGCCCTGGACAGGGCGGTTCGCCAGGTCGCGGCGACGATCGGCCGGGTCGCCGGTCGTCGAGGCGCCAGTAGACCGGCCGCCAGCTGCTCGGCGAGTCGGGACAGTGTCGCCAGGTACAACGCCGCGATGCCTGTGGAGGCGAGGAATCGGCGCGCCACGACACCGGTCAGGTTGTCGGGGAGCAGCAGCGTGACTGGCTTCATCGGGTCGTCGGCCTTCAGCCGCGCGACGACCTCGGACAGCCGCTCCAGCGCGGCCGCGCCGTACGACGTGGTCTCGATCCGGGTCCCGCTCACTGTGCCCCCGATCCTGTTTCCGTTGTCCAGAAAGACGTTAAACCCTGCTACGGACAATCTTTCCAAGGCGGTACGGCCCGGCCCAGGACCTCAACCGGCCCTCTACCGGAACTCTTCGGGACTCGACCGGGACTTCGCGCCGAACGGCCGGAAAACACCGCTGGAAAAGGGGAAGGCGCGCCGTGTCGCTGCGAGCGCGGCGATCGGCTCGGACAATGAAGTATGACCAAGGAGACCACCGTGGCGCGGGCACTGCTGGTGCTCGTCTTCGCGCCTGCCGGTGGGCTCTTCGGGAAGGCGGTCGCGACCGCCGCGGCCGGGCACGAGTGGTGGCGTGGCTGGTCGCCGCGACGGTCTGGCTGGTCGTCTCCGGGCTGGTCTCGATGGCGGTGTCGACCCGTCTCGACGAGCACAGATAATGCTCCGATGGCCGCCGCGCTGCACCACGTCGAGATCTGGGTCCCGGACCTGTCCCGCGCCGTCGAGAGCTGGGGCTGGGTCCTCGGCCGTTTGGGCTGGAAGGACGGCGACAGCTGGCCGGGCGGGCAGATCTGGACCGCGCCCGACGGCAGCTACCTGGTGGTCGAGCAGAGCCCTGCGCTGAGCGCCACCGAGCACGACCGGCTGCGGCCCGGGATGAACCATCTCGCGCTGAACGCGGACAGCCGGGCCGAGGTCGACGCGATCGTTGCCGAGGCCTCCGACCAGGGGTGGACACTGATGTTCGCCGACCGGCACCCGTACGCCGGCGGGCCGCGGCATTACGCCGCGTTCCTGCACAACGGCGACGGCTACGAGCTCGAGATCGTCGCCCCGCTCTGAGGCGGCGGACGGAGAGGTCGGCAGGTGAGACTTGTGGTGCCTGGAGTGACACATGGGACGGTTGGTGTGACATGGTTGACCGCGGCAGTGAAGGTCGCGGGGCGAAGGTGGAAGGACGGTGCTCGTGACGGAGGCGCCTGACGGGGGAACGACGCCCGGACCGGTTTCTCCGGAGGTGCTGGAAGCCCGGATCCGCGGTCTGCAACACGCACTGGCGCAACTGCTCGAGAACGCCCACCAGCTGACCCGTGGTGAGCACCAGCGCGCCGTACAGCTGCACCGTCAGCTGCAGGAGCAGACGGCGATCGCCCGGCGTGAGTCCAGCGGGCTGGTCGAGGCCGCTACCGCTGAGGCGCTGGCCAGTGCTGAGCCTGCTGCGCGGCTGCTGGCCGACCGACTCGCTCCCGGACTCGCTTCCATCCCTCCGAACGACGCCCGCTGGCGCTCGCGCCAGCTGGTCGGCGCCGGCATCCCGTCGTACGTGCGTGTTGGTGAGCTCGACGCCGGTACGCCGGTGGTCGCGCCGCTGCTGCGGACGAACGGGTGGCGGGTCACCGCCGACCGGCCGGAGGCGGCGCGTCAGCTGCTGCAGAGCACCGCGCTGCGGCTGATCGCGGCGGCCGAGCCGTTCCGGCTGCGGATCGACTCGTTCGACCCGCGACTGACCGGGATGATGGGCCTGCTCGGCCACCTGACCACGAAGTACCCGCAATTGGTGCCCAGGGCAACGCACACCGCCGAGCAGCTGCACGCGGTGCTGTCCAGCTTGGTCGACGTGTCGTCGCTGCGGGCCAGCAGGCAGGCGCAGCTGGGGCACAAGCGGTTCGAGGAGCTGATCCGGGAGACTGGGCGCGTCACCGATCCGTACCGGCTGATCGTGCTCTTCGACTACCCGGCCGGCATCGACACGCTCGCCCAGCGCGACCTGCTGCGGCTCGCAGCGACCGGTGGCGAGCGGGGCATCTGCTTCCTGGTCCACCACGACCCGGCGATGGCAGCCGACTCCGATGTCGACGCGCGCCAGCTGCTGGACCTGCTGACGCCGGTCTCGGTGACCAACGGCAAGGTGGAGGTCGCCCAGCTGGCCAACGTGCAGGCCAAGCTGGACCCGCCGTTCGAGGCGAACGTTGCTACTGGCATCTGTGACGTCGTGGCCGAGCTGGCCGAGATCGCCGTACTGCCGACGATCGACTTCGAGCGGACTCTGCCGGACCGCTCCAGCTGGTGGCAGCCGGTTCGAGATGAGCTGAGCACAGTCATCGGGTACGACGACCGCACGCCGGCGCTGATCCGGCTGCGCAGCGGCAACCCGGCGCTGCCGCACGTACTGGTTGGCGGTGCGGTGGGTCAGGGCAAGTCGAACCTGTTGCTGGTGATGATCCACGGTCTGGCCGCCCGCTACGCGCCGCAGGACCTGGAGATGTACCTACTCGACTTCAAGCACGGTGTGGAGTTCTCAGCGCTCGGACCGGCCGCCGAGCGCGAGCACTGGCTGCCGCACGTCCGGGTGCTCGGCATCCACAGCGACAGGGCGTTCGGCCTCGCTGTGCTGCGGCACCTCTCCGACGAGCTGGCTCGGCGCAGCGAGATCTTCAAGGCGCACGGCAACGTTGCTGACATCGCTGAGCTGGCTCCTGGGCCGGAGCGGCCGCCGCGAATCCTGGCAGTGCTGGACGAGTTCCAGGTGCTGCTGGAGGACGACGACGAGCTGGCTGACGAGGCGGCGCGGCTGCTGGAGCGGCTGGTCCGGCTGGGACGTGCGTACGGCGTACACGTCGTACTGGCGACGCAGACGATCGAGGGGGTCAAGCGGCTGTCGACGCGGCGGGACTCGATCTTCGGACAGGTGCCGTACCGGATCGCGCTCAAGACGACCCCTGCGGACTCGCAGGCGATCCTGCGGACCGCGAACACCGCTGCTGCCGAGCTGCAGTTCCGTGGTGAGGCGGTGCTCAACGCGAACTTCGGCTCGCCGGACGACAACCAGCACGTGCTGGTCAGCTTCGCGGACAAGCCTGTGCTCGACGAGTTGCGGCATGAGCTGTGGCAGCGCTCCGGTACGACGCGGGCGCCGCGTGTGTTCCACCTGGCCGAGCCGGCGCGGCTGACCGACACTGCTGCTGCGGTGAAGGCAGAGCTGGGGCGGCCGTGGATGGGGCTGCCAATTGCGGTCACCGAGGAGCCGGTGGCTATTGAGGTGCAGCCGGAGCCCGGTGCTGGGGTGCTGGTGCTCGGAGACGGACCTGCTGATGCACTGGGCGTACTGACTGGGCTGGCGGTGTCTGCTGCGGCTGCTGCCGCCGTACCGCCGCGGTTCATGTTCCTGGACGGGACCGACTCGGCTCCTGCCGTTGCTGAGGGCAAGGGCGCGCTGATCCAGGCGCTGCGGTCGCTCGGCTGCGAGGTGGAGACGGTGGACAAGCACGGCGATGTCGCGCCGAAGCTGTTCGCGCTCCGCGACATGGTCAAGGAGGGGCGCGTCGGCGGTACGACGTACCTGCTGGGCTTCGGGCTGCACGCCGTACCGAAGATGCAGGTCCACGCGGAGGGTTTCTTCGAGAGCCCGTCGAACGCGCTGCAGGAGATCGTGCGGGACGGGCCCACGCAGGGGCTGGTCACGTTCGGGTGGTGGAACCGGCTGCACGTCTGCACTGAGCAGCTGGGGTACGGGCGGGCCAACGTGGCGACCCACCTGTTCTTGCGGCACCCGCAGGACGGCGTACGGGCTGTTGCTGGACCACTGGTGCGCTGGGCATCGGAGCCGCACCGTGGGCTGCTGTGGGACGGGCTGCACCCAGAGGCGCAGGTTGTGGTCCCGTACGCGCCGCTGCGCGTCGATGAGGTCGACCGCTACCTGGAGCTGGTGCGCCGATGAAGACGGAAGAGCAGGAGTGGGCTGAGTACGCCCGGGCGCTGCGGCAGGTTGCTGGAGCACGTACGGATGCGCAGCAGGAGCAGGACCGGCGTACGGCGACCAAGACCCAGGCTGAGGCGACAGCGTTGGCAGAAGCCAACGCCATGGCCGAGCGGGGCCACAAGCTGGAGGTGCGGCTCAACGGGCTTGCCGAGAAGGCTGCTGTGAGCCTGCAGCGAGCAGGGCTGCCGCCGGACGGGAAGCGGACCGCCGTACCGCTGCCGGAGATCAGGGCGATCGCTGACATCGAGGTGGTCGCCGCACGGATCACCAAGCAGCTCGCGGAGACCGTCGACAAGCTGGAGGAGGTCCGGGCAGCGGCCCTGGCCGAGCAGGAGCGGCGCAAGCGCCGTACGATCAGCGCCGCCCTGACAGTGGCCGCCCTGCTCGTGGTGTGGGTGGCGCAGTCGTTCCTGGCCGGTGTGGAAGCCGCGGCGATCGCTGCGGTGACGATGCTGGCGGCGTCCCGGGTGCTGGGCCTGCCCCGGCTGCCTGGAGCACGCTGGTGGGGCTGGGGTGGCGCCGGGCTGGTCGTCGTACTGATGGCTGCCGGGCTGCCGTGGTGGCTGGCGATCGGCGTACCGGTGGTGGTGTCGGGTACGGCGATCGTGCTGCCGAAGAAGCGCAACTCCTAGGGAAGAGGCAGTCGACGTGTCGGACGTACAGCGGCTCAAGGAACAGCTGCACCAGGTATCTGCCGAGGCCAAGCAGGCAGCAGGCGGGCTGGCCGGGTTCAAGCTGCGGTTCACGCAGCACAGCGCACAGGTGGAGAGCCTGATCGCCGGTACGGCGACCGGGGTCGACCGGGACATCTCGGAGATCCTCGACGCGGCCGGCAAGGCAGTCGAGCAGGCTGCTGAGGCGCTGGAGATCGCGTCGGCCGGCTGCAAGAGCTACGCGGACCAGATCTAGGTCTCAGCGCGTGCCGTCTGATCTGCAGCGGGTGGCCCGGGGACTGGTCGAGTGCCTGGACGAGGTGCCGCAGGTGGTGCAGCACCTGCAGCGGACGGCGGACCGGTGCCGGGAGAACGCTGCACTGGCCATCGTGGCGTCGCAGGGGCAGGCGACCGTTGCTGCGCAGCAGCTGGACGCTGCGGCTCGGGCTTGTGAGGCGGCGGCGCACTACCTGTCGATGGCGCCGCCGAAGGCGCGGGCGTGGGCTGAGCGGCTGGTGGGAGAGAGGCGGTCGTCGTCGCGGCCGGATGAGGGTTCTGCGGATCGGAACAAGGCGACTGGCGGGGGCGACGATGTCGCTGAGCGGGATGTGTTCGGGCGGACTCGGCGGCTGACTGCGCGGTTCAAGCCGTTGGAGGCACCGGAGGAGGGGGAGCCGCCGGTCGTGCGGGTGGCGCGGAAGGCGTTCGAGAAGCTGCGGAAGCGGCAGGAGAAGGACGCCGAGGAGCGCGAGAAGGAGCAGCCGGAGGAGGAGCTCGAGGTCGAGATCGTGGTCGACCCGAAGGGGGAGCTGCGGGCTGCTGCGAAGGAGTCCTCGGACTCGGACTCGTCGGAAGAGGATGAGGAGCCTGAGGAGCCGGAGTACGAGATCTCGGTTGATCTGGGGGAGGCGGCGCGGGAGCTTCTGGAGGCGATGACTGCGGCGGGGGAGCAGGCGTGGGAGCGGGCTGAGCTGGTGATCGCGGTGGATCGGGTGACGGCGAGCTTCGAGTACGGCGAGGAGCCGGCCCAGCCGGTGATCGTCGACATCGAGCTTCCGGACCTCGGCGTCGAGCCGCCCAGCAGCGGAATCGATCAGCCTGATCAGTCGATGCCCGAGATCAAGGTCCCGGAGGTCGGGACTTCGGATGACGACCTGCAGGCGGTCACGGGCTTCGAGGAGTACCGGGCGCGACTGGCCGAGAGCGGCCGGGTCAGACCCATCGTCGGCTCGGGACCGGAGATGGAGTTTCAGCGGCGGTACTGCGGCCCGGTGGAGTTCAGGCTGACGCGTGACGATCGACTACCTCGTGCGGTCTGGGCCGACGGCCTGGACGCGTTGCTGCGAAGAGCGCAGGACGCGAAGTACGTGGCACCCGAGTCGGAGAAGTCGTTCTACCGCCCCGACACCTTGCCGCCGTTCCTGCGCAAGATCGCGGAGGAGAAGAACGATCACATGCTGATGAAGTACCGGGAGGTGATCAAAGACGCCGACACGCCTGTGGAAGGCCTGGAGATCATCACCAACGACCTGCTGGCGGCCCGGTACTTTCAGGATCGGATGGCGGACCTGGACGTCCCGGGCACGGTCACAGTCGAAGACGAGGACGGCGCATGAGCGATTTTCTGGTGGCACCGATGGACGAGCCGCAGTGGCGGGTCGGCGCGGAGCAGTTCGCGGTCGCGCTGCGTGAGCGTTGGCCCGCAGTACGGGTCGAGCTGGGCGCTGTCGAGGGGTCGAGCATGGCTCTCGAGGCGCTGATCCCAGCTGATGGGGAGAGCGAAGAGCTGGGAATCGCGCTGAGCGGGACCGGGCAGGCGGTGACGCTCGAGCCGGCTCACCTCGAGGGGGCTGCGGAGTTCGCGGTGTGGTTCGTGTCGGTTGTCGTGCCGGGGGAGGCCGGTGTGCATCTGATCGAACCGGGTTCGATGCGGAGTGTCGAGCTGGGAAGTGGGATCTCGGTGGAGGAGGTGCTGCGGCAGTGGAGATGAACTGCGCCTGCAGGCGTCCGGTGAGCCTGTCGAGGGTGGGCTGAAAAAGAATCTCGGAAGTCGCGTCATGAAGTGGTGATGGGGTCGTCACTATCTGTGAACCCATCCCCACAGGAAGTGGAAGTGATGACGTGATGTGCGAGTCGATGTCGCTGGTGGGTAGGTCACGGGGCCGGTTGGTGGGCCTCCTGGTTTTGCGTCGGGTGCACTGATGGGCGGGGACCATGCGGGGCCGCAGCGGCGGCGGGTGCGGGTCTGGTTCGGGGAGCATGCGGTCGCGGACTACTGCGCTGAGGCGGAGTTGGCGGATCGGTACGCGGCGGCGATGTCGCGGCGGTTCGCGGGGCTTCGGGTGACCAGTGAGCCGGTGGCGGCGGGGGACCCGGGGACCGGGCGGCCGTTGCCGGGGGAGCGGTTGTGGGAGGTCGCGCCGAAATGAGATCTCGCCGGTTTCGGTTGATGCGGCACGAGGACGTGTCGGGGGTGAGTGGGACTGGGGCGGTTGCCGAAGGGGTGCAGTTCACCGACGGGGCTGTTGCCTTGCGGTGGTACGGCGACTACCCGACGACCACCGTTTGGGACGGGATCGAGTCGGTGATCGCGATCCACGGGCATGGCGGGGCTACCGAGGTGGAGTGGCTGGATCCTGATCCTGGGCCTGATCCGGAGGTACTGCGACGGGAGGATCTGCCGCCGCAGCCGTGGCCGGAGTTGCATCCGGCGCCGGAGGCGGAGGACGAGGGGCCGGGGCCGAGCTTGAACCCGCCGGGAGGCGGCAGCCGCGCGGCGGAACCCGGCGACGACAGCCGGACGAAGGAGCCGGGCTGCGACGGCCGGACGAAGGAGCCGGGCTGCGACGGCCGGGCGAAGGTACCGCGCGGCGACAGCCAGCCGGAGCAGTCAGGCGGCGACAGCGAGGCGCAGGAACCGGGGAGCAGCGAAGGCTCGGGGCGGCGGGCGACCAGGCCGATCTTCCCCGCTGAGCACGGCTCGGCCGGGCCGGTGTTCCCCGCGGAGCGTTCCGGGTTCTCTCCCGGCAAGGGCCTGTTCTCCGAGTTCATGGACAACGGGCTGAGTACGACGGGGCAGCGTGGGCTGACCAGATAACCACCCTGACCACGACCGGGTCCGGCGCCGCGGACCTGGTCCTCCCGCCGAGCGGGCCGGGCACCGAACTCCCTCCGGTGCCGGCCCGCTCGCTACGTCAGGGCTGGTACTCCTCCACGTCCTGCCGGTCGAAGTTGCGAAAGGTCGGCGGGCCGTCGCAGAGCTCGGCCAGGGTGGCCGCGAACTCGCCGGTGTCGGAGCGGTTGGAGTTCTCCATCGCCTCCTCGTACGACGCGAACTCGATCACCGCGCAGTACCTGCCCTCCTCGTCGCGGTCGGCGCACGACATCGCTCTGGTCGGGCTGGGCCCGTCGGCCGCGGCCTGCCGCTTCTCGCGGAAGTCGCTCATCAGTGCGGCGATCTCCTGCTGCCGCGACGTCCGGTACTCGATGAACTGCACGAAGCCGGTCATGGCATCCCCCTTGGTGTTGGCCTCTTCTGCTGACAGTGCGCCGCGACCAGGTGCTCCGCAAGACCCCGTACGCCGTGGTGACTGGCTGCTGGCGGCAGGACGCTCTCTGCTGTCAGCAGAGGCAGTGGGAAACGCCGCAGCGAGCTGCTTGGCTGTGAGGCATGCAGATTCTGGTACTGGGCGGCACGGCCTTTCTAGGGCGCGAGATCTCGGCGCAGGCACTGGCCCGCGGACATGCGGTCACCTGTGTGGCGCGCGGCGAGAGCGGCGGCGTGGTGGACGGCGCCACGCTCGTCACAGCCGACAGGAGCCGGCCCGGCGCGTACGACGGCGTACCGGAGCAGCAGTGGGACGCGGTGTTCGAGGTGTCGTGGCAGCCGGGCTTCGTGAAGGAGGCGCTGGAGGCGTTCGGCGTACGGGCGAAGCACTGGACGTACGTGTCGACCGGCAACGTGTACGCCGACTTCAGTACGCCGGGCGCTGACGAGTCAGCCGCGCTGCGTGAGCCCACCGAGGCGCTGACTGCCGACCGCGACCAGTACGGCGAAGCGAAGGTCGCCTGCGAGCAGGCCTCGACAGCTGCTGTCGGGGACCGCCTGGTGATCGCCCGGGCCGGCCTGATCGGCGGACCGGGCGACCGGAGCGACCGGGGCGGCGCATGGGTCGCCAGGGCGGCCAGGGCGCCGCAGGAGCCGTTGCTGGTACCTGACACGCCAGAGCTCGCCACCTCCATCATCGACGTACGGGACCTGGCCTCCTGGTTGCTGGACTGTGCTGAGCAGGGTGTGACCGGGACGTTCGACACTGTGGGACCAGTGGTGCCGTTCGGCGAGTGGATCGAGGCAGCGCGGGCTATCGGTGGTCACACCGGCCCTGTGGTGCTGGCCTCCAGGGAGTGGCTGGAGGAGCAGAAGGTCGAGCAGTACATGGGACCCGACTCACTGGCCATGTGGCTCACTGAGCCGGGCTACGAGGGCTGGTCGAACCGCAGCGGCGAGGCGGCGGCTCAGGCCGGTCTGCAGCACCGGTCGCGGGAGGAGGTCCTTCGGGACACGCTGGCGTGGGAGCAGGAGCTGGGACTCGACCGGGAGCGCAAGGCTGGGCTCAGCCCGGCGCGGGAGCGCGAACTGATCGCGCAGCTCGGCAGAGACTGAGGACATGAAGCTGCTGCTGATCTCCGACACCCACCTGCCGGTCCGGGCGAAGAAGCTGCCGCAGCCGGTCTGGGACGCGGTCGACGCCGCCGACGTGGTGATCCACGCCGGCGACTGGGTGAACGTGGAGCTGCTCGACGAGCTCAGCGAGCGCGCCGAGCGGCTGATCGGTTGCTGGGGGAACAACGACGGACCGGAGCTGCGCAAGCGGCTGCCGGAGGTCGCCCGGGAGACGCTCGACGGGGTGCGGCTGGCCGTCGTACACGAGACTGGTGGCAAGCAGGGGCGCGAGCTGCGCGCGGAGAAGGCTTACCCGGACGTCGACGTGCTGGTGTTCGGGCACAGCCATATCCCGTGGGACACGACGTCACCGCGCGGGCTGCGGCTGCTCAACCCAGGTTCGCCGACGGATCGGCGCAGCCAGCCGTACTGCACCTACCAGACGGCCACGATCACCTCGGGCCGTCTGGAAGATGTTGCCCTGCACAACCTTTAGGCGTTGGCCGCTTCCTTGACGCGGGCCTTCAGCCGGTCCCGAACCTCTTCGGGGGTGTAGGAGCGACGCTTGCGCTCGCCCCGTGCGATCACCACACCGGTCGCCGCGACACCCACCAGTCCGGCGACTCCGAGCACCTTCCATACCTTCATGAGCACTAACCTAGCGACGTGGAGACCCGGATAACGCTGGACGACGCTACGGAACTGACACGAACAGGTGACATTTGGCTGTTCCGCGGGGAGTCCGCGGCCGACCGGGCGATCCAGCTGACCACCAACAGCCCGGTCAACCATGTCGGCATGGCGATCGTCATCGAGGACCTGCCGCCGCTGATGTGGCACGCCGAGCTCGGCCGGTCGCTGCCCGACGTCTGGACCGGCAACCACCAGCGCGGCGTCCAGCTGCACGACCTGCGCGACGCGGTGACCACGTGGGCGCACAAGTACGGCCAGCGGGCCTGGCTGCGGCAGCTGGACCACGAGGTCGGCAAGGAGATGGAGGACGCCGTACTGCGGGTCGTCGCGCGCCTGGACGGTACGCCGTTCCCGTCGACGGCGCGGCTGGCGTCGCGGTGGATCCGCGGCCGGGTGCCGGCGTTCCGGCGCGGGGACCGTGAGCTGGTGCTCGAGACGGCGTACTGCGCGGAGGTGGTGGCGCTGACGTACGAGGAGATGGGGCTGCTGCCGGGCGGGCGCCGGCCGAACTGGTACGACCCGGGACGGTTCTGGAGCGGCGACGACCTGGACCTCGGGCTCGGGGCGACGCTCGGCGAGGAGATCGCGGTCGACGTACCGCGGTAGTTCGCGGCGTCAGGAATTGTCGGTGGGCTGTGATTGGCTGGTCGCAGCTGGAAACCACGGACCGATCCGGAGGAGGCGTCGCCGATGTATGCCGTCATCGACACCGAGACGACCGGCCTGCTGCCCGGGCACCAGCACCGGGTGATCGAGATCGCCGTCGTGCTGCTGGACGCGCAGGGACGGTTCGAGGACGAGTGGGTGACGCTGCTCAACCCGCAGCGTGATCTGGGGCCGCAGCACATTCACGGGATTCTCACCGCCGACGTGCTGGCCGCGCCGGAGTTCGTCGATGTCGCGGCTCGGCTGGGGGAGCTGCTGGCGGGGCGGATGGTGGTGGGGCACAACGTCGAATTCGATCTGGGATTCCTGCGGGCGGAGTTCGCTCGGTTGGGGCATGAGGTGCCGCTGATCACCGAGCGGTCGATGTGCACGATGGCGCTCGCGGGGTATCTGTTTCCGGGCTCGCGGCGGACGCTGGGGGCTTGTTGCGCTGCGGCCGGGATCGCCTTGGAGGGTTGGCATTCGGCGCTGGCTGACACTCGGGCCACGGCGGAGTTGTTCGGGCGGTATCTGCAGTCGTTTCCGTCGCCGCCGCCTTGGCAGTGGGCGTACGAGGAGATTCGGTCGCTGCCGTGGCCGGTGCTGCCGGGGACGCATCGGGAGCCGACGGTGCGGCCGGTGCACGCGGGTGGGCGGCACGGGTGGATGAGTCGACTCGTCGATCAGTTGCCACGGGTGTCGGAGCCGCCGCAGGCTGACTCGTACTTGAGCGTGCTGGACACGCTGCTGGCGGATCGGGAGATCGATGCGGCGGGGGCGGATCTGCTGGTGCATGTGGCGACGGATCTGGGGCTGACGCGGTCGCAGGTTGACCGGATGCATGGGGTGTACCTGGCGGAGCTGGCTGCGGCGGTTTGGCTGGATGGCGGGCTGACGGACGAGCAGCGGGCGGACCTGGATCGGGTCGCGGCGATGTTGGGGCGGCAGGCCTCGGATGTGGACGAGGCGTTGGTTGCTGCTAGCAACGGGTTGTACGTCGTACCGGCGCGGCCTGGGGCGGGTGGGTTCCCGCCGGGGAGCACGCTGGTGTTCACCGGTGACATGGTGGAGCCGCGCGAGGTCTGGTGGGACCGGGCGGTGGCGGCCGGGTTCAGCCCGCAGGAGGCGGTGCGAGCGGAGACGACGTTCGTGGTGGCGGCGGATGTGGACAGCTTGTCGCTGAAGGCGCGGGCGGCGCGGGAGCTGGGGGTGCCGATCATCGGGGTGGAGGCGTTCCGGAAGCTGCTGCCGCCGGAGGAGGAACGCAAGGCGGGGTGAGGGGACGCCCGAGGGGCGGGAGCTGGCTCGGGGTTGTGAGTGAGGCGGGGGCGCCCGTACGCCGGTGGCGATGGAGTCGGTGAGGGGGCGCTCGTACGCCGGCGGCTGCCGAGCCTGTCGGCGGCCGTGGAGGACCCGCCGTGGCTGCACCGGCAGCCTCCCCCGAGACGATCTTCGGCTGGCCGTCGGCGTTGCAACAACTTGCCGGCGTAGCTGACGTCGCCGAGGCGGGGCGTTCGCCGGCGCGGACGAGGAGATGCTCGCCGTCGGTGGGTCGATGGGGTCGTCGCTGGGGCTGCCGTGGGGGCGGGTGAGGTGGCTGTGCGGGATGCGCGCGTTGTGTGATCGGCGTCGGTGTCGGCGGGAGTTGGGGCAGCGGCGGCCTTGGTGGTGAGGGGAAGCGGGTCGCGGCAGCCGGCGATGCTGAGATGTGGTGGGCCGGCGGTGATGGGGGCGTCGCTTGGGGCTGATGTGGGTGTTTGGGGTTGTGCGGGGTGCGCCGCCCAGCGTGGTCGGCGTCGGTGTCGGCCGGGCGGTGTGGTGGGTGCGCGGGGCGTGGTGGTGAGGCGGGAGTTGGCGCGGTGGACCGGCGGTCGCGAGGGTGTGGTGCCAAGCCGCCGGTGGATGCAGCAGTCGGCGTGGCGACTCCCACGCTGTCGGACGTTCTCTGTAGTGCAGCCTGCGCGTCGGTGGTGGAGATGGGCGTCGGTGGGGAGGCGATTGGGCGGGGTGCGCGCCGTGTTTGATCGGCGTTGGCGTTCATCGCGTGGGTGGTAGTCGGGGCGGCTGCGCGGGGCGTGGTGGTGAGGGGAGTGGCGCGCGGCCGGCGGCGGCGGAGCTGGCCAGCGCTCATGAGGGGCGTGGCGAGCCGATGGTGACGGGGACCGTCGCTGGGCGCCGCGGTGGGTGCTTGTGGGGTGGTTATGTGGGGTGTGCGTACGCCGTGCGTGAAGGGGAGCGAAGGCCTGGGGCGTGGTGGGAGTGGGCGGGGCGTGGTGGTGGGCGGGGTGGTGTGGGATCGGTGAATTAGGGTTTCTGGCGTGGACAAAGCTGAGCTGGGGCGGCGGATTTATCAGGCTTCGTATCTGACCGGGGAGTTCACTCTGCGGTCGGGGCGGACGACTGATCGGTACTTCGACAAGTATCGGTTCGAGGCGGATCCGGTGTTGTTGGATGCGGTGGGGGAGGCGATGGCTGCGTTGGTGCCGGAGGGGGTTGAGGTGCTGGCGGGGTTGGAGATGGGTGGGATTCCGGTGGTGACGGCGTTGGGGCGGCATACCGGGTTGCCGTGTGCGTTTGTGCGGAAGGAGGCCAAGCGGTACGGGACGTGTCGGTTGGCTGAGGGGGCTGAGGTTGCGGGGCGGCGGGTGTTGGTGGTTGAGGACGTGGTGACGAGTGGTGGGCAGATCGTGTTGTCTACGCAGGATCTGCGGGGGTTGGGGGCTGAGGTTCGGGAAGCGTTGTGTGTGATTGATCGGGAGCAGGGTGGGGCGGAGGCGTTGCAGGAGATTGGGCTGGGGTTGATTTCGTTGCTGAGGGCAGATGATTTGAAGGGGTGACAGCAGCGTCGTAGCGGGCTGCTTGGGCTGGGGTCACCGGGGCGAGGATCTGGCCTGAGTCCGGAGCGCCGAACGCGCGGACCTTCGCGGGGTGGGTTGTCGCGTAGGCGGCGATGTAGGCGCAGACGATGCTGTCGAGGGCGTCTTCGGCGCGTTTGAGGTCGGCCTTGCGGGTGGCTGTGGTGAGGGACTGGCGGAGGGTGTGCCAGGTGGGGGTGTCCAGGACCAGGGGCGGGGTCGCCGCAGACAGGGACTCCAAGCAAGCGGCCAGGCGGAGCATCTCTTGGTGGAGGTGGGCGAAGTCGCGGCCGGGTTTTGCTTTGTACTGGAGGATTCGCGGGAGGTCGAAGAGGACGACCAGCGCGGGGTGGGGGTAGACCTCGGCGGCGCGGCGTTCGGCGGTGGGGGAGAGGTCGAGGCCCAGGTGCTCGATGAGGCGCAGCGCTCGGGAGCCGTTGGTGAAGCTGGGGTTCGTGGTGTTCGCCGCATGGCAGGAGGCGCCGTAGCGGCCGTAGTACTGGGAGATCAGGCGTTCGCACGGGCGGTGGCCCGTGGCGTTGCGGACGATGACGGGGGCGTCGAACGCGACGAAGCACGGGCCGGCGGTCCAGTGGTTCAGCCAGGCCAGGATGTCCTCGTCGGTTTGCTGGACGGTGACGTCCAGAAGGCGACCTGCGGAGTCGACGGCCGCGAGGCCGGTGACGCCGCGTTGGCCCCAGGCGAGGTCGACGCCGACGTACATCCGGTCAGGAGAGCCGGCGGCGTACGGAGTGGTCAGTCCTCCGGGTCCTCGCGTTCGATCTCGAAGCGCAGGCTCTTGCCGGAGCGGATGCGTTCGACCGCGGCCAGGCAGGCCTCGGGGCTCATGTGGACGCCGATCTCGCCGAGGCGGTTGCGCAGGACCAGCGCGGCGTCCTCGGCGGAGCGGGCGCTCGACTCGTTGATCGCGTCGATCGTCGCGGTGGTGAGCTTCTCGCGGATGTCCGGGTGGACCTCGTGGATCTCGTGGGTGATTCTGAACTCCGACATCGCGACCTCGTTCTCCCTGTCCGGCCTGATCCCAGCCTGGTTCCCCGAGTCCAGTCTGCCGGAGCCGATTCTGCCGCTCCAGCCGCTACGCCAGTACCCGCGACACGAAACTCTCAAGCCGGTTTTCCAGACGCTCGATCCGGACCTCCGGGCCGACGGTTTCGCCCTGCGGGACTTCCGGGTCGCGCAGCCCGCGCAGGTACAGCGAGCAGGCGAGGTCGGCGCAGATGTAGGTGCCGACGGTGTTGCCGGCGCGACCGGCCGAGCCGGCCCGGCGGGCGGCGAACAAGGACACGTCGCTGACCTGGTGCGCGGTGTGGCAGAGGTCGCACAGTCCGGTCCCGCGCCGGGGCTTGCCGGTGGCCGCGGTGTTGAGCGCGATCCCCAGTACGCCGTCCCCGCGCGGTACGACGACGTACCCGCGGGCCGGCGCCTTGGCGTCGCGCCAGCCGAGGAAGTCCAGCGACTCCCAGGGCAGCTCGGTCAGCCCGGCCGGCAGCGTGATCGCCTTCACCTGGCTCTTGGACGAGTTGACGAACGACCGCCGGATCTCGTCCGCGTTCAGCGCCTGCACCACGTACTCCTCACCTGGACCGAGCCCCAACTCAAACCCGGATCCAGGACGGAGGCAACTCAAATTCCGGACACCGGTCCGTCACAGCTCGATGACAGCCGCATCATGGGGTGGACTTATCAACCTGGATCTGGCACGCTAACGGTACAAACTTCAACTACCTGCCCTCGGAGGATCCAGTTATGAGCACGACCGGCTACGCCGCGCTGACCGGCGACTACACGATCGACACCGCGCACAGCCGTACCGGCTTCGTCGCCCGGCACGCGATGGTGACCAAGGTCCGCGGCTCGTTCAACGAGTGGGAGGGCTCGGCCCACATCGACGGCGAGAACCCGGCGAACTCCTCCGTCAAGGTGACGATCCAGGCCAAGAGCATCGACACCCGCAACAGCCAGCGCGACGAGCACCTGCGCAGCAACGACTTCTTCGAGATGGACGAGCACCCGGAGATCACCTTCGTCTCCACCTCGGTCGAGCAGAAGAGCGACGACGTCTTCGCCGTCACCGGCGACCTGACCATCAAGGCGATCAGCAAGCCGGTCACCATCGACTTCGAGTACACCGGTACGGCGACCGACCCGTTCGGCAACGTCCGGGTCGGCTTCGACGGCGCGGTCACCATCAACCGCAAGGACTGGAACGTCACCTGGAACGCGGCCCTCGAGGGCGGCGGCGTCCTGGTCAGCGAGAAGGTCACCCTGGAGATCGAGGTCTCGGCGATCAAGAACGCCTGATCGGATCGGCAGCAGTTCTCACCGGGGTCGCCGCTGGTCGGCGGCCCCGGTCTTTTGTCGCAGTGCGGTCACGATCGGCCGTCGACACCGGCGGGAAGGTTTTGCCGCTCCCGGGCTCTGGAAAACTCCCCGGTGAGTGACGACCTAGGGCCAGGGGGTCCGCCGATGATCGACACCAGGCTCTACCGATGGTTCCTGCCGCTGATCGGGCGCCGCCGTCCGGTACGCCGTACGCCGGAGTCGTTCCGGCCGCGCGGGACGAGCTCGCGGGTCAGCCGGCTCGCGGCCCGGTACGACGCCGACGTGGACGAGGCGCTGCAGCGGCTGTGGCCGAAGGCGCGGGTCTACCACGACCGCGAGTTCGCGCGGGACCGCGCCGACTTCCTGCTGGTGGTGCGCGGGCGGGGCGTGATGGTCGAGACGAAGGTGAAGAGCGATCCGGGGTTGTTCCGCGGGTCGACGCTGCCGCCGTTGCTCGACCGGTTGCAGCGCGACGGCAGGCGCCTGGTGGTCCTGCTGAACCAGGGCGACCCGACGCCGGCCCGCGAGCTGGTCGCGGACAAGCTCGGCGACAAGGCGCGGATCGTGGTCTGGTCCGGGCCGGACCAGGATGCCGAGCTGCGCGCGGCCGTCGAGGAGCTGATCGCCCAGGAGTCCCGTCACCCGCTTTAGCGACCCGTCGACGTCCGCCGGCCCGCGCCGGACGATGTCAAAAGCTGCAATCCCGCAAATCCCGCGACTCCGCGTCTCGACATCCGGCAAGATGAGCCGGTATTTGGTCGAGATCTGGGGGTCCAGGGGTGGGCGGCGACGTGTTGCAGTCGACGGAGGTGGACGGCGTACCGGTGTACTGGGCGCCGGGGGACGGGGTGCTGCGGGCCAGCTTGTGGTTCCGGGCCGGAATGGTGGACGAGTCGCTGCCGACGCGCGGCTGGCTGCACCTGCTCGAGCACCTGGCGCTGCACGGGCGGGACTCGGTGCGGGTGCCGGTGAACGGGCACGTCAGCCTGCTCTACTCGAGTTTCGACGTCGAGGGCGAGCCGGAGGACGTGGTGGCGTTCCTGCGCGACGTCTGCCGCTGGCTGGCCGAGCCGGACTTCACGGACCTGGAGCACGAGCGGCGCGTACTGCGGGCCGAGAGCGAGTCCCGCGGCGGCGGTGGCCTGACCGGCGGCCACATGCTCTGGCGGTACGGCGCCCGCGGCGCGGGCCTTGCCGGGTACGACGAGCTGGGGCTCTACACCGCCGAGCCTGACGGGCTCCGCGCGCTCGCCGGAAGGGCGTACGCACAGGGCAACGCGATACTCGCGCTGTCGGGACCGCCTCCGGTTGGGCTGGAGCTACCGCTCAGGCCGGGCCCACGAGTCCTCCCGGCTCCTGCTCGGCCCTGTGACCAGCCGACGCCCGCTGGGTTCGTCGGCCGCCAGAACACCATCGCGCTGTCCGGGACGATCGCTCGGTCGAGCGCGGCGACGACGATGCTGCGGGCGCTGCAGCGGGACCTGCAGCGAGGACTGCGGCACGGAGCGGGTGTCGGCTACAGCGCCTGGTCGTCGTACGAGCCGGTCGATGCTGATCACGCCATGCTGACCGCGGGGATGGATGTCATCGCCGAGGCGGTGCCGACGGTGGTGGACGAGAGCACGGCGGTGCTGCGCCGGCTCCGCGACCGGGGGCCTGACCCGACCGAGCTGCGCGACGACCTGAACCAGCAGGTCCGCCAGTACACCTCCCATCCGATCAACGAGTGGCTGCCGGTCCTCGCTGCGCGGGATGTGCTGACCGGACGCCCGGTGACGACCAGCGCCGACGAGCTGGTTGCCGAGACCGAGGCGGTGACTGTCGCTGACGTCCGGCAGGCTGCCCACGGGCTGTGGCGCGACCTGCTGGTCTCTGTCGACCGAGCTGGTGCCGGTAGTCCCCAGCTGACTTGGCTGGACGGTCCTCCTGCTGCCGGCAGGCAGCCGAGCGGCCAGCGGTTCCGGGCGGTCGGAAGTCCGGTAGCGAAGGGGGAGCTGACCGTCGGGCGGACCGAGATCCACCGCCAGGCTGAGGATGCGGCGATCTCCGCGCAGTACGACGACCTGGCCGCGATGGTCGCCTACCCGGACGGCGGGCGGTTGCTGATCCGGCAGGACGGCTACCAGGTGACCGTCGAGCCGACGATGTGGCAGAAGGGGCAGCAGGCTGTTGCGTTGCTCGACTCGGCGGTGGCCAGGCCGTTGCGGGTGCAGCTGCCCGAGCGGGCGCCGGAGGAGATCCCGAAGAGCTCGGTGCGGACCCGCGACAAGGTGCAGTACTGGGGTAACCGCCCGATCGTGTGGGCACCCTTCTTGGTGCTCTGTCTCCTCGGCGTGGTGCTCGCGGTCGCGACGGAGGAGATCGCCACGCAGGCGTCGAAGTTCGTCGCGATGGGCGCGATCGTCGGGCTGGTCAGCTACGTCAAGCACCGCCGCGACGGAGGATCACGCACATGAGACTCCGCCGTGAGTCCGCACAGCAGCAGCTGCCTGAGATCGATCCCTGCATGGGCGATCCGGCCGCCCGCACGTTCTGCGACGCGCTCAGCGCCCGCGACTGGCCGACCGCGCGCGGCATCCTCGAGCGCACCGAGCATCCGGACGACCGCGCGTTCCTGCTCGACACCGCGGGTTCCGCGTTCGGCGTCCAGAACTGGATCGGAGCTGTCGACGACCCGCTCGCTCAGCTCGTCCAGGGCTGTCACGCGGTCGCCTGGGCGTGGCAGGCGCGCGGCGGCTACCGCGCGCAGTACACGCAGGCCGACCAGTTCCGGCTGTTCTTCGAGCGGCTCCGGATCGCCGAGTCCTGCCTGTACGACGTGGTCGCGCGCGACCCGGACGAGGTCGCCGCCTGGGCGTTCCTGGTCCGGACGGCCCGCGGGCTGCAGCTGCCGCTGGAGGACGGCGAGTTCCGGTTCCGGCAGGCGATCGAACGGCAGCCGACGCACCTGAAGGCGCACGAGGAGTGGCTGCAGACCCTGTGCGCCAAGTGGCAGGGCAACGAGCAGTGGATGCACAGCTTCGCCCAGGACGCCGCCCGTCGCAGCCCCGACGGCAGCATGCTGCACACCCTCGTCGCGGTCGCGCACCTCGAGGTGATGACGGATCGGGAAGGCGAGGCGGCGACGCGGTACATCAGCCGTGCGGACGTCCGGCGGGATCTGTGGACCGCCGCGGAGTACTCCATCTGGCATCCGGCGGCGCAGTTCCGGCCGGGCTCGGCGGTGTACCTGAACACCTTCGCGCTGGCGTTCAGTGTGAGCGGCGACCTGCCGGCCGCCGCTCACGTGTTCGAGCAGATCGGCGGCAACCTGACGTCGTTCCCGTGGGGCTACCTACCCGGCGAACCCGCGAAGAACTTCCTGATCGGCCGGAACAGCGCGCTCGGACTCGCCTGACAAGCCGACAGCGCGGAGAGCCGGGCTCTCCGCGCTGTTGGCTGGCTCCGAGTCGCGAGGTGTGCCCGAGGGCGGCGGTCCGGAGTCTGGTTCTCCTCCGGCAAGGCCCGGAGGTTGTTCAGGGGGTCAGCACTTCTGCGGCGTGGTGCTGCCGCCGTCGACGACCCAGCGGCCGTTGTGCTGCTCGACGCGCATCTCGTCGACCCAGCGGGTCGGCGACTTGGCCGGCATCATGCTGCGGCCCTTGGTGTCGACCGTCCGGGCCGCCTTGGTGTCGTAGCAGGCGCGGACGATGACGCCGGACGCGGCGACCGTGCGCTTGGCCCAGATCACCTTGGTGGCGCCGGTGTTGCGCAGCTTGCGGGCGCGGTAGAACTTCGCCTGCGCGCTGTACGCCTTGTACAGCTGCGGGGTCATCACCGGGACCAGCTGCTTGGTCGCCTTGCCGCCGCTCTTCATCATCGTGTCGAGCGCGGCGCGGTAGTCGTAGTAGGCGTCGACGACCGGGTCGTCGGAGCCGGCGGCGGCCTCCGGCTGGGCCGCTCCGGCCGGGATGTCGGTGTGCTTGGACGCCTTCTGGGCGCCGGGGGACGACGCGGCCACATCGGCCGATTCGCCGGCGCCGCAACCGGCGAGCATCAGGACCGGGATCAGCGTGACGGTCACCGCCAGGTTCCGAATGCGCATGGGTGCGAACCTCCTGTCGGGTGCCGTGAGCGTGGGACTGCCGCTACCACCGGCACTGTTCGTGTAACGCGGCGACACGGACCGTGGTCACTGTGACCTGGATCACATCACACCCCGTACCGGGGTACCGGGTCCGGTTTCGCTCCCTGGCCGGATGTGCGGAACGGCGCGGATTTCTAGCGTTGATCTCGCCACCTGAGACCGAGGAGAACGCGATGACGGACACCTTGACGACCACGCCGGTGCTGCCGAAGATCACGCAGAGTATCCGGTACGACGTGACGCTGGTCGTTGCGGGCCTGCGCGGGCTCTGGCGCCCCTCCCGCGTTCTGGTCGCTGCGCACGGCGTACTCAGCGTCGTGCTCGGGCTGCTCAGCTGCTTCCTGCTCGTGATGTGGGTGATCGCCATCGTGCGCGGCCCGTTCTACGGCTTCGTCGAGCACGGACCGGTCGCCCCGGGCACATGGGGCGGGCCGACACGAGCCGGCGCCTGGGCTGTGCATGCCGCCGTGGCGGTGCCAGTGATCGTGCTGATTCCGCTCGCGCTGCGCGGGATCTGCTCGCTGCATGTCGCGGTGACCCGAGGCCTGTACGGCGCGGCGATGCGCTGGTGGGTGCTTCCGGCAACGATCTTGATCGCCGCTGGTGGAGTGGTGCTGTTCGTCTCCTGGCTGCGGCAGATCTAGGGTCGCCAGATGACGGGATGGCCACGCGGCCGCTGGAAGTGGGTCGCTGGTGCCGGTACGGCGGCGCTGCTGGTGCTGACGGCGATGGATCTGGGGCAGCACTACCGGCTGCCGCTCGGTGCGGCGCTCGCGCTGGGTGCTGCGCGGGCGCTGACGCTCGCGCTGGCCTGGCTCCAGCCGCAGTCGGCAGGCGGTCCTGGTTGGCATCGCGGAGCAGTCAGCGTGTCCGGCTCGCTGCTCGTGTCAGCGCTGACTGCTGCAGTCTCCACCCCGGTGACCGCCGACGAGCCGTGGCCGTGGCCGGTGACGAGTGTGTTCGGGCACTCGATCGTGCTGGCGGTGGTCGCGGCCCGTGGTGCGCCGAGGAAGGTGGTGGCGGGCTGGTGGGTCGCTACGCAGCTCACCGGCGTCGCCGGGATGCTGCTGGCGCCAGAGCGTGGGTCCTGGGTCGGGCTGCTGACTATGGCGGTGCTGTCGCTGGTCGCGGTGGTGATCGGTGAGCTGCTGTGGTCGCGGCAGCAGTTGGTGGAGCAGAGGGCTGAGGCGCGGCAGCAGCTGGTCGAGCAGGAGGAGCTGACCGAGGCCGAGCGGGCCGAGCGGGCGCTCTGGCAGGAGCGGGCGCGCATCGCCCGGGAGCTGCACGACGTCGTGGCGCACCACCTGTCGGTGGTCGTCGTACGGGCGGACAGTGCGCCGCACCGGTTGCAGGAGCTGCCGGAGGAGGTGCGGACGGAGTTCGCTGGGATCGCCGAGGAGGCGCGGTCGTCGCTGACGGAGATGCGGCGCGTGCTGCGGTTGCTGCGGGCTGAGCCGGGGGAGTTGGAGCCGCAGCCGGGGCTGGAGGATCTGGAAGGTCTGGTCGAGCGGGCTCGACAGGCGGGCGCGTCGATCGACCTGGAGCTGACAGCGGAGAGCGTGGACGCAGCAGTCGGGCTGACGGCGTACCGGGTGGTGCAGGAGGCGATCAGCAACGCCGTACGGCACGCGCCGGGTGCGGCGATCAGTGTCCTCGTACGAAAGAACCAGGACGAGCTACAGGTGACGGTGTCGAACGCGGCGGGGAGCAAGGCGGCGAGCAGCGGCGCCGGGCACGGGCTGCTGGGGATGCGGGAGCGGGTGAGCCTGGTGGATGGGACCGTGAGGGCGGAGAGCACGCCGGACGGTGGGTTCGTGGTGGAGGCGGCGATGCCGTTGTGATCAGGGTGATGGTCGTGGACGACCAGGAGATCGTCCGCGCCGGCTTCAGCGCGCTCCTGGGCGCGCAGGAGGATCTGGAGATCGTCGCCCAGGCCGGCGACGGCGCCGAGGCGATCGAGGTCGCCCGGCGGACCAGCCCGGACGTGATCCTGATGGACGTGCGGATGCCGGTGCTCGACGGCATCGCGGCAACCCGCGAGATCCTCGCAACGACAGCGACGAGAGTCATCGTCCTGACCACCTTCGATCTCGACGAGTACGTGTACGACGCCCTCCGCGCGGGGGCGAGCGGGTTCCTGCTCAAGCACGCGTCGCCGGACGAGCTGGCGAACGCCGTCCGGGTGGTGGCCGCGGGCGACGCGTTGCTGGCGCCGTCGATCACGCGGCGGCTGGTCGAGGACTTCGCGAAGGCGCGGCCGGTGCTGCCGGTGCCGGACGCTCAGCTGACCCCGCGCGAAACCGACGTCCTTCGACTCCTCGCCAAGGGCCGCTCGAACCGCGAGATCGCCACCGACCTCGTGCTCGCCGAGCAGACCGTGAAGTCGCACGTGAGCCGGATCTTGACCAAGCTGGACCTCAGAGACCGCGCCCAAGCCGTGGTGTACGCGTACGAAGCCGGTGTCGTCGCCCCGGGCCCGCAGCACTGAAAGGCACACGCCATGGACGGATTGGAACGCCTCCGGGCCCTGTGCCTTGAGCTGCCCGAGGTGACCGAGCGGCTCAGCCACGGCGAGCCGACCTGGTTCATCCGGGAGAGGAAGACGTTCGTGATGTTCGCGAACCAGCACCACGACGACCGCGTCGGCTTCTGGTGCGCGGCCGCCGAAGGCATGCAGGAGGAACTGCTCACCACCGACCCCGAGCACTTCTTCCGACCGCCGTACGTCGGCCACCGCGGCTGGGTCGGCGTCTACCTCGACGTCGACGCGGTGGACTGGAAGCACCTGCGCGAGCTCGTCCGAGATGCCTACCGCCAAGTCGCACCCAAGACGTTGGCAGCCCAAGTGGACTAGGTCGATAGGGTGGCCCGGGTGAGTGAGACTGAGACCCGGGTGCGCGGGATCGGCGACAAGCTGGCCATCGGAATGTCGTTCGGGAGCTCGGCGGCGGTGATGGTGCTGGAGCTGGTCTCGTTGCGGCTGGTCGCGCCGTACCTCGGGCTCACGCTGGAGACCAACACGGCGATCATCGGGGTGGCGCTGGCGGCGATCGCGACCGGCGCGGCGCTCGGTGGACGGTTCGCCGACTCGGTGTCGCCGACGCGGACGCTGGGCCCGATGGTCCTGCTCGGCGGCGCGCTCGTGCTGCTGGTGCTGCCGGTCGTGCGGTGGACCGGCGAAGCGGTTCGCGGTGGTGGCGAGAACGCGGTGTTCCTCGCGGTCGCGGTCGCGATGTTCGTGCCGGCGTCGTTGCTGGCGGCGGTGACGCCGATGGTGACCAAGCTGCGGCTGTCGACGCTGACGCAGACCGGCACGGTGGTCGGCCGGCTGTCGGCGTACGCGACCGTGGGCGGGATCGTCGGGACGGTGCTGACCGGGTTCCTGTTCGTCGCCAAGGTGCCGACGAGCGTGATCGTGCTCTGCCTCGGCGGGGTGCTGGTGGTCACCGGCGCGGTGCTCACGATCTTCCTGCGCGGCATCCAGGCCGCCGCCAAGCCGCTGGCGCTCGCGCTGATCGGCACCGGGCTGACGCTGGTGGCGCCGCGGCCGTGCGAGGTCGAGACGGCGTACCACTGCGCGCGGATCGAGACCGACCCGAGCCGAGCCAGCGGCCGGATCCTGTACCTCGACCAGTTGCGGCACTCGTACGTCGACCTGCAGGACCCGACGTACCTGCAGTTCGAGTACATCAAGAACTTCGCGGCCGTGATCGACAGCGCCTTCCCGGCCGGTCAGCGGCTGGACGCGCTGCACGTCGGCGGCGGCGGCCTGACGATGCCGCGCTGGCTGACCGCGACCCGGCCGGGCACCCAGAACAAGGTGTACGAGATCGATCCGGGCGTGATCGCGCTGGACAAGGCCGAGCTCGGCGCGCAGGCCGGGCCGGAGCTCGACCTGCAGATCCGCGACGGGCGGCTCGGCGTCCGGTCCGAGCCGTCCGACAGCCGCGATCTGGTGATCATGGACGCGTTCGGCGGCGTCGCCGTGCCGTGGCACCTGACCACCCGCGAGATCGTCGCCGACGTCCACCGGGTGCTCCGGCCGGGCGGCCTGTACGTCGCCAACATCATCGACTTCGGGCCGCAGAGCTTCCTCAAGGCGGAGGTCCGGACCGTCGCCGCGGAGTTCGCGAACGTCGCGGTGGTCTCGACCGGCGCGGCGCTGAAGGGCGAGCAGGGCGGCAACTTCGTGCTGGTCGCGTCCGACCAGGAGCTGCCGATCGCCGCCCTGAAGACCCGGCTCGGTCAGCGCGCCGACGTGGTGAGCGGCGCTGACGCCGTCCGCCGGTTCGTCGGCGACGCACCCCTGCTGACTGACGACTTCGCGCCGGTCGACCAGCTCCTGACGCCGTTCCCCGCCTGACCGGAAGTTGGGCAACGGGCGGGTGGAGTTGTGCTCCGCGCCGCGGGCTTGTTGCATGTGCACATGCACCCACGCGCAGGTCAGCCCGCCCAGCCCGAGGACCTCGTCGACGTCGACGCGATGCTCGCGGCCTACGACGGGATCACCCCGGACGTCGACAACCCGGCCCAGAAGGTCGTCTTCGGTACGTCGGGCCACCGCGGCTCGAGCCTGGACGGCGCCTTCAACGAGGCCCACATCCTGGCCATCACGCAGGCCATCTGCGAGTACCGCGCCGGTGAGGGCACCAGCGGCCCGCTCCTGGTCGGCCGCGACAGCCACGGCCTGTCCACGCCCGCCTGGCGCACCGTGCTCGAGGTGCTGGCCGGCAACGGCGTCCAGACCCTCGTCGACAGCGCCGACCGGCTGACCCCGACACCCGCGGTCTCGCACGCGATCCTGCGGCTCAACCGCAGCGACGGAGCCGGTGCCGACGGCATCGTCATCACCCCCTCGCACAACCCGCCGCGCGACGGCGGCATCAAGTACAACCCGCCGCACGGCGGCCCGGCCGACTCCGACGCCACCGGCTGGATCGCGGCTCGCGCCAACGAACTGATCGCCGGCGGCAACCGCGAAGTACGCCGTACGCCGTTCGAGCAGGCCCGGAGCCAGGCCGGCGGCTACGACTTCCTCGGCCACTACGTCGACGACCTGCCGTCGGTGATCAACCTGGACGCGATCCGGGCCTCCGGGCTGCGGATCGGCGCCGACCCGCTCGGCGGCGCCAGCGTCGACTACTGGGCCGCGATCGGCGAGCGGCACGGGCTCGACCTGACCGTGGTGAACCCGCGGGTCGACCCGGCCTGGTCGTTCATGACCCTCGACCACGACGGCAAGATCCGGATGGACTGCTCCTCGCCGTACGCGATGGCCTCGCTGGTCGCGCAGAAGGACCGCTACGACCTGGCCACCGGCAACGACGCGGACGCCGACCGGCACGGCATCGTCACGCCGGACGCCGGGCTGATGAACCCGAACCACTACCTGGCCGCCGCGATCTCGTACCTGTTCGCGAACCGCCAGTGGGGTCCGGACGTCGCGGTCGGCAAGACGCTGGTCTCGTCGTCCCTGATCGACCGCGTCGTCGCGGACCTGGGCCGGCGGCTGTGGGAGGTGCCGGTCGGCTTCAAGTGGTTCGTGCCGGGGCTGATCGACGGGTCGGTCGGGTTCGGCGGCGAGGAGTCGGCCGGCGCGAGCTTCCTGCGCTTCGACGGCAGCGTGTGGACGACCGACAAGGACGGGATCCTGCTCGCGCTGCTGGCCAGCGAGATCACCGCGGTCACCGGCGAGACCCCGTCGCAGGCGCACGCCAAGCTGGTCGACCGGTTCGGCGCCTCGGCGTACTCGCGGGTGGACGCGCCGGCCAGCCGCGAGCAGAAGGCGAAGCTGGCCGCGCTCTCGGCCGACGCGGTGACCGCGACCGAGCTGGCCGGGGAGCCGATCCTCGACCGGCTGACCAGCGCGCCCGGCAACGGCGCGGCGGTCGGCGGGCTGAAGGTGACGACCGAGTCGGCGTGGTTCGCGGCCCGGCCGTCGGGGACCGAGGACCTCTACAAGATCTACGGCGAGTCGTTCAAGGGCGCCGAGCACCTGGAAGAGGTGTTCGTCGAGGCCCGCGAGGTCGTTTCGAACGCCCTGTCCTAGCGGACGAAGGCGTCCACCAACCGGTCCAGGTCCGCGGCGGGACTGCTGGTCAGCCCGCTGTGGATCGGGCCGGGGTGGACGACCGTACTGCGCGGTGCCGCGAGCCAGCGGAAGCGCTCGCCGATCCGCGTCTGCGCGGCCGGACCGCCGGCCGGGTCGCCCGCGCAGATCGCCCGGATGTGCTCCAGCGACGCGCAGACCACGTCGACGTCGACGGCCGGGTCGAGCGCGCGCAGCCGGGCCGGGTCGACGTCCCAGGCGGCGCCGAGGAAGTCCATCCCGCGGCAGTAGAGCACCGCGCCGACGTTCACGAACTCGCCGCGGTGGATGCGCGGTGCGGCGCGCAGGATCACGTAGTCGAAGGGGACCAGGTCGCCCAGCTCGGGGGTGCTCATCGCGCACCGCCCGGGAGCCACGCGGACCGGTCGGCCAGCCGCGCGGTCAGGTGCCCGAGGTACCGGTCCCGGTCGCCCTCGGCGATCCACTCGTCCGGGACCAGCGCGATCACCTGGGTCAGCAGGTCCGTGGTGATCTCGGCTGCCAGCGCCTCGTCGATCGCCGGTACGGCGGCCGCGTCGTCGCGGAAGACGTGGTCGTTCGCGTCGTACGGCAGCGCGGCGAACCGCTCCGCCGACATCCAGGAGTGGTGGAAGTACAGGGCCGCGCCGTGGTCGATCAACCAGAGTTCCTTGTGCCAGACGAGCAGGTTGGGGTTGCGCCAGGAGCGGTCCACGTTGGCGATGAACGCGTCCAGCCAGAGGATCCGCGCCCGGGTCGCGGCGTCCGGCGTACCGCTGGACCCGTCGTAGCCGAACGAGCCGGGCAGGAAGTCGACCGCGAGGTTCAGGCCGGCGCTGCGGACCAGCAGCTCCTGGATCTCCTCGTCCGGCTCGGACTTGCCGATCGCGGGGTCGAGGTGGCACAGCTTCAGCTCCGGGATCCGCAGGCCGAGCCGGCGGAACAGCTCACCGGCGATCACCTCGGCGACCAGCGCCTTCGGGCCCTGGCCGGCGCCGTGGAACTTCAGCACGTAGGTCCCGAGATCGTTGCCTTCGACAACACCCGGCAGCGATCCGCCCTCGCGCAACGGCAGCACGTAGCGGGTGGCGGTGACGGTCTGCAGACTCACCCGGGAGAGCCTAGGGCATGTCTCCCCGTTCCCGCCTACTGCGCGGCACTCGGCACGGCACCTCGGAGCACTGGAGAAAAGCCCACGATGGAAAAACATCGAGGGCTTCCCTCCAGCACTCCGAGCTACCGCACCGAGCACCTGCTCGCTACGGCGGGAACGGGGAGACCTGCCCTAGAGGGCCGTTTCTGCGCGGTGGGCGCCGGGTACCGACTCGGCGTGAAGCATCCGTCCATGGGCGTCGAAGAAGAGTTGCTGCTGGTTTCCGCCGCCGGGCAGCCGCTGCCAGAGGGAAAGGCGGTGGCGGCCGAGACAGAGGGGGTCGACGTCGAGCTGGAGCTGACCAGGGCGCAGGTGGAGACCAACTCGCCGGTCTGCGAGACCTCCGACGAGCTGCACGAGCAGCTGACCGCCATGCGCGCTGAGCTGGCTGCTGCCGCTGCTGCCAAGGGCGGGCGGTTGCTGGCGATCGCTGCCCCGCCCACCGGAGAGGCGGCGCACCTGGTGACCCGCAAGCCGCGGTACCAGGAGATGGAGGAGCGGTACGGGCTGCTGGCGCAGGAGCAAGCGGTGTGCGGCTGCCACGTGCACATCGACGTACCGGACCGGGAGGCCGCCGTACGGGTCAGCAATCACCTGCGGCCGTGGCTGCCGTCGCTGCTCGCGCTGAGCGCCAACTCGGCGGTCTACCTGGGTGCTGACACCCGCTTCGCCAGCTGGCGGTCGATCATGTGGTCGCGCTGGCCGTGCGTCGGGCAGCCGCCGTACTTCGAGTCGGCCGCGCACTACGACGCACTCGTCCGGACCCACGTCGACTCCGGCAGCATCATGGACGAGCGGATGGTCTACTGGGACGTCCGGCCGTCGTCGCACCTGCCGACCGTCGAGATCCGGGTCAGCGACGTACCGCTGACCGTGGACGAGACCGTGCTGCACGCGACGCTGGTCCGCGCGCTGGTGATGACCGCGCTCGCTGACGGCAGCCTGGGGCCGGAGCTGCAACCTGAGGTGCTGCGGGCGGCGTACTGGCTGGCGGCGAAGGACGGGCTGACCGGGAACAACCTGGACGTGCTGAAGGCCGAGGTGCTGCCGATCGAGCAGGTGCTGCGGCTGCTGGTCGACCATGCGCGCCCGGCGCTGGAGCTGCTGGGTGAGGTCGAGCGGGTGGAGACGACGATCGAGCGGCTGCTTCGCGAGGGCAACGGCGCTGTGAAGCAGCGGAAGGCTCTCCGTGAGGGCGACGACGTGGTCGCCCTCACGGAGATCGCTAGCTCCTGAGGAAGTCCTCGAGGCCGTGCAGGTCGTCGGTGTTGAGGTGGTCGACACCGGCGGCCGCCAGCTCGGCCCACAGTGCGTCGCGGGCGGCGCCGCGGGTGTCCGGGGTGGCCCAGAAGCGGACCCGGTAGCCGGAGCGGTGCGCGGTGGTGACGATCTGGTGGAGCTTCTCCCGCTCGGCCGCCGGGAACGGGCCGACACCCTGCCAGGTGAAGTTGTTCGTCCAGTTGTCGCTGACCAGCGGCATCAGCGATGCGGGCAGCTTCGAGTTGAGGTCGGACAGGCGGCCGTCGTAGCCGGCGTACCGGATCTTCTGGGCCTTCAGGACGTCGAGCGGCCGGTTGCCGCTGATCACCGAGGTGACCGGGCCGCGGAACGTGTGCCCGCCGGCGAAGACGGTGCTGATCCCGCGGTACTTGCGCAGCGCGGCGTCGATCGCGGCGTACGTCGTCGGGCCGTCGCTCTTGATGTCGATCAGCAGCTGGAAGTCGCGGCCGCTCTTGTAGACCTGGCCGTGGTTGGCGCGGACGCGGTCGGCGAGCGGCTTCAGGTACAGGCTCTCCAGGGTCCGGCCCGGTACGGCGTAGTCCAGGTCGTGGGCGACCCGCAGCTCACCGTCGATCAGCCAGACGTCGGCCTCGACCGAGTTGAAGCCGCGGTCGAGCGCGTCCTGGAGCGGGCGGCGGTGGTCGTAGTCGTTGTGCGCGTGCGCCGAGGCGAGCGGGCGGATCGCCGGGGCGTCGTACGCCTTGGGGAGCTTGAAGCCGTTCGCGCGGGCGACCTGACGCAGCCGGTCGGGGTAGTCGGAGATGATCCCGTCGACACCCTTGTCGATCAGCGACTCCATCGTCGCCGGGTCGTCGACGGTCCACGGCACGACCTTGATCCCGGCCTTGTGCGCCGACTTGACCATCGCCTCGGTCACGTACGGCTTGTACGCCGGATCGCCGACCTTCCCGTCCTGCGGCGAGCCGTGCACCGGCGAGATCGCGCTCGCCCCGAACGACCGGACCGCCTTGATCAGGTCGCCGCCGAAGTCGTCGATGTCGAGCCCGCCCAGCCACGGCGACTTGCCCGGCTGACCGACCGCGAGCATCTCCGGCGTGGTCAGCGCGACCAGCGGCAGCTCCGGCGCGACCTGGCGCATCCGCATCAGCGAGCCCCAGTCGAAGCTCTGGATGGTGACCTGGCGGCCGATCCGGGCCTTGCGGATCTCGCTCGCCACGACCTGCACGAACTGCTCGCGCGGCGCGGTCTGGGTCGGCGCGCCGGCCTCGACCTTGGTCTCGATGTTCAGCTTCACGTCGTCGGCGTGGAAGCGCCGGACCAGCGCGAACACGTCGCGCAGCTGCGGCATCCGGGCGCCCGGGTCGGGCGTCTGGCCCGGGAAGCCGGGCTGGGGGAGCGACCCGCAGTCGAGCTGCTGGACCTGCTTCAGGGTGAGCGTGTTGATGTACTTCCCGACGTACGGGTACTCGGGGTCCCCGGCCGTGTACGGCGCGGTGTCCTTGCACTTGGCGCCGGTGACCTGGCGGTCGTGGGTGACGACGGCGTACCCGTCCTCGGTGATCTGGACGTCGAGCTCGAGCGTGCTCACGCCGGTCTCCAGACCGCGGCTGAACGACGCGATCGTGGACTCGACGGTCAGGCCGAGCCCGCCACGGTGGGCCTGCAGGTCGAGCTCGCGGCCGCGGTACGCGGACGCCTCGACGGTGACCAGACCCGGCCCGAGCAGGGCGGCGGAGAGTGCGAGCGGGAGCAGCGCGCGGGAGAGGCGGCGCATGAGGGGTTTCCTGTTCGTCGGCGACGGGACCGACTCGAGGTAACCAGTGACCGCCCGCGGTTGGCAAGTAATTCACCGTGAACAGCAAGGCTACAGAAAGATTTGTGCGCCGGACCGGGAAGCGCCTCACGGCGCGTGGCCGCTCGTAGCGGCTAATTTTGGGACCCGGGGCTACCACGGCCCGACGCGTAGATCAGTGTAGCGGGTGCCCAAACCCCTTGTCCTGTTGGAGTTTCCGGCGAGAGGTTGCTAACACCACCGAGCGGTTTTCGCAACTACCAGAGCTGCCCGGCGCGTTCGGTGCGCGCCGCGGTGGCGAGCTGGTCGGCCATCTCGACCAGCTTCGACGCCGACCGGACCTGGTCGTGCCCGTCGTCGGCCAGGTGCGCCCGGCCGGTGGCCACGATCCGGGCGAACGCCGCCGCCCGGTCGAGCGTGGTGGCGAAGTCGCCGGTCGCGACACCGCGCAGTACGGCGTCGACCATCGCGCGCACCTCGTCCGGGCCCGGCGGGTCCGCGACGCCGGCGACGACCGCGTGCACCTCGGCGTACTTGCGGCCGGTCTCGTACTCGCGGGAGACCGCGTCGGCCTGCTTGTGCACCCAGGAACGCAGCAGGTAGAGCCGCCACAGCGACCCCGGCAGCGAGTCGGCGGGGGAGTCCGACCACAGGTCGGCCAGCTCGTCGAGACCGTAGTCGTCGGCCAGCTTCACCACCCGCGCGACCACCTCCTCGTCCTCGCTCGACCGGGCACCACGGACCAGCAGCTCGGCGGTCCGGTGCGCCACCTCGGCGACCTTCGCCGGGTCGGCCGCCGCACCGGGCAGCGACTCGAACAGCTGGTTGCCGGGCAGGATCGGCCGGCGCGGAGTAGGAACGGTCACGCAGTCATGATCCCCGACACCGCCGACAGTCGCATGCCGACCCGGTACGCCCACCACTCACCAACCTCCGTTCTCCGCCGCCTCCGGCCGTCGCTCCCGCCGGGTCGAACCGCCACGGCGATCCTTGGTGAGTGGTGCAGGTCCGCTAGTACAGTCGACGGCATGGCGACTCCTCAGCGTGGGCGACTGGCGAAGAACCTGGTCAAGTACGGCGTCCGGTACGGACCGATGGCGTTCGAGGCGGTCAAGCACGGGCGCGAGCCGGCCCAGCAGGCGATCCAGGCCGCGCTGGCCAAGCGCTCGGCGCGCCGGAAGGCCGTTGAGCACGCGCTGACCGTGCGGGAGGGATCGCTGCTCAAGGTCATCAAGGACGGCTCGGCGATCTTCTTCGTGTTCAGCGGCGACGCGATCGTCACGACGTACCCACCGGTGCCCCAGGCGACGTACCCGGAGCTGCTCCGCCACGCCGACCTCGACCGGCGTGAGCCGGCCGCCGTACTGGCCGCGCAGCAGCGCCCGAAGCTGACCGACCGCCTCCCCAAGCCGCGGCGCCGCAAGGTTTGACACCCGCGTAACACGCCGGACCCGACGCGGTCACACCTGTCGCCCACAGTGGACTGACGATCCACGAGGGAGGGCGGCCTCATGCTCTGGAAGATCCCCACCGACGACCCGGCCAGGTACCTGCAGGCGGTGCTCCGGCTCATCGACGACCCGCTGAGCGTCGACGACGAGCTGGAAGCGCTGCAGGGCTTCGGCGAGTACAGCTCGGAGCAGTGGGCGCGCGCCGACGTACTGGTCGAGATCGCCGGGCGCCTGGCCGTCCAGTACTTCGACGAGCCGCAGGACGCGCCGCGGCCGGACAGTGGCGGCGCGCTGGAGGTGCGGCGGGCGACTGTTGCGGACGCGGCTGCTGTGGTTGCCATGCACGACCGCTGCTCGTACGAGAGCCGCACGCGGCGCTACCACGTCCCCATGCCGCGGCTGACGGCTCGGACGGCTCGGCACCTGTCGGCTCCGGCCGGTGGAGTCTCTGTGGTGGCGACTGTCGATGGAGTGGTCGTCGGGATGGCTACTGCGGCGCCTTGGGAGGAGCTGGAAGGTACGGCGATGGAGATCGGCGTACTGGTCGAGGACGGGTGGCAGGGGCGCGGGCTGGGGTCGCAGTTGCTGCGGCTGGTGGTTGGTGAGGCGCGGCTGCTCGGGGCCGATCGGGTGGTCTGTCTGGTGCGGCCGGACAACGCCGCGATGCTGCGGACGGTGGAGGGTCTGCGGATGCGGACGCGCGTCGTACCGGACGGGGACAACCTGATGGTGGCCATCGCGCTGTCCGCGCAGAGCCTGTCGCATTCCGTGGATCGGGGGCCGGTGCCCTATCGTCAGACGCGTGCCATCCCTGCCCACCGGTCGCAACCCGCACGGTCTACTGGTCAACCTGCCCGCGAGCACGCGCTCGCCGGTCCTGGAGCTGTTCCGCCGGCTGCTGATCGCGGTGGGGCTGCTGACCGTGATGGTGCTCATCGTGGTGGTCGACCGTGACGGCTACAAGGACACCTACGACGGCCGCGTCGACCTGATCGACAGCATCTACTACGCGACGGTGACCCTGACCACCACCGGGTACGGCGACATCACCCCGGTGACGCCCGCGGCCCGGCTGGTGAACGCGTTCATCGTCACCCCGTTGCGGATCTCGTTCCTGGTGGTCCTGGTCGGCACGACCCTGGAAGTCCTGGCGAACGAAGGTCGTCGCATCATGCGCGACTCGCGGTGGAGGAAGCGCATGAAGGACCACACTGTTGTCGTCGGCTACGGCACCAAGGGCCGTTCGGCCGTGCAGACCCTGCTCAGCAACGGGGTGAAGCGCGAGGACATCGTCGTGATCGACCCGCGCGCCCAGGCGATCGGTGACGCGGGCAACGACCAGATGGCCGCCTTCCACGGCGACGCCACCAACCGCACCGTACTGCGGCGTGCCGAGGTGTCGCTGGCCCGCGAGGTGATCGTCACCACCGACCGCGACGACTCCGCCGTACTGGTCACGCTGGCGGTCCGCCAGCTCAACCCCGAGGCCCACATCGTGGTCGCGGTCCGCGAGGAGGACAACGTCCCGCTGCTGCGCCAGAGCGGCGCCGACGCGGTCGTCACGTCGTCCGAGGCCGTCGGCCGGCTGCTCGGCCTGTCCGCGGTCAGCCCGAACCTCGGCGAGGTGATGGAGGACCTGCTGACCTACGGCGAAGGCCTCGAGGTCGCCGAACGCCCGGTCCTCGGCCGCGAGGTCGGCAAGGCGCCGTCGTCGGTGCCCGACCGCGTCGTCTCCGTCGTCCGCGACGGCAAGGTCCACCGGTACTACGACTCGAACGTCTCGGTCCTCGCCGCGGGCGACAAGCTGATCGTCGTACGGCCCGCCAAGGAGACCCCGTGGGCCGAGCGCCCGGGGGCGGACGAGCAGGACGACTAGCCAGGCCTCGAGGTCTCGGCTGAGTGGCGGACGCTGCTCAGTTCGATGGGGTCCCGCTGGTCCGCTCGCCCGTCTCGAGCCAGCGTCCGACCCGTTGACCTGTCCCGATGACGACCTTCGTCGCGGTCTCGCCGAACGTGTTCAAGTCTTGGTATCTGGAATTCCTGAAAACCAGGTAGAAGCCGGCGAAGGCACCCCAGAGGACCGGGGCCCAGAGTGCGGTTGGGTGCGACGACGACCAGAAGGATGCTCCGGTGACAGCAGCGAGCCCCAGCGCCAGGACCGCAAAGGTCCACGCTCCGTGGATGCCCAGCCAGCACAGGACGAGCATCGCCGCACCGGCGACGATCAGAAGAACTCCCGCGCGCCCGGACCAGCCGGCTGGCGTTGCGATATGCGCTAGACAAGTCACCGCGACGCACCCGATCAGTTGTGCGACGTTCGGCAGGGTGAACAGGGGATATCCGACCTTCAACGGAGCAACGTACGGGTGCGGCTTGTCGAGCGGCAGAGACGCGGAGCGCCAGAGCCTCGCCTGATGACCATCCGGCGCGGTACCGGAGGGGCGCACATGATCCGCTTCGAGAGTCCAGGTCAGGCCTACCGTGCTCCAGCCGATGGCTGCGAAGGCAACCAGCCCTAAGGCGACGACGGCCGGTCCGTCTGGCCGCCAGGCGTAGCCTGCGACGGCCAGCCCGAGGAGAAATCGAAGTGGGTAGCCGAGAGCAACCAGGAAGATCACAATCCACTGCCAGCCGTTGTACCGCGCCGTCTCGTAGCAGACGGCGAGTGCAAAGATTGCCGCGATGCCGATCAGGAGTACCTTCTGCGATCCCATCGGTGCGCCGAGTGCCAGCACCAGTGCGGCTGCGATTCTCCACGCGGCCACAAGCCCCGAGGCGCGGACATTTCCTTCGACGTCCGGAAGCCGCCGTCGGTTCGCCGCCATGGGGTGGAGCTTGTCCCGGGCGCGGCCCCGGATGTCGTTCCACTGATACCGCGCTTGGTAACTGAGCAGCTCGAGGACGACCCACCCCCAGATCGCGGTTCCAAGCTGTTGGAGCGGCGTGCGGTCGGCCGTCTCTCCGAGGTTGCTCGCCAGCAGACAGCCTGCGATGAAGTAGAGACTCTTCACGAAGTCGGCAGGACGAGGCAGCGCCAGGTAACTGATCAGCTTCGCCCGCGCGCTGTTTGCTGAACCGGGACGTGAGAGTCGGAGTCGTGCTGATCGGTAGAAGCTGCGTCCGTGGGTGGTCGCGATCCATGACAGATGGGCCAGCAGGAACATCGCGGACGCGTACGTCACCGCCATGCCTGCCGCCCAGGGAGCAGGTACGTGGGTCCCGATCAGGATGAGGATGAGAACGAACGCCGCCAGCGCGATCGAGATCAACATCCCCGTGGCTGCGCGGTACGCGAAGTTGCCGTGGCGTAGGCCGACCAGCACGCTCGCGATGCGGATGAACGAAGGGCTCGGGATGCCGGACTGGTTCGAGTTGGCGTGCGTCAGCTTGCGCTCGAGGTCACGCAGGTAGTGGTTTCGGAGGGTAGCTTGGGCGCCTGCTTGTGCGAACATGACGAACAGAGCCAGCGGGACCATCGGCGTCAGCACCAGCAAGCCGGGAGGGATCGGGTTCTGGCTTCCTGACACCGACAGCACGTAGCGCCCGATTAGACCTCCAAGCGCGCCGAGCGTGGTCAGCGCGAGGGACGCCAGAGCGACCTGTGTCGCTTGGAAGGAGCGCTCGTCTTCCCGGGTGGCGACGTAGTCCTCGATCACCACTGTCGCGTCCGGAGGCTCAGGTGCGTTCATCGGTTTTGTGCCCTTCTTCTGAGCCATGGCCCACAGCAGTCCTGCAACATCGGGTAGAGCGGCCGGTCGCCGATCTCCAGGTGGACGAAGATGTACCCGAGTCTGGCTGCCAGCAGGCCGTCGGTCAGGGACACGTCACCGCAGACGACGCCGGGTGCGTCGTCGGAGGTGAGACTGAGACGCCGTCGGCTGGTCCATGGTTTCCAGGCGCGCCTGATCAGTTGTGCGGAAAGCTCCTCGGGCAGCTGTGAGAAGGGACGCCTCGAGTTGGTCAGCAGGATCAGCCTCCGAACGCCGCTGTCAGAGACCCTTGCCTGCAGATTGGCCAGGTCGAGTGCCCATGCTCCATCGGGGGCTCGCCAATCGATCAACAGAGGCTCGACGTCCAGGATCAGGACCTTGGGCCGGAAGCTGAGACAGATTTCGAGAGCACGTGCTGGGGTGGCCCTGACGTACTGTGCCACCCGCTCCATCTGCCTCCGTCAATCATGCGTACAGTCGCCACAGCCTAGTGCGGGACCGCGATCGTTGAACAGGCGACTCTCTACGGTCAGAGGCTCTGTCCGACCGCCGCGACCAGGTTGACTGCTCTGGCGTCGCCGTGGCCGATCATGCGGTTGGTGACGTAGGCGAAGGCGAGGCCGTGCTCGTCGTCGGCGAAGGCGAACTGGCCGCCGGCGCCGTCGTTGCCGAAGCTGCGCGGGCCGAGCATCGGGCGGAACGCGGAGTCGAGCAGGAAGCCGGAACCCCAGCGGGCGCCGGCGTCGAAGCCCAGGTAGCTCGGGCCGGAGGACTGCTCGGTCAACGCGTCGGTGATGGTCGCGGGGGAGAGGAGCGGCCCGGAGGCGGTCGCGCCCGGGGTCACGCCGGCCGGAGTCATGCTCGCCCCGCCCGGGATCACGCCGGCCGGGCTCGGGCCCGCCCCGCCCGGGATCACGCCGGCCGGGCTCGGGCCCGACCCGCCCGGGATCGCGCCGGTCGGACTCACGCCCGCCGCGGCCGGGATTGCGCCGGCAGGGCGCGCGCCCGCCCCGTCCGCAGTCGCGCCTGCCCTGTCTGGGCTCATGCCCGCCCGGGCCGGGCTCATGCCCACCCCATCCGGGCTCGTGCCCACCCCGGCCGGGCTCACCCCCACCCCATCCGGGCTCACGCCCGACCCGGCCGGGCTGAGGCCGGTGATCGTTGCGGCGAAGAGCGCGGCGAGGCTCTCGGCTGACGCGACTGCTCCGGCGCCGGGGAGCTCGATCGCCAGCAGGTCGGGGTCGTTCCAGCCGTGCGGCTCGTCGAGGCCGGGGAAGGCCAGGGCGCCGTTCATCGTGACGATGCGGGTGAGCAGGTGTTCGGGGCCGGGCATCGGTGGGCGGCCCTCGGCCTCGGTGAGGCGGGCGACCGGCTCGTCGGGCGGTACGCCGATCCAGGCGCGCAGGCCGAGCGGGTCGCCGATCGCCTGCCGGAAGTACTGCCCGGGAGTGAGCCCGGTGATGCGCCGGATCACCTCGCCGAGCAGGAAGCCGAAGACGTGGCCGTGGTACTCGTACGTCGTACCGGGCTCCCAGAGCGGTTCCTGCTCCTCGATCGCGCGCACCACCGGAGTCCAGGCTGCGATCTCGTCGAAGGTCAACGTGCGATCGAGCACCGGCAACCCGGCGCGGTGCCCGAGGACCATCCGGCTGGTGATCGCCTCCTTGCCGAACTCCGGCCAGTACGTCGCGACCGGCGCGTCGAGGTCGAGCCGGCCCTGCTGCGCGAGCAGGTGGATCGAGACGCTGACCAGCGCCTTGGCGCAGGAGAAGACCGGGACGACGGTCTCGCTCGTCCAGGCCCGACCGGTCGTGGCGTCGGCGGTCCCGGCGTACAGGTCGACGACCTTGCGCCCGCCGGAGTAGACGGCGACCGCGGCGCCGAGCTCGGGGAAGTCGTCGAAGTTGCGCGCGAACGCGTCGGCGACGGCGCCGAACTTCTCGTCGGCGTGGCCGGTGGGTCGCATGGTCGTTCCTTCGGTTCGTCGGGGCGGCCTCACGGTACGGCGGGGGAGCGGCGGCGGCGAGCGAATTAGCGGAGAGCACGAAGGAGCGCGGAGAGCGCGGATAGCGCGGAGTGGGCGGAGTGGGCGGAGACGGCAGGGCAGCGCCAAGTGCGCGGGCGAGCTCCGAGAACGCCGGAGAGCGCGGGAGAGCGCGGACGGCGCGGACGGCGCGGACGGCGCGGACAGCGCGGAGTGGGCGGAGACGGCAGGGCGGCGCTGAGTGCGCGGGCGAGCGCCGAAAACGCCGGTGAGCGCGGGTGAGCGCGAACAGCGCAGTGGGCGGAGACGACAGGGCCGCGCCAAGTGCGCGCGAGAGCGCCGAGTACGCCGGAGAGCGCTCCCCGCGCTCTCCGCTCCCGGTCTGGTCCGGTCGCGGACCGTGCGGACCACGTGACGGAGTGGTCCGTTCTTGACTCGGCGATTCCGGCGACCTAAAGTCTGATCTGTAAACGATTACAAGAACGATTACAGGAGCGCCGCGTGAGTCGTCCGACGATCGCCGCCGTGGCCCGGGCCGCGGGGGTCTCGGTGGCCTCGGTCTCCCGGGTGCTGAACGGTCTGCCGGCCACCGAGGAGATGGCCGAGCGCGTCCAGCGCGCGGTCGCCGAGCTCGGGTACGTGCCGGACGCGCGGGCGCGCTCGCTGAAGGTCGGGCGCACGTTCCAGCTGACGCTGGCGGTCGCCGATGTCGGTAACCCCGTGTACGTGACGATGATGCGGGCCGTCGAGGAGGTCGTCTCCGCCGCCGGGTACCGGCTGGTGGTCACCACCACCGGCCCGGACGTCGCCGACGAGGTCGCCCTGGTCCGCGGCATGGCCCGCGGGTACGCCGACGGCCTGGTGATCAGCCCGCTGCGCGTCGACGACGACCTGATCAAGTCGATCCAGGAGTGCGACGTACCGGTGGTCGTCGCCGGTAACGTCCCCGCGAAGGCCGGCGTCGACACCGTCCGCGCGAACTCCCCGAAGGGCATCCTGCTGGCGGTCGAGCACCTGCTCACCACCGACCGCCGCAAGGTTGCCTTCGTCAACGGCCCGGTCGACACCGTCCCGGGCACCGCCCGCGCCAAGGGCTTCGCCGACGCGATGAAGGCGAACAACCTGACGCCGGTCGCGCAGGTCGAGGCGGAAGACTTCACGTTCGCCGCCGGTCGCAAGGCCGGCCGCGAACTGCTCGACCAGAACACAGAACTTGATGCAGTGGTCGCGGCCAACGATCTGCTCGCCGTGGGCGTGATGCACGAGCTCGCCGCCCGAAACCTCAAAGTCCCCGACGACGTCGCCGTGATCGGCATGGACGACAGCGAGCTCGCCGAGCAGTCCTTCCCGCCGTTGACGAGCGTGAACCTGGGCTCGGCCGAGCGCGGGCGCCGGGCGGCGGAGTTGCTGCTGGCAAGGATCGAGGACGACAGCCGGGCCCCGCGGCGGATCGTGGTGCAGCCGTCCCTGAGTGTGCGGAGATCTTCATGACCACCCAAGCTGTTCTCGCGCCGGAGAGCGCGGCCGGGAAGCCGCCGGGACGCAACACCGGGCGCCCGAAGCAGAACCGGGAAGCGATCTTCCTGTTCCTGCCGGCGCTGATCCCGGTGCTGCTGCTCAGCGTCTACCCGCTGGTGCGCGGGATCGCGCTCGGCTTCACCGATGCCCGCGCCGGCCTGAACGTCGACACGAACTTCATCGGCTTCGGCAACTTCGGCAAGCTGCTGCACAACGACCTGTTCTGGGACTCCTTCCGGATCGGCCTGATCTGGACCGTCTCGGTCACCGTCCTGCAGTTCGTCGCCGCCCTCGGCCTCGCTCTGCTGCTGAACACGAACATCAAGTTCCGCGGTATCGCGAGAACGCTCGCGCTGATCCCGTGGGCGATGCCCCCGGTGGTCGTCGCGATCATGTGGCGCCTGCTGCTGCACCCGACCAACGGCCCGGTCAACGACATCCTGCAGACCACGCACCTGACCGACCACCCGATCAACTTCCTCGGCGACTTCAGTACGGCGTTGCCCGCGGTGATCGTGGTCGGGATCTGGGTCGGCATGCCGATGACGACCGTCACGCTGCTGGCCGGCCTGCAGGGCATTGACCGTTCCCTGTACGAGGCCGCGGCCGTCGACGGCGCCGGTGCCTGGCGCCAGTTCTGGTACATCACGCTGCCGCAGCTCAGGACGGTGATCGTCGCGATCACCAGCCTGGACATGATCTGGAACTTCAACTCGTTCGGCCTGGTCTACGTGCTGACTGCCGGCGGTCCGGGGGGCAAGACGATGCTGCCGATGCTGTTCGCCTACAACGAGGCGTTCCGGTACGGCAACTTCGGGATGGCCGCCGCGATGGGTGACGTGATGGTCGTGATCATCATCGTGTTCCTGGCCTTCTACCTGCGCAACCGGTTGAGGAGCGAGGCATGAGAACGCGTCCGGCCACCCGCGCGGCCCAGTACGTCGCCGTACTGGCCTATCTGCTGTTCCTCGGCTTCCCGCTGGTCTGGCTGATCTCCGCGTCGCTGAAGTCGCCGCGCGAGTTCGCCAGCATCGACCCGACGTTCTTGCCGCAGGCACCGACCTTCAGGAACTTCAGCGACGCGCTGGAGGAGCAGGGCCTGGTCCGCTCGATGCTGAACTCGCTGCAGATCTCGGTCGCCACCACCGTGCTGGTGCTGATCGTCTCGCTCCCGGTCGCGTACGCGCTGGCCCGGTTGCGCTCGAAGCTGCGGCCGATCACCAACGGCTGGATCCTGGTCAGCCAGGTCTTCCCGGTGATCCTGATCGTGATCCCGCTGTTCGTGATCCTGCGCCAGCTGCACCTGACCAACACGATCCCCGGTGTGGTGATCGTCTACATGGTCTGGTCGATGCCGTTCGCCCTGTGGATGTTGCAGGGGTACGTCGCCGCCGTACCTCGGGAGCTGGAGGAGGCGGCGTCGGTCGACGGCGCGAGCCGGGTCCGCACGATCGTCTCGATCGTGATGCCGCTGCTGCGGCCGGGCCTGATCGCGACCGCGATGTTCACCTTCATCTCCGCGTGGAACGAGTTCTTCTTCGCCCTGGTCCTGCTCCAGGACCCCCAGCTCAAGACGCTGCCGCTGGTGCTCGCCCGTTTCGTCGGGGCCGAGGGTCAGGTCCAGTTCGGCCCGCTCGCGGCCGCGTCCGTCCTGGCCACCGTGCCGAGTCTCGTGTTCTTCGCCTTCCTGCAGCGCCGGCTCACGTCCGGCCTGCTGTCCGGCGCTGTCAAGGGCTGAACAGCCCGTCCCCTGAGGAGAAACCCATGAAGAAAGCATTGACCGCCCTGATGGCGGCAGGTGCCCTGGTGGCGCTCGCGGCCTGCGGCAGCGGGAACGACAGCTCGGGCGACCCCGCGCCGGGCGAGAAGGTGACGCTGAAGTTCCAGAGCCTGGCCTTCCAGAAGACCACGGTCGCGGCGACCAAGAAGATCGTCGCCGACTGGAACGCCGCGCACCCCGACGTCCAGGTCGAGTACGTGCAGGGCAGCTGGGACTCCGTGCACGACCAGCTGGTCACCCAGTTCCAGGGTTCGACCGCGCCGGACATCATCCACGACGAGTCCGCCGACATCACCGGGTTCGCGAACCAGGGCTACCTGGCCGACCTCACGCCGTACCTGAGCCAGGAGACGAAGGACGCCGTACCGGCCGGGGTCTGGGACACGGTCAAGTCCGGCGACGGCAAGATCATCGCCGCACCGACCCTGCTGCAGTCGTACGTCGTGTTCGGCAACTCCGCGCTGCTCAAGCAGGGCGGCGTCACCGCGACCGGCGACTCGCTCACCTGGGACCAGCTGCAGGCCGACGCCAAGAAGCTGACCACCGGCGGCAAGTTCGGCCTCGGCTGGGGTCTGAAGAGCCCGACCGCGACCGTGCTGAACCTGGGCATGAACTTCGACGCCGCGTTCTTCGAGGGCAGCGGCCGCGACGCCAAGGCCAAGATCGGCGACGCCGAGCTCGAGGTGCCCAAGCGGATCCACGCGATGGCCTACACCGACAAGTCGATCGACCCGACGTCGCTGACCCAGAGCGGTTCCGACGTGCTGCCGGGCTTCTTCGGCGGCAAGTACGCGATGGTTGTCGCGGGCAACTACACCGCCCAGCAGATGGTCGAGCAGGCACCGAAGGGCTTCCAGTGGGAGGTGCTGCCGCCGCTGAAGGGTACGTCGGAGAAGCAGGCCGCGAACCCGCAGACGCTGTCGGTGCCCGCTGAGGGCAAGCACATCAAGCAGTCGGCGGAGTTCATCGACTTCTTCATGAAGGCCGAGAACCTGGCCGCGGTCGGTCAGGGCGACTGGCTGATCCCGACCACGCAGCCGGCCCGGGACGCGATCCAGAAGGCGACCGGCGGCAAGAACGGCTGGCAGCAGACGCTGGCCAGCGGCACCGAGATGACCAAGGCGCCGTTCCAGAGCGTGGAGAACTACCCGAAGTGGAAGGACCAGATCGCCACTCCCGCGCTGCAGGAGTTCCTGGCCAACAAGATCGACCTCGCGGCGCTCGGCCAGAAGCTGAACGACGGGTGGGGCCAGGTCAACAGCTGATGCCTGACCAAACGAAGTCTCTGCTGGAGGACAAGTCGGTCGGAGCCCTGCTGGGCTCCGCCGCCGGCGACGCGATCGGCGGCGCCGTCGAGGGCTGGACCCCGGAGGCGATCCGGGAGCGGCACGGCGGCTGGGTGACCGGCATCGTCGGGCCCTGGTACGACGACTGGCGCAACGCGCGCCCGATCGCGCCGTACCACAAGGGTGACGGGCACATCACCGACGACACCTTGATGACACATGCGCTGGTCGAGGTGTACGACGAGACGCGCGCCCACCTGGACGCGTACGCCGTCGCCGAGAAGCTGGTGCCGAAGATGCTGGCCGGCAAGCGCTGGGTGCCGGAGCTGGAGGCGGACGCGCTGCTGCTGCAGCGGGTCTTCCTGGCCGAGAAATGGCTGGTCGCACGCCTGCACTACGGGCACATCGACCCGCGCGAGGCCGGCGTCGGCAACATCGTCAACTGCGGCGCGGCGATGTACGCCGCCCCGATCGGGATCGCCAACGCCGGTGACCCGGCGGGTGCGTACGCCGAAGCGATCGACCTGGCCGGTGCGCACCAGTCGAGCTACGGGCGGGAGGCGGCCGGCGTGTTCGCGGCCGCCGTCGCCGCGGCGATGGTGCCTGGGGCAACGGCTTCGGGCGCGGTCGAGGCTGCGCTCGACCTGGCCAAGGACGGAACCCGGCTGGCCGTTGCCGCGGTCGCCGAGGTGGCCGAGGGGCTGGACGACTGGGAGCAGGCGATTCCGCTGCTGCGGAAGGCGATCGAGCCGTTCGACACGGTCGGTCCGGACTACCGCGACCAGTCGCTCGACGCGCGGCGGCCGAGTCGGACGAAGGCGATCGAGGAGCTGCCGGTGGCGCTGGGATTCGTCCTGGTGTCCGGAGGCGACGTCCGGCAGGCGGTGCTCGGCGGGACCAACTACGGGCGCGACGCCGACTCGATCGCGTCGATGGCCGGCGCGGTCACCGGCGCGCTGAGCGGGCAGGCCGGCGTACCGGAGGAGTGGACGACGCGGATCGCCGAGGCGAGCAAGACCGACCTGGTCGCGCCCGGCCTGGTGATGGCGTCGGTGGCGCGGGACCTGCGGACGGCGGACGCCGAGCGCTGGGCCCGGCGTACGGCAGCACTGGACGCGCTCGGATGAGACTGACTTGGGTGCAGCCGGAAGATCTGCTGCCGCACCAGCTGGTCCAGTCCGCGGCCGAGGGCGCGGACGTGCAGGACATCGTCACGCGCTGGCAGTCGGCCGGCGGAACGGTCGAGGCCCCGGTCTCCGGAGCCTCGGCCACCCCGGCCGGGCCGGAGCTTCGCGCGCTGGCCCGCGTGCTGCTCGACGAGCTCGACAAGCGTTCCACCCCGTGGACCGCGCCGGAGATCCCCGAGCTTCCCCGGCTCGCCGCCGGCTTCGGCCCGGGCGGCCGGGTCACCCGGAGCATCGAACGCCGGATTTCGAATGGTTGGGTCGGCCGGGCCGCGGGCAACCTGCTCGGGAAGCCGGTGGAGAAGATTCCCCGGGAGGGGATCCGGGAGATCTTGGCGAGCTCTGGGCAGTGGCCGTTGACGCAGTACGTGACCGCCGTGGGGGTGCCTGACGACGTACAGGCGCGGTGGCCGTGGAACCGGCGCTCGAAGCCGACGAGTCTGCGCGAAGTGATCGCGGGCATGCCCGAGGACGACGACCTGAACTTCGCGATCCTCGCGCTGCAGTTGGTCGAGAAGCACGGTGACGCGCTGACCACCGAGGACGTGGCGCAGGCGTGGCTGAGCGACCTGCCGGCCGGGCGGGTGTTCACCGCCGAGCGGGTCGCGTACCGGAACCTGCTCGACGGCGTCGCGCCCGAGCGCGCCGCACTGGTCCGCAACCCGTTCCGCTGGTGGATCGGCGCCCAGATCCGGACCGACGTGTACGGCTGGGTCCACCCCGGCGACCGTACGGCGGCCGCCCGGCTCGCGCTGACCGACGCGCGACTGAGTCACACCGGCGCCGGCGTCGACGGCGCGATCTGGGTCGCCGCGATGTCCGCCGCCGCGCTGGTGCTCGATGATCCCCGCGAGATCGCGCTCTCCGGGCTCGAGGCGATCGATCCCGGCAGCGAGATCGCGCAGGCGGTCCAGCTCGGGCTGTCGCTCGCGGACAAGCCGCTGGACGACGCGCTCGACGTGCTGCACGCGGAGTACGGGCGGCTGCACTGGGTGCACGCGATCAACAACAGCGCGCTCACGGCGTACGCGCTGACGGCTCCGGACTTCGCGACCGGTGTCGGCCGCGCGGTGATGGGCGGCTGGGACACCGACTCCGTCGGCGCGACCGTCGGCGCTGTGCTTGGCGCCGTCCTGGGTGTTCCGGCAGAGTGGTCGGCACCTCTGGAGAACCGGCTGACCACCAGTCTGCCGGGGATGAACCAGGTCTCGTTCGACGAACTCGCAGCGAGAACTCTGGCCGTGGTGAAGAAGGAGGAGCGGCGTGGCTGACGTCGTGGTCGTGGGCAGCGCGAACGTGGACCTGGTGCTCCCGGTCCAGCGGATCCCGCGCCCCGGCGAGACCGTACTGGCCTCCGGGCTGACCCGCGGTCCGGGCGGCAAGGGTGCGAACCAGGCGGTCGCCTCGGCCCGGGCCGGCGCGTCGACCGCGTTCGTCGCGGCGCTCGGCGCCGACGACGGGGGAGCGCTGCTGCGCGCGGCCCTGGACGGTGTCGACCTGTCGCTGGTCGAGACTGTGGACGCGCCGACCGGGACGGCGATCATCACGGTCGACGCCGACGGCGAGAACGCGATCACCGTGGCGCCCTCGGCGAACGGTCTGCTGGCGCTGACGCCGCGATCGCTGGCCGCCGTGGGCGAGGCGAAAATAGTGCTTTCCCAACTGGAGATTCCGTTCGGTACGGTGCAGGCGGCGGCCGTGGCGAGCAGGTACTTCATCCTGAACGCCGCCCCGGCCGTCGAGCTGTCCGACGAGTTGCTGGGGCATGTCGACCTGCTGGTCGTGAACGAGACGGAGGCCGAAGCGGTGGCTGGTGCGAAGCTGTCCGCCCTGCTGGACCGGGTGCCGGCGGCGGTGGTGACACTGGGCGCCGAGGGCGCGGTGATCCTGACCCGTTCGGTGGCCGAGGTGCGGGTGCCGGCGGTGCGGGTGGAGGTGGTCGACACGACCGCCGCGGGCGACACGTTCTGCGGTGTGCTCGCCGCGACGCTCGCTGCGACGTCAACTACCGAGCGCGACCTGACGAATGCGGTCCGACGCGCTACCGTTGCTGCTTCATTGAGTGTCCAGACCGCGGGGGCGATCCCTTCGGTACCTCACGGGGAAGCTATCGACGCGCGCTGTGCGGAGGTGTACCTGTGAACCCGCTGGAGCCGAGGCCCATCGATCTGCCCGCGAAGGTCGATCTCGGCCTCCGGGCCGACCTGACCTTCCTCGACGACGCCAAGATCCTCGGCGCGCCCGAGGATCCGGCCGACCTGCCGCGCTGGCGCGGCAAGCTCGCCGAGTGGCTGGCCGGAGCCTACGGGCGGACGGCGTACGACGGTGGCTCGCACTACGAGCAGCCCGGTCGCGAGTGGACCCAGACGGCGTACTCGGTGGCGCTGGTCTGGCTCTGGGACGACCAGCTCTACGACGTCGCTTCCGGGACGTTCACCCCTGAGGCGTTCGTGCAGCACGGTGTCGAGGACTTCGGCGGGTACGACGCGGTGGTGCTGTGGCACGCGTACCCGGTGATCGGGATCGACTCGCGCAACCAGTTCGACTTCTACCGTGACGTTCCGGGCCTTCGGCAACTGGTCGACGATCTGCACGGCCTCGGGCTGAAGGTGTTCTTCGACTACAACCCGTGGGACGTCGGCACCCGGCGCGCGGACGGGCCGGACGCCGAGGAGTTCGCGGCGCTGGTCGCCGACTTCGGTGCCGACGGCGCCTTTCTCGACACGCTGAAGGAAGGCGACCCGGCGTTCACCCGGGCGCTGAACAAGGTGAACCCGGCGATCGCCTTCGAGGGCGAGTCACGGTTGCCGCTGGCAAGGATCTCGGACCACGCGCTGTCGTGGGCGCAGTGGTTCGCCGACACCCGGGCGCCCGGCGTACTGCGGGCGCACCTGTACGAGCGCCGGCACATGATGCACCACACCCGGCGCTGGAACCGCGACCACAGCGACGAGCTGCAGTCGGCGTGGGTGAACGGCGTCGGCATCCTGGTCTGGGAGAGCGTCTTCGGGGCGTGGGTCGGCTGGAACGCCCGCGACCGCGCCACGCTGCGGCGGATGGTCGCGGCCCAGAGAGCGTTCTCCGAGGTTCTCATCAACGGCGACTGGATCCCGCTGACACCGGAGATCCCCGACAAGGCCCGCGAGCACGGGATCTTCGGGTCGCGCTTCGAGTTGGCCGACGTCACGTTCTGGACGCTGATCAACCGCGACGACGAGGACTTCGAGGGCGTCGTACTGCGCTCCGAGGACCAGGTCGGCGACTGGTACGACGTGACCTCGGGCGTGCCGATCACTGCTGATGATGAAGGTGTGCGGTTGGTCGTACCGGGGCGTGGTGTGGCTGGGATCGTCCGGGTTGGAGCGACGGCTGGTGCTTCGTGCCGGGCGACTGCGCGCCGGCTGGGGACGATGTCGCGGCCGCATGTGAAGGACTCGGCGTTCCCTGTTGCGCCGGGGCGGCTTGTTCCGCCGCCTGTGCCTGTTGGCGAGGCTTCGTTCGGTCCGGTTGTGGTCGTGCCCGCTGGAGAGCGCTCTCTGGTGGTCCGGCATCGGCGCCGGGAGACGGGGTTGTACGACACGGCGCCGTACGTGGAGGAGTGGAAGCCGTTGCCTCCGCGCCTGCACGATCAGCAGACGATTTCTCGTGAGGTGTCGCTCACTGAGGTGTCTGTCGCTGTGCGCGAGGTGACGAACGCTGAGTTTGCTGCGTTCATGTCCGCCTCCGGGTACCGGCCGCTGATCGCGAACCGATTCCTGGCCCATTGGGTCGACGGCGCTCCCGCCGCCGGCACCGAGGACCAGCCGGTCACGTACGTCGACCTCGCCGACGCGCGGGCGTACGCCGAGTGGGCCGGCGGGCGGCTGCCCACGGAGGACGAGTGGCAGGTCGCCGCTGGGCTCGACGGCTTCACGCGCTTGGAGCCGCTGGTCTGGAACTGGACCGAGTCCGAGCACCGCGACGGCCGCAGCCGCTTCAGCATCCTGAAGGGCGGCTCTTGGTATGTCGCCGAGGGCTCCGACTGGTACTCGGACGGCGGGCCGCAGGAGCCGGAGGTGAGCTTCAAGTTGGTGCTGACCGGCGGCGGGCTGGACCGTTCGGAGACCATCGGCTTCCGGTGTGCGCGGTGAGCAACGCAGCAGACCCCGCCAGCAAACCAAGTCTTCCCCGGACCACGGTGAGCGGTCGCCAAGCACCCCTGGCCGGAGTCAAGGTCGTCGAAGCGGCAACCCTCTTCGCCGGCCCTCTCGCCGCGACGTTCCTCGGAGACTTCGGCGCTGACGTCACCAAGATCGAGCACCCGGCCCGCCCCGACGCGGCGCGCGGGCACGGTGCTTCGAAAGACGGCATCGGGTTGTGGTTCAAGACCCTGGGTCGCAACAAGCGACTCGCGACCCTGGATCTGTCCCGCGGCCGCGAGGTCCTCCTCGACCTGATCCGCGACCAGGACGTCCTGGTCGAGAACTTCCGCCCCGGCACCCTCGAGCGCTGGGGCCTCGGCCCCGACGTCCTCCTCGAGGCCAACCCGCGCCTGGTGATCGCCCGCGTCACCGCCTTCGGCCAGGTCGGCCCATGGTCGAACCGCCCCGGCTTCGGCTCGCTGGCCGAGGCGATGAGCGGTTTCGCCGCGGTCACCGGCGAGCCGGACGGCCCGCCGACCCTCCCACCGTTCGGCCTGGCCGACGGCATCACCGCCCTCGCGACGGCGTACGCCGTACTGGTCGCCCTCCGCGAACGCGACAGCTCCGGCCAGGGGCAGGTGATCGACATGGCGATCATCGAACCGATCCTGATGATGCTCGGTGGCGGCATCACGGCGTACCAGCAGACCGGGTACGTCCAGCCCCGCCTCGGCAACCGCTCGTCGAACAACGCGCCGCGCAACGTCTATCAGACCGCTGACGGCCGCTGGGTCGCCGTCTCGACGAGCTCCCAGAGCATCGCCGAACGCGTCGTGACGCTCGTCGGCCGCCCCGACCTGGTCGCCGAACCCTGGTTCGCGACCGGCCGCCAACGCGCCGAACACGCCGACGAACTCGACGACGCCGTCGGCTCCTGGATCGCCGCCCGCTCGCTGGACGAGGTCATGGCAGCCTTCGAGAAAGCCGAGGCGGCGGTAGGCCCCGTCCACGACATCCGAGGCATCGTCGAGGACCCGCAGTACGCCGCTCTCGGCACCATCACGACGATCGACGACGAGGAACTGGGCGGCCCGGTCGCCATGCAGAACGTCCTCTTCCGCCTGTCGGAAACTCCCGGCGAGATCCGCTGGGCCGGCCGCCCGCACGGCGCCGACACCGACGCGGTCCTGGCCGAGATCGGCGTCACCCCCGAGCAGCTGGCTGCTTTGCGAGAGTCCGGGGTGGTCTGATGCCGCGTACGCCGGCGCAATCCCGGAGCGGACTGATGCCGTACGTCGTACTCAACCCCGGAGCACCCTCGTGCTGACCGCCCTCTACGTCCCCGCCAACCGCCCGGACCGCTTCGCCAAAGCCGTTGCCGCAGGCCCCGACCTTGTGGTCTTCGACCTCGAGGACGCCGTACCGGTCGACGACAAATCCGACGCCCGAGGCTGGGCCGTCGCCTGGATCGCCGCCCGAGCCACCGGCTCCTTCGAGATCCGCGTCAACGCCCCCGGCACCCCGTGGATCGAAGACGACCTAGCGGCACTCGCGGCAGTCCCCGACGTCCGCGTCCGCCTCCCTAAGGTCGAAAGCGCCGCCGACGTCCACGCAGTCCTGGCCCAAGTCCCCTCAGCCAAGATCACCGCCCTCATCGAATCCCCACTGGGCCTGGAACGAGCCTTCGAGATCGCCTCGGCCGACCCCCGGGTAGTAGCCGTCGCCCTGGGCGAAGCCGACCTCTCCAGCGCCCTGGGCGTAGACACCCCCGAAGGCCTCAGCTGGGCCAGAGGCCGCCTCGTCTCCGCCTCCCGAGCCGCCGGCCTCGGCGCCCCGATGATGTCCGTCTACCCCCACGTCAACGACGAGGAAGGCCTCCGCCGCACCAGCCTCCAAGGCCGCACCCTCGGCTTCGTCGGCCGCACGGCGATCCACCCCCGCCAACTCCCCACCATCGTCGAAGCCTTCACCCCCACCGCCACCCAACTCGCCGACGCCGCGGACCTCCTCGCCGCAGTAGAAAAAGCCGGCGTCACCGAAGGCGGCGTGATCGTCCTCCCCGACGGCCGCATGGTCGACCCCGCAATGCTCGGCCGAGCCAGAGAACTGACCACTCTCATGCAACAAATCGAGTCCCGCCAGGCCTGACGACGTCGTTCTACTGCGCGGCACCCCGGACGCTCCGCCCGCCGCGGCTGCACCCGAGCCATCCACCGCTGCCACCACCGGCTCGTCGCTCACCCACCAACCTCCGTCCCCGTGGCCGGATCCACGAGCCCTCCACCGCTGCCACCACTGGGTCGTCGCTGACCCACCAACCTCCGTCCCCGCGGCTGGACCGACGAGCCATCCGCCACTGCCACCGCGTCGTCGCCCCTCGCCCTCAACAAGGCGCTCCGCGACCAGCGCCTCGGCCGCCGCGACGCCGCCTTCTGCACTGAGCTCGTCAGCCACCAACCCTCCGACCCGCGGCCGGGTTGCGGCGGGGTTCGTCGGACATTCGCCCAGATCACGCTGGACGGCGACGCAGCGGTCTGCTCAGCGCCGCTCCAGGCCACGCACCGGAAGATCCTCCACAACAAACCTGTCGCCCCCGAGCTGGCCCGGCGGATCCACACTCGGCGGCAGTTGGGCAGTTGGGCAGCGTGGTGGTTGGTGTTCGGTTGGGTCTCCAGGAGGGTCGGCTGGGTGCGCTGCAGGCGGCTGGATGTGCGCTTGACGCTTCTCGCCCCTCGGGTTCGGCGTGACGTCGGAGGCGGGTGGAGCGGGCGCTGCCGACGCCGACCCGCGAGATGGTGCAGCAGTCGGCCGACAAGGCGACGTACGAGCGGCGCGCCACCGCGCGATGCGCGGCGGACCCGCGTCGGGTGGAGTTGGAGCTAGATCTCACCGCCGGGTCGTCTGCCCACAGGAGTTGTCGGCTGGCGGCGATGGACCTGCATCACTCAGTAAGGCGGAGTATTTCGGATGTTCTTGGGTGGCTTGCGCGTGGTGAGCTGGCCGTCGGTGGGCTTGGTGAGTGGTGGAGGTCCGCGGCGACGAGCATCGGCTGGGCGTCGGGTGGTCAGTGGTTGGACGGTGCTGATCGGTGTCGCCACCGGCGTGTTGCCCAGCGAGCAGCCGAGGTCGCGGATGCCGCGCGGATAGCAGGTGCCGGGGCGCCTCGGCCAGCGACGTGCTCGAGGCTCAGGGAGCGTTGGCGAGTAGTTCGAGCTTCGCCCGCCAGCCGTCGGGGGCCCGGCGTCGGCAGCTCGATCTCGCCGCACACCTCGTGGCGTGCCGGCGAGCACCTGCGGCGAATCACCTGCGCACCGTGCGGCGCACGCAGGTTGGTGGCGGCGTACCGGGTGTGACGTGGGGCATGCTTTAGGGTCGTAGGCATGCTTCCTCGTAGGGTCGATGCGGTGGTCATCGGGTCCGGGCCTAACGGGCTCGTGAGTGCGGTCGAGCTGGCTGATGCCGGGTGGGACGTGCTGGTGCTGGAGGGGGCGGAGACGTTCGGGGGCGCGGTGCGCTCTACGTCTGAGGACGGATGGGTGAGTGATCGGTTCAGCTCGAACTACCCGCTCGGGTTGGCGTCGCCGGTGTTCAAGGCGATGGAGTTGGAGAAGTTCGGGCTGAAGTGGGCGCATGCTCCGTTGCCTTTGGCGCATTTGCTGGAGCCGGAGAGTTCGGTGGCGATTCATCCGGATCCCAACGACACGGCTGCTTCGATCTCGCGGGAGCACCCGCAGGACGGCGATGCCTGGCTTGAGCTGTACTCGAAGTACGTGCGGATCCGGGAGCCGTTGCTGCAGTCGCTGCTGACCTCTTGGCCGCCGGTGCTGCCGGGCGCTCGGTTGGCGCGGCGGTTGGGGTCGGCGGGGGAGTTGGTGCGGTTCGCGCGGTTCATGGCGATGCCGGTGCATCGGATGGCGCAGGAGTTGTTCGACGGGCCCGGTGGGCGCGCGCTGCTCGCGGGGAACGCGTTGCACGCCGACGCTTCGCTGACTGGTTCGGTGAGCGGGACTATGGGCTGGCTGCTGGCGATGCTTGCCCAAGACATCGGGTTCCCGGTGGCCGAGGGTGGGTCGAGCTCGCTCTCCACCGCGCTGCGGCGACGGGCGGAGCGGGCGGGGGCGCTGTTCGTCGCCGGTACGCCGGTGACCGGGATCGAGCTGGCCGGTGGGCGCGCGGTCGCCGTACAGACTGCGTCGGGGGAGCGGATCGCGGTTGGGCGGGCGGTGATCGGCGACGTCTCGGCCGGCACCTTGTACGACAGGCTGTTGCCTGAAGCAAGTATTCCGGCGGGGCTGCGGGGGGATCTGAAGCAGTTCGAGTGGGATTACCCGACGGTCAAGCTGAACTACCGCCTCAGTGCGCCGATCCCGTGGAACTCGGACGACGCGCGGCAGGCCGGGGTGGTGCATCTCGGCGGGTCTGCGGATGATCTGGTCCACATCTCGGCTGACCTGGACACCGGGCGGTTGCCGTCGGCTCCTTTCCTGCTGATCGGGCAGACCACGAAATCGGACCCGACGCGGTCGCCGGAGGGGACTGAGGCGGTCTGGGCTTACGCGCATTTGCCGCGCGGGGTCGCCGACGACGCTTCAGCCGAGAAGCTCGGCGACCGGATGGATCGCCACATCGAGCGCTATGCCCCGGGCTTCTCGAAGGTCGTGCTGGACCGGGATCTGCAGCGGCCGGGGGACTTCATCAAGTCCAACGCGTCACTGGGCTTGGGGGCACTGGGTGGGGGAACCGCTCAGTTGCACCAGCAGTTGATCTTCCGCCCGACGATCGGGTTGGGGAGTGCACGGACGTTCGTCCAGGGTCTCTACCTCGGCAGCTCCGCGATCCACCCGGGGCCAGGGGTTCACGGCGCGTGCGGGCACTTGGCGGCGCGCACCGCTCTCCGCGATGCGTCGGTGCTGGGGCCGGTGACCAGGGCGTTCCCGACCTTTGCGCTGCGGCATCTGCAGCGGTGAGCTGACTCCGGTGCAGGCGTGCCGCCGGCGGATTAGCGGCCGGTGATTCTCGCTGGGGATCAGCTCACGGCCTCTCGGTGCAGCGCGACCGATGACCCGCCTGGTCGATGGTCCGCGTCGTCACTGCAGCAGGTTCGCCGATGCGGTGTCGTCGGGAGCCTGACGCCTCGGGCTTGCTGAAGAGATTGCTGAGCAGCTGCGGGTGGAGTTTGTCGGCGCTGAAGCGCCGCCGCTGGTGGGACGGATGGCTTTGGAGGTCTCCACCAGCACCGTTTGTAGGTCAGTGCTGACACCACCCGGACCAGGAGGGCGCCTTAGTATTGATAGGAGTTGACACCATCCTGACGGGCGCGCAAGCGGAGCGAGTCCGAACAGATTGAGCGGAGGGGGGCGCATGTCGGCGACGAAGCTCCTGGTGCTCGGTGTCGTGCACCTCTCCGGCGGCGCGCACGGCTACCAGGTGCGGTCCGAACTGCAGAACTGGCGTGCGGAGATCTGGGCCAAGATCAAGCCCGGCTCGATTTATCACGCGCTGAAAAAGGCGGCGGCTGATGGCCTCCTCACCGAACACGCCGAGCCGGGCAACTCCGGGCCGGAGCGCGTTCTGTACCGCGTGACAGCTCGGGGACGTGACGAGATCGTCGATCTGGTCCGCGACGGTCTGCGGCGTACCCATGACTCCACCATGCTCGATGCGGCCATCGCCATGTTGCCCATGCTGACCAGGGCGGATGCCATCGCGCACGTCAACGAGCGGGTCGTGCGCCTGGAAGCGGAGCTCGTAGAGCAGGCCAAGTGGCGCGAGCACTCCAGTCGGGACACCCCCGAGCACGTTCGCGATCAGGCCGAACTCTGGGCGGGACATGCACGCACCGAACTGGAGTGGGCGAAGAGCCTGAGCAAACGACTGTCCGAGGGCGCCTACACCATGGCCGATGATCCGGGTTCGTGGCGAACGGTCCCCGATCACCTCGAGATGTCCTTCTAGTAAAACTTGACTAGCTCTTCCTTCTCATGCAGTCTGATCAAGTACTCAAATTTGACTAGCACTCAACCAATTGGTTCGCGACACCGAGAGAAGGAGTCGAACCCATGGGAAAGCTCGCGATCGAGACGAGCGGGTTGAAGAAGAGCTTCGGCAAGACCCACGCGGTGGCCGGCGTGGACCTGGCCGTGAGCGCCGGGGGCGTGTACGGCGTACTCGGTCCGAACGGGGCGGGCAAGACCACCACGATCCGCATGCTGGCCACGCTCCTGCGCCCCGACGCCGGAGAGGCGCAAGTGCTCGGTTACGACGTCGTGCGTGACGCCCGGGCGGTGCAGAGCAGGGTGGGCCTCACCGGGCAGTTCGCGTCGGTCGACGAGGACCTCACCGGGCTGGAGAACCTGTTGCTGCTCGCCAGGTTGCTCGGCTACTCACGCCGCCGAGCCAGGGAGCGGGCGGCCGACCTGCTCGACGCGTTCGGTCTCACCGAAGCGGCCGACCGGCAGGTGAAGAAGTACTCCGGCGGGATGCGCAGGCGCATCGACATCGCGGCGAGCCTGGTCGTCACCCCCGAACTGATCTTCCTCGACGAGCCCACGACCGGGCTCGACCCGCGTAGCAGGAACCAGGTCTGGGAGATCGTCAGGGGGATGGTCGCCGAGGGCGCCACCGTGTTGCTGACCACGCAGTACCTCGACGAGGCCGACCAGCTGGCCGACCGGATCGCGGTGATCGACCACGGGAAGGTGATCGCCGAGGGCTCGAGTGGCGAGCTCAAGGCATCGGTCGGTGCCGGCTCGCTGCACGTACGGCTCCGTGCGCCCGAGCAGCGGGCCGAGGCCGAACGGGTCCTCGCCGGCGTTCTCGAAGTACCGGCCGAGCCGTCCGCCGACCCGGCCGCGCTGTCCGCGCGGATCTCCGACCCCGAGCGGGTCGCCCGCGCCCTGGCCGAGCTGTCCCGCAGCGGCATCGACGTGACCGAGTTCGCGCTCGGTCAGCCGAGCCTGGACGAAGTGTTCCTCACCCTCACCGGACACGCCGCCGAGGAGGATGCCGCATGAGTGCCACGACCGCGGAACAGGCGTCGGTGCCGGTGACCGAGGATGCGCTGCGCAGTGTGCTGTTGGCCGGCGAGCGGCCGTCGCGCCCCGGACCGGTGCTCACCTCGCTGACGTTCGGCTGGCGCGCTGTGCTGAAGATCAAACACGTGCCCGAGCAGCTCGTCGACGTGACCATGTTCCCGATCATGTTCACGCTGATGTTCACCTACCTGTTCGGTGGCGCGCTCGCCGGGTCGACTCAGGAGTACCTGCAGTTCCTGCTGCCGGGCATCCTGGTGCAGGCGAACGTCATGATCACCATGAACACCGGCATAACGCTGAACACCGACATCCAGAAGGGGGTGTTCGACAGGTTCAGGTCACTTCCGGTGTGGCGACCGTCGCCGCTGGTCGGCGCCCTGCTCGGCGATGTGATGCGCTACTCGATCGGGTCGGCGATCGTGATCACGCTCGGGCTGGTCCTGGGGTTCCGGCCGGAGGGTGGCGCCGTCGGGGTGGTGCTGTCGGTCGCGCTGCTGCTGGTGTTCTCGTTCTGCCTGTCGTGGCTGTGGACGATGCTCAGCCTGATTCTGCGCACGCCGAACTCGGTGGCGGGGGTCAGCATGATGGTGATGTTCCCGCTGACGTTCGTGAGCAACATCTTCGTGGACCCGAAGACGATGCCCGGGTGGATGCAGGCGGTCGTCGAGGTCAACCCGATCAGCCACCTGGCAACCGTGGTACGCGGCCTGATGGCCGGCTCGGTGCCCGCCGGGGAAATCGGCTGGGTGCTCGTCTCGTCCGTACTTCTCGTCGCGGTCTTCGGTCCCATCAGCATGGTCCTCTACCGCAACAAGAAGTAGCTGCCGCTACCGCGAGCACTTGGTCGTCGTCGGCGCGCTGCTCAGGTGCTGAGACAAACCTCTCGAACGGAGATGTGAGATGAACGAGATGGACTTTCGCGTGACATCGAACGATGGCACCACCATCGCCTACGACCGGAAGGGAAGCGGCCCGGCTGTCGTCCTCGTCGGCGGCGCGCTGGACGACGGAGCCGAGAACGCTTCCTTGGTACCTGCTCTCGCCGAGCACTTCACGGTCTACAACTATGCCCGTCGGGGACGCGGCGCGAGCGGCTTCACCGAGCCCTACGCCGTGGAAAGAGAGATCGAGGACCTGGATGCGTTGATCGCGGAGGCGGGTGGCTCGGCACACCTGTTCGGGGCGTCCTCTGGTGCCGCGCTGGCGCTGGAAGCCGCCGCGGCCGGGTCAGCCATCGACACGATCGCTGTGTGGGAGGTGCCCTACGCGATCGGGGACGACATACGCCCGCGATTCGAGGAGTACGTCGCGGGCACCCGACGCGCCTTCGACGCCGGGCGAGACGAGGAGGTTCTCGAACTGTTCATGCGCCTGTCCGGGGCTTCCGACGACAACATCGCGGCCCGGAAAGCGGCAGGCAAGCAGACGTCGCATTGGGCGGATTCGGTCGCCCTCGCTCCCACGCTGGTCCACGACAGCGTCTTCCACGACCGCTACCAATTGCCGACCGATCGACTGGCAACGGTCACCCAACCGGTCCTGGTCACCACCGGAGGACCGATCACGGTCCCCTACATGGCAGGCCTGCCCTCGGACTTCTTCGACCGCGCAGCCGACGAGCTTGCAGACCTACTACCCCACGCTCAACGGGAGACCCTCGACGGGCCGGACCACGTCGTCGACCCACAGACCATCGGCCCACTGTTGCTACGGTTCTTCCGCAGCGAACACTGAGAGGCCCGCGAGGTGGTGCGGGAAGACCGATCAGGCACCGCGCAAGCAGATCTTCGTCGCCACGCAAGGCCGGGCCGTCGTACTGACCTGGGCTTCAGTGGGACTCGACCTGCGCAGCACATGACCGGGCTCCTCGGCAGGGCCAGTGATTCCAGGCTGTGGTCGCATGCGGTCAGCGTTGCCGGGTCGACCTGTACGCGGCGATCCGACGGGATGCCCGATCTGGGATGTCCAACCGCGCGCTGCAGCGCAAGCACGGCGTCGACGCAAACCAACATCCGCGGCACCGACACGTGCCCGGCGGTGTCAGAACTCGCCAACAAGCGGTGTCGGACGAAACCTCCGCAGCGAGACGGAAGTACGTCGGCCCGCGCGATGGTGTGAGCCTCAGCAGGCGCGAGAGGGCGCCGCGCTGGTCGGGAGACGCGGTGGTCGTGGGTGCTGCGGAAGGTGCCGTGGAGGGCGGCTGGCTCGAGGTGATGCGCGGGTCAGCGGGCCGGGGTGCTGATTCTCAAGGCGGCGATCAGGTCTTGGTAGAGGGTGTCGGTCGCCAGCAAGGTCTCGTGGGTGCCCTGGGCTCGGAGGTGGCCGGCTTCGAGGACGAGGATTTGGTCTGCGTCGATGACGGTGCTGAGGCGGTGGGCGATGGTGAGGACGGCGCCGGTTCGGGCGATTCTGTCGATGACCTCGTGGACTGCGGCTTCGGTCAGGCCGTCTAGTTGGGCGGTGGCTTCGTCGAGGAGGAGGATTTCGGGGTCGCCGACGAGGGCTCGGGCTAGCGCGATGCGTTGGCGTTCGCCGCCGGAGATGACGGCGGTGGAGAGGGCGGTGTCGAGGCCGTCGGGGAGTTCTTTGACTCGGTCGGAGAGGCGGACTGCGGTGAGGGCTTCCCAGATGGCTTGTTCGGTGGCGGATTCGTGGGTGTAGAGGAGGTTCTCGCGGAGGGTGCCGGGGACCAAGGGGGTGTCTTGTTCTACGTAGACGATTCGGCGGCGGAGGTCGTCCAGGGGCCAGTTCTGGAGGGGGAGGCCGTCGAGGACTAGCTGGCCGGAGTCGGGGTTGAGGAAGCGGAGGAGGAGGGAGAAGATCGTGGTTTTGCCGGCGCCGGAGGGGCCGACGATGGCGGTGTGGCCTCGGCGGGGGATCTTGAGGGAGATGTTTTGGATGGCGGGGGCGGCGCCGGGGGCGTAGCGGGCGGTCACGTTGTCGAAGACGAGGGCTGAGGTGGAGAGGTCGGTGGGGGTGCGACGGGTGGGAGCGGGGTCGTTGGGTTCTACGTCGAGGGCGTCGATCTCGCGGATTCGGGCTGCGGCGGCGATGCCGGCCTGGAGGCTGCTGAAGGTCATGGCGAGGGTGCTGACCGGTTCCATCAGCTGGAAGGCGTAGAGGAGGAAGGCGACCAGGGCCGAGACGGTGAGCAGGCCCTCGCTGACTCGCCAGGCGCCCAGGCCGAGGATCAGCATGATCGCGAGGCCGACGCCGAAGCCGGCCGCGGTGAAGGCGGCGGCTTCGTAGCGGACGGCGCGGATCGCCTGCCGGGCGGACTCCTCGGCCTCGCCGATCACGCGGCGGCTCTCGCGGCCCTCGGCGCGGCTGGCTTTGACCGTACGGATCGCGCGTAACGCGCCCTCCAGTACGCCGCCGAGGCGGCCGACCGCGCCCTGGGCCTGCTCCTGCGCCTTGGCCATCTTCGGCATCAGCAGGCCGATGACCGCGCCGACCACCGCGAGGGCCGCGAGCGTGGTCAGCAGCAGGGTGCCGTCGAGCATGCCCATCAGGATCAGCGCGCCGAACAGGCCGATCGTGCCGTTCACCAGCGAGACCAGACTGGAGGCGGCGGCTTCGCGGAGCAGGACGGTGTCGGACGTGACGCGGGTGACCAGCTCGCCGGGGGAGCGGGTGGCGAGCTCGCCGATCCGGAGCCGGAACAGCCGGCGCACCATCGAACTGCGCGCGTCGAGCACCACTCGCTCGCCCATCCGGCCGAGCAGGATCCACTGCGCCATCCCGATCAGTGAGCCCGCGACCAGCAGCACGACGAGCACCGTGACCGCGGGCGCGATCGGCTGCGACGACGAGAGCCCGTCGAGCACGGACTTGGTCACCAGCGGGGTCGCCAGCGAGGCGCCGGTCGCGATCAGGCCCAGCACGATGCCGATCCAGAGCGTTCTTCGGTGCGGCCGGACGAACGACCACAGGAGTCTCAGGTTCTGCCAGCGCTTGTTCTCACTCATCAGGTCCCCTCCCGGAACGGCGAAACATCAAGGTAGCAGAATCGGACATCACTGTCCCATTAATATACACAGGCGCCCCAGGCGTATAAGGTCGGAATCTATGACTGACACGGTCGAATCGGGCAGCCGGAGCCGGACCCGACGCGCGATCCTGGACGCCGCCGTACGGGTGTTCGCGCAGCGCCGGGCGGCGTCGCTCGCCGATGTCGCGGCGGAGGCGCAGGTCGCCCGGAGTACGTTGCACCGGTACTTCCCGGACCGCGCGGAGCTGGTCCAGGCGCTCGCCGACGACCTGCTGACGGTGTTCGAGCGGGTCATCCGCGAGGCCGAGACCGATCAAGGGCCGGCGCGCGAGGCGCTGCAGCGGCTGATCGGTGGCTACCTCGAACTCGGTCAGCGGATCTACTTCCTGTTCAGCGAGCCGAGCTTCAACCAGCCCGACCCCGACTCCGAGGTCGCCCAGTTCTTCGCGAAGCTCGACCTGGTCTGCAAGCCGGTCGAGGTGCTGATCGCGCGTGGGCAGCGCGAGGGCGTGATCGCCCGGAACATGACCGTCGACTGGATCATGCGGATGCTGCTCTGGATGGTCTTCATCGGCTGGGACGCCGTCGAGGACAAGGCGTTGTCGCGGCTGCAGGCGCAGGCGATCGTGCTGCAGACGATCGAGTCCGGCATCCTCGAACCGTCGGACGACCAGTGATCGAGCCGCTGCTGCGGGAGCTGGCTCCGCAGGTGCTCGGCTTCCTCGCCCGCCGCCACGGCCAGTTCGACCTCTGTGAGGACGCCGTCCAGGAGGCCCTGCTCGCGGCCGCCCAGCAGTGGCCGACCGACGGCGTACCGGGGAACCCGCGCGGCTGGCTGATCACCGTCGCGACCCGGCGCCTCACCGACCAGTTCCGCAGCGAGAGCGCACGGCGCAAGCGCGAGGACTCGGTCGCCGCGATGAGCGGTCCGGAGGAGCTCGTCTCGCCCGGCGCCGACCACGAGCAGCCGGCAGCGGACGACACGCTGACGCTGCTCTTCCTCTGCTGCCATCCAGCCGTCACCCCGGCCTCGCAGGTCGCCCTGACGCTGCGTGCGGTCGGCGGCCTCAGTACGGCGGAGATCGCGCGCGCGTTCATGGTGCCGGAGGCAACGATGGCGCCGCGGATCAGTCGCGCCAAGAAGAGCATCAAGGCGGCCGGCAGCCGGTTCGTCCTCCCGCCGGAGGAGGAGCGCGCCGACCGGCTGCGCGTCGTACTGCAGGTGCTCTACCTGATCTTCAACGAGGGCTACACGGCCAGCTCCGGCGAGGAGTTGCAGCGCGTCGAGCTGACCGCCGAGGCGATCCGGCTGACCCGGATGCTGCGCGAGTCGCTGCCGGACGAGGGTGAGGTCGCCGGGCTCCTCGCGCTGATGCTGCTCACCGATGCGCGCCGGGCCGCGCGGACGACCGACGCGGGCGAGCTGATCCCGATCGACGAGCAGGACCGCTCGCTGTGGAACCAGGACTCGATCACCGAGGGCGCCGACCTGGTCCTGAAGACGCTCGCCGAGGGCGAGGTCGGCTCGTACCAGGTGCAGGCCGCGATCGCCGCCGTGCACGCCGAGGCGCCGACCGCCGACGAGACCGACTGGCCGCAGATCCTCGGGCTCTACCTGTTGCTGGAGAAGCTCGCGCCGAACCCGATGGTCACGCTCAACCGCGCGATCGCGCTCGCCCAGGTGGAGGGCCCGCAGGCCGGGCTCGAGCTGCTGGCGACGCTGGACGACGACAAGCACCTGGCCGACAACCACCGCCTAGACGCCGTCCGGGCACACCTGCTGGAGCGGGCCGGCGACGCCAGTGCCGCCAGGGAGCACTTCCTCGCGGCAGCGCGTCGTACGACGAGCCTGCCGGAGCAGCGCTACCTGACGGCCAAAGCAGCCGGTACGGCGAACGTCAGACCAGCTCGGTCTCCCGACCCGAAGGCTCCTCCGCAGGAGTCCTGAGCCGGACGGCCGCCATCACCGCGCAGCCGAGGAAGAGGACAGCTCCGACCGCGGCCACGGCGTGCAGACCAGACGTGAACGCAGCCTTCGCCAGCGCCTCCAGCTCAGTGCCCAGCTGCCCGGGTAGCTGCCCAGCGGTGGCAACAGCCGCTGTGACGCTCTGGAGTGACTGGTCCGCAGCACCGCTCGGCAGACCAGCCGGGAGCTCCCCATCGAGCGAGTGCCGGTAGACCACGGTCCCCAGGCTGCCGAGCAGCGCGATCCCCAACGCGATCCCGGCCTCGCCGCTGGTCTCGTTGAGCGAGGCCGCAGACCCGGCACGCTGTGGGGGCGTCGCCGCCATCATCAGGTTCATCGTCAACGCCATCGGCAGCCCCATCCCGAACGACGCGATGACCAGCCCGCCCACCAGTACGCCGAGCCCGCCGTCGCTGCTGGTCAGCGTCACGACCAGCAGGCCCGCGGCGCACAGCACCAGCCCGCCGGCGACCACCGTCGACGTCGGCCACCGCTGCCCGAGCCGCGGAGCCAGCGTGAGCCCAGCGATCATGGCAACGTTCTGCGGGATCAGCCACAGCCCAGCGTGCAGCGGGGACAGCCCCTCGACCACCTGCAGGAACAGCGCCGCCTGGAAGGCGATCCCGGCCATCACGACCCCACCGGCGAACTGCACCCCGAGCGCTGGGCTGAAGCGCGGCAACCGGAACAGGCTCAGGTCCAGCAGTGGGTGCTCCAGCGCCTGCTGGCGTCGTACGAACAGCACTCCGACAGCAATGCCTGCAGCGAGGGCCAGCACCGGCCACACCGCCCAGCCGGACCGGGCCAGCTCCTTCAGCCCCCAGATCGCCGGCAGGATCGTGGCCAGTGACAGTACGACGCTCGCCAGGTCGAGCCGCCCGGCGTCCGGGTCCTTGTACTCCGGCAGCAGCACCGGGCCGACGACGAGCAGCAGTGCCATCACCGGTACGCCGAGCAGGAACGCGGAGCCCCACCAGAAGTGCTCCAGCATCACTCCGCCGACCACCGGGCCGAGCAGCATGCCACCCATGAAGCAGCTGAACCAGAGACCGATCGCCTGGCCCATCTGCTGCGGGTCGCGGAACAGGTTGCGGATCAGCGCCATCGTCGACGGCATCAGCGTCGCACCGGCCACGCCGAGCAGGGCACGGGTCGCGATGAGCATCTCCGGGCTGCTCGACCAGGCCGCCAGCACCGAGGCGACACCGAACGCACCAGCTCCGATCAGCAGCAGCTTCCGGCGACCGATCCGGTCGCCCAGCGTGCCCATGGTGACCAGGAAGCCGGCCAGCAGGAACGAGTAGATGTCCAGGATCCACAGCTGCTGCGTGCTGTTCGCACCCAGATCGGCGCTGAGCTTCGGCAGCGCCAGGTAGAGCACGCTGATGTCCAGCGACAGCAGCAGCGTCGGCAACGCCAGTACGGCGAGCCCGATCCACTCCCGTCTGGTCGCGCGCAGTGTCGTGGTCTCACTCATGGTTCGTCCTTTCCAACGTGGTGATCAGGTCGGTGAGCAGCAGCAGCTCCGGCCACCCCTCCTGTACGGCGATCCGGCTGACCTCCACCGCCAGCGCGAGCCCGTCGCCGCGGCCGGAGATCAGCAGGCGGGCCGGGTCGGCCTCCAGCTCGGCAGCGTGGTCAGCTGCCCAGCCGACGATCGTGCGGGCGTCAGCCAGCGCCTGCTCGGGCTCCGGTGCGGTAGGGTCGGCCAGGATCACCAGACCGCCGCGCCGGGAGAGCTCACGGCACTCCTGGTCGGGCTCGGTGCTGTCGGAGCCGGGGAAGAAGACCAGCAGCGGCGGTGTCCGGGCACCGCCGCGTGCCGGCCAGTAGATGCGGGCCCAGATCGGCCCGGTCGTACCGCGCAGCTGGACGGCCGCGCTACGGGTCACGAGTGGTGAGGTCATGGCAGCAACGCTCGCAGCGCGACCTGGTCCAGGGGAAAGGCCGATCGTGCATGGCCGTCGTGCAGCATCGGCATCACCGGCGTACGGCGAACGGCCTGCTGCTGTGGTGAGAATGGCAGGTATGAGCAACGAGTCCGCCGACGTGCTGGCGATGTCCAACACCCCGGACGCGATCGAGCTGCGGCACCTGCGCGCGTTCGTCGCGGTCGCCGAGGAGCTGAACTTCGGCCGGGCCGCGACCCGGCTGTACCTGTCGCAGCCTGCGCTGAGCCGGCAGATCCGAGCGCTGGAACGACTGGTCGGCTGCGACCTGCTCCGGCGGTCCACGCACCGGGTGGAGCTGACGCTGGCCGGCGACGCGCTGCTGGACCGGGCGCGCTCGCTGCTGGCCGACCTGGACACGGCGGTGGCGACCACCAGGTCTGTCGGTGGGGAGCTGGTCGGCCGGGCCAACCGCCTGTGGGCGCCGGTTGCCCTGGGCGGACCGGGTGCCGAGGACCTGGTGGGCATGCGGGCGGCGTACGAGGTGATGCTGGCGCAGGCGCCGCCGCCGGCCGAGATGGTGATCGCGCCGGTGACCTGTGGGGGAGTGCCGGCGCTCAAGGTGGGCGCCCAGGCCCTGCCGACGGTGCTGCACCTGCACGGCGGCGGGTTCGTGCTCGGATCGGCGTACGGGTATCGCGGGCTGGCCGGTGCGCTCTCGGACACGATCGGCGCGGGTGTGCTGATCCCGGACTACCGGCTGGCGCCTGAGCATCCCTTCCCGGCGGCGCTCGATGATGCTCGGAGTGCCTACCTGTGGATGATCGAGCAGGGAGTTCGGCCAGAACAGGTATTACTTAGTGGAGACTCCGGCGGTGGTGGGCTGGTGGTCTCGCTGCTGATCGCGTTGCGGGAGGAGGGGCACCCGCTGCCGGCCGGTGCGCTGCTGCTGTGTCCCGGGGTCGACATGGGAGCGATCGCGGACGGTACGTCGCCGCTGGCGCGGCACGAGGGGTTCTCGACGATGGCTCAGGTGGTGAACTGGTACATCGGCGACCACCCGATCGAGGACCCGCTGATCGACCCGCTGGCCGCCGACCTGACCGGGCTGCCGCCGCTGCTGATCCAGATGGCGACCGGCGACCCGGTGGCACCGGGAGCGCGGCTGCTGGTCGAGCACGCCGAGCGTGACGGGGTCCCGGTGGTCGCGGAGCTGTACGCCGTGGACACGCACATCTTCCAGCTGTTCTGGTCGTTCCTGCCCGAGGCGCAGGAGGCGCTGACCAAGATCGGAGAGTTCACCGCCGGGCTGCTCGGGCCGAGTGAGACGGCGGCCCGGCCGAACGTGACTTGAGTTGTAACTTCGGTTTACAGTTGCCGCATGGCCGACGACCGCAGGGACGTGATCGGGTACGGCGTTGCGCTGCTCAACAAGGTGGCCGGCGCCCGGGTGATCGACCGGTTCGGGCTCCGCAAGCGCGCCGAGCGGGTGGTGTTCGAGGCGACCAGGACCGGGTTCCGGACCGCCGGGGCGCTGACCAGGGGCTTCACGACGGCGACGAAGCTCGGCAAACCCGCCCGGCTGCCCTCGGCGCAGAACAGGAGCCGGTTCGACCTGACGCCGACCGACGACCAGGCGATGGTCGTCGGCGTGGTGACCGAGTTCGCCGCCGAGGTCCTGCGGCCCGCGGCGGCCGAGGCCGACACAGCCGCGACCACCGACCCGAAGGTGCTCGCGCAGTCCGCCGAGCTCGGGCTGAGCCTGATCGAGGTGCCCGAAGAGCTCGGCGGGATCGTCACCGAGCGGTCCGCGATGACCGGCGTCCTGGTCGCCGAGGCGATGGCGCACGGCGACATGGGTCAGGCCGTCGCGTGCCTCGCCCCGGCCGCGGTCAGTACGGCGATCTCGCTGTGGGGCGACGAGGCGCAGCAGGCGACGTACCTGCCGCACTTCACCGGCGAGAACGTCCCGGCGGCCGCGCTCGCGATCGTCGAGCCGCGGCCGTTGTTCGATCCGTTCACGCTGAAGACCCGCGCGACCAGGCAACGCACCGGGTACCTGTTGAACGGCGTGAAGTCGCTCGTCCCGCGCGGCGCCGAGGCCGAGGTGTTCGTGGTCGCGGCGCAGCTCGAGGACCAGGGGCCGGCGCTGTTCCTGATCGAGTCCGACCACCCCGGCGTGACGATCGAGGCCGAGCCGTCGATGGGGCTGCGGGCGGCGTCGCTGAGCCGGGTGCTGCTGGCCGACGTACCGGCGACACAGCTCGGGACGCTGGAGGACTATGCCGAGTGCGTGCGGTTGTCGCGGCTCGGCTGGTGCGCACTGAGCCTCGGTACGGCGAAAGCGGTGCTCGACCACGTCACGCCGTACGTGAACGAGCGGACCGCGTTCGGCGAACCGATCAGCCACCGGCAGTCGGTCGCGTTCATGGTCGCGAACATCGCGATCGAGCTGGAGGGGATGCGCCTCGTCACCTACCGTGCCGGATCGCGTGCCGAACAAGGGCTTCCGTACGCGCGGGAGGTCGCGCTCGCGCGGCGGCTGTGCACGGACAAGGGCATGCAGATCGGCACCGACGGCGTCCAGCTGCTCGGCGGGCACGGCTTCGTCAAGGAACACCCGGTCGAGCGGTGGTACCGCGACCTGCGGGCCGTCGGCGTGATGGAAGGCGCGGTGCTGGTCTGATGATCAACCTGGAGACCCCTCGCAAGTTCCGTGCCTTCGTCAACCAGGCGCACCAGGTCGCGGCCGAGATGCTCCGGCCGAACTCGCGGCGCTACGACCTGGCCGAGCACGAGTACCCGAAGGAGCTCGACCTGCTGGCCGCGATGGTCGACGGGCTGGGGGCCAGTGGGACCGGCTCGGGTGCGGGAGCTGGCGGCGTACGGCGTACTGATGGTGACGACGACGGCAAGATCAAGAACGGCTCGAACCTGTCGTCGGTGCTGTCGATCATGGAGATGTGCTGGGGTGACGTCGGCCTGCTGCTGTCGATGCCGCGGCAGGGGCTGGGCAACTCGGCGATCGCGTCGGTCGCCTCCGACGAGCAGCTGCGCCGCTTCGACGGCGTGTGGGCCGCGATGGCGATCACCGAACCCGGCTGCGGCTCGGACTCGGCGAACATCCAGACCACCGCACGCCGCGACGGCGACCACTACGTGCTCGACGGCGAGAAGATCTTCGTCACCGCCGGCGCCCGCTGCGACGCGGTCGTGGTCTGGGCGACCGTCGACAAGTCGCTCGGGCGGGCAGCGATCAAGTCGTTCGTGGTCCCGAAGGACGCGCCCGGGCTGACCGTCGAGCGGGTCGAGCACAAGCTCGGCATCCGCTCGTCCGACACCGCAACGATCCGCCTGACCGCCTGCCGCGTCCCCGCGGAGAACCTGCTCGGCTCGCCGGATGTCGATCCCGACAAGGGTTTCGCGGGTGTCATGCAGACCTTCGACAACACGCGGCCGCTGGTCGCGGCGATGGCCGTCGGCTGCGCGAGGGCGTCGCTGGAGGTCACGAAGGAGCTGCTGAAGGAGGCCGGGGTGGAGGTCGACTACGACCGTCCCGTCCACCTCCAGCCCGCAGCCGCCGCGACGTTCCTCCAGCTCGAAGCAGACTGGGAGGCGGCGTATCTCCTCACCCTGCAAGCCGCGTGGATGGCCGACAACTCCCGCCCGAACTCACTGCAAGCCTCAATGGCCAAGGCGAAAGCCGGCCGTACGGCGAACGACATCACGCTGCGCTGCGTCGAACTCGCTGGCTCGATCGGCTACTCCGAGCACGAGCTCTTGGAGAAGTGGGCGAGGGACTCGAAGATTCTCGACATCTTCGAAGGGACGCAGCAGATCCAGCAGTTGATCGTGGCGCGGAGGCTGCTCGGCAAGACGTCAGCCGAGCTGAAGTAGGCGCGGCCGCCACCCGACACGGGTGACGGCCGGCCGATGGGTCAGTTCGGGCTGATCTGGATGTAGAGGTCCGAGCCGTAGCTCTCCAGCCTGCACTGGTAGTCCCACCACTCGCCGTTGCGGAGACCCTGGTTTCCGCGCTGGATGCACTGGGAGTAGGTGTCACCGCCGTAGAAGGTGGTGTAGTAGCGCAGCGGCGACGCCGAGGCTGCAGGCGCCGTGACGATGCCTCCGCCGACGACTACAGCAGCGGCCGCGACGGCCATGAACAGCTTCTTCACTTTGGCTCCCAATCTGTTCTACCGAAAGAGGAGCTCCGATTGTGGGGGGCTGTGGGAAACCTCTGGATGAACGCCGCCGCAATACCCACCGCCGTGTTGCGACGACGGAATTGTGGGTGTGTTCAGGATCTGTTGTCGCGCAGTTCACCGGTGGCTGAATGTGCCGCCGCCATGCTTCCTGCATCACGAACACGTCCGCAGACGCCTCCGGGCAGCGCGCGGAGATCCACCCGGTCACCGAAGCACACCATGCGCGTTGAGTGGCGGCTGTTGTTACGGGGCCTCGTTGTCCGATGCTCCACCTGCCGAGGGCGCGCACCCTGTCGGATTCACCCGCGTTGGATCCTGACTCCTTCGCCGGCCGCCGACCAGGGACAAGATCGACGATGAGCGATCAGCGCGTTGACTGGCAAACCCATCGGTCCGAGGGCTACCCGACCTTGAGCTTTGCACCGATTCCGGCCAACGCGTCGGGGGCGTACACGACTCTTGCGCGAGCCCAGCCGCACGCGAAGCCGGGATGCCGGGGCTGACAGAATGTCGCGGCTGGGCCGTAGGAGGCCGAGAGGAAACCGGAGACCTCGACGCCGGACGATACGTAGCGGATCACGGGGCTCCCTGAGTCACCTCGAGTCATCACACCTCCGCAGCCTCCTCCGCACCCCGCCGCTGACTCCATCATGACGAAGCCAGGTCCGACTGAACCACCGTTGAGAGGCCAATATTCGTTCGTGAGCCGGACGTAGCGGGCTTGGCCCGTCGTCCCGGAGACCCCGCCGCTGATCCAGACACGCATATTGGCCACAGGACGCTTGGCGGTGTAGACGGCGTTGCTCGCTGAGGTGTTCCATGCGCCGTTCCAGACCCTGGGATTGCTGCTGGTCGGCATCGCCTGGGTGTCCCTGAGGTAATTGCGCTTATTGGCGACTCCGAGGTTCGCACCGTTGTCGAAGCCGCGAAACGAGCCGGTTCCACAGTGCCATGCGGTTGTCATATAACTGGCGGACCCGATGCTGACGGCGACTCCGGTGGAACAGGTTCCTGTGGACGAGGTGATCAGGCTGCCCCCGTACCAGGGTGCGTAGTCGGCGTTCCGGCTGAGCGGTGCCGGATCGTCGATGCCTGCCGACACCACCGGAATCGGTGATGATGATGTCAGCGAGGGCAAGGCCGTCGAGGGCGCCTGAGAGCTGAGCGTGATCGTGATCCCTGAGTAGTCAGGACTCGGTGCCGCTGACGTCACCCAGGTCGGTGCCAGGTCCAGTAGTTTCTTCGCTCCGGCGATCAGTTCGTCCTTTGAGTAGCGGGCAGTGCGAAACGTAACTCTGGCGGGTTGATTCGTGGCCAGGTTCTGAATGCCGGTTGGTGAAGCGCCTTTCCAGTAGACGTCGACTGATGTGAGGTCGTCCGAGATGGCGACGCCGCCTTCGCCCGCCGTCGGGTTGGCTTCGAGCCAGCCCGCCAACGCGCTGGCGGTATCTTCGGCTGCGGTGGGGAGCATATCGACCGGGATCGGCGCTGCCGGGACGCTGGGATCGCCCATCGGCGTCGTTCCCACTGCACTTGTTGTCGAGCCCAGAAAGGTCACAGTCGCCGCTGTCGCCAATGTGCAGAGAGATATCCATCGTCGTGTCATTTCCCCACCTCCTCACTCACCGTAGGAGCGTCTACGCTTGGAGGCCAACGAAGAGCACTTGCAACTTGGTGCAAATTTCTGAGCTGGAAAGCGAGGGGGCCAATATGCCGGATCCTGCGCCGACTGCACCGCAGCGAAGCGATCGGCTGGTCGTCGAAGCCTGGATGGCAGAGAATCCCGGCGCTGAGGCCAGGCTCACTGAGATTCCCGATCCGCATGCTCATTCCCGCCACACCCTGCTCATCGTCAACGTTCCCGGTCGCGAAGAGATGGCGCGGGCGCGTGCCGATCTTGTGAGGAGGGTGCGGTCGCCCCAAGACTTACGTGTTCGGCGCTGGCGTCCACCGGAGGCCGAGTTGGAGCCGGTACAGACATGGCTCCTCAGCCTCATGCCGTCTCAAGCAATACCCGATGGATCGACGCGGATCACCTCAGTGGGCGTTGACTCGGACACGGGTCTGATCGCTATCTCGCTCGACCGGGCAGACGCGGATCGTGCGGCCGAACTCGAAGCGGCGACCGACGGCCTCGCCTTTGTCCTTCCAGACCCGGACGTCCCGGTCCCTCCAGTGGCGGATCCGCCGACGGTGCCGCCCTGGCATCGTGCCTCACCAGCTGACCTGGTGCGGAAGCCCAAGCTCTGAGCCCGCTTTGGCGACACGTGCGCCTTCGATCCCGAACGGGGCACCAACTCCCGGGCGGATGGGACGAGGAGGTTCGAGACCCCTCTCTGTTGACCCATCCGCCATCAGCATGTTCCTGTGGTAGTGCCGCGCTGCGCGCTTGCCCTGGGTGGTCATGCCGGAAACTCCTCCGTCAGGTTCCTTGTAGCCGTAGTTGATCAGCAGATCAATCCGAGTCATCGCCTGGCTGAAGATCCGTCCTGCCGAGCAATCGGCTACTGGCTCTGGATCTTCTGCCCGGCAGATCGGCTTCCGGTAGTTTGATGCGTGTATAAGGACCTTCGACATGCCTTGCTCGAAATGGCTCACGCAGCACCACGGAGTCATGCCGAAAATTTCTCGACATAATAGCTTCAGCACATTGCTCAGGTTCGAGAGCGCTGACGATGCTGGTGGTCAAGAGGTTGATAGATCAGCTCGCGATCCGATGAGTCAGATCGTGGTTTCGAGGTGTCGCTGTTTGTGACACAATTCGACGATGATCGACCCACCCACCCCGGACTCTGCAGCTGCCTGGTTTCTGGGGATTCTGTTCGGCTCACCCTCTCTGGTGGTTTCCACATTTCTGGTGTTGAACAGTCTCTGGGCGTGGTGGAGCCTCGCGCGGGATTCGCTGACTACCGCCAAGGTCCTTCTGGACCGGTCGCACGACAAATTCGGGCTGAGATCGTTCAAGGTGCGCGCGACGCTTCGGCTGGCGGTGTGGTGGTCGGTCTATTACCTTGCCGCGTCATTCGTCACGCAGATCTGGGCCGGCTCGCGCGACTCGCCGGGCCAGGGGGGCGGATTCGAGGAGCTTGTACGGTGGTCCGCGCTGTTCGGCGCCATCGCTGTCCTCGGCTGCCTGTACTTGGTTCCGTCGCGGGCGGAGAAGCACGGCGATCATCACTGGACACCGTTATTCGGCCTAGTCGGCGGCTATCTGCTTGGTCTGGTGTGGGCCGTCTTCGCCTTTTCGGCGAAGAACGGCCCAGAACCAGGAGACTGGTGGGTGTGTCCCGCCATGAGTTGCATCGGAGTCCTCGGATCCGCATTACGGATGCGGATCAGGTCAGCTCGATCGTGGAAGGACGATCGAGCCGCCTGAGCAGGTCCGCGGTTCAGGCCAACTCGAGCGCGAAGCTCGGTGTCCCTGTCATCCGGCTGGTGGCAACAGTCACGACGAGATGACCACCGGCCGGTACATTCACCTCCTGGGCCGCTCCCTTGGCAGGAGGCTGCTGAAGCTGGCACTCGATTCGATGAAGGCCCGGCAAGACCGAGAGAGTGAGACTTTTGCCCGCACCCAGGTTCCCCACGTGGTTGGAGTCGACCCACACCGACAGCGGAATCAGTGCGCCCTGCAGTCGCTTGACCCGTGAAATTTCTAGACGTGCCTGCCCTCCCGGTGCAGTTACGCCACAGTTCGGACAAGTCGGTGCACTGCTAGATACCTTGCTGCCGCATTCACGGCACGCCACTAGCGCCATTCGGAAAATCCCCCTCGATCTTGTGCAGGCAGCGGCAAGACCCCCCTCGCCGAATCTGCCTCCGGGACTATTGACACGACCTCATATTCAAGCAGGCGATTCAAACATTTGCACTGCAGCCTGCGTGGCCGACTCCGCAGAGCATAGGGCTATTCTGCGACCTGCGGAACAGTCATCAGTCACTGACTGCAAATAAACTGGTCGACCGTTACCTTCCCGTGCCTGCAGGGCCGCGCCGGGCACGGGGCAGTGCGTTTCCAGGGCGGATTCGACTCTGCACCGTCCAACGCAAGGGTCTGCTGATGACGTCGACACGTATTCGGTGATTGCGCAGCTCGTTGATCCGATGCGGATCAGGCAGCCCAACGGCATCGCTCAACGGGTTGTGGTCCATTGGCGCACCAGGGACGTCCTCGCCGACGGGCTGCCCGTGCACGAGATCCTTCACCGCGGCGGTCATCGCTACGGCGGTGGAGGTCACGGTCAAGCCGACAGATGCTTCCTGAATGGGTGTCAGAACTTGTCATGCTGGCGGCGATACTCCTGCGGAGTGATCCCGTACGCCCGCCGGAAGCGCCGAGTGAAGTGCGCCGGGTCCAGGAACCCCCACTGCGCAGCGATTGACGCAATCGGGCGATGCGGCGTGCTGGTGAGTTGGCGGCGGGCGCCGGCCAGGCGTTCGGTGATGAGCCACTGCTCGAAGCTGAGTTGGTGCTTGGCGAAGAGTTTGTAGAGGTAACGCAGGGAGATGTTGTGCTCGGCGGCGACGCGGGCCGGGGTGAGGCCGGGGTCGGTCAGGTGGTTGCGGGCGTACCAGGTGATGCGGGCGAAGAGGATGTCGGCCATCGCGGGGGAGGAGTCGCGGTGGTCGGCGGCGGAGGTCAGGAGGGCGCGGACGAGGCTGGTGGTCGCCTCGCCGAGCTGGACGGCTGACTCGGTGCCTTGAAGGGTGTCGATGACAGTCGGCATCACGGTCAGGTGGTGCAGCACCAGGTCGTAGAGCGGGCTGCTGCGCAGCCGGGGCGCGGCGGCGCGGACCGTCTCGACGCTGAGGCCGAGGTCGGCGTAGTCGATCTGGAACGCCTGCGACGCACCGGCGCCGCGCCAGGCGAAGTCGTACGGCGCGGTCAGGTCGACCAGCATCAGCTCGCCGGTGCGGACCCGCTGCTCGCGGCCGGCCTGGTCGAACCTGCCCGTCCCGATCACCTGTACGGCGAGCGCGAGGCGCTCCGGCGCGCCGATCCGGACGTGCTTCGGCGTCCGGACCAGGCGGATGCCGGTGCCCTCGTTGCGGAACAGGTCCGGCGTACCGAGCAGCCAGAAATCCATCCGCGCGTGGACCTCGCCGGACGGCGTCTCGTGCTCGACCCGGGCCGGTACGCTCGCCGACATCATCGCCGTGTAGAAGGCCTCCTCGCGGTCCGCACGCGGCAGCGCGGCGGTGTCCAGCAGAACAGCCACGTCAACCCCCCTGCCGCCGTCGCCCCCGCCGACCAGCCGAAGTGTGCACCGAGAGCCCATCCCTGTGCAGCCACATCCTAGGTCGCACCGCCGACGGCCGACTAGGTTCCGGTCATGGCACCCGACACGATCGTCCTGGTCCACGGCTTCTGGGTCACGCCGCGCAGCTGGGAGCACTGGATCACCCACTACGAGCAGCGCGGCTTCACGGTGCTCGCGCCCGGCTACCCGGGGTTCGAGGTCGAGGTCGAGGCGCTGAACGCCGACCCGACCCCGATCGTGAAGCTGACCGTGCCGCAGATCATCGCGCACTACGAGGCGATCATCGGCGCGCTGGCCACACCGCCGATCATCATCGGGCACTCCGCCGGTGGCGCCTTCACCCAGGTGCTGCTCGACCACGGCTTCGGCGCGGCCGCGGTGGCGATGAACTCGGCGCCGACCGAGGGCGTGCGCGTCGTACCGCTGTCGCAGGTGAAGTCGACGTTCCCGGTGCTGAAGAGCCCGGCCAACCGGCACAAGGCGGTGCCGCTGACCTTCGAGCAGTGGCAGTACGCGTTCACCAACACGTTCACCGACGAGGAGTCCCGGGCGCTGTACGAGCGCTACGCGATCCCGGCCAACGGCGGCATCCTCTGGGGCAGCGTGCTGGCCAACTTCCAGCCCGGCCACCAGGACACCTGGGTCGACTACCACAACGACAACCGGGCGCCGCTGCTGTTCGTCTCCGGCTCCGAGGACCACATCATGCCGCCGGAGATCCAGCGCTCGAACGCCAAGCACTACAAGTCGAACACCGTCACCGAGCTCAAGCTGTACGACGGTTACGCGCACCTGCTCCCGGCGCAGGAAGGCTGGCAGGCGATCGCCGACGAGGTGCTCGACTGGGCGCTGGCCCAGGCCGCGAAACGCTCGTGAGCAGCGTTCGGATCACGCACATCGGTGGTCCGACAGCGCTGATCGAGATCGGCGGCTGGCGGCTGCTCACTGACCCGACGTTCGACCCACCCGGACGCCGCTACCCGTTCGGGTGGGGGACGTCGTCGGTCAAGGTCGCCGGGCCGGCGGTCGCCGTCGACGAGCTGCCGCCGATCGACGCCGTACTGCTCAGCCACGACCACCACGGCGACAACCTGGACGAAGCCGGTCGCGCGTTGCTGCCGGGCGCGGCTGCTGTGGTGACGACCGTCGCGGGCGCGCGGAGACTCGGCGGCAACGCGATCGGCCTCACGCCGTGGTCGACGCACTCGCTGCACTATGCGGGCCGGCCGACGCTGGAGATCACCGCGACGCCGTGCCGCCACGGCCCTCCGCTCAGCCGCGCGATCACCGGCGAGGTCGTCGGCTTCGCGCTGCGCTGGGAGGGCCAGGAGCACGGCGTCCTGTGGATCACCGGCGACACCGTCCTGTACGACGGCGTGCGCGCGGTCGCCGACCGCTTCGACGTCGGCACGATGTTGCTGCACCTCGGCGCGGTCCAGTTCGGGATCACCGGGCCGGTGCGGTACACGATGTCGGGCCCCGACGGCGTGCGGTTGTGTGAGCTGACCCAGCCGCGGACCGTCGTACCGGTGCACTACGAGGGCTGGCGCCACTTCACCCAGGGCCGCGACACGATCGAGCGCGCCTTCGCCGCCGCACCCGCCGCGGTTCGCGACAGTCTCACCTGGCTCACGCCGGGCGAGCCGAAGGAGCTGGCGGTCTAGAAGTCGACCCGTACGACGGCCCGCCGGTTGCCCGGCCGGCTCACGACGGCGTACCCCGCGGCGGTGAACATGGCGAGCGTGCCGACCGAGCCGCCGTCGACCAGGTCCGGGTAGCCCTCGACGGCGCGGGCGCCGTTGCTCTGGGCGTGGGAGAGCGTGGCACGGGCCAGCGCGCGCCCGACGCCCCGGCGGCGGTAGCCGGCGCGGGTGACGAAGCAGGTCACGGCCCAGACGGTCGGGTCGGTCTTGTCCTCGCTGCGGTCCTGCCACGGGACGCGGTAGTCGCGGAGCAGGCGGACGTGCTGGGAGCGCGGGGCGACGGCGCACCAGCCGACGGGCTCGCCGTCGAGGTAGGCGACGAGGCCGGTGGTCGTACTCGCTTTGGGGTTGCCGCACCCGGTCTGGTCGCGGAGGCGGGCAGCCAGCTCCTCCGGGCCCTCGGAGGCCCAGCTCTCCTTGGGGAGCATCCGGAAGCGCTGGCACGAGCAGCGGGCCGCGTCGCCGGAGCCGAAGACCGCGGTGAGGTCAGCTGGTGTCGCCTGGTTGGCGGGGACGATCGTGAGCTGCTCGAGGGCGATCGGCTCGCGTGAGCCTGTCGCGCGAGGCGCCCGCTTGGCCGGCGGCTGCTTCCGGCGTACCGGAGCTTCGAAGGTGAGCCGGAGCTCCACCACGTCGCCGGCGTCGAGACCGAGGGGTTTGCGGACCGCGTCTTTGAGCGGCAGCCAGTACCCACCGTCCTTCGACCACAGCGACGTCTGCCACTCGGTGGCTCCGAGCCGGGCGCGGATCGGCAGCATGCCCCAGGCGTTGTACCCCGCGGCGGAGGCGGCTGACCGGAGTTCGTCGCAGGCTCGTTCGGGCAGCGGGACGAAGTAATACGGCGCAGGCCCGCGCCACTCGACGATCTCGCCGCTCAGCTCGTGCTCCATGGCCCGATGCTAGGGCCGATCCCGGACGATCGACCGCCGTGAATGTTGTATACGCGAAGTGTTGTCATCGTCACGGACGGGATCTAGCGTGGCTGCGGTCCTGGTCCCGAGAGTGACGGAGCTCCGCGTGTACAACGATGAAGTCAGCAGGCGCCGGGTCTTGGGAGGCGCTGCGGCCGGAGCAGTCGCCCTCGGCCTGCCGAGCACAGCGGCGTCCGCAGCCACCAGTACGACGTACGCTGACAACGCCCGCTGGCAGGAGCACGCCCGGCGCGTCCGGATCACCCGCGACGACTGGGGCGTCGGGCACGTCGTCGGCAAGACCGACGCGGACGCCGTGTTCGGAATGATGTACGCCCAGGCCGAGGACGACTTCAACCGGATCGAGAACAACTACCTGATCAGCCTCGGGCGCCTCGCCGAGGCGCAGGGGGAGAGCGCGATCTGGCAGGACCTGCGGCAGCGGCTGTTCGTCGACCACGCGGTGCTGAAGCGCGACTACGCGAGCAGCCCGGCCTGGTTGCGGGCGCTGATGCGCGCCTGGGCCGACGGCCTGAACTACTTCCTCGCGACGCGTCCGGAGGTGAAGCCGCGGGTGATCACGCGGTTCGAGCCGTGGATGGCGCTGAGCTTCTCCGAGGGCAGCATCGGTGGCGACATCGAGCGGGTGCCGCTCAGTCAGCTCGAGGCGTTCTACGCGATGCGCGACCTGCCGATGACCGACGACGAGCGCGGGCTGCTGTTCAAGGAGCCGAGCGGGTCGAACGGGATGGCGATCGCGCCGAGCCACACCCGCGACGGCCGCGCGCTGCTGCTGATCAACCCGCACACCAGCTTCTTCTTCCGCGCCGAGCAGCACGTCACCAGCGGCGAGGGCCTGAACGCGTACGGCGCCGCCACCTGGGGCCAGTTCTTCATCTACCAGGGCTTCAACGCGACCGCCGGCTGGATGCACACCTCGAGCGGCGTCGACAACGTCGACGAGTTCGCCGAGACTGTCGTGACCGGTGCCGACGGCAACCATTCCTACCGGTACGGCGACGCGCTGCGCCCGGTGACGACGAAGCGGATCACGCTGTCCTACCGGACCGCGGAGGGTGGGACGGCGCAGCGGAGCTTCTCGACGTACGCGACGCACCACGGGCCGATCGTGCGCGAGGCGGACGGGAAGTGGATCGCGTTCGCGCTGATGAACCGCCCGGTCGCGGCGCTGCAGCAGAGCTTCCTGCGGACCAAGGCGCGCAACTACCGGGAGTTCATCGACGTCGCCGGTTTCAGAGCGAACAGCTCGAACAACACGCTCTTCGCCGATGCGCGGGGCAGTATCGCGTTCCTGATGCCGCAGTTCATGCCGGTCCGCGACGACCGGTTCGACTACCGCAAGCCGGTCGACGGCAGCGACCCGGCGACCGACTGGAAGGGCGAGCACAGTCTGCGCAGCCTGCCGCAGGTGGTGAACCCGCGGAACGGCTGGACGTACAACTCGAACAACTGGCCGTGGACGGCAGCCGGCGCCGACAGCCCGAAGGCCGCCGACTTCCCGAAGTACTTCGACCAGGCGGGGGAGAACCCGCGCGGGCCGCAGGCGATCCGCGTGCTGAGCCGGGAGCGCCGCTTCACGCCGCAGAAGCTGATCGACGCGGCGTTCGACCCGTATCTGACCGCGTTCGCGCGGCTCGTGCCCGGTCTGGTCGCGGCGTGGGACAAGCTGCCCGGCGGCGCGGCGCAGAAGACGAAGCTCGCCGGGCCGATCCGGCTGCTCCGCCGGTGGAACCACCGCTGGAGCGCGAGCTCGACCGAGACGTCGCTGGCAGTCTTCTGGGGCGAGGCACTGTGGGCGCCGCTGGCCCAGGCCGCGCGGGACGCCGGGATGTCGATGTGGGACTACCTGGCCGAGCGCGCGACCGACGCGCAGCGGCTGACCGCGCTCGAGGAGGCCCAGGCGCGGCTCGTTCAGGACTTCGGCAGTTGGCAGGTCCCGTGGGGCCAGATCAACCGCTTCCAGCGCAACGACGGCGCGATCGTGCAGACCTTCGACGACTCCAAGCCGAGCAGCCCGGTGCCGTTCACCTCGGCCCAGTGGGGTTCGCTGGCCTCGTTCGGCGCCCGCCGGTATCCGGGCACCAAGCGGTACTACGGGACCAGCGGCAACAGCTTCGTCGCGGTCGTCGAGTTCGGCCCGAAGCTGCGCGCCTGGGCCGTGACCGCGGGCGGTGTCAGCGGCGATCCGGACTCGGAGCACTTCGACGACCAGGTGAAACGCTACGCGAGCGGGAACCTGCGACCCGTGTACTTCCACCCCGACGACCTCCGCGGCCACATCGAGAGCAGCTACCACCCGTAGCGTCTACCAGCCGTCTATTTGCCCTGGGCACCATGGAGTCGTGACAGTGGTTGCGCAGGGCATCAGACGGGCGGAGTGGTCGACGGGCGAGATCGACTCCTGGGCCGAGGTGGTGCGCGACGCCCTGGTCCAGGTGTCGGCGCGGCCCGCCCGGCCCGAGGTCTTCGAGGGACGGATGCGGCAGCTCGCGCTCGGCGAGCTGGAGTTCGCCGCCATCTCGTCGGGCGCCCAGGCGGTGGACCGGACCCGGCGGATGATCGCGCGGGCCGACCAGGACTACCTGCTGGCCAACGTCCAGCTCCAGGGCCAGGCGCGGATCCAGCAGGACGGCCGGTACGCCGTACTGTCGCCAGGAGCGATCGCCTTCGTGGACAGCGCACGCCCGTACTCGCTCGGCTTCGACGGGCCGTTCTCCCAGCTGGTCGTGCGGGTGCCGCGGTCGGCGACCAGGACGCGCGCGAGCGCCACCGCCGTCGCCCTGGACCCGAACGGCCCGGGCCGGCTGGTCGCGGACTTCCTGGTCGGGCTGGAGCGGACGCCGACGGCCGAGCTCGTTCCGCACGCCGTCGGCCTGCTCGATTCCGCGCTCGACTGGGCCGCCGGTGCCGCGCCGTCGAACGCGGCGCTGACCCGCGAGCGCATCCACCACTTCGTCCGCCGTCACGCGGCCGCCCCCGATCTCGACGCTGCCGCGGTGGCGGCCGGGTGCGGGATCTCCCGGCGTACGCTCTACCGCGCCCTCGCCGACGACGAGCCGCTCAGTGCGCTGGTCCGCCGGGTCCGCGTGAACAAGGCACAGCAACTGTTGCTCTCGGCGACCAATCCCTCGCTGGAAGTCGTTGCCCGAGCGTCCGGTTTCGGGGGCGCCGCGCAACTGAACCGCGCCTTTCGGTCGGTCACGGGCACGACTCCGGGCGCTTATCGAGCGACTGGCACGAATCGTCAGTAGGCGTGGCACAGAACGGCTCGGTCCGCCGTCCGTGCCGCCTAGCGTTGACCGCATGACAGACAACGATGCGACGCAGTTCGGGGGACGGCTGCTGATCGGCGCGACCGGGTCCGGCGCGGTGGCGATGCTCCCGATGTACCTCTCCGCCCTGCGCGCCCAGTTCACCGGGACGGTCACGGTGCTGATGACGCACACCGCGGCGACCTTCCTCCCCGCGCACACGATGGCCCTCTTCGCCGACAAGGTCGTCACCGCCGAGTCGCCCGCCGGCTGGCCCACCGACAACCACGTCAGCCTGGCCGCCGAGCACGACCTGATGGCCGTCCTCCCCGCCACCGCGAACACCTTGTCGGCCGCCGCGTCGGGTGCCGCGCCGAACCTGCTCGGCACGACGCTGCTGCACGCGACGTACCCGGTGGTGTTCTTCCCGGTGATGACCGGCGACATGTGGACCAAGCCCGCGGTCCAGCGCAACGTCACCCAGCTCCGTGCAGACGGCTACGACGTCGTCGAGCCCGACTGGGGGCCGCGGTACGACGTCGGCCTGAAAGCCTTCGTCGACAGCCCGATGCCGCCCGCGCCGCCGAAGTTCATCCAGCAGCTCCGGTCGATGCTGTCCTAACGGTTCGCCTGGTAGTGCCGGCGGGCCTTCATCCGGTTGCCACAGCTGGCCATCGAGCACCAGCGCGCGGTGTTCGCCTTGCTGCGGTCGAGCAGGAACAGCTGGCACTCGGGGTTCTCGCAGGGGCGGAGTCGACCGGGTTTGACCGCGTTCCAGGCCAGCACCGCGCGTACCGCCGTACGGGTGGCCGCGGGCCCTTCCAGCGCCCAGTCGACACCGTCCTCGGTCAGCAACGGCACCTGGCGAACGCCGCGGAGAAACGGGGTGAGCACGCTCACCGCCTGCTCACCCCGTACGACGTCCTGCAGCGCCGACCGCACCGCGACCAGCGCCTTGCGCCCGGCCGGGTCGGACGCCCACGCCTCGGTCTCCTCGAGCAGGTCGTGCTCGACGCCCGCCACGAGCGGCGTGCTGTTCAGCAGCTCGAGCAGCAGTTCCTCGTCGGTCATTGCCTAACCCCCTTGGTCATGTTGACAGGTTACACGATGATGGGTTTTCATCTAACCACTCAAACCGATCAAGGGAGTTAGTCATGGTCACCGTGCACCACCGGTACGCCGAGATCGACGGGCAGCGGCTGTTCTACCGCGAGGCCGGACCGGCCGGCGGGCCGACGATCGTGCTGCTGCACGGGTTCCCGAGCAGCTCGTACATGTTTCGCGACCTGATCCCGCGGCTGCCCGGGAGGTACCGGGTGATCGCGCCGGACCTGCTCGGCTTCGGGCTGTCGGACGCGCCGTCGGTGGACGAGTTCGACTACACCTTCGACGCGCTCGCGGACCTCACCGACGGTCTGCTCCGGGCGATCGGCGCCGAGAGCTACGCGATCTACGTCCAGGACTACGGCGCGCCGATCGGCTGGCGGCTCGCGCTGAAGGATCCGTCGCCGGTGACGGCGATCGTCACCCAGAACGGCAACGGGTACGAGGCGGGCTTCGTCGAGGACTTCTGGCAGGGCGTCTGGGACTACCAGCGCGAGCCGAACGCGACGACGGAGGCGGGCGTGCGGACGGCGCTGACGTTGGAGGGCATCAAGTGGCAGTACCTCGCCGGGGTGCCGGACGAGAGTGTGGTCAGCCCGGACACCTGGCACCACGACGTACAGAAAGTGACGCGACCGGGCAACGATCTGGTGCAGCTGAAGCTGTTCCGGGACTACGTGACGAACCCCGCGCTGTACCCGAAGCTGCACGAGCACCTGACGGCGACCCAGACCCCGGTGCTCGCGGTCTGGGGGCGGAACGACCCGATCTTCGCACCGGCTGGTGCGGAGGCCTTCGCGACCTCCGTCCGGGACGCCGAGATCCACCTCCTCGACGGCGGCCACTTCCTGCTGGAGAGCCACCTGGAGGAGGCCTGCGAGCTGATCACCGACTTCCTGGACCGCCGGCTCGGGTCGTGAACGCCTTGTAGGCGTGGCCGACGAGCGCGACCAGGATCGCGAAGGCGAGCGTGTCGTGCACCGCGATCACGCCCGCGCGGGGGATGCCGGACAGGCTGAACTTGAACCAGAGCAGCAGTCCGGTGAGCACCATCACCACGATCGCGCCGGCGAGCCAGGCGGCGAACACCTTCTGGCCGGCGTTGAACTTGCCCGATGTCAGGTGGTCGTGCGGTTTGCGGGTGAAGGCGTTCCGGAGCCAATGCGCGTCGGTGCCGGTGAAGCGGTTGAGGCGGCGTACGTCGAGACGCAGCGCGCGGGATGCGAGTCCGAGCAGGAACGGTGCGGGGAGCAGGATCCCCGACCATTCGTGCACGGTCGCGACGAGGTGGCGCCGGCCGATCGCCGCCGCGAGCGGGCCGAAGTAGATCGCGGCGGCGGTGGCGAGGCAGATCACCATCAAGACCAGCGTCGTCTGGTGCACGAGCCGCTCGGCGCGGCTGAAGCGGCGTACGGATCTATGCACCGGCCGGCTCCTCTCCGGGCAGCCAGCCGTCGACCGGGTAGCCGTACTCCTTCCAGTAGCCCGGGATCACCTCGTCGGTGACGGTGATCCCGGACAGCCACTTCGCCGACTTGTAGAAGTACATCGGGCCGACGAAGAGCCGGACCGGGCCGCCGCTGATGTGCGGAATGGGCTGGTCCAGCATCTGTACGGCGACCAGGACGTCGGGCCTGCGCGCCTGCTCCATCGTGAGGCTCTCGCTGTAGACGCCGTCGAAGCAGGTGAAGCGGACGGCCTTCGCGGTCGGCTGCACGCCCGCGGCGTCGAGGATCGTGGACAACCGGACGCCGACGAACGGGACTTGGTCGACGCGCCAGCCGTCGGTGCAGACGACGTCGTGCGTCACTCGCTCCTGCGGGAGCTTCTGGAGGCCCGGCAGTGTGTACGACGTGGGCTTGGCGACCAGCCCGTCGACGGTGAGCTCGTACGTCGACGCGTCCTTCTCCGGGACCGAGCCGGCGACGCTGAAGTAGCGGAAGCCGCCGGGGTTGGGGAGCAGGCCGGACAGGCCGGTGGGGTCGCGCTGGGAGGCGGCGCCGAGCAGGTCGCTCCACTTGTTCTGCAGCGTGGGCGCCACGAACAGCCCGGCGACGCCGGCGGCGATCGTGCCCAGGACGATCCGCCGGCCGATCGGGCGGCCGGCGGAGTCGTCGGGTGCTGCGTTGTCGGTCATCGGCATCCTCGTTCGTCGTCACCGGTTGGACTGGTGTCGATGATGCCGCTTCTGTGCGTCACCAGTCAAAGGGGTGACGCATTACCGCTCGCTTACTGACTACTGAAAGGCGCAGCCAGGGTTCGGCTCGTCGATCGCCAGCGGCTGACCGGCCGGGTTGGTGTAGAGCACGTCGAGCACCATCGGAACGGCGCCGAGGTTCTTGCCGATGTGCACGTAGTTGCTGCCCTCGCTGACCGACTGGCCGGCCTTGTAGACGCCGTCGCTCTTGCAGGTGGCGTCGAAGTGGCTGAGCACACCCTTGGTGACGACGCCGTGCAGCGTGCCGGGGTGCTCGTGCCAGCCGGTGCTGCCGCCGGGCGCGATGGTGATCTCGCGCAGCACGTACTGGGTGTCGCCGACCGTGTAGTCGAAGAGCGTGACCGCGCTGACACCGCTGCCGGGCGTCGCGTCGGCGGTGCCGGGGACGACGGCGAGCGCCAGGCCGGCGGTCAGCGTGCTGGTCAGGGCGAGGGCGAGGCGGGGAGTTCTGGGCATGGCGGGGCTGTCCTCCGAGTGGGATCCGATCCGGACTGGTTGCCCTGGGCCCAGTTGCTCAGGACAACCAGTTCGGAGGCTACTCCGGCCGGATAGACGTTTGATCGACGCCCCGGCGTAGACAAAACGTCTACACCGGCACGGCAGGGTGGCCGGGTGACCAAGGAGGAAAGATGATCAGCAGGAGACGGTTCACCCAGGCGGTCGCGGCCGGCGTCGCGGGGAGTGCGTTGACCGGGGCAACGGCCGCGGCCGCCGTACCAGAGCTTCGTGGCGGGGCGGGGGCGCACACCTCGCTCGGGCTGATCAAGCGGGTCAAGGCCGGTGTGCTCGAGACGGCGTACGCCGAGTTCGGGCCGCAGGACGGGCAGCCTGTTGTGTTGCTGCACGGTTGGCCGTATGACCCGCACAGTTTCGTCGACGTCGCGCCGTTGCTCGCCGAGGCGGGGTATCGGGTGATCGTGCCGTTCCTGCGTGGGTACGGGCCGACTCGGTTCCGGTCGGCGAAGACGTTTCGCAACGGGCAGCAGTCAGCTGTTGCCCTCGACATCGTTGCTTTGATGGATGCTTTGGAGATCGAGCAGGCGGTGCTGGGTGGGTTCGATTGGGGTGCGCGGACGGTCGACTGCATCGCGGCGCTGTGGCCCGAGCGGTGCAAGGCGATCGTGTCGGTCAGCGGGTATCTGATCACGAGTCTGGAGAAGAACCTCGAGCCGCTGCCGCCGGCCGCGGAGCTGGGCTGGTGGTACCAGTACTACTTCTCCACCGAGCGCGGCGTTGTCGGTTACCGGGAGAACTGGCGTGCGTTCAACGAGCTGATCTGGAAGATCGTCTCGCCGTTGTGGAAGTACGACGCGGCCACGTACGGGCGAACGGCCGCGTCGTTCGACAACCCGGACCATGTGGCGATCGTGATCCACAACTACCGCTGGCGGCTCAGCCTCGCCGAGGGCGAACGCCGGTACGACCGGTACGAGCGCGTACTGCAGGCAGGGCCGGCGATCGGCGTACCGGCGATCACCATCGGCAGCGACTTCGACGGAGCCGCTGCCGACGGGGCGGGGTACCGCGACAAGTTCACCGGCAAGTACGAGCACCGGGTCTTCGCCGGGATCGGGCACAACGTCCCGCAGGAAGCGCCGCAGGCGTTCGCGCAGGCCGTGATGGACGCGGACCGGCTCTAGCAGTTGGGGATGCCGGGGAGCTGCGCGGCCGGGTGGTCGATGTAGATGTTGCTGATGTAGCCGCCCTGGTCGCGCAGCCGCGACCACCAGTTGTTGGTGTGGCCCTCGGCGTTCACGGTGTCACCCTGCTTCTGGCACTGCACGAACACCTGCGTCGGGCCGCCCAGCGTGGTCACGATCGGCGCGTTCAGCCGGGCGTCCGCGCGGACGTTCACGCCGGCGCCGTACGTGCTGAAGTTGTACGTCGGCGGCGGGGTGCCGCCGAGGATCGCGGCGACCTCGCCGCGCATCGTGTCGAGGTTGACGCCGTACGGGTCGATCTTGCCGGTCGTACTGGTCTCGCGGTGGCCGCGGGCGTACGACGCGTCGCGGCCAAGCTGCCGGAGTACGGCGGCTGTTGCCTTGAGTGAGGCCTGGTACTGCGCGGGGCTCATCGTCTGGCTGACACCGTTGTAGTCGATCTCCCAGCCGATCAGCATCGTGTTGCCGTCGCCGGCCGGGATCGGACCGCTGACCCTGGCCGCGCCCGCGTGGTTGCAACGGCCGGCCGAGATGATGTGGAAGACGCCGTTGTAGTCGACGAGCGCCTGGGCCAGCGGGCCCTGCAGGTCGGGGCGGCCGTTGATGACGATGTTGAGCGCCGGGTGCGGGTTGCTCGGGCTCGTGGTGGACGACGCGGTGTGGTGCCAGAGCACGCCGATCGGGTTGAACGAGCCGCTCACCGCGCGGCCCAGCCAGTTGCCTTCTTCAACGACCTGGACGCCGGCGGCGCGCAGGACGTCGGCCAGCCAGGGAATCGTGGCCATCAGGTGGCCTGCAGCAGATCGGCGACGCACTCGATCACGTGCGGACGGTGCTCGGTGGCCGACGCGGCCCGGGGGGCAAGGGTCGCGGCGGCCACGACGGCCGGTACGCCGAGCAGCAGGCGCCGGCGCGCGACCAGATGGGGGCGGGTGTTCCTCATGGCAGTCTCCTTCGGGGCGGAGCTGTCAGTAAAACGCCGCGACGAACCACAGGCCAAGCTGTTCGGTCCTGGTGAAAAGGGATCGGGCCGGTCCTGTGCGGACCGGCCCGATCGAGGGGGTGTCGCTCAGCGGGCGGTGGTGAAGCCTGCCGCGGTGAAGCCGTTGGCCCACAGCTGGTTGACGCGGCTGCGCTCCGCGGCGTTCGGCTGCGAGTTCGTGCACGACGTACCGGGACCGCCGCCCGACATCAGCTCGCTGCACGGACCGGAGTAGTGGTCGGGCAGGCCGAGCACGTGACCGGTCTCGTGGGCGGTGACCCGGGTGGAGTCGTACTGCTGGTTCTGCCGGTAGTCCAGGAAGATGTAACCCTGGCCGTGACCGTTGGTCGACGCGTACGACCCGCGCGGGTCGTTGCCCTCGCGGTAGTAGAAGTCGTAGTTGCTGCCGGAGACCAGCCGCACGTTGGTGACGGCGTTGTTCCAGATCTGCGCGCTGCGCGAGATCTGCGACGCGAACCGCGGCGCGCGGCTGGCGTTGTAGACCACCGTGACAGCAGCGGTCTTGTCCGGGTTCTTGGCCTGCTTGGCCCGGGCGGACTTCATCACCGCGTCGTAGAAGGCCTTGGTCTCGGCCTCCTCCTGAGCCGTCCCGACGTACGCCGAGGTGGCGGCCTCGGCGGTCGGTGCGGTCTCAGGTGCGGCGGTGGACGACGACGCGGCGAAGGCGGGGACAGCCAGCGCGGCGGCGGCAACAGCGGTGACAGCGGAAAGCAAACGGCGGGACATAGGAGCCTCACTCCCTAGTCGTGGCGGACTGCGACCAGCGGACTACTGACCGCAACGCCACGGATCGTGACACCCCCACTACTTTTCCGCACCACCCCGGCGAAAACCCTGGGGTTAACCTTCGCCACTTCCGGGTTGTCCTGCGCGCTCGGCCCCACTACCCCCGAACCGCTCCGGCGACAACGGAGTTGGCCCGTTCGTCGCCCAACTTCCGTGCCCTGTTCACCCCGAAACTGCAGCTTCCTGCAACGTTCGGGATGAGTCTTGCCGCGGTTCTCCAGCACCCCGCAGCCTGTTCCGGCTGCCTGCGATTCCGGCGGTGCACCTCGGGGGTGCTGATGATGGGGGAGTTTTCTCGTGACTGTTCGCTTGCGTGCTCTGCTGCTGCCCAAACTGCTGGCGGTCGCGGTGTCCCTGGCGTTGCTGGCTACCGGTTTCGTGAAGGTGCTGCCGACGGCGACCGGTGAGGTGACGTGGCTGGTGGACGACAAGTTCGCCGCGAAGACACCGTCGGCACCGCACTCCCTCACCAGGACCTACAACCGCGGGTGCGCACCTCGGAATTGAAGTCAAAACCAATACTGCACGGCTCAACGCACAACAATTGAAGTTCGACGATGCTGTCAACAACGGAACTCCGGCGCGAGCGCGATTGAACGGTAAATGGATAACGATCACTTCGGTCATCTTGGTGAATTGGCCTTGATTGCATGACGTCAAAGTATGCAGTCACGATGAACGGAGATTTCACGTTCGAGTTCAGCCTCCTGCGTCCCACTCTTCGCGAAGAGATTGGGCAGATGCTGGAGAGGATGGATGGGGCTGAAATCTTCGCTGTCTCATTGTGGGCCTTACCGGCCGGGAGGAGACTGGATGCAGTGGATGTCAGAGGGTGCATGGCGAGTACATCCAGTGTGCCGGCAGTGCGGATCGTATGACCGTGGAGATCCGGAAGAAAGATTCGGGTGTGGCACGGCAGTTCGTCGTCGGCCGTGTCGATTGTCGGAAAGATGGGTTCGAGGTGGTGACGTGGGATTCCGGCAACTTCTCGGTACGGGTCCGGCCGAACGAGCTTCTCGATTGGGTTGAGGCAACCCGGATATTCGTCGCCTACTACCAGGGCGTAGAAATCTATGACGGATTCGAGATGCGAGAGTTCGAATTATCTTGAGATTTCTAATGGTCGCCGTCGAAAATTCCTAGGGCAGCCGTTGACCATCGTGCGACGGGTTGTTTGTCGATGCGCCCGTCGCGCCCGCGCGCGCTCATCGATTAGCAACGGCGGGCTAGCACCTCGAACTGTTGCGAGTGCTGCCGCTAGTGCAAAGTCGACAGGATCTCCTCGACACACTCGACAACGTTCCTCGGGAGGATTTCCGTGATGAGCGAGGCGGCCCGGAGGTTCTTCTTGCCGGTCGGTGTGGATGGGTACGAACGGGTGATGCCAGACGGCGAGGATCACCGCCACCTTCGCGGGCTGGGAGGTCTAGCACGGGCGGAGGCCTGGGAGCCTCCGCCGGTGCACCTTCTTCGGCACGGGATGGACGGTGCGGTCCTCCGGAAAGCCTTGATGCTGTGGGTGAACCACACCGTCATGGCCATCAGGGACGACGCCATCAGTCGGCTGAAGCCGATCCTGGAGCCGCACGGCGAGCTGCTGCCGTTGGTCAGTTCTGAAGCCGACCTGATGATCTTCAACGCGACCAGGACGATCGACGCGCTCGACGAGGAGCGCTCCGAGATCGTCCGCTTGTCCTCGGGCCGCGTCATGGCCGTGCCACACCTGGTGCTGCGCAGCGAAGAAATCCCCGGCGAGGTGCATGCCTTCGTCCTCGAGGAGCCGAGGAACCAGTCTCTGCTGCTCTCCGAACAATTGGTGAAGGAGATTCGGCATGCAGTCGAACTGGACGGTGTCGACTTCGAAGAGGCGACCCGGCTTTGACCTCAACGGACCTACAGGGCCGCTGGTGCAGGCTTTGAACAAGGCGAGGACCCCGTGGACGATCGTTCCATGACTGTCTCGTGCGGCGTCTACACGCCATTTGATCCGGGGGTTCGGCAGCCATTGGGCGAGTTGAGCAAGCGGGAGGCGCGCGGAGCTTTCAACCGGCTGATGGCGGCCAAGAGCGAGCGAATCGACGAGTTGCGCCGGTTGCTGGCGTCGAACGGTGTGGCGCTCTCAACGGACGACGACGGTCTGCAGCGGCTCAACGACTGGTTCTGTGCGGAGGTTGAGAGCAGCGATGCGCCCGGTCGGCTTCGATCGGTCTGGTACGCGGTGGTGAACGACTTGGCGTTGTTCCTCGGTGACGTGGCGATCGAGCGGTCTCCCGGACTGAAGTGGGTCATGTTCGACAAGGGGTCGCGAGAGGATGCCTTCCAGCGACACGTGCTGATGGGATTCTCTGGCGTTCCGAATCCGAAGTACAACTTCGACGTTGACCTGGTCCTCGCGACCTACGCACAGCAGATCGTCTCCGGCGAAGAGGTCCCAAGTGACGCCTTCATCACCTGGGTCTCCTCCACGGAGGACGCCTGATGTTCCTCAGAAGTAAGGTGACGAACCATGGGTGAGCCCGTGTACCTAGGTGCCTATTGGAGCGATCGTGCGGAGTCGGTAGGGGACTGTGCCCAGCGGCTGCAGGCGTTCCTCGATCGGCTGTCTGCCCTGCACCCGGCTTTGCGCCAGTGGTACGACAGGCGGGCCCGGGGCGAGGTGGCGGTCGGAGGGCAGACCGATCAGTTGATCGGGCTGCTGCTGGAGGGACGCAACCGGACGGATTTTGGGCAGAACGTCATCGAGGAGTTGGGGTTTTCGGTTCATCTGTGGAACCAGAACAACCTCCGGATGCCCGTGGTCATCTCGATCAACTGTGGGGTGTTCGCCCACACCGAGGGGCTCCTGAACACCTGTGTCATCGACCTTCCGGATATCGGAGACCGCAACAAGAACGAACTGCTGGAGACAAGCGTTGCAGCGCCGCTGATGCGCGCCGTCGCTGACGTGTGGCAGCCGGATTGGTCTGTGTTGTCCACGGTTGCTCTGCAAGTCCAGCAGCATCAAGATGATTTCCCTGTGGTCGGCTGGCTTACGTACCTGGCCGATACATCGGGACGGCCGACAGGTCAGTTGGCGACATCAGGCGTCCGAGCTGAGCAGCTGGACAACGGCGTCCTGTACGCCGTGGACTCCGCAATCACCGATCCTGCCTACGTCGAGACAGCCCTCAGACTGCGAGCCGAACTCGAGCGCCAGTAGGTAGCCGACCGGAGCCCCCAGCTGCCATGTCCCATGGCTTCCCGAACGGACGATTCCAGGCACGAACCCGGACAGCTTGCTCGTTCCGTTCGGACGAGGCCAGCTACGCGGTTAACGGATCATGAAGAATGGCACCGCTCAATCGAGAACCGTACTGGAAGGGAGGTGAATCGCATGTGGCCGCGGCAAAAGTTCTGGTCGAACAATGGTGGAGGCGAGTTGGCGTCCATCGGCCCGTTTCTGCGGCGTCGGTTTCCTGGCGCCTTCGAGTTGTTGTCGAGAGCTCTCGAGGAGACAGATCCTCAGTTCGTCGTCCATCCGAACCAACCGAACGAGTACGAGGATGTCGTCTGGGAGATGTTGGTGATGGCCGATCGGGTTGACGGCGATTTCAGTCTGCTGGCACGTTCTGAAGTTGAGGAAATGGTTCGCGAAGCCATCGGACGATGCTTCGAGTCGCGGGTGCCAACAGACTCGGGCGACATCGGCGAAGAGGACGACGAGGACCAAGAGGACGATGAGCAGGCTCTCCTCGAGGAGGAGCGGTTGCAGCGAGCGGTCGACCTGATCTGCGAACGTGCCGCGCACAGGGAGGCGGTGGAGTGACGTGACGTGGTGCGTTCGCGGAATCTCGCAGCGTCGCATGCGTCAGGATGCGTCGATCCTTCACAGGGCTGCGTCGTTGCGGAGGGCTCGGGTCCTCATCGCCAAGATTGTTCTCTGATGGCTGTTCTGGCGGTTCCCTTCCACGATCCGTGGATCTTCTCGCGACTGGCGTTTCGCATTCTCGTGGAGCGAGCAATGGAGGGAGTTGGCGGAGATCAGGATGACGTCGACCGTCTCGAGCGGGCGATCGCGCTGGAGGGCCTGGTGATCGAGGCGCCGGCAAACCCTCAGGAGGCCCGGCTGATGCGAGCGATCGGGATCGCCGCGGATGAGTTGTTCGCGGAGTGGCGCGTCAAAGAGGATGCGGACGAGTGGGACCGGAGCTACACCGGGCGACTCGAGCACATTGCGCTGATCCTGCTTGGTGAGGGGTGAATTCCACGTTCAGGTTGGAGGCGCGGGGTGGGTGGAAGCGGCGCGCGTTCTACGTGGCGCGGCGGGTGCCGGGGTACGAGTGGGCCCTGCCGGACTACGACGTAGATCTGGAACTTCTTGGGCTGAATGGTGTGCCGCGGGGTGCTGATTGGCGGCCGGCGCCTGTCGAGGTGGTCCGAACGGATGAAGACGGGAGGACCTTGAGAAGGGCGGTGACGCCTGGGCTCAACACGTCGGTCATCATCCTCGAGGACGCGGTCGCCGAGCAGCTCAGACCTGTCCTTCGCGGCCATGGTGATTTGCTGCGATTGTCGTGCCCCGACGCCCACCTGGAGATCTTCGCCGCGACCCGCCGCCTCGCGGCGCTGGACGAGGAGCGCTCCGAGATCGTGCGCTTCGACTCCGGCCGGATCATGGCGGTGCCGCGCCTCGTCCTGCGTTTCGACGCCGTCCCGGGCGGCGTACACGCGTTCATGCTCAGCGAGCTGGACAGCGGGCCGCTGTTTCTTTCTCGAACTGTCTGGAGGTTCCTGATGGCGGCACTGGCACTGACCGACGACGATGTGTGGATCATCGCGCGGTACGAATTCAGGATCCTGCTCGAACGCAGTCAGGTGAAGATCGGTGCGGATCCTGACGACTTCTACGTGTTCGAGCAGGCGATCGCGCTGGACGGGTTGCTCGTCGACCTCCTCGAGAGTGCCCAGGGCAACAGGGTGCTGGAGGCCGTTGGCCTTGCCGCCGCTGAGCTCCATGAAGAGTGGCGTGTCAAAGAGGACGCGGACCCACGCGACCGGAGCTTCACTGGTCTCCTGGCCGAGGTCGCGCAGTACTGCGGAACGCTGTGACCGGTGCGGGTTGCCGAGGTGATGGATGAACTCTCTCGAGGGCAAGGACGAGACGATCCACGGGTTTCTGTCGGCGTTGTCCGAGGTCTTTCCGGACTGGCAGGTGGAGGACCACTGGGAGGGTGATCGGCGTGCGATCGGGCTGATCGGCGCTGCTACGTCCGGTCGGTTGGCCTACGTCAGTTCGTGGAGAGAGCGCCCCGGGCACTTCACCGTGGAGCTGGAGGTCGCCGTGGACTTGCCGGCGGAGTACGAGGTTGTGGCGAGGTTGGAGGGGAGTCCGTTGAGTGTTGCCGTTAGCGCTGTCGTCGGGCATCTGAGGGGCGGGTTTGTTGCTGAGAGGGGGAGTGGTTGGTGATACCTACGCATGCGATCACGATGAACGGTGGTTTCTCGATGGAGTTCATTCACCATCGGCCTACTCCGGCCGAGGACATTGGGCGGTTGCTGGAGAGGATGGACGGGGCTGAGATCTTCGCCGTCTGCTTGTGGCCGATGCCGGTTGGCAAGAGCCTGGATCAGTTCGACCGCAACGTGTGGTCTGCGGGGTACATCCAGTGTGCTGGGACTGCGAGTCGGATGACGGTGGAGATCCAGAAGGTGGATGTCGGACTACGGCGGCAGTTTGTGATCGGGCGTGCGGGCGGCCGGAAGGACGGGTTGGAGACCGTGACCTGGGACTCGGGGAACTACTCGTTGCAGGTGCGGGGGAACGAGTTGCTTGACTGGGTTGAGGCGACGAGGTTGTTCGTCGGGTATTACCAAGGGAAGAAGGTCTCTGGGGACTTCGAGCTGCGGGAGTTCGAGCTGTGAGGTGAAGTACGAGGACGTCGTTCGGGGACGCTGGTGATGGCTGACCCGGTCGGGGGTGAGCTGGGTCGGTGGACGTGGGAGGGCGCAGTGTGCTGAGTCCGCTTGACGTTGTGCGGATTCCGGCGGGGCTTCCGGAGCACGGGGTGGCTGCGGGGGCTCGGGGTGTTGTGTTGGAGGTCTGGGGGACCGCGTACGAGATCGAGGTCACGGACTCCGAGGGGAGAAGCATCTTCGTCGGGGCGGTCGAAGCCGGCTTGGTCGAACTGGATGACACCTCGGGCTGGCGTCAGGGGGACTGAACGGATTCGCGGGTGAGAGAACTTCTTGGCGGCGCAGGCCCGCGTGACGGGGGCCTTGCGGCTTAGACCTTGGTATCTCGATAACAGGTTTGTTGACCGTCCAGGGTCGCGCTGATAGATTGCGTATTAATAGTTAAAGCGTTAAGGAATGGGATGTGTGGTGGCGAACATGTTGTTGACGGAGACGCCGGAGGCTGGGCGGGAGTTGGCGGTGAAGTTGGCTCGGTTGTCGGTGAAGGCGGCGCAGCCGGATGCTGAGGTGCGGGGGAGGTTGCGGGCCGTTTACGCTGAGGATGCGGGGAGTTTGATTGCGGTGGCGCACGTGGTGGCGGTGGAGTTCGCGACCATTGCGGCGGCCAACGAGTACTGGAGGTAGCGATCAGCGCGACACCGTCGATTCTGGAGCAGCCGTGTTTCGCTGTGTACGGGGCGATGCACAGCATCACGCGGGCCTATCGGCCGTTGCTGGAGCCGCTGGGGCTGACTTATCCGCAGTACGTCGTGATGATGCTGCTGTGGGAGCGCGATGAGGTGTCGCTGAACGACATCGCGCGGCGGGCTCGGCTGGACTCGGCGGCGGTGACGCCGTTGCTGAAGCGGTTGGAGGCGCGGGGGGTCGTGGCGCGACGCCGCTCGTCGGAGGACGAGCGGCGCCTGGTGGTGACCGTCACGGAGGAAGGTCGCGCGTTGCAGCAGCAGGCCAGTGGGGTGGCTGACGCGATGCTGTGCTTGGTGGGGCTGGATGCCGAGCAGGAGAAGACGTTGCGCGCGTTGTGTGCGCAGGTCGTCGAGGCGCTCGACGGTCAGAGTGCGTAGATCCTGACCCAGTCGATGTCGTACGACGCCGGTTGCATCGCGTTGCCGTGGAAGTTGTCGAGTTGGATGGTCAGGTGGCCGGACGGCATGCACTGGATGCACTTGCGGAGGTTGTTGGCGCCGCCGGAGTGGGAGAACCACTGCTTGCCGTCGATGAAGCCGCGGACGTGGTCGGGGGTCCACTCGACGGCGACGTTGTGCCAGTCGGTGAGTGGGGTGCCGCAGTCGGATTCGCGGGTGAAGATCTGCTGGACGGCGGCGTCGGCGTTGTGCGGGTAGTGGATGAAGGACTCGGCGCAGGCCTCGCCGGGGGCGCCGTTCTCGAGGAAGTCGTACTCGCCGTCCTCGGGCCAGCGGTCGGAGTCGGGCCAGACGATCAGGAGCGGGTGGTACTGGCGGCCGTTGTCGGCGCCCTGGGGGTTCGAGCGGATGCGGGCTTCCCAGCGGCCGTACTGCCGGCCGAGTTTCGAGGCGAGCCAGGCGGAGTCGCCGTTGGCCAGGCCGGTTTGGGTCAGTACGCCGTTCGCGACGGTCGAGCGGGAGGCGCAGCGGCGGCCGTTGCCGGCGTGGCCGGGCCAGCACTCGCCGGCTTGGGACCACTTCGCGGCGTCGGGGGAGCCGGTGTAGTCGAACTCGTCGGACTGGGGGAGAGGGGTGCCCCAGTCGAAGGTCTCCGCCGCGGTCGTGCCGTCAGCTGAGGTGGAGGCGTCAGCCGACGTGGAAGCCGTGGCCGGAGAGAGCAGTCCGGTACACAGCGTGAGGGCCAGCAGCGGGCCGGCCAGGAGAACTTTTCGCATCACGAGCTCCTCGAGGTGGGGGTTCGCCCACTCTCCAAGCGCCTCGCGCCCCGGATCGGCCGCTGACCGGAACAGGTCACGTAGCCTCGGACCGGGAGCACGTCCGGGCGGGACAACACAGTGAGGTGGTCGGTGTGCGCTTCATCCAGGGACCGGTACCAGGGCAGGACCTGACGTTCAACGACGTCTTCCTGGTGCCGAACCGGTCGGCGGTGGCCTCGCGGCTCGACGTCGACCTGTCGACCAGCGACGGCAGCGGGACGTCGATCCCGGTCGTCGCCGCGAACATGACGGCGGTCTCCGGGCGCCGGATGGCCGAGACGATCGCGCGCTGTGGCGGCCTGGCGGTGATCCCGCAGGACATTCCGGTGCCGGTGGTCACCGAGGTGGTCTCCTGGATCAAGGACCGCCACACCATCTACGACACGCCGCTGGTGATGACTCCGGGCGACACCGTCGGGGAGGCGCTCAACCTGCTGCCCAAGCGCGGGCACGGCGCGGTGATCGTGATCGACCAGGGCCGCGCGGTCGGCGTCGTCACCGAGGCCGACTGCCAGGGCGTCGACCGGTTCACCCAGCTCGACTCGGTGATGTCGCGCGAGCTGCTCACGCTTCCGGCCGGGATCGACGCGGAGGCCGCGTTCGATCAGCTGTACGACGGCCGCCACCGGCTCGCCCCGGTCGTCGACGGCGACGGCCGGATCGTCGGCATCCTGACCCGGCAGCGCGCGGTCCGCGCGACCTTGTACGAGCCCGCGGTCGATGCCGGCGGCAAGCTTCGGGTGGCGGCCGCGATCGGGATCAACGGTGACGCCGAGCAGAAGGCGAAGGCGCTGCTCGACGCCGGGATCGACGTCCTGGTGATCGACACCGCGCACGGTCACCAGGAGCGGATGCTCGACGTACTGCGTACCGTTCGCGCCCTCGATCCGCAGATCCCGGTGGTCGCCGGGAACGTGGTCACGGCCGACGGGGTCTCCGACCTGGTCGAGGCCGGCGCCGACATCGTCAAGGTGGGCGTCGGGCCGGGCGCGATGTGCACGACCCGGATGCAGACCGCCGTCGGGCGGCCGCAGTTCTCCGCCGTACTGGAGTGTGCGGCCAGGGCCCGCGAGCTCGGGAAGCACGTCTGGGCCGACGGCGGTGTCCGGCACCCGCGCGACGTCGCGCTCGCGCTCGCTGCCGGTGCGTCGAGCGTGATGATCGGGTCGTGGTTCGCCGGGACGTACGAGTCGCCGGGTGATCCGCACCACGACAGCAACGGGCGGATCTACAAGGAGAGCTTCGGGATGGCGTCGGCGCGCGCGGTCGCGAACCGGACCGCCGAGGACACGCCGTTCCAGCGGGCCCGGAAGAGCTTCTTCGGCGAGGGCATCTCGACCGCGCGGATGTACCTGGACCCGGAACGCCCGAGCGTCGAGGACCTGCTCGACTCGATCGTCTCCGGGGTGCGCAGTTCGTGCACGTACGTCGGGGCGGGGACGCTGGAGGAGTTCCACGAGCGTGCGGTGGTGGGGATCCAGACGGCCTCGGGGTACGCCGAGGGGAAGCCGCTCGACAAGAGTTGGTGAGGACCCGATGCTCAAGCAGGTTTAGGGCAGCCTATCCTTAGTTCATGCGCAGACTTGTTGCCTCAACGCTGGTTGCCGTCCTGGGTGCGTCGCTGGTGGCGTGCGGAAGCGATTCCGGCGGTACCGAGAGCGGCGGAGCGCCGTACGCGAAGGTGGCGACGAAGTTCGGTGAGGTGAGCATCCCGGCGGAGCCGAAGCGGGTGGTCGCGCTCGGCTGGGGTGACGCCGAGACCGCGCTCGCGCTCGGGGTGCAGCCGGTCGGCGCGAGCGACTGGCTGGCCTTCGGCGGCGAGGGCGTCGGAGTGTGGGCCAAGGGCAAGTACCAGCAGGCGCCGCAGCTGATCGGGACGCTGGAGCCGGAGTACGAGAAGGTCGCGGCGCTGAAGCCGGACCTGATCCTGGACACCAAGTCCAGTGGTGACCAGGACCGGTACGACACGCTCAAGGCGATCGCGCCGACGGTCGGCGTACCGACCGGTGGCGAGTCGTACAAGGTGTCCTGGGAGCAGCAGACCGAGATGGTTGCCGCGGCCCTCGGCAAGGTTGACCAGGGCAAGGAGTTGATTGCCGCGACCAAGGAGAAGTTCGCGCAGGCCGTTGCCGCGAACCCCGAGTTCGCCGGGAAGACGATCACGCTGGGTGCGAAGACCGGTGAGGGGTACGGCGCGTACGTCAGCGGGACCGGCCGGGTGAACTTCGTCGAGCGGCTCGGCTTCAAGAACAACCCGACCATCCAGGCCAAGGCGACCGAGAAGTTCTCCGTCCCGGTGTCGCGGGAGAATCTCGACCAGCTCAACGCCGACCTCGTCGTGATGGCGCCGATCGGCGTCAAGGCGCAGGAGATCACCGCCGACCAGCTGTTCCAGGCGGTGCCGTCGGTGAAGGCCGGGCACGTGGTCGTCTTCGACGACAAGACGATCAGCTCGGCGTTCGCGACCGACTCGGTGCTGTCGACTACGTACGCACTGGAGAAGGTCGTTCCGCTGTTCGCGGAGGCCCTGAAAGACTGACCGGATGAACCCCGCCGAGACCGAGCGCGCCCTGCAGGAACTGCACCGGATCACCGACCTCACCACCCCGTACGCCGTCCGCGCGGCGGTCTCGCTCGGCCTGGCCGAGCAGATGGCCGACGGCCCCAGGTCGGTCGAGGCGCTGGCCGAGGCCGTCGGCGCCCAGCCGGCTGGGCTGCGGAAGCTGGTCCGGGTGCTCGACGGCTTCTTCACTCTCCACAACGACGAGGTCGGCCTGGGCGAGCGCGGCTGGATGCTGCTGGAGGACGCGGTGCGGGCCCGCCTCGACCACGCCAACGGGTACGCGCGGGTGGACGACGCTTGGCCCGGGCTCCTGCAGGCGATCCGCTCGGGCGGGTCCGGGTACGAAGCTGCGCGCGGGAAGGCGTTCTACGACGATCTCGGCGAGGACGAGCGGCTGGTCGCGACGTTCGACGGGCAGCTCGCGGAGTGGTCGGGGCACTGGACGACGAGGCTGGTCGAGCTGCTCGGGTTGACGACCGAGCATGTCGTCGACGTGGGCGGCGGCACGGGCGCGTTGCTGGCGGCGATTCTCCAGGCGCGGCCGGGGGTCACGGCGACGCTGGTGGAACTGCCGTCAACGGCGACAAGAGCCACGCGTCTGTTCGAGGAACGTGGCGTGAGCGACCGGGTGACGATCGCGGCGCAGAGCTTCTTCGAGGAGCTGCCAGCAGGCGCCGATCTCTACTTGATCGTGCAGGTGCTGCACAACTGGGCGGACGCCGAGACCGTTGCCATCCTCAAGCGGCTGGCCGCCGCCGCGGGCGACCAGCCGATCGTCGTGGTCGAGCGAGTGAACGGCGTTGCAGACAACGCCGCCGACGTGGCCTCGGACCTGCTGATGTACGCCGTCTTCGGCGCAGGCGAGCGCACCGAGGCGGAGTATGCCGCGCTGGCGGCCGAGGCCGGACTCGAGATTGCCGGCACCCGTCAGGTGCTGGGAGCGCTGTCGGCGGTGGAGTTGCGTCCGAGCAGGTGACGCAGCGCGCCGTCGAGCTTGGGGTAGCGGAAGGTGTGTCCGAGGCGGTCGAGCACGGCGGGCACCACACGCTGCGACGCCTCGGCCAGCTCCTTCGCGCCTTCCGGGCCGAGCAGGATGCGCGGGCCGATCGACGGGACGCGGAACAGCGCCGGCCGGTGCAGCACATCAGCCAGCACGCGCGTGTAGTCGCGGTTGCGGACCGGGTCAGGCCCGACACCGTTGACCGGGCCGGACAGCTCGTCGTCCAGGAGCGCCCGGTGGTAGATGTCGAGCAGGTCGTCGACGCCGATCCACGGTTGCCACTGCTTGCCGCCGGCCAGCGGCCCGCCGAGCCCGGCGGCGAACATCGGGTACTGGAGCTTGAGGATGCCGCCGGCCGGGGTCTGCACGAGCCCGGTGCGGACGTTCACGACGCGCAGGCCGGCGTCGCGGGCCGGGTCGGTCGCGCGCTCCCAGTTCTCGACCAGGTCGGAGAGGAAGCCGGTCCCGCGTTCGCTGTGCTCGGTGAGCAGCTCGTCGCCGCGGTCGGCGCCGTACCAGCCGATCGCTGAGGCGCAGACGAAGATCCGCGGGTCGCTCGCGGCCGCGAGGGTCGCGAGCGCGCGCGTCGGGCCGATCCGGGACTCGACGATCGCGTGCCGGTGCGCGTCGGTGAACCGGCCGCCGATCGGCGCGCCGGCCAGATGGACCACGGCATCGACGCCGTCGAGCAGGTCGTCGGCCGGGTGATCAGGGTTCCACCGGCGCTCCGAGGGAGCCGACGGTGCGCCATCGGCGTCCCGCCGGCTCGACGGTGTGCCATCGACGTCCCGCCGGCGCTCGGACGGACTCGACGGCTCGCCGCGGACCAGCTTCACCACCGTGTGCCCCGCCGTACCGAGCAGAGCGACGAGCCCGCGGCCGACCGTGCCGTGCGTGCCGGTGACCGCGACGGTGAGCGGCTTGAAGCCCGGGACACGACGCAGCGCGGCCAGGTCGTCGGCGAGCTGCTGGTGCCGGTAGGCGAGCATCGAGCGGAGCAGGAAGCCGGGCACGTTGCTGTCGATCCGGTCCGTGACCCGGGTCTGGTCGTTGCCCACGGCATCGAACGAGTGGGTGTGCTTCCAGTTCACCGCCCAGCGCAGCGGCGCCGAGGTGAGCTCGTCGACGAAGTGGTCCGGCGCGGACAGGTCGGAGTGCTGGGCGACCCAGTCGATGCCGAACGGGAAGCCGAGCACCGCCTGCCCGGCGCCCAGGTCGTCGGTCTCCTGCTTGATCCGGACCGGCATCCACGGGGGCGTCAGCCGCTCGATCGCCCCGGGCCGCTGGTGCCACCCGAAGACCTCGTCGCGCGGCGCGGGGACGATGCTGCTGAGGCTCAGGCCCACGGTGTCTCCTTCGGTCGCCGACTCGTCACCAGGATCCCACCGCGCCAGTTTTGCATAAGTTTGGCGCCGCACCCGGTGCATCCGCCGCGCGGCCCGGGCCGGAACAGACAGGAACCAGAACACCGGACCAGGAGGGTTCCATGTCTGTACGACGTATCACCGCTCTGACCGCGGCCGGGCTGCTCGCCGCGGCGCTGCCCCTCGCGGCCGCGACCGGCGCGCAGGCCCGGCCGACCGCCAACGCGACCGTCTCGGTGCTGCACGCCGTCCCGGGCGCGACCGTCGACGTGTACGCCAACGGCAAGGCGCTGCTCACCGACTTCAAGCCGGGCACGCTGACCGACCCGCTGAAGCTGCCGGAGGGCGAGTACGACCTGAAGGTGACCGCGGCCGGGGCCGGCGCGGGTGGCGCGGCGGTCATCCAGGCCAACGACGTCGCCGTACCGGGTGGGGCGAACGTCACCGTCGTCGCGCACCTGGACGCGGCCGGCAAGCCGGTGCTGACGCCGTTCGTGAACGACACGTCGAAGCTGGCCGCGGGCAAGGCGCGGCTGACCGTGCGGCATACCGCGGCCGCGCCGGCGGTCGACGTACGGGCTGGTGGGAAGCCGGTCTTCGAGGGGCTGACCAACCCGAAGGAGGTCAAGGCCGATCTGCCGGCCGGGACCGTCAAGGCGGATGTCGTGCTCGCCGGTACGTCGACGGTCGCGATCGGGCCGGCCGACGTGAACCTGAAGGAGGGCACGAACACGATCGTGTACGCGTGGGGGAGTGCGAGCGGGAAGAACCTGAAGCTCGCGGTGCAGAGCATCTCCGGGCTGCACGGCAACCCGAGCGGGGTGCCGGGCGGGACCGGTGGTCAGGCCGCGCAGCAGGACGGCGGGATGCCGGTGTGGATCGGGCTGCTGGCCGGGGCGCTGGTGGTCGGTGCCGGTGTGACAGTGGTGCGCGCTCGGTCGTGAGGAACTGGGTGATCGTTGGTCTGCTGCTGCTGCTGCTGCTGCTGCTGCTGGTGAGTGGATGCGGTGGCAGCGCGCCAACAGCAGCAGAACCTCCCGCAACTCCGTTGCCATCAGCAACCGTCGTACCGGAGTCGGAGCCGGAGCAGAAGCCGGCGCCGAAGCCGGTGCCGGCGCCCGAGCGGGTGGCGATCGCCTCGATCGGCCTGGACCTTCCGGTCCGGGCGGTCGGGGTGGCCGCGGACGGGCAGATGGAGCTGCCGAAGGACCCCGCCGTCGTCGGCTGGTACAAGTTCGGGCCGGCGCCCGGGGACCGCGAGGGCTCGGTCGTGCTCGGCGGGCACCTGGACAGCCGCGAGTACGGCGTCGGGCCGCTGGTGAAGCTGCGCAAGCTCCGGAAGGGCGCGGTGATCGAGGTCCGCGCCGGCGGCTCGACGACGACGTACCGGGTGGAAGGAGTGCGCGATGTCGACAAGCGGGAGCTGGCTGTCGGTGACCTCTTCGCGCGCACCGGCGCCCGCCGGCTCCACCTCGTCACCTGCGGCGGACCGTACGACGCGAAGGGCGGTGGGTACCGCGACAACCTCGTCGTCAGCGCATCGCCGCAGTGAGTCGCCGCGGCTGCGCACTGACCGAGACCGGGCTCAGGCGGTTAGAGTGCCGCTCGTGAGCGGCGTGGAGTCCGGGCCTGCGCCGGCCGAGATCGCGAAGGGATTCGCGGACGGCCGGGAGGACAGCCTTGCCGACGCCTACCGGCGCTGGTCGGGGCTGGTCTTCACGCTCTGCCTGCGCGCGCTCGGCGACCGCGCCGACGCCGAGGACGTCACCCAGCAGGTGTTCGTCTCGGCGTGGCGCGGCCGCGGCAGCTTCGATCCGGGCGCCGGTGAGCTCGGCGCCTGGCTCGCCGGGGTCGCGCGGCACCGGATCGCGGACCGGCTCGCCGAGCGGTACCGCGCCCAGCGGAACCAGGTCGCGGCCGAGAGCGTGCTCGAGCGGGAGGCCGAGCCCGGGCATGACCAGGTGCTGGTCGACCGTGTGGTGATCGCCGACGAGCTGGACCGGATCGACGAGCCGCGCCGAACCATCCTCCGGCTCGCCTTCTACGAAGACCGGACGTACGCGCAGATCGCGGACCGGCTCGGCCTACCGTTGGGCACGGTCAAGAGTCATGTACGCCGTGGGCTGCTGCAGCTGCGGGACCGGTTGAAGGAGGTGAAGGGTGACGACGCATCTTGACGACGAGCAGCTGGCCGCGTGGGCGTTCGAGCGGGTCGCGCCCTCCGGCGAGGCTGCCGATCACCTTCGCGACTGTGCTGAGTGCGCGGGCAGTCTGGAGGAGCTGCGGGAGCTGGCCGGTGGTGAGCTGCCGCGGATCGAGGCGCCGCCGGCTGAGGTGTGGGAGCGGGTGAGTGCCGAGCTCGGGTTGGCCGGAGCTACGCCGGTACGGCGGCGCGGGCGGTGGTCGGTTGTGCTGGCGGCGAGTGTCGCTGCGGTCCTGGGGATCGGTGTCGGGATCGGCGGGACGTTGCTGGTCGGGCAGGACGAGGAGCCGGCGGCCGTCGTACAGCTGGCGCCGTTGGCCGGGAAGTCCGGGAGCGGTACGGCGGGGTTGGTGCGATCCGGTGGTGAGCAGCAGTTGCGGGTCTCGGCGTCGGGGCTGGCCGCTGAAAGCGGGTACTTCGAGGTGTGGCTGATCAACGAGGACGGGAAGCGGATGGTGTCGCTCGGGGTGCTCGCGGGTGGGCACGACGGGACGTTCCAGGTGCCGGGGGATCTGCCGGCGCAGGGGTACCGGATCGTGGATGTGTCGCTGGAGCCCGATGACGGGAATCCGGCGCACTCGCTGGACAGCATCATCCGGGGGGCGCTGCCGGCTTAGGCCTCGCCGGAGTCCAGCTGGGTCCGGTAGGTGCGGAAGGCATCGATCGTGGCGCTCAGGTACCGGCGTACGACAGCCAGCTCCTCCGGAGTGAAGTCGCTCGTGACCTCGCGGTGCAGGTTGCCGAGCGGGCCGAAGAACTGCTGCGCCAGCTCGAGCCCCGCGTCGCCGTAGTGCAGGTTGACCCGCCGCCGGTCACGCTCGTCGCGCTCACGGCGGACATGACCGGCCCGTTCGAGCCGGTCGAGCAGCGTCGTCACTGCCCCGGTGGTGAGGCCGAGCTCGGCGGCCAGTTCGCCGGCGGTCAGCGGGCGGCCGCCGTCGCCGGCGACCAGGACGCGGATCAGCGCCTCGATGTCGGTCCCGTGCACCCCGTGCCGGTGCGCGAAGGCATGGCCGATCCGCTGTCCCTCGGCCACGAAGGTCTGCACCAGCCGGACCAGCTCGTCGCGTCCGGCCTCCGGCGGCTTGCGCGCAGTCACCTGCACCTCCTATTGTCTTGATCATCAAGATACTTGATTCTCAAGATTTCCCGTCGAACTGTGTGGAGTCACTGTGCCAGGTGTCCGTTCCGTCCTTCGCTCCCGCCGGGCTGCCGCGCTGGTGGTGCTCGGCGGACTCGGCGTCGCCGTCCTGGCGCTGCTGTTGCCGACGGCCACTCCGGCCGAGCCGCGGTCGGCGACCGGGCTGTCGACCAGCGCCGAGTCGGCGCAGGTCGAGCAGTTGCGGGACAAGCTGCCGAAGGCCGACGAGTCGACCGCGTTGATCGTGTTCAGCCGGGGTGGTGACGGCCGGCTGAGCGCGGGGGATCAGAGTGCGATCCGGCAGTTCGCCAAGGCCGGACCGCCGCCGCAGTTCGCCGAGAACGGTCAGGTCGCGCTGGTGATCCGGCCGCTGCCCGCCGCGGACGAGGCGGGGACCGAGCGGCAGGTCGACGAGCTGCGGGCGAGCGTCCGCGAGCAGCTGCCGGATGGCGTCGAGGCGCAGGTGACCGGGCCGCCCGCGTTCACGACCGACCTGACTCGGGTGTTCGACGGCGCGGACGTGCGGCTGCTGATCGTGACCGCGGCAGTGGTCGCCGTACTGCTGCTGCTGACGTACCGCAGTCCTGGGCTCGTGCTCGTTCCGCTCGTTGTCGTCGCGCTGACCGAGCAGGTGACGACCGCGCTGTCGGAGCAGGCGCTCGCGGCGCTCGGTCTGCCGGGTGGCGGGCAGGTCACCGGCATCACCAGCGTGCTGGTCTTCGGCGCGACGACGGACTACGCGCTGCTGCTGATCGCGCGCTATCGCGAGCAGTTGCGTGGCACTGAGGATGCGCTGGAGGCTTTGCGCACCGCCGTACGACGAGTTGCCGAGCCCGTGCTCGCGAGTGGTGGCACGGTGATCGGCGCGCTCGCGGTGCTGCTGCTCGCGAGCACGGAGACGCTGCGCGGGATCGCGGTCACCTGCATCATCGGGATCGCGCTGGCGATGCTCGCCGGGCTCGTGGTGCTTCCGGCCGCGCTGGCGGTTTGTGGGCGCGGGATCTTCTGGCCGTTCGTGCCGCGGGTCGGCGACGCGGCGCGCGACGGCAAGGTGTGGGGGCGGCTCGGCGGGATGGTCGCGCGGCGGCCGGTTCCGGTACTGGTGGCGGCGACGCTGCTGCTCGCGGGGTTCGCGGCGGGGACGTTCGGCGTACGGACGGGGCTGGCGCAGAACGAGCAGTTCCGGGTGGAGCCCGAGTCGGTGCAGGGGGCGAAGGTGCTCGCGGCGGCGTTCCCGGCGGGGACGACCGAGCCGGTCGTCGTACTGGGGTCGCCTGGTGATGCCGCCGAGATCACGCGGGTCGCGAAGGGTGTCGACGGCGTCGCGTCCGTGCGGCCGGGAGCGCGGACGGCCGAGCTCGCGCAGTACGACGTGGTGCTGACGTCGGAGCCGGGGAGTGCGGAGTCGTTCGCGACCGTCGAGCGGCTGCGGGCCGAACTCGATGCCGTTGGCACCGATGTGCTGGTGGGCGGCGGTGCGGCGGAGAGTCTGGATCTTCGCGAGGCGGATCGACGGGATCAGTTCATCGTGATTCCGCTGGTGCTGCTGCTCGTGGGTGCGGTGCTGGTCGCCGTACTGCGGTCGGCGCTGGCGCCGCTGCTTCTGCTGCTGACCGTGGTGGCGTCGTTCTTTGCGAGCTTCGGGCTGAGTTGGTTGGTGTTCGACCACGTCTTCGGGTTCCCGGCGCTCGATGGGTCGGTGGTGCTGCTGTCGTTCCTGTTCCTGGTGGCACTCGGGGTGGACTACAACATCTTCCTCAGTACGCGGGCGCGCGAGGAGGCGGCGACGCGGGGGACTCGGGAGGGGATGCGGGTCGCGTTGGCGGTGACGGGTGGGGTGATCACGAGTGCCGGGTTGTTGCTGGCAGCTGTCTTCGCGGTGCTCGGGGTGCTGCCGCTGATCACGCTGACGCAGGTCGGGGTGATCGTCTGCGTGGGGGTGCTGCTGGACACCCTGCTGGTGCGGACGGTCGTCGTACCGGCTCTGGCTTTCCTGCTCGGGGATCGGTTCTGGTGGCCGGCGCGAGTGCGGGCGGAGTGAAGGGAATCGTTTGCGCAAACGGTTCCGCACATCTCGGTGACGTTGCGGTCACCTAACGTGTGCAAAAAGGCGCGGGTGATCGGAAAGCGTTGTCTCCCGCGTGGAGGCGTCGAAAAAGGGTGATGAGGCAACTAGTTGGCGCTCAGATGAGCTGTCTGGGACGGCGTGAGAGCGGGCACATGCTGCGTCGAGTGTCCGCCGACGTTGGAGTTGATTCAGATGCGCAAGGCAACCGCCCTGGCCGGAGTCGCCACCTTGGGGATCACCGGACTGCTGTCCGTCCCGTCCGCAGAATCCGCGGCGCCGCCGCCCGGCCAGCACTGCGTGGGGAGCAGGACGACCGGCGCCCAGCAGTGTTTCGGGACGTTCACCGAGGCGATCAGCACGGCGACGCACGGCGCGGTGACGACGGCGCCGGCCGGAGTACCGAACGCTGCTGAGAAGGCAGCGCTGAACTCCAGGATCAGTGCGAGTCGGGATGCTGCTGGCGAGGTCATTCAAGGAACGTTCTTCGACAACCGTGACTTCGGCGGCGCCTCCTTCACCGTCACCGGAGCTGGGTTGTGCGACGGCTCCGACGGAGTGATCAACTACGAGTTCACCTTCCCGGACGACTGGTTCAACCGGATCAGCTCCGTCCAGCCCTGGGCCAGCTGCAAGATCTGGCTCTACCCCGACGCCAACCTGACCGGCGACCGGGACGGCCCCTTCACCGCCAACACCGGCTGGATCGGCGAGTTCATGGACGACCGCACCGACTCCGTCGGCTTCAGCTGAGATTCCCCTTCCCCTGCGACGGTTTCGCCCCAACCAATCAAGTGAGGAAGTAGAACCATGTCGAAACGAGTGATCGCCCTGACCGGTGCCGCGTTCCTCGCGGCCGCCACCACCCTGACCGCCGGCTCGGCGTACGCCGCGGACGGCCCGACCGGGCGGGAGCTGCTGGACAAGTGCAACAACGGGACCGACAGCTGCGTGTTCCACCCGTACGGGCCGCCGGAGACGTTCCGCGGTGACGTGCACCAGGTCGGGGACACGGTCTTCAACTGCACGGCCGACCTGCAGCGCTCGACGGTGAAGTGGTCCGAGACGACCGGTGAGTCGAACAGCTTCGGGGTCTCGCTGTCGGCGGAGTACGGGTTCTCGGACGTGTTCAAGGTGTCGATCGAGACGTCGTACCAGCACACCTGGGAGAGCTCGAGCACGGTCGGCCAGGACGACAGCATCGATGTGAAACCCGGCGAGAAGGGCTGGGTTGAGCGAGCCACCGAGATGAACCGGGTCAAGGGCCAGTACGAGATGCACTTCCCGGACCGGTACTACGACCACTACATCTGGTACCAGGAGTTCGAGGCGGTCGGCCCGGTCAAGGACGCGCCCGGACTGATCACCAAGAAGACCGCCGTGATGACTCCCGAAGAGAAGTCCCAGCACTGCGGCTGAGCCTTCAACCGTCCCTTAGGTGACTGAACGGTGTCGATTTCTCTCAAGGGCTTGCCGAATCCCTGCTGGAATCGATACCTTCCTTCCGGCTCGACCTGGCCGTTCCCCCCGTGACGGCCAGGCCGAGCCCCTAGGGCTTGTCTCCCGATTCCCGCCTACTGCGCGGCACTCGGCACGGCATCTCGGAGCACTGGAGAAAAGCCCACGATGGAAAAGCATCGAGGGCTTCCCTCCAGCACTCCGAGCTACCGCACCGAGCACCTGCTCGCTACGGCGGGAATCGGGAGACAAGCCCTTGCGTCCAGTACCGTCGGCGGATGCGGATCCTGTACGTCGGCAACAGCTTCACCTCGCGCAACAACCTGCCCGGGACGCTCGCCGCGATGGCGGCGACGCGGGGGATCTCCGTGGAGCATCGGCTGATCTCGGCGGGTGGTGCGTCGTTGCGGCAGCACCTGAACGCGGGGAAGGCGCTCGCGGAGATCGCGTCCGGCGAGTACGACGTGGTGGTGCTGCAGGAGCAGAGCACGCTGCCGGTGAAGAGCCCGGCGCGAATGCGCGAGAGCGTGCGCGACTTCCACGCGGCGATCGAGGCGGCGGGTGCGCGGACGGCGCTCTACTTGACGTGGGCCCGACGCAACCAGCCCGAGGCCCAGGCCGCGCTGACGACGGCGTACGCCGAAGCGGCGGCCGAGACTGGTGCGACGCTGATCCCGGTCGGGCTGGTGTGGGAGCGGTTCTTGGCGACGTACGACGAACCGGTGCTGCACGATCGCGACAACAGTCACCCGGCGCCGGCGGGGAGCTACCTGGCGGCGTGCGTGTTCCTGGTCGCGCTGCTGGGGGAGAACCCGGTGGGGATCGAGGTGCCGGTGAAGGGGGTGGACGCCGAGACCGCCGAGCTGATCAGGCGCGCGACCTGGAGCATCTGTGCGGACTTGGTGGAGGGCCGCTAGCGGGGAGGCCGTCAGAGGGTGAAGGCTGTTGCCTGGGCTGTGTCGGCCGCTGGGGTGGTGGGGAGGGGGATGCGGCGGGGCTTGCGGTGCGGGTACTTCAGGTACGTGTGCCAGCACCAGGTGGCGACGTCGGCGGCGTTGGGGCGGTCGGTGGGGTTCTTGGCGAGCATGCGGAGCAGGTAGCGGCGGAAGTTGCGGTGGACCTGGTCCGGTTGGGCGGGGCACTCGTGGACGTGCTGGCGGAGGACGCCGGTGGGGGTGTCGGCGACGAAGGGTGGGTCGCCGGTGAGGAGTTGGTAGAGGACGCAGCCCAGGGAGTAGACGTCGGCGGCGGGGCCGGAGGGTTGGGCGCTGGCGCGTTCGGGGGCGAGGTAGTAGCTGGTGCCGAGGATGTGGCCGGGCGGTGCGTCGTCGGCGGTGTCGGTGACGAAGCGGGCGATGCCGAAGTCGGCGATCTTCACTGTGCGGTCGGCGGTGATCAGCAGGTTGCCGGGTTTGATGTCGCGGTGCACGACGCCCTCGGAGTGGGCCGCGGCGAGGCCCTCGGCGACCTGGGCGGCGATCCACGCGGCCGACGACGGGTCGAACGAGCCCTCGCGGCGCAGCTCGGCCGCCAGGTTGTTGCCGTCGACGAGCTCCATCACCAGGTAGCAGCTGTCGCCGTACGGGCCGAAGTCGTGGACGCCGATCACGTGCGGGTTGTTCACCACCGCGCCGGCGTGCGCCTCGCGGCGGAAGCGTTCCATCGCGCGGGCGTCGGTGTGCTCCGGGGGCAGCAGCTTGATCGCGACCGGTCGGCCGAGCAGCTCGTCGGTGGCCCGCCAGACCTCACCCATCCCGCCCCGCCCGAGCACCGTCTCCAGCTGGTACCGATTCGCGATCCGCATCGTCGCCTCCCGGGTCCCCGTGTGACCCGTCAGGTACCCCGGGCGGTGACCGGCCATGCGCGGACCGCGACGAGTGGGCAACGGATCGGCGGATGGGCGATGATTGAGGTCGGTCGCGCGCGCTGGTTCGCACAACGCGCGCGACCTGAGTAATTGAACTACCCGCGGGTCGTTGAATTACCTGACTACTCGGTGCCCACCTGCCGCGATCTCACACCCCCGGGAACACCACGGGCCCCTTCCGTGTTCTGTCAGCAGCAGGACGAAAGGAGCCACGGATGAAGGTCAGGAACTCGCTCAGGGCACTGAAGTCGCGCCCCGGCGCACAGGTGGTCCGGCGGCGTGGTCGCGTCTTCGTGATCAACCGCCGCGACCCGCGCGTCAAGGCCCGTCAGGGCTAGGAACGCCAACCCCGGAAGGCCCGCGCCCGGCGCGGGCCTTTTAGGGTTACCGGCGTGATGAGGCTCAAGGTGTCCCACATCGTCTGGGACTGGAACGGCACGCTGCTCGACGACAACGCCGCGGTGCTTGCCGCGGTCAACGAGGTCTGCGCCGGTTTCGGCCGGCCCGTGCTGACCTGGGACGAGTGGCGTGAGGTGTACGCCCGCCCGATGAAGCTGTCGTACGAGAAGCTCCTCGGCCGCGAGCTCGACGACGAGGACTGGGCGCGGGTCGACAAGCTCTACCACGACCGGTACGACCTGCTGCTGCACACGTGCGGGCTGGCGATCGGCGTACCGGACGGGCTGCGGACGTGGGGTGCGACGGGCCGGACCCAGTCGCTGCTGTCGATGTGGTTCCACGCGCAGCTGGTCCCGACCATCGACGGATTCGGGCTGACCGAGCTGTTCCAGCGGGTCGACGGGCTGCAGAGCGCGGTCGGTGGCGGCTCGAAGGCCGAGCATCTGGCGCTGCACCTCGAGGCGCAGCGGCTGGACCCGGCGGACGTCGTACTGATCGGTGATGTCGTCGACGACGCCAACGCCGCCAAGGCCGTCGGGGCGCAGTGCGTGCTGGTGACGACCGGTGCGATGTCCCGGACGGCGCTGCAGGCAACGGGCTTCCCGGTGACCGACTCGGTCCCGGACGCGCTCTCACTTCTGGCCGACTGATCTCTTGCGCCGACGTCGGTCGGCGGTCTACGGTCTCCGAGTTAACGTTTAACTGATTTTTTCTGAGCGTTTGGCGTCGAAAAGATCAGAAACAGTCACCGAGGAGGCAGGTCATGTCGGGTACGGCGGAACGCAGGTTGGATCGGCGACGGTTCCTCGGGCTGAGCGCGGCCGCGGTGGGCGCGGTGGCGTTCGCCTCCGCCTGCGGCGACGGGGGTGCGCAGGCGGGCGGCGCGAAGGCGTCCGGGGACGTCGCGCTGCCGACGTACAAGCCGTTCGGCGGGCTGACGCCGGAACTGCCGGGCGCCGAGTCCGGGCTCGAGCCGGGGTTCCTGAAGTTCCCGGAGAACGCGATCGCCAGCGTCCAGTCGCCGCCGCTGAAGAGCGCGGTGACCGCGCTCACCGAGACGTTCGCGACGCCGCCGCCCCCGATGGGCAGCAACCCGATGTGGCAGGCGCTGAACCGCGCGCTCGGCGGGGACCTGAAGCTCACCATCGGCACCGACCCGGGCTACCCGGAGAAGTTCGCCACCCTGCTGGCCGGCGACTCGCTGCCGGACCTGATGTGGCTGCCGCCGAACCAGGGCATCCCGAACGTCGGCCCGATGCTGGAGGCGAAGTTCCAGGACCTGACCAAGTACCTGTCCGGTGACGCCGTGCTGGAGTACCCGAACCTGGCCGCGCTGAAGCCGGCCTCGTGGCGGACCGCGGTCGTGAACGGCAAGATCTGGGGCGCCCCGATCCCGTCGACGCCGTTCGGCCAGGTGATGATGGGCAACCCGAAGACCTGGGCGAAGGTCGGCGGCCTGCAGTGCACGAGCGCCGAGGAGTTCTTCGCCAAGTGCAAGGAGCTGACCAGCGGCACCAACTACGCGCTCGAGCCCGCGATCGTGAACATGCTGCACATGTTCGGCGAGTGGTTCGGCGCCCCGAACGGCTGGCGGGTCAACTCCGACCGCTCGCTGACCCACCTGTACGAGACCGACAACTACAAGGCCGCCGTCGAGTACGCCGCCAAGCTCTGGGCCGCGAAGGTCTTCTACCCCGACCTCAACCTGGCCGACGCGACGCCGAAGACCGTGAACGGCCAGATCGCCGCCCAGGTCACCGTCGGCCCGCGCGCGACGTCGGACTTCCGGGCGCTCGACCCGACGCTGTTCGTCGACACGCTGATCCCGTTCGGCCACGACGGCAAGGCCGAGCCGGTCTACGACATGGGCTACGGCACGGTCGGGTTCACGCCGTTCAAGAAGACCGACGAGGGCCGGATCCGGGAGCTGCTGGCCCTGGTCAACTACCTGTCGGCGCCGTTCGGCACCAAGGAGTTCCTGCAGAAGAACTTCGGTACGGCCGGCGAGCAGTACCAGCTGGACGCGCAGAAGAACCCGGTGCTGACCAAGGCCGGGACGCAGCAGGCGCCGGGGCTGGTCAGCGCGCTGCAGATCATGACCGCGCCGGAGAGCGTGATCTTCAACCCGGCGTACCCCGACGACACGCGCAAGATCCACGCGACCGAGCAGCAGCTGCTGAAGTTCGCGATGCGCAACCCGACCGCCGGGACCTACTCCGACACCAGCAGCAAGGTCGGGCCGAAGCTCACCGAGGCGTTCCGCGACACCATCGTCGACATCGTCACCGGCCGGCAGAAGATCGGCGCGTACGACGAGGCGCTGAAGCGCTGGAAGTCCGGTGGCGGTGACAAGATGCGCGGCGAGTTCGAGGCCGTGCTGCCCGCGGGCGTTCCGGTGACCGGGTCCTGAGCGATGCGTGGACCTGACAAGCTGCCGTTCGCCGTCCGCTGGCGCCGCGACTGGCAGATGGTGCTGCTGATGATCCCGGGCGTCGTGTTCCTGCTGGTCTTCTTCTACCTGCCGGTGATCGGCAACGTGGTGGCCTTCCAGGACTTCCAGCCGTACCTCGGGATCATGCACAGCGAGTGGAACGGCGTCCAGAACTTCGTCAACCTGTACGCCAACCCCGACTTCTGGGACGCGCTGCGCAACACGCTGATCCTCGCGCTGGCCCAGCTGGTGCTGTTCTTCCCGGTACCGCTGGCGCTCGCGCTGATCGTCGACTCGCTGGTCAGCAACCGGATCCGGCGCGCCTTCCAGACCGTTGCCTACCTCCCGCACTTCCTGTCCTGGGTGCTGGTGATCGCACTGTTCCAGCAGTCGCTCGGTGGCGCGGGGTTCGTGAACAACCTGCTCCGGCAGGCCGGGCTCGACCCGATCCCGTTCATGACGAACCCGGACACCTTCCCGCTGCTCGTCGTCGCGCAGCTGGTCTGGAAGGACGCGGGCTGGGCGATGATCATCTTCCTGGCCGCGCTGACCAGCGTCGACGTGGCCTTGTACGAGGCCGCGGCCGCGGACGGCGCCGGGCGCTGGCGGCGGCTGTGGCACATCACGTTGCCGTCGATGCGGACCGTCATCGTGCTGCTGCTGATCCTGCGGATCGGTGACGTGCTGAGCGTCGGCTTCGAGCAGTTCATCCTGCAGCGCGACTCGGTCGGACCGGGTGCCGCGGAAGTGCTCGACACCTTCACGTACTACGCCGGAGTGGTCGGCGGCGACTGGAGCAGCGGTGCCGCGGCCGGTCTGGCCAAGGGCGTGATCAGCGCGCTGCTGCTCTGGGGGGCCAACACGATCGCGCACCGGCTCGGCGAGCCGGGCATCTTCCAGAAACGAGGAGCCGAATGAGCGCGCGCCCGATCTGGAAGGAGCGGCCGTCGCCGCTGTACCAGTCGGTGAAGACGCTGGTGCTGGGCGGGTTCGCGGTCGCGATCATCGTGCCGATCATGGTGGTGATCTCGACCTCGCTGGCCAGCGACCAGGACATCATCGACGCCGGCGGGTACGTGCTCTGGCCGGCGCACCCGACGGTCAAGGCGTACGAGACGCTGTTCAGCGGCGGCCTGATGGCGCGCGCGATCGGGGTCAGCCTGTTCGTCACGATCGTCGGTACGGCGGTCGCGCTGGCGACCACGATCGCGCTCGCCTACGCGACCTCGCGGCCGGTGCTGTTCGGCCGGCCGGTGCTGCTGATGGTGCTGTTCACGCTGCTGTTCGCGCCCGGCATCATCCCGATGTTCCTGGTGGTCAAGCAGCTCGGGCTGATCGACAGCCTGTGGTCGCTGATCCTGCCCGGCGCGCTCGGTGCGTTCAACTTCATCGTGCTGCGGACGTTCTTCATGAACGTGCCCGGCGAGCTGCTGGAGAGCGCCCGGATCGACGGCGCCAGTGACTTCACCATCCTGCGCAAGGTGGTGATGCCGCTGTCGAAGGCGGTGATCGCGGTGGTCGGGCTGTTCTACGCGGTCGGCTTCTGGAACGCCTTCTTCAACGCGCTGCTCTACCTCAACGACACGTCGAAGTGGCCGGTCCAGGTGATCCTGCGGACCTACGTGCTGCAGGGCAAGTCGCTGTCGGCCGACCAGCTCGGCGTCGAACCGCTGCCGCAACCGCAGTCGCTGCAGATGGCCGTCGTCGTGGTCGCGCTGGTCCCGATCGCGATGGTCTACCCGTTCCTGCAGCGACACTTCACGAAGGGTGTGATCACGGGTGCGGTGAAGGGCTAGGAGACAATGTCCTTCATGTCCGACCGACCGACTTTGCGCACCGTCGCCGCCGAGGCCGGGGTCTCGATCGCGACCGTCTCGTACGTGCTGTCCGGGCACGAGCGGGGCCGGACGATCTCGGCGACCACGGCCGACCGGGTCCGCGACGTCGCGACCCGGCTCGGCTACCGGCGCAACGACGCGGCCCGGGCGATCCGCACCGGCAAGTCCGACCTGGTGCTGCTCTCGCTGACCGTGCTCGCCGATCCGTGGTCGCAGGCGGTCGCGGCGACCGTCAACGAGCGCGTCACGCCGCTCGGCAAGACCGCGCTGATCGTCGCCGACGGCGACTGGCGGACCCTGCTGGCCAACCGGACCCCGGACGTGATCTTCATCGACAACGTCGACCCCGAGCCCGAGGTGGTCGCCGAGTTGGAGCGGTTCGCCGACCGCGGCGTCCAGATCGTCGCGTTCAGCGAGGTGCTCGAACCGCGCGGCTTCGACGTGATCCGCTCCGGCGCCGAACCGACCTGCCACCTCGCGATGGAGCACCTGCTCGAGCGGCACACGAGGATCGGCGCGCTCACCTCCGAGAACCACCGGCTGACCCGCTTCCGCGCGTACGTCGAAGGCCTGGCGGCCGCCGGGCTGCCCTACCGAGAGGACGACGTCGTGGTCTTCGAGCGGCACCCCGAGAGCGCGTACCGGGCCGCGATGTCCCTGCTCACCAAGGACGACCGCCCGACCGCCCTGTTCTGTACGACGGACTTCGCGGCGATCGCCGCGGTCCGCGCCGCGCACCGGCTGCGGCTCGACGTACCGGGTGACGTAGCCGTGATCGGCGTCGGCAACACCCCCGACGGTGAGCACCTCGACCCGTCGTTGTCGACGGTCGGACCGGTCGGTTTCAACGAGGCCCTGGCCGACATCCTGGTCGGCCGGCTGACCGACCGGGAAGGGGCCCCGGGCAAGGTGTTCGACTTCCCCTGGCAGCTGATCGTCCGGGAGTCCACCCGATGAGCCGGCCGAACGTCGTCCTGATCTGCGTCGACGAGTGGCGCGGCGACGCGCTGTCCTGCGCCGGCCACCCGTACGTCGAGACGCCGCACCTGGACGAGCTGGCCCGGTCGGGCGTGCGGTTCAGCAACGGGTACTCGGCGACGCCCACGTGTGTGCCTGCGCGGGTCGCCTTGTTCACCGGCCAGTCGCAGGAGTCGCACGGCCGGGTCGGGTACCAGGAGGGCGTGCCGTTCGAGGCCGCGCACCCGGTGACCGTGCAGGGCGAGTTCAAGAAGGCCGGGTACCACACGCAGGCGATCGGGAAGATGCACGTCTGGCCCGAGCGGGCGCGGCTCGGCTTCGACGACGTCGTACTGCACGACGGGTTTCTGCACTACGCGCGGCGGACGCAGCGGCGCGACTTCGGGTTCTTCGACGACTACGTGCCCTGGCTGCGGCGGCAGCCCGGCGTGAGCCCGGACGCGGACTACTTCGACCACGGGGTGAACTGCAATTCGGTGGTCGCGCGACCGTGGGACAAGGCCGAGGAGCTGCACCCGACGCACTGGATCGGGACGCAGGCCGTCGAGTGGATGTACCGGCGGGACCCGACCAAGCCGTTCTTCCTGTACCTGTCGTTCCACCGCCCGCACCCGCCGTACGACCCGCCGCGCTGGGCGTTCGAGCAGTACGACGCGCTGCCGGCGTACCAGCAGGTGCTCGGCGACTGGGAGAGCGCCTGGGACGAGTTCCGGCAGGACGGGGACTACCAGGCCGCGATCGGCGAGCTGCCGAACCGGGTCGTCCACCGGGCCAGGGCCGGGTACTACGGGCTGATGGCGCAGATCGACCTGCAGGTGAACCGGATCCGGGAGTCGCTGGCGGAGTTCGGGCTGCTGGAGGACACGGTGATCGCGTTCACCTCCGACCACGGCGAGATGATGGGCGACCACCGGATGTTCCGGAAGTCGGTGCCGTACGAGGGGTCGGCGAAGGTGCCGTTCATCGTTGCTGGTTCTCGGTCGGATGCGTCCGCTGTGCGGGGTGCTGTGGTGGACCAGGTGGTCGAGCTGCGGGACGTGATGCCCACGCTGCTGGATCTCGCGGGGTTGCCGATTCCAGAGTCGGTGGACGGGAAGTCGCTGGCGGGGTTCGTGCGGGGTGAGGCTCCGGAGGTGCGGGAGTGGCTGCACGGGGAGCACGTGTACTGGGATCAGTCGCTGCAGTGGGTGACTGATGGTCGGGTGAAGTACGTGTGGGGGTCGGCGAAGGGGGTTGAGCAGCTGTTCGACCTGGTGGCCGACCCGGGGGAGCTGCACAACCTGGTCGATGAGGCGCCGGAGCTGCGGGCGTTGTGGCGGGGGCGGTTGATCCAGGATCTGACCGGTCGCGAGGAGGGGTTCGTGGAGGACGGGGAGCTGGTGACCGGGCGGCCGGTGACGACGATCTTGGAGCACACGCGGCGGCTCATTTCGGATTCGGCACCTGCGGGTCCATGACCAGGGCGACCAGGTCGTCCACGTCGATGTCGTAGAAGAAGTTGCCGGGCCGGTCTCCCGGTGCGCTGGCGTCCTTGTCGAGCAAGGCCGCGACCAGAACACCGCCGGGCCTGGAGGTGCTGGCGAAGTAGGCGCGGTCGTCGCGCTGCCCGACCCTGACCTGACGACCGGCGACGGTGATCACCGAGCAGCTGGTGAAGGTGGAGAGTTCTCCGCGGATCGCGCAGCGGTCCGGGTCGTTGCCCCAGGTGTCTCCGGCCCTGGTCACCTCCAGGATCGCGACCGTGCCGTTGGCGTCCGTCGTCTTGACCGCCGGCGGGGCGGCATCGAGGTAGCGCGAGACGACGATCGGTGACTTCTGCGGTCCGAGGTGGTTGTGCAGCACCATGGCGATCGGCGTCATGGTGGGCAGTTCGACGAGGTGAGAATAGGGCGCCGGGCTGCTCGCGACCTCCGGTGCTTGGCCGGTGGTGGTGGAGCGGATGCCCGTGAGCGTCGCGGCGACGGCCACGGCCAGCGTCAGCACCGTGGAGGCGGCGACCGCGACGCGGCGGCGGGCGATGCGGCGGCGGCCGGCGGTGATCAGGGCGTCGGGGTCGAAGCCGAGGTGGCTGGTGCGGTCGGCGCTGGTGGCGAGGCGGGTGATCAGGTCTTCGTCGTTCATCAGCATTCCTCCGGCAGCAACGCGGGGGACAGGTGGGCTCGGAGGTTGTTGAGGGCCTTGGCGCTCTGACTCTTGACCGTGCTGGCGGTGACCTGCAGGTCGGCGGCGACGTCTTCGATGGGGAGGCCCATCCAGTAGCGCAGGACCACGATGCGGCGTTGTTTCGGGGCCAGCTGGGACAGCGCGGCGACGAGCTCGTCGCGGTCCTCGAGGGCGAAGTCCGGGGGCTCGACGACCTCGGGCAGTTCCGCCGTACTGCGTTCGCGGCGCCAGGCGCGGCGGCTGGAGTCGATGGAGGCGTTGACCAGGATGCGGCGGACGTAGGCGTCCTCGCTGCCGGAGCGCTGGACCCGCGGCCAGGCGACGTACAGCTTGGTGAGCGCGGTCTGGACCAGATCCTCGGCGGTGTGCAGGTCGCCGCAGAGCAGGTAGGCGGCGCCGAGCAGGCGGGACTGTCTGGTCAGCACGAACTCGGTGAACTCGCGGTCGCGGCGTTCGCCCATCGGGGGTCCCGTTCTGGCGGCGGTCGGTGGTCAAGCCTAGATACGGATCGGGTCGCCGCCAGGACGCCTCGGTGTCGGTTGCGCATGCCGGAAGGGTTCCTGGGTAACCTGGCGGGCGCCGCCTGCCCCGGCGGCCGATCCGATAGGAGACGATGTCCCCCGTGACCTCACGTGACGCCCAGGACGCGCAGGCCCGGCCGGCTCCGTCGGAGACCGATCCGGCCGTCGCGGGCCTGACGGTCGGTCTGGGTGGCCCGTCCGGGCGGTTCGCCCGGTTGAGCTCCTCGTGGTGGACGCCGCTGCGGATCGCGCTGGCGGTCTGCACGATCACCTTCGCGCTCGGGGTGCTGCAGAAGGCGCCGTGCATGGAGAAGGGCTGGGACCGGCAGGACTGGCGGCCGTTCAAGGCGCTCTGCTACTCCGACATCGGCTACCTGTACCAGGAGCGCGGTTTCGCCGAGGGCAACCGGCCGTTCCTGGACACCGGGAACTACCCGGTCCTGGAGTACCCGGTGCTCACCGGCGGCTTCATGGAGGTCGCGGCGCAGATCACCTGGCTGTTCACCGGCGACCCGAAGCACGACGTCACGGTCGAGCAGAAGCGCGACACCGCCGGGGTGTTCTTCGTGGTGAACATCGCGCTGCTGTTCGTCTGCGCGCTGCTGCTGGTCGGGCTAACCGTCGCGACCGCTCGCGGGGTCGCGTCGCGTCCGGGCGCGGCCCGGGGGCAGCCGCTGGACGCCCTGTACGTCGCCGCCGCGCCGGTGCTCGCGCTGACCTCGACGATCAACTGGGACCTGTTCGCCGTCGTACTGACCGCTGGTGCGATGTGGGCCTGGGCGCGCGGGAAGCCGATCTGGTTCGGCATCCTGCTCGGTCTCGGGACGGCGGCGAAGTTCTACCCGTTCCTGCTGCTCGGCCCGCTGCTGATCGTCTGTCTGCGTGGCCGCAAGCTCTGGCCGTGGTTCCAGGCGACGGTCGCGGCGGTGGTCGCGTGGGGTCTGGTGAACGCGCCGATCTACCTGCTGGCCAAGAACGAGTGGATGTCGTTCTGGGTCTTCAACGACGAGCGCGCGAGCGACTACGGCTCGATCTGGTACGTGCTGAAGCTGGCCAACCACGAGGTCGCCGACGTCAACAAGCTGAACATCGTGATCTTCGCCGGGCTCTGCCTGTCGATCGCGATCCTCGGCCTGATGGCGCCGAAGCCGCCACGGTTCGCGCAGCTGGCGTTCCTGGTGGTGGCCGCGTTCCTGCTGATCAACAAGGTGTACTCACCGCAGTACGTGCTCTGGCTGCTGCCGCTGGTCGCCCTGGCCCGGCCGAAGCTCAGGGACTGGCTGATCTGGCAGGCCTGCGAGTGCTTCTACTGGATGATGGTCTGGCTGCATCTGGCGCAGTTCCTGGCGCCCGGTACGCCGGACGCACCGGACAAGATCTACTGGTTCTCCGTCGTGCTGCGGATGGCCGGCACGCTCTACCTGATGCTGGTCGTCTCCCGCGACATCCTGCTGCCGGAGAAGGACCCGGTGCGGCAGGGTGACCTGGTCGACGACCCGGGCGACGGCGTCGAGTCGGACCTGCCGCCGCGGGAGCGGGTCCCGGTCTAGGCGGCGGAGCCGGGCTTGCCCCGGCGGCGGCCTTCGAGGAAGCGTTCACCGGCGGCGGTGCCGGTGAACTTGGTCCGGCGGGCCCACGCGTAGCACTCGGCCAGCACCGGGCACTCGTTGAGGCAGAGCCGCCGGGCGGCCTTCTGCTCCCACTGGCTGGCGGTCTCGTCGTACGCCGGGCCCTGCCCGATGCAGGCGGCCCGGCTCATCCACTGGTCGGCAGGATCCACGATCACGGTCAGCGTCGGCCTCATGGCCGAAAGACTACTGATTCAGTGCACTTACAATGCTCCGTGTCAGATGCTGGTACGCCGCCGGGTGCTCGGGCAGGAACAGGTAGGGCTCGATCAGCTCGAGCTCCATCAGCAGGAACCGGCCGTTCGCGACGATGCCGTCGACGCGGGCGTACGGCGTACCGGTCGCGCGGGCCGCGGCCAGGGCGTCGGTCGCGCCGCCGAGCACGACGGCCGGCGGCTCGGCGAGCTCGGCGGTGCCGCCGAAGTCGTCCTGGACCCGGTAGTCGCCGGCCTTGGGCCGCTTCACGACCGCGTGCGAGAAGGCGCCGCCGAAGAACATCAGCGACCACTCGCCGGCGGTCTGGATCTCCGGCTGGAACGGCTGCACCAGGTAGACGGTGTCGGGCAGGTCGTCCATCGCGCGGCTGAGCTCGTCGGAGCCGGCGACGCCGCGGACGGTGTGCGTCGCGCTGGCGCTGACGGTCGGCTTGATCACGACCTCCTGACCGGACAGGCCGCCGACGACCTCGCGCAGACAGGCCCCGGCCGCGACCTGCGACGGCACGATCGCGACACCGCGCTCGCGCAGCTCGAGCAGGTAGGACTTGTCGGCGTTCCAGCGGACCACGTCGGAGTCGTTGAGGACCCGGACGCCGGCCTTGTCGAGCTGGGCCAGCCACTCGGTGAACTCCAGGAACCGGGTGTGGTAGTCCCAGACCGAGCGCAGCAGCACGGCGTCGTACGCCGACCAGTCGACCGACGGGTCGGTCCAGAGCTCGACGCCGGGCTCGAGCCCGGCGGAGCGCAGCGCGGTGACGAGCGGCAGGTCGTGCTCGTGCAGGTCCGGGTGCTCGGCGGAGGTCGCGAGAGCGATACGCACGGTCACGGTGGTGCCTTTCGGGTGCAGCCTTCGAGGCTCCGTGGCTACGGCGCCCGGATCAGTGTCCGAGCGGCACGGCCAGAAATCAACCTGGTTGGTGCTGCCGGATGACTACGGAGTGTAGTTGCGGCGATGACGATCGACAAGGCCGCGAGGTGGATCAGACCCTGGCGGACGTCGTGGCCGGCGCTGGCGTAGGCGAGGTACGCGGCGAGCGGTACGGCGATCCACTCGGGGCGGGCGGCGAGCACGGCCAGGGCGATCAGGGGAAGGCCGTACCAGGGGTACGTCGGGGTCGCGAGCAGCAGCGCCGCGCCGTACAGCCAGCAGGCGGTGACGGCGGTCGGGCCGCGGCGAAGGGCCAGCACCGCGAGTGCGGCGGCGATGAGCACGGCGACCAGTTGGCGGGGCTCAGGAGGCAGTACCAGCGCGAGAATCGCGTACCGGGTGCTGCCGTCGGAGAAGCCCTCCTGCCGCAGGTAGCCGGGGAGGAAGCCGATCACGAGCGGGCCGGCGACGGCGAGGTGCGGGAGGTAGCCGGCGAAGAAGGTGCCTAGGGCAAGGAATTTGGGGCGGAGGCGCGGGATCGCGGGGAGCAGCAGGAGCGGGAGGAGCTTGACGGCGCCGGCCGCGCCGAGCAGGACGCCGGTGAGCCAGGCACGGCGCCGGGTGAGGGCGGCGATGATCAGGAGCGCGGCGAGGACGTCGACGTGCGCCGAGCTGCCGGCTTCGAGGGCGACGATCGGTGACCAACCCCACAGGGCTGCCCAGCGTGGATCGCGGCCGCGCCGCTTCAGCTCTACAGCGAGTAGCCAGGTGAGCGCGACGGCGATCGCCGCCGCGGCCAGCTGGAGGCCGAAGGTGCCGGCCGACCAGGGAGTGAGGAAGGCGACCACGGTGAAGTAGGCCTGGGCGACCGGCGGGTAGATGGTCGGCACGTGCGGGCGGTTGATCCGGGTGCGGGGGTCGTCGTCGAAGGAGGCGTCGGCGCGTGGTGGGCCGGTGATGCCGGTGCGGTCGGTGGGCGTGAGGCCGGGGAAGAGGATCGGGTCGCGGAGCTCGGCGAGGGCGTCGTCGAGGGGGACGTGCGTGTACGGCGAGGAGCCGGAGAGCTGGACGCGGCCGTCCCAGACGTAGCGGTAGGCGTCGGTGCTGGTGATCGGCGGGTGGGTGAGGGCGGGGACCTGGCAGAGGGCGGCGCCGGCGACCAGGAGGAGGGTGGACTTGGTGCCGCCTCGCCAGATCAGTACGAGCAGCAGCGCGGTGGTGGAGATCAGTACGGCGTTCGGGTGCCAGCCGTGGACGGCGGTGACGATCACCGCCGTACTGCAGATGACAGCTGTGATGAGTGTCTTCATGAGGCCCGGAAGGTGAGGAAGGCGCGGTGCGGGGTTCGCCAGTCCTCGGTGGGGTGGAGGCCGGCGGTGTGGGCGTGGCGGAGGACGGCGCGGGTGCCCAGGCGGGCCCAGGGGAGTGGGTGCGACCGGCGGCCGGTGCTGGTACGGAGGACGATCGGCTGGGTGTCGTCGAGGTCGTCGTCGGGGTCCACCTCGACCAGTACGATGCCGTCGGGGCGGATCAGCTCGGCGCAGCGCCGCAGTAACGCCTCCGGGCGGCCGCCGATGCCGATGTTGCCGTCCATCAGCAGCACACTGCCCCAGCGTCCCTCACCGGGAAGCGCCGACTCGACCGGCCGGAGCAGCGCCGGTGCACCGCGCTTCGTCGTCAGCCGGACGGCCTGCTCGGAGATGTCCACACCGAGCGCCGCGATGCCCTGCTCCGCAAGGGCCGTCACGATCCGCCCCGGCCCGCAGCCGATGTCCAGCACTGGTCCCTCGCAGCGGCTCAGCGCCAGCAGATCGGTCTCGTCGGCAGGAGCGCTCCAGCGATCCATCTCACTGAGTGAAGGCACCATCCGCCCGTCAGTGCCGGTAGCAACGACCTCTACTCCGTCCAGCGCCCGCTCGAACAGCAGCGCCGGGTGAGCCGACGTCTGCAGCCTCCGGTGCAGCCGCGACACCCGCAGCTCCGGGTACGCCGCAGCGATCACCGCTGCATCCACCGGAGTGTCCATGTCCCGCAGCGTGGGCAGCAGCTTCACGCTGTAGCCCAGCGCCTGCAGCCGCGTCAGCTGGTCGCGCCCGGTGTGGTCGGTCGACATCGGTACGCCGACCAGTGCCCAGCGATCAGGTGTGCGCAGCCCGAGACACCAGTAGCCGCCGTCCTCGGTCAGCCCGAGTACGGCGTCGTGGCTGTCCCAGTCGGCGCTCAGCAGCGCAGGGGTCAGCTGCGGCGTGTCCATCCCGACCAGCAGCATCGGCGTCCCGTCGTACGCGTCCTCGAACGCGCCTGCGAGCCGCTCGTCGAGCCCGTCGCCCCGCTGCGGCACCACCGCGAAGTGGTCGGGCAGCCAGGACCCTGCCTCGCCGTCGAGCGCCACGACGTACCGGTCGGCCGGTGTCGCACTGACGGCGGCCAGGGTGTCGGAGAGCGAGGCCCGGGCGAGTGCTGCCGCCTCCTGCGGAGTGAACTCGGACTGCAGCCGGGTCTTCACCTTGCCGGGCTGCGGCGCCTTGGCGATCACGATCAGTGTGGTCATCGGGCCAGCACCTTCGACATGTCCTGCACCGCGCGCAGCGCGCCCAGCGGCGTACCGGTGACCTTGGAGCGTCCCGAGCGCGGCAGATAGTCCACGTCGACCTCTGCGATCCGCCAGCCGGCGTCAGCGGCCTTCACCACCGTCTCCAGCGGGTAGCCGGATCTCCGGTCGACCAGCGCCAGCTCCAGCAGCGCCTCCCGGCGAGCAGCCCGCATCGGCCCGAGGTCGTGCAGCTGTACGCCGGTACGCCGCCTGATGCGCCGCGACAGCTCCGCGTTGGCCAGCCGCAGGTGCCACGGCCAGACCTGTCGCGAGACAGGCCGCCGCCGCCCGACCATCAGGTCGATCCGGCCGGACAGCACGGGTGCTGTGACCCGAACGAGCTGCCGCGGGTCCAGCGAGGCGTCGGCGTCCAGGAAGGCCACGACGTCGGCCGTCGCCGCCTCCAGCCCGGCGTGGCAGGCCGCGCCGTACCCGCGCTGAGCCGAGTGCACCACCGTGGCGCCCAGCTGCAAGGCCAGCGGCCCCGAGCCGTCGGTGGAGCCGTTGTCCACGACAACGGCCCGGACGCCGTCCGGGAGCCGCCCAAGCACCCAGGGGAGCGCGGCGGCTTCGTTCAGGCACGGCAGGATCAGATCGACCTCGGCAACAGACACCTCTCGACCGTAGGGAGATTCGTCACTCCCGCGGGGTGTTCAGCGCCTACAGCTCCCTTACGGCTCCTCGTCATCGGCTGCGGAGCACCTAGGCTCACTACCGTGGCTACTCGTGTGCTCGTGGTGGACGACGACCCGACCGTCTCGAACGTCGTCTCGGCGTACCTGACCAAGGCCGGGTACGACGCCCGCGTGGTCGCCGACGGCGTGACGGCGGTCGAGGTGTGGCAGCAGTGGAAGCCGTCGGTGGTGGTGCTGGACGTGATGCTGCCCGGGCTGTCCGGTCTCGAGGTGCTGCGCCGGCAGCGCGCCGCCGACGACGGCGCCGCGGTGATCATGCTGTCGGCCCGCGGCGAAGAGGAGGACCGCCTGGTCGGGCTGGAGTTCGGCGCCGACGACTACGTGGTGAAGCCGTTCAGCCCGCGGGAGCTGATCCTGCGCGTGCAGGCGATGCTGCGCCGCGAGGAGCGGCTGGCCGGGCTCGACCTGACGCCGACCAAGCTGCACTCGGGGCCGGTGATCATCGACACCGCGGCCCGGATCGCGACCCTGGACGGCGCCGAGCTGTCGCTGACGCACCGCGAGTTCGACCTGCTGGCGTTCCTGGTCGCGCACCCGGGCAAGGCCTACACGAAGGTCGAGCTGCTGCGCCGGGTCTGGGGCTGGGACTTCGGCGACTCCTCGACGGTGACCGTGCACATCCGGCGGTTGCGCGAGAAGATCGAGGCCGACCCGTCCGACCCGAAGCTGGTGCTGACCGTGCCGCGGACCGGCTACCGGTTCGTCGGTGACGCGCAATGAGTCGCGACCAGGCGATGATCCTGGCGCTGACGGCGCTCTGGACACTCGTGGTCGGCGCCATCGGTGCGGCGGTCCTGTGGCAGTTCCGGCGGCGTTCGCTGCGGGTCACGATCATCGTGGTCTCGCTGGCTCCGCTGGCGGCCGCGCTCGCAGCGGTCGGGCAGAGCGTGCGGGCGATGTTCATCTCCGCCCACGACTCGCTGGTGGTGCTGTGGACGCTGGCCTTCTCCGGGTTGCTCGGCCTGGCGATGTCGGTGGTGCTCGCGCACTGGATCAGCACGGGCTCGCGGGACGTCGGGCGGCGCCTGCGACACCTCGGTACGTCGTACGAGGCAGTGGGCGTTGCTGCGAACGGCAACGTGCCCGCTGAGCTGGCTGAGCTGACTGACGAGCTGGAGTCGACCAGGGCTCGCCTGGCGGCCTCCCGGGAGCGGGAGCGGGCGCTGGAGTCCAGCAGACGTGAGCTGGTCGCCTTCATGTCCCACGACCTCCGTACGCCGCTGGCCGGGCTGCGGGCGTTGTCGGAGGGGCTGGAGGACGGGGTCATCGAGGACGTGCCGGGTGCGCTGCGGCAGATGCAGACGACCGTGGACCGGATGACCGGGCTGGTGGACGACCTGTTCGAGCTGTCCCGGCTGTCGACGGCTCCGCCGCCGCGGCGGCGTACGGCGGTCAGCCTGCGTGAGCTGGCCGAGGACGTGGTGGGGGAGACCGCTGAGCATGCCCGGGCGAACGGGGTGACGGTGGCGGTGAATGCACCGGATGACGACGATCGGCTGGCGGTGCACGGCGACGGGGACGAGCTCACGCGGGCTGTGACGAACCTGGTCGGCAACGCGATTCGCCACACGGCTCCTGGCGGCACGGTGAAGGTGAGCGTCGACCGGGAGGCCGACGGGCGGGTGCGGCTCGCTGTGACCGATGGCTGCGGCGGGATCTCCGACGACGACCTGGAGCGGGTGTTCGACATCGGGTGGCGTGGCGACGAGCAGCGGACGCCGGCGATGGCGGGGAGCAGCAGCGGTGGCGGGCTGGGGCTGGCGATCGCCAAGGGTGTGGTGGAGTCGCACGAAGGGACGATCGGGGTCACCAACGTGCCGGGTGGGTGCGAGTTCAGTATCGATCTGCCGTGAGCCGGCGGATGCCGGTCGTCAGGTCGTAGGTGGGCTTCCAGCCCAGGGCGTCGCGGAGGCGCTGGGAGCTGGCGGTGATGTGCCGGACGTCGCCGAGGCGGTACTCGCCGGTGATGATCGGCGCTGGTCCGTTGAGGGCTGTGGACAGCTCGGTGGCGAGGTCGGCGATGGTGTGGACCGTGCCGCTGCCGACGTTGTACGCCGTGATTGCGTCCTGGGCGGCGATGGCTGTGGTGGCTGTGGCGGCTGCGGTGGTGACCGCGGTGGCGATGTCGTGGACGTGGACGAAGTCGCGGCGCTGGGCGCCGTCCTCGTAGACGCGCGGGGCTTCGCCGCGGGCGATGGCCGAGCGGAAGAGCGACGCGACGCCGGCGTACGGGGTGTTGTGGGGCATGCCGGGGCCGTAGACGTTGTGGAAGCGCAGCGCGGTGACGCGGCTGCCGGTCTCGCGGGCCCAGGTCGCGGCGAGGTGTTCGCCGTTGAGTTTGGTGGCGGCGTAGGTGTTGCGCGGGTCGGTCGGTGCGGTCTCGTCGACGAGGCCGGGGCGCAGCTGCTCGCCGCAGATCGGGCACGGCGGCTCGAAGCGGCCGGCGTCGAGATCCTCGGTACGGCGGGGGCCGGGGGCGACGTGGCCGTGGCGGTCGCACTCGTAGCGGCCCTCGCCGTACACGACCATCGAGCTGGCGTAGACGAGGTTGCGGATGTTCGCCGCGGCCAGTTGCTTGAGCAGGATCGCGGTGCCGAGGCTGTTGCTGGAGACGTAGTCGTCGATGTCGTCGAGGTGGACGCCGAGACCGACCTTCGCGGCGAGGTGGATGACGGTGTCGACGCCGCGCAGCGCCGCGGCCACGGCGTCCGGGTCGCGGATGTCGCCGATGGTCAGGTCGAAGTCGGGTGGGGTGCTGTGGACGTCCGGGCGGAGCGAGTCGAGGACGACGGGGTCGTGGCCTTCGGCGAGGAGCTGGGCGCGGACGTGCTGCCCGATGAAGCCGGCGCCGCCGGTGAGCAGGACCCTCACCGGACCAGCTCCGCGGCGGTGCCGTCGAGGGAGTGGTGACAGCTGCAGTCGCCGGTCGGGAGGTCTTCGATCGCTCTCGTGAGAAGGGCCTTGAGGCGCTCGATGCTGCGGCCGAAGACCTCGAACACCTCGGCCTGGGTGACGCCCTCGCCGGCGACGATGCCGGCGTCGTGGTCGGTGACGACGGCGATCGAGGTGTAGCAGAGCGCCAGCTCGCGGGCGATGGAGGCCTCGGGGGCGCCGGTCATGCCGACCAGCGACCAGCCCTGGGCTGCATGCCACTGAGATTCTGCCCGGGTGGAGAACCGGGGGCCGTTGATGACCACCATGGTTCCACCATCAACCACCCCGCTCCCGCCTGTCCCGCTCCCGCTTGTCCTCCCCTCGCCTTCTCTCCCTCCCCCGGAGGGGCTGGAGGGTGAGGGGAAGTTGCTGGTGGCAATTACTGTCCCGCGGGTGGTGGGGCAGTACGGGTCTGCTGATGAGGTGTGGATCGGAGTGTCGTACACGGTGTGCTCCCGGCCCCACGTGCGGTCGACGTACTGGTCGGGGACGACGATCGTGCCGGGGGTCAGTTCGGGGCGCAGCGAGCCGACGGCGCAGGGGCCGAGGACGGTGCGGACGCCGAGCTCGCGCAGCGCCCACAGGTTGGCGCGGTAGTTGACCTTGTGCGGCGGGAAGCGGTGGTCGGCGCCGTGGCGGGGGATGAAGGCGACTTCCCGGCCGTTGACCTCGCCGACGACGGGCGGCTCGCTGGGCGGGCCGAAGGGCGTCTCGACCGGCACCGGACGCGCGTCGGCCAGGAACGAGTAGAAGCCGGAACCACCGATCACACCGATCTCTGCCATGCGTTCGAACCTAAGCGCCGGCCCGGCGCCGCGGACCGAATACCGGGGGATCGTCAGCACCCCGTAAGAATGGGGCCGTGGAGCTCTCCGGTGTGCTGCTGCCGGTCGGTGCTGCCGTGCTGCTGATGGTCATCCTCTACGGCAGCTGGACAGCCGGCCGGCTCGATCGGCTGCACCACCGGGTCGCGACCGCACGGGCGCGGCTGGAGACAGAGCTGGCGCGCAGGTCCGCGCTGGTCGCCGAGCTGGCCGGTAGTGGCGTGCTGGATCCTGCTTCGTCGCTGCTGTTGCTGGACGCCGCTCATCGGGCGCGGACCGCGCCGGAGGCCGAGCGGGAGCATCGAGAGTCTGCGCTGACCCGTGCGATCGCGGCGACCGGTACTGACGTGCAGCCGTGGGCGGGGGAGCTTTCGGCCGCCGTACGGCGGGTGCAGCTGGCGCGGCGGTTCCACAACGACATCGTGGTGTCGACGCGGGACCTGCGGACCCGGCGGCTGGTGACCTGGTTCCGGCTCGCCGGGCATGCGCCGATGCCGGCGACGATCGAGCTGGAGGACGGTAGTTGACCGACTTCGCGGAGGAGGCCGAGCGCTACCGGCACGAGCTGCGGGTGCACTGCTACCGGATGCTCGGCTCGTACGACGACGCCGAGGACCTGGTTCAGGAGACCTACCTGCGGGCCTGGCGGGCCCGGGCGAGCTTCGAGGGCCGCTCCACTGTGCGGGCCTGGCTCTACAAGATCGCGACCAACGCCTGCCTCGACACCGTACGACGGCCGCGCGTACTGCCGTACCAGCTGCAGCCGTCGGGTGGTGATCAGCAGGCCGCCCGCGACGACCTGCCCTGGCTGCAGCCGTTCCCGGACCTGCTGCTCGACCGGGCCGAGGAGCCGGACGCGCAGGTGATCCGGCGCGAGACGATCGAGCTGGCGTTCCTCACCGCTGTTCAGCAGCTTTCGCCGAGGCAGCGGGCGGTGCTGATCTTTCGGGACGTGCTGGGCTGGTCAGCCAAGGAGACCGCGGAGGTGCTCGATCTGTCGGTTGCTGCGGCGAACTCGGCGCTGCAGCGGGCGCGACCGGCTTTGCGGGAGCATCTGCCGGCCAGGCGATCGGAGTGGTCGGCCGAGGCTTCGGCTGACGAGCAGGCGTTGGTGGGGAAGTACATGGCGGCGTACGAAGCAGGAGACGCTGCAGGGCTGGCCGCGCTGATGCACGAGGACGTTCGGGTGACGATGCCGCCTTACCCGTTCTGGTACAGCGGGCGGGCGAGCGCCGAGGAGGTGTTCGCGGCGAACTTCGAACCAGGTGGGCCGGCCAACCGTGGTGCCTGGCGGTTCGTTGCTGTGGGCGTCAATCGGCAGCCGGCCGTGGCCGCGTACCTGCAGGCGGCGGGTGCGGATGCGTTCCAACCATTCGCAGTGATCGTGTTCCGGGTCGAGTACGGGCTGGTGGCCGAGATGACTGCGTTTGAAGGCGTCGACTTCACAACATTGGGTCTGCCGGACTACTTGGCGTCCGCGTAGCACTCGACGATCGCCGTCCCGAACGGGAAGCGGGTCGGCGTCGCCCCGAAGCAGAGCGTGCCCGCGAGATCTCCGGCGGCCTGGATCGCGGCGGCGACCTGCTCGGCCTCCTCGGCGGGGCAGTGCACGATCACCTCGTCGTGCTGGAAGAAGACCAGCTCGGCCTTGAGGCTCGCGATCGACTGCCGCAGCGCGGCCATCATCAGCACCGCCCAGTCGGCCGCGCTGCCCTGGACGACGAAGTTGCGGGTGAAGCGGCCGCGGGCGCGCGCCTGGCGGCCGTCGACCTGGAGGTCCTCGGCGGGCGGGCCCTCCAGCTGCGCGGCGTCGAGCTGGGAGCCGGACGGCGGGCAGGTCCGGCCGAGCCAGGTGCGGACCAGGCGGCCCTCCTCGCCCGCGCGGGCCGCGTCGTCGACGTACTGGACGGCCTTCGGGAACCGCTTGCGGAGATCCGCGAGGTTCTTCAGCCCGTCGCCCGACGTCTGGCCGTAGATGGCGCCGAGCACGGCGATCTTGGCCTTGTCGCGGTTACCGGCGAAGGCCTTGTCCGAGACCGCTTTGTAGAGGTCGGCGGCGTCGCCCGCGACCTGCATGAACGCCTCGTCGCGGGAGATCGCGGCGAGGATGCGTGGTTCGAGCTGCGAGGCGTCGGCGACGACCAGGCGCCAGCCCGGGTCGGCGACGACCGCGCGGCGGATCACCTTCGGGATCTGCAGCCCGCCACCGCCGTTGGTGACCCAGCGGCCCGAGACCGTACCGCCCGGGACGAAGCCGGGGCGGAAGCGGCCGTCGTGGACCCAGTCGTGCAACCAGGTCCAGCCGTTCGCGGTGTAGATCCGGTAGAGCTTCTTGTACTCGATCAGCGGCTCGACGGCCGGGTGGTCGATGGTCTGCAGCTCCCAGCGCCGCGTGGTGCTCAGCTGGTACCCGGCCTGTTTGAACGCCTTCAGTACGTCGGCCGGCAGGTCCGGCCGGACGCGACGACCGAACGCGGCCGAGACCTGCTCGGCCAGCTCGGTCAGACGCCGCGGCTCGCCGCCGCCGGCGTACCGCTCACCGAGGAGCTCGCTGAGGAGGGCGCGGTGGTCGTCGGCGCTCCAGGGGAGCCCGGCCCGGTCCATCTCGGTGGCGATCAGCCAGCCGGAGGACTCCGACGCGGTGAGCAGGCGCATGCGGTCCGGGTGCTCGGTGTCGTGGTGGCGGCCGAGCTGGTCGGCGTACACGCGCAGGAGGGCTTCGAAGGGGAGGGACGCGGTCTCCAGGTCGAAGAGCGAGGACTGCTCGCCACCTGGCTCGGTGGCGCGCATGGGTGGGTCGGCGGGGACGGGTTGGTTGGTCAGGCGGGCCCAGGCCGCTGCCGCCGAGCGGGGCTCACCCAGCCGTCCGGCATGCCCGAGCAGCAGTCCCTCGGTCGTCTCGATGTCGTAGCAGCGCTCCACCCGTACGCCGGCCGCCAGCAGCCTCGGGTAGATCTCGGCGGTCGATCGCCAGACCCAGCGGGTGACCTGCGGGCGCGAAGCGACGGCAGTGGGGAGGTCGGGCTCGTGAACGATCTCGCCGGCCGGTTGGCCGTCCGGATGCAGGGCAACGAGCGTCGCGCCGCCGCCTTCTGCCGGGGCAATCGCCCACCGCTCGTCCACGGAGAGATCCTCGCACCCGCCACCGACAGTCCGATGGTTCCACTGCGATCAGGCCAGTGCTGTCAGACTGGACTCATGTGGCGGGGGATGGATCTGGACCCGGGGGACGGGAACCGGACCGAGCAGGTCGAGGCGCTGGTGCTGCGGCGGATCGAGCGGGGGGACCTGTCGATCGGGTCGCGGCTGCCGTCGGAGCGGGTGCTGGCCGAGCGGCTCGGGGTGAGCCGGGTGACGGTGGTGCGGGCGCTCGACCAGTTGCGGGCGGACGGCGTACTGGAGACTCGGCGGGGGTCGGGGACGCATGTGCGGCCGCTGGACCGGCTGCTCGATCCGATCGCTCCGGTGTCGACGGTGACGCCAGGGGACCAGCCGGTGCTGGATCTGCGGTTCGCGACGACCGCGGCGCCGCATGATGTGGCTGAGGTGGCGGCGCAGATCGTGGCGGAGGGGCTGCCGCAGGCGATGGGTGGGGACGGGCCGCCGCCGGGTGGGTCGCTGGAGTTGCGGACTGCGCTGGCTGAGCGGCTGACGCTGGAGGGTGTTCCGACCGAGCCGGGGCAGCTGACGCTGACAGTGGGTGCTGCGGCCGGGCTGAACGCGGCGCTGGCCGGGCTGGACGTCGGGCCGGGAGTGGCGATCACCGAGACCCCGACGTACCCGGCTGCGTTCGACCTGCTGCGCAACCACCGGCTGGATGTCGTCGGCTGGCCTGCTGGGGTCTGGGACACCGATCAGCTCGCGCACCTCTGCCGGCGGCACAAGCCGAAGGTCATCTACCTGCAGGCCGACAACCACAACCCGACCGGGCTCAGCCTGCCGGCGGACCGGCGTACGGCGGTGGTGGAGATCGCCCGGCGGTACGGGGCCGCGCTGATCAGTGACGAGACCATGCGGCCGCTCTGGCTGGCCAGTGGGAAGCAGGCGGATCCGCTGAGCCGGTACCCGCGCACGGTGAGCGTCGGGTCGCTCAGCAAGACGGTGTGGGGAGGGCTGCGGGTCGGCTGGGTGCGGACCGGGCGGCAGCTGCGCCGGAAGATCAACACCTCGGCGCAGCTGAGTGTGACGTCGCCCAGTGCGCTGGACGACCTGCTGGCGCTGGCGATCCTCGGCCGGCTCGACCGGGTCATCTCACGGCGCAAGACCCGCCTCCGGGCCAACCTGGCGGCGCTGGAGACTGGGCTGAAGGGCGTGCCTGGAGTGGCCTGGGCGACGCCGACCGGTGGCATGACGTTGTGGTTGGAGCTGACGGAGGTCCGCTCGCGCAAGGTGCTGGAGGCGGCGCGCGAGCAGGGGTTGTTGCTGGGGGCAGGAGACCTGTTCACCCCGGACGGGACCGACCGGCGGCACCTGCGGATCCCGTTCACCGCGCCGCCCGCGACGCTGCGGCTGGTGGTGGCCCGGCTGACGGCCGCGTTGGCTCAGTCCAGTTGATCCGAGGTGGACTGATCGTTGGGGTGACCGGCGGCCTAGGCTGATCGGCGTACCCCAGCTCATCAGGAGGACCCGGAAGTGACCGAGAACACCGAACCGCAGACCGGCACCGTCAAGGTCAAGCGGGACATGGCGGAGATGCTCAAGGGCGGCGTGATCATGGACGTCGTCACGGCCGAGCAGGCCAAGATCGCCGAGGACGCCGGTGCGGTCGCGGTGATGGCGCTGGAGCGGGTCCCGGCCGACATCCGGGCCCAGGGCGGCGTCTCCCGGATGAGCGACCCGGACATGATCGACTCGATCATCGGCGCGGTCTCGATCCCGGTGATGGCCAAGGCCCGGATCGGTCACTTCGTCGAGGCCCAGGTGCTGCAGAGCCTCGGCGTCGACTACATCGACGAGTCCGAGGTGCTCACCCCCGCCGACTACGCCAACCACATCGACAAGTGGCAGTTCACGGTGCCGTTCGTCTGCGGCGCGACCAACCTCGGCGAGGCGCTGCGCCGGATCACCGAGGGCGCGGCGATGATCCGCTCTAAGGGCGAGGCCGGCACCGGCGACGTCTCCAACGCCACCACCCACATGCGCCAGATCCGCCAGGAGCTGCGCCGCCTGCAGAACCTCCCCGAGGACGAGCTGTACGTCGCCGCCAAGGAGCTGCAGGCGCCGTACGAGCTGGTCAAGGAGGTCGCCACCCTCGGCAAGCTCCCGGTCGTGCTGTTCACCGCCGGCGGTATCGCCACCCCCGCCGACGCCGCGATGATGATGCAGCTCGGCGCCGAGGGCGTCTTCGTCGGCTCCGGCATCTTCAAGTCCGGCAACCCGGCCCAGCGCGCCGAGGCGATCGTCAAGGCCACCACCTTCCACGACGACCCCGACGTGATCGCCAAGGTCTCCCGCGGCCTCGGCGAGGCGATGGTCGGCATCAACGTCGACGAGATCCCCGAGCCGCACCGCCTGGCCGAGCGCGGCTGGTAAAGGCTTGTAGCCCCGTGGAGGTTGGTGCTCCACGGGGCGTTTTGTCTATCCCGCCAGCGAGGCCTTGGCCTGGCGGGTGGGCTCGTCGGCGAGGATCTCGGTCAGGTCCGCCTCCAGGCCGTCGAGGGCGGTGCGGATCACGTCGGCGGGGTCGTTCTTCGGTACGTCGTACCCGGCCATCATGTCGGTGTCGGTCGCGGCCAGCAGGAGGCCGCTGACCAGCGTGCCCTGGGCGGCGAGCTCGTGGCGGATGCTGTTGGTCAGGCTGAACTGGGCGGCTTTCGCGGCGGCGTACGCGCCGGCCTCGGGCATGCTGACGATCGAGAGGACCGACAGGACGTTGAGGACCGCGCCGCCGCCGTTGGCTCCGAGGATCGGGGCGAAGCCGCGGACCATCCCGAGGGTGCCGAAGAAGTGCGTCTCGAGCTGACGGCGGATCACGTCGAGGTCGCCGTCGATCAGGTTCTCGGGGCCGCCGATGCCGGCGTTGTTGATCAGCAGATCGACGTCGGGTGCCTGTGCAACGGCTGCTGCGACCGCGGCCGGGTCGGTGATGTCGAGGCGGACCTTCTCGACGCCCGGCAGGTCGATCGAGTCGGGGTTGCGGGCGGCCGCGTAGACCTTCTTGGCGCCGCGGGCCAGCAGTTCCTGGGCGAAATGGCGGCCGAGGCCGCGGTTGGCTCCGGTGACGAAGGCGGTGGTTCCGGACAGCTTCATAGGGGTTTGCTCCAGTGGTTTCGGTTGACTGAGACCACCGTAGGAAGCAGCCGCCGCTACACCCGATGCTTGTTTGGCGCATATCAATAGCCGTTTGTCGCAGTCGGCTAGATTTGTCGACATGGATCTGTTGGCTGACGCGTTGGCCGTGGGCGGCGTTCGTGGAGCACTGGGCGCCCGCGTCGAGGGGGCCGACCCGTGGGGTGTGTTCTGGGACCCGGTCGACCGGGCGGTCATCTACGTCGTCACCGCGGGCACGGCCTGGCTGGATGTTGCTGGGCGTGACCCGCTGCAGCTGATGCCGGGTGACGTCGTGCTGCTGCCGACCGGCGCGAGTCACGTGGTCAGCAGTACGCCGGGCATGGCGGCGCCGGCCTGCAGTTACGTGGTGCCCGCCGACGCGAGTGAGAGCGGCGCGGTGCTGCGGCTGGGCGCGGGAGAGGTGCGGACGCATCTGTTGGGGGCGTCGTACGAGTACGACCCCGCGGTGTCGACGCCGGTGCTCGGTGCGCTGCCTGCTGTGGTGCACCTGCCGGGCGACCACAGCGGGAGCTGCTTGGACGACACCATCCGGTTGCTGGCGCGTGAGCTTGCGCACCCGCAGATGGGGACCGCGATCGTGCTGGACCGGCTGATCGACATCCTGCTCATCCAGCTGCTGCGGGTCTGGCTGGCCACGCATCCCGAGGAGGCCAAGCAGTCCTGGCTGGGCGTTCTCGACGACCCGCTGCTGAGTGCGGCGCTCACCAAGATCCACGGCGACCCGGCCAAGCCCTGGACGACAGCGCAGCTTGCGGACGAGCTGTCGGTGTCGCGGGCGACGCTGTCGCGCCGCTTCCAGGCTCGTACTGGGCAGAGCCCGGGGGCCTACCTGACGAACTGGCGGATGGACGTCGCCGCTAGCCGGCTGCGCGAGTCGGACGACACGTTGGAGACCATCGCCCGCTCGGTCGGCTACACGTCGGTGTACGCGTTCAGCCGGGCCTTCACCCGGGCGCGCTCGCAGGCGCCCGGTCGCTACCGGAGTGCTGTACGGCGTACGGCTGCCGCGGTCGGCTAGCGTCGGGGCGTGCTGCTGCCTGAGTCCTCGGTGCCGGGGGCGGATCTGCCTGTTCGGGCCGTGCTGCCTTCTGCTGTTGATGCGGTGCGGTCGCAGGGGACGGCCGTGCTGGTCGCGCCGCCTGGGTCGGGGAAGACGTCGCTGCTGCCGCTGGCGTTGGCTGACGCGCTCGGGGGCACGGTGATCGTTGCTGAGCCGCGACGGATGGCTACGCGGGCTGCCGCTGCTCGGCTGGCGTCGCTGGTGGGGGAGCCGCTCGGGCAGCGGGTCGGGTATGCGATGCGTGGGGAGCGCAGCGGGGGCGACGGGCTGCGGGTCGAGGTGGTGACGACCGGGTTGCTGGTACGGCGGTTGCAGCGGGATCCGGAGTTGCCAGGGGTGTCGGCGATCGTGATCGACGAGTGTCATGAGCGGCACCTGGATGCGGATCTGTTGCTGGCGTTCTGCGTCGACGTACGGGCGAATCTGCGGCCGGATCTGGCGATCGTCGCGACGTCGGCGACGGCGGACACCGTGCGGTTGAGCCGGGCGTTGGGGGATGCGCCTGTGGTGACTGCGTCCGCTGCGTTGTTCGAGGTGGGGGTGGAGTGGGCGCCGCCGCCGGTGCCTGTGCCGTTGCTGCCGGGTGGGCGGGTGGATCCGCGGTTGCTGGATCACGTGGCGGCCGTCGTACGGCGGGCTCTGGGGGAGAACGACGGGGATGTGCTGGTGTTCGTGCCGGGGGAGGCGGAGATCAACGGGGTGGCGCGGCGGCTGGCGGGGGAGAACGTGCTGCCGTTGTACGGGCGGCAGTCGCGGGCCGAGCAGGAGCGGGCGCTGACGGCGTCGGCTGAGCGACGGATCGTGGTGACGACGTCGGTGGCGGAGAGCTCGCTGACGGTGCCTGGGGTGCGGGTGGTGGTGGACTCCGGGCTGGCTCGGGAACCGCGGACGGATCAGTCGCGCGGGTTGGGGTCGTTGGTGACCTGTCGGGTGTCGAAGTCGTCGGCCGATCAGCGGGCCGGTCGGGCTGGGCGGGAGGGGCCTGGCAGGGTCTATCGGTGCTGGTCTGCTGTGGAGCACTCGCACCTTGATGCGCATCCGGCGCCGGAGATCGCGATTGCTGATCTGGCGGGGTTCGCGCTGGATCTGGCGGCGTGGGGTGCGCCGGGTGGGGCTGGGTTGGCGTTGCTGGACGCACCGCCGGGGGTGGCGATGGCTGCGGCTTTGGAGTTGCTGGGACGGCTTGATGCTGTGGATGAGGGCGGGCGGATCACCGAGCGCGGGCGGCGGATGGCGGCGGTGGGGGCGCATCCGCGGTTGGCGCGGGCGTTACTGGATGGGGCGGCGCGGGTTGGGGCTGATCGGGCGCGCGAGGTGGTCGCGATGCTCTCGGATGAGTCCGGGCGGGACTTCGGTGACGATCTGCCGGCGCGGTGGAGGGCGCTGCGGCGGGGAGATGACCGGGGAGCCAGCGCGCGGTGGAGAGAAGAGACGAAGCGGCTGGGCCGAGGGGACTCGTCCGGGGCGCGCGGGGCGCGGGACGGGTCGGCAGGCGGGCGTGGGTTGCCGGACGGGTCGGCGGGTGGGCGCCGGTTGCCGGACGATCTTGCGGTCGGAGTCGTCGTCGGGCTGGCGTATCCGGATCGGATCGCTCGGGCGCGCGGGGTGGACTCGGCGACGTACCAGATGTCCGGTGGGACGGGTGCCGCGCTGGACGAGCACTCCTCGTTGCGGACCACGCCGTGGCTGGCTGTTGCGGTGGCCGATCGAGCGCCTGGGCGGGCGGATGCTCGGATCCGGTCGGCGGCGCCGATCGACGAGCAGACCGCTCGTGAGGTCGCGGGGGATTTGCTGTCGACCACTGACCAGATCCGGTGGGACGACGGGCGGGTGGTGACGCGGCGGGTCGAGGCGCTGGGGGCGATCGTGCTCAACGACGTTCCGTTGGCCAAGCCTGATCCGGTGCTTGTGCAGGCGGCCGTGCGGGACGGGATTCGGCGGAGCGGGTTGTCCGTACTGCGTTGGTCCGAGGCCGCGGTCGCGCTGCGGGAGCGGCTGGCGTTCTGTCATGCGCACCTCGGATCGCCTTGGCCTGCGGTGGATGACGACGCGCTGCTGGCTGGGCTCGATGAGTGGCTGGGGTCTGAGCTCGCCTCGGTGCGGGCTGCGCGGGATCTCGCGCGGATCGACGTCGCGTCGGCGCTGCGGCGGCTGCTGCCGTGGCCGGCGGCGACACGGTTTGGTGAGCTGGCGCCGGAGCGGCTGCAGGTTCCGTCGGGTTCCAGCGTTCGGCTCGCGTACGACGGGGCTGAGCCGCCGGTGCTTGCGGTGAAGTTGCAGGAGGTGTTCGGGTGGACCGCTACGCCGACTGTGGCGGACGGGCGCGTGCCGGTGGTGCTGCACTTGCTGTCGCCGGCGCAGCGGCCGGTGGCGATCACCAGTGATCTCAGCTCGTTCTGGAAGCAGGGGTACCCGCAGGTGCGGGCTGACCTGAGGGCTCGCTATCCGCGGCACCCCTGGCCGGAGGACCCGCTCACTGCAGCGCCCACCAAGCGGGTCAAGCCCCGCCAGTGAGCGGCCCGGCCGAGGCGGGGCCCGCGGCCTGGTCTCGGCATGTGACCTCGCGCTCTCCGGCGGCTTCCACCGCCGCCGCTCGACTACGCTGGCTGAGTGATTGTGGATCAGCGGACCGACCGTGAGCTGCGCGGCCTGGCACGGGTTCTGGTGCGGTCCGGCTATGCCGACCGGGCCGCCGTGACGGCTGCGTTGACCGAGGCCGTGCAGGAGGACGCGCCGGCCGCGGACGCCGCCGTACTGGTGCCGGAGCTCATCGCCGAGGCGTTGAGCGAGCTGGAGGCCGACGCAGCGAGCTGGCCCGAAGAGACAGCACCCGACCGGCTGGACGCCGTACTGGACGAGTTGGAGGCGCTGGGCATCGTGGTGGTGCGCTACACCTCCGACCACCACGCCGCCCGACATGCGCTGGAAGCGGCGACGTCGCCGAAGGGACTGGTGTTCTTCACCGACACCGACGTCTGGCACGCGGTCGACTTCGGCATGCTGGAGCTGAAGGTCTGGCACCCGGACACCGCGAACGTCGCGCCGGGGGAGCCGTTGCTGGACGACGTACTGGCGTTGCTGCACGAGCGGGACCTGCCGGCGACCTTCGACGAGGGACGGATCGAGGTGACGGTCGAGTGGCAGCGCCGGGTGGACCTGTGATCGGCGTCTTCGCGCTGCAGGGCAACGTGCGCGAGCACCTGGCCATGCTCGGCCAGGTCGGCGTCGAGGCCGTCCCGGTCCGCCGTCCGTCCGAGCTGGCCGCGGTCGACGGGCTGGTGCTGCCGGGTGGCGAGTCGACGACGATGGAGAAGCTGGCCCGGTCGTTCGAGCTGTTCGAACCGCTGCAGAAGCGGATCCGGGACGGGATGCCGGTGTTCGGGACCTGCGCCGGGATGATCCTGCTGGCCGACGAGATCAGCGGCGGCGTCGCCGGGCAGGAGACGCTCGGCGGGCTCGACGTGACCGTCCGCCGGAACGCGTTCGGCCGTCAGGTGGACTCGTTCGAGGCCGATCTGGAGTTCGGCGCGTTCAGTACGCCGTACCACGCCGTGTTCATCCGGGCACCGTGGGTCGAGCGGGTCGGTCGCGACGTGGAGGTACTGTCGACGGTGAGGTCTGGACCTGCCACCGGTAGGATCGTGGCGGTTCGCCACGATCGGCTGCTGGCCACGTCGTTCCACCCTGAGATGACGGGTGACGCCCGGCTGCACGGCTACTTCGCCGATCTGGTGCGCGACCTCTAGATCAGTTGCAGGCGGTAGAAGGGTTGGGTTCGCGATGTCAGGCCACTCCAAATGGGCCACCACCAAGCACAAGAAAGCGGTCATCGACTCGAGGCGCGCCAAGCTCTTCGCGAAGCTGATCAAGAACATCGAGGTGGCCGCCCGGACCGGCGGCGGTGACCTGTCCGGCAACCCGACCCTGTACGACGCGGTGCAGAAGGCCAAGAAGTCGTCGGTCCCGAACGACAACATCGACCGCGCGGTCAAGCGTGGTTCCGGGGCCGAAGCCGGTGGCGCGGAGTACCAGTCGATCACCTACGAGGGCTACGGGCCGAACGGTGTCGCGATGCTGGTCGAGTGCCTGACCGACAACCGCAACCGCGCCGCGGCCGACGTCCGGACCGCGATGACCCGCAACGGCGGCTCGCTGGCCGACCCGGGCAGCGTCGCGTACCTGTTCAACCGCAAGGGCGTCATCGTGGTGAACAAGGAGCAGGACGGCAAGACCTACTCCGAGGACGACGTGATGGAGGCGGTCCTGGAGGCCGGCGCCGACGAGGTGAACGACCTCGGCGAGGCCTTCGAGGTGATCAGCGAGGCGACCGACCTGGTCAAGGTCCGGACCGCGCTGCAGGACGCCGGGATCGACTACGAGTCGGCCGACGCGTCGTTCGTCCCGTCGATGACGGTCGAGCTGGACGCCGACGGCGCGAACAAGATCTTCCGGCTGATCGACGCGCTGGAAGACAGCGACGACGTGCAGAACGTGTACGCCAACTTCGACGTCTCCGACGACGTCATGGCCGAGGTTGGCTGACAGTTAGTTAACTCGCGGGTAACCTGAGGTCATGACGACTCAGGTACTCGCGCTGTGGGACAAGTTGCGGACCGTCCCGGGCGGTCCGCGGCTGTTCTCGTTCGTGTTCAGCCGCCGGGCGCCGTACTTCGGGTCGATCCGCCCGCGGTTCGTCCAGGTCAGCCCGAACTTCGCCGCCCTCGTGCTGCCCAAGCGCCGCGCGGTGCAGAACCACATCGGCACCGTGCACGCGATCGCCGTCTGCAACGGGCTCGAGGCCGCGATGGGGGCGCTCGCCGAGGCGACCGTCCCGGCCGGCAAACGCTGGCTGCCCAAGGGCATGGACGTCGCCTACCTGGCCAAGTCGACCTCGGACCTGACCTGCACCGCCGAGACCGACCCGGCCGCGTGGACGGCTGGTCCCGACGTACCGGTCCGGGTGAAGGCGACCCGCGACGACGGCACGGTCGTTGTCGAAGGCACCATCAAGCTCTGGGTCACCGACCGCAAGTAGGCGGTATTGCTGTCGCCCGGTTCAGACCGGCGACGTAGGGTCTGGGCGTGACCGATGCGCTGCGACTTGTCGACATCACCGAGGACCATCTGGACGCCGTACTGCGGGTGCGGGCGCGCTCGTTCGGGCCGCTGCCCGCGTCGTCGCGGGAGCAGTGGACCAAGGACGCGGTCGAGTTCCTCACCGACGGCCGGTACGTCGGCGTCGCCGACGGCGACGAGGTGGTCGCGGCCGCGCGGATCTGGGACTTCCAGCAGTGGTGGGGCGGTCGCCAGGTGCCGATGGCCGGGATCGCCGGCGTCGTGGTGTCGCCGGAGTACCGCGGGCGCGGGGTCGGCAGCATGTTGATGCGGGGCGTGCTGCAGCGGTCGATCGACCGCGGGTTCCCGCTGACCGCGCTGTACCCGGCGACGACCGTGATCTACCGCAAGCTCGGGTACGAGTTCGGCGGCGGGCGGTACCGGTTCTCCTTCCAGGCGGCGGATCTGCGGTCGCTGGGCGGGCGCGGGGTGTCGATCCGGCGGGCCGGGCCGGCCGACGCCGGGCGCTTCCTGGAGCTCGTTGCCGAGGCGCACGAGGGTGCGCGCGCGAGCGGCGTACTGGGGTGGCCGGAGGCGAAGGTCGCGGAGTGGCTGGCCGACGACGAGGACATCTTCGCGTACCTCGCCGACGACGGCTTCGTGGTCTACAACTGGGACGGCAACAACCTGCGGGTCGACGAGCTGATCGCGCACTCGGAGGAGACCGCGCGGGCGCTGTGGGCGACTGTTGGATCTGGGTCGTCGACGGCTCGGACTGTGCACGCGTACGTCTCGCCGAACGATCCGGTGCACCTGCTGGCGCAGCTGGAGGCCGACAAGGAGATGCACGTGCAGCACTGGATGCTGCGGCTGCTGGACGCACCTGCTGCTGTTGCTGCGCGGGGGTTTGCTCCTGGGGTTGCGGTGGAGGCTGAGCTGCAGCTGGATGACGCCGAAGTGCCGGGGCATGCGGGGCGGTGGCAGCTGTCGGTTGCTGACGGCGCTGGCAAGCTGACGCCGTCGTCGGGGACAGGTGACGTGCTGCGGCTCGGGGCTCGTGGACTGGCCGGCTTGTACGCCGGTACGCCGTTGGCTTCGCTGCGGGCTTCGGGGTTGGCTTCGGGTGGGTCGGTGCGCGACGACGGCGTGCTGGACACGGCGTTCGGAGGCCCGGCGGCGTACATGCTCGACTTCTTCTGATCGCGTTGTCCACAAGCGCTCGGCGCGTCGATTTCCTGCTCGCTCGGCCTGCCGCATAGTGTTTGTCGAACAAACGTTCGGAGGTGTTCATGCGGGTGCTCGGCGTCGACCCGGGGCTGACCCGGTGCGGTCTCGGCGTGGTCGAGGGCGCGCCCGGACGGCCCCCGAAGCTGGTCGCCGTCGGCGTGGTCCGAACGCCTGCTGACCTGGACGTCGCGCGGCGGCTGGTCCAGATCGAGGCCGGTATCGAGCAGTGGATCGAGGAGCACCAACCGGACGCCGTCGCCGTCGAGCGGGTCTTCGCGCAGCACAACGTCCGTACCGTGATGGGCACCGCGCAGGCGTCGGGCATCGCGATGGTCGTCGCCGCCCGGCGAGGTCTGCCGGTCGCGCTGCACACACCGAGCGAGGTCAAGGCCGCGGTCACCGGCTCCGGCCGGGCGGATAAGGACCAGGTCACCACGATGGTGACGCGGATCCTGCAGCTGCCCGAGCGCCCGACACCTGCGGATGCCGCGGACGCGTTGGCGCTGGCCATCTGCCACGTGTGGCGCGGGGGAGTGACGAGCAAACTGCAAGCCGCCGCACAGTCTCAGCTGGAATTGCGGGCACAAGCACAATCCAAAGCACAACTGGCGAAGGTTCAAGCGGCGCTGGTGCAGGCGACCGCGGCCCGGGAAGCACAGCTCCGGGCAGTACGAGGAGGTAAGCGATGATCGCGTTCGTGCGCGGGCCGGTGGCGGCGATCGGGCTGGACAGCGCCGTGATCGAGGTCGGCGGGGTCGGCCTGCAGGTCTACTGCCACCCGGGGACGCTCGCCGGGCTGCGGCCCGGGCAGGAGACCCAGGTCTTCACCTCGATGGTCGTCCGCGAGGACTCGCTCACGCTGTACGGGTTCGCCGACGACGACGAGAAGTCGCTGTTCGAGCTGCTGCAGACCGCCTCCGGTGTCGGCCCGAAGCTCGCGCAGGCGGCGCTCGCCGTACTGAGCCCTGACCAGCTGCGCCAAGCCGTCGCCTCCGAGGACCTGGCGATGCTGGTGAAGGTCCCCGGGATCGGCAAGAAGGGCGCCCAGCGGATCGTCCTGGAGTTGAAGGACAAGATCGGCGCCCCCTCCAAGACCGTCGCCGGCCGCCCACTGCAGACGGCCGAAGCCTGGAAGGACCAGGTGCAGGCCGGTCTCGTCGGCCTCGGCTGGTCGGCCCGCGACGCCGAGGACGCGGTCATCGCCGTCTCACCGCTGGCCGATCAGGGCGAACCTTCCGTCCCCGACCTGCTGCGCGCCGCGCTCCGCGTGCTCTCGAAGGCGTAACGGATGGAAGAGAACGTCAGGCCCCTCGTCTCCGCCGACGCGGTCGACCTCGAGGAACGCAAGATCGAGTCCGCGCTGCGCCCGCGCACGCTGGCCGAGTTCGGCGGCCAGCGCCGGGTCAGCGAGCAGCTCGAGCTCGTCCTGCACGCGGCCCGCGGCCGCAACCGCGCGCCCGACCACGTGCTGCTGTCCGGCCCGCCCGGGCTGGGCAAGACCACCCTGGCGATGATCATCGCGTCGGAGCTGTCGGCGCCGCTGCGGATCACCAGCGGGCCGGCGATCCAGCACGCCGGCGACCTGGCCGCGATCCTGTCCGGGCTGAGCGAGGGCGAGGTGCTGTTCCTCGACGAGATCCACCGGATGTCGCGCCCGGCCGAAGAGCTGCTGTACATGGCGATGGAGGACTTCCGCGTCGACGTGATCGTCGGCAAGGGGCCGGGGGCAACGGCGATCCCGCTGGAGATCCCGCCGTTCACGCTGGTCGGCGCGACCACGCGGGCCGGTCTGCTGCCGGGTCCGCTGCGCGACCGGTTCGGGTTCACCGGGCACCTGGAGTTCTACGAGGCGACCGAGCTGGAGAAGATCGTCAACCGGTCCGCCGCGCTGCTCGACGTCGACATCACCCCCGAGGGCGCCCGCGAGATCGCGTCCCGCTCGCGCGGCACACCCCGGATCGCGAACCGGCTGCTCCGCCGCGTCCGCGACTACGCCGAGGTCCGGGCCGACGGCATCATCACGATCGCGCTGTCCAAGGCCGCCCTCGACCTGTACGAGGTCGACCGGATGGGCCTGGACCGCCTCGACCGCAGCGTCCTCGACGCACTGTGCCGCCGCTTCGGCGGGGGACCGGTCGGCCTGTCCACGCTCGCGGTCGCGGTCGGCGAGGAACGCGAAACGGTCGAGGAGGTCGCCGAACCGTTCCTGGTCCGCTCCGGCTACCTCGCCCGGACGCCGCGCGGCCGCGTCGCCACACCAGCCGCCTGGCGTCACCTCGGCCTCTCCGTTCCCAAGAACGCCACCTTCGCCGACACGTTGTTCGACGCCGAGGACGAGTAGGGAACTGAGGAGCACGCCGTACGCGTTGAAGCAGTACACCGTGCACCCAGTGCGGTGGACCGGGTACAGCAAGCGCACCGGACCGGCGTACGGTGCGCGAGTAACGCAAACGTGACCCGGTGTCATGCGGCACTTGTTGCCGCTCAGGGTTAGACTCCCCGGTGGCCTGACCTCGGCCATCCCGTGACGACCTGCGCGCGCAGAGCGTGCCGGGCCCCCGCAATCGACGAAGGATTCTGAGTCCCGATGCAACTGCTCGCCGTACCGATGGCCTCTTCCGGAGGTGGCGGGGGTTTCACGCTCCTGCTCCCGCTGATCCTGATCGTCGGCATGATCTGGTTCATGAGCCGCACGCAGCGTAAGCAGCGGCAGAAGCAGGCCGACACCGTCGCCGCGCTGACCCCCGGTACCAAGGTGGTCACCACCAGCGGCATGGTCGGCGTGGTCGAGGAGGTCGACGACGAGTACGTCACCCTCGAGGTCTCCGACGGCATCCTGGTCCAGTTCGTGAAGGCCGCGGTCGGCCGGGTGCTGCCCGACGACGAGCCGGCCGACGAGGCGGTCGAGGCCCCGGCGGCCGACCCGGTGGAGGACCGGGTCACCGACGAGGTGGCCGAGCGTGACACCGTCGACGTACCGGAGACGGGCGACACCAAGGCGCAGGACAAGAAGCTGCCGCCGACGCACACCGAGAACTGAACTTCCCCGTCCTATCGGCGTGCGGCGCGCCCCGGCGTCACCCTGACACCCCGGCGCGCCCAGAAGCGCAAAGGTTGAATCCAACGTGGCATCAACGACGACATCCCGCCCAGGGCGGCTCCTGATCGTTCTGGGAGTCATCCTGGTCCTGCTGTTCGGGATCATGGGGCTGACCAAGCACTGGGAGCCCAAGCTCGGCCTGGACCTGCGCGGTGGCACCACCATCACGCTGACCGCGAAGTCCCTGGCAGGAGGCGGTACCGTCACCGCCGAGCAGCTGTCCGAGGCGAAGAACATCATTTCGCAGCGGGTCAACGGCGCGGGCGTCGGCGAAGCCGAGATCACCACCGCCGGCGGCAGCCACATCAACGTGGCTGTCCCCGGCGCCAACCAGGACAGCCTGATCAAGCAGGTCGGCCAGACCGCCCTGCTGTACTTCCGGATCGTGTACGACGCCCAGCAGGCGGTCCCGCCGCCGGTCCCGTCGGCCACCCCGACCGGCAAGCCGACCACGACGCCGAAGCCGAGCACCACGCCGAGCGCGTCGACCACGCTGAAGCCGACCGGCAGCCCGTCGCCGAACGGCCGCGCCTGGAGCAGCGTGCTCGGGAAGGCGGCGACGCCGACCCCGACGCCGACCGCGAACCCGAGCACGCCGCCGGTGACGCCGCCCCCGGCCACCCCGCCGGCCAACCCGGGCGACCCGCTGAGCTGGCAGCCCGACGCGGCCACCACCGCGGCCTTCGCCACCTTCAAGTGCCCGGACGCCAAGACGGCCAAGCCCGAGGACAACCCGGACAAGCCGCTGATGTCCTGCGACAAGGCCGGTACCAGCAAGTACCTGCTCGGCCCGGCGATCCTCAAGGGCACCGACCTGACCGACGCCAGCGCGGGCATCCCGCAGGGCGGCTTCCAGTGGCAGGTCAACCTGAACTTCAACGGTGAGGGCGGCGACAAGTTCCTCAAGGCCACCACCAAGCTCGCCGCGCAGGCGGCGAGCGGTCAGAACCTGTTCGCGATCGTGCTGGACGGCGAGACCATCTCGACCCCGAGCGTCGACGGCCCGATCCCGGGTGGCCAGGCGATGATCAGCGGCAGCTTCACCGAGACCGAGGCCCGCGACCTGGCCAACGTGCTCAAGTACGGCGCACTGCCGGTGTCCTTCGACGTCTCCTCGGTCGAGACGATCTCGCCGCAGCTCGGCGGCGACCAGCTCTCGGCCGGCATCACCGCGGGCATCATCGGCCTGGCGCTGGTGATCATCTTCTCCTTCCTGTACTACCGGGGCCTCGGCCTGGTCGTGGTCGCCTCGCTGGCCGCCGCGGCCGCGCTGACCTACGCGTCGGTCGTGCTGCTCGGCCAGGCGATCGGGTTCACCCTGACGCTGGCCGGGATCGCCGGTCTGATCGTCGCGATCGGTATCACCGCGGACTCGTTCGTCATCTACTTCGAGCGGCTCCGCGACGAGGTCCGTGAGGGCCGCAGTCTGCGCTCCTCGGTGGAGACCGGCTGGGCCCGCGCCAAGCACACGATCATCGCGGCCGACTCGATCTCGCTGCTGGCCGCGGTCGTGCTGTACATCCTCGCGGTCGGCGGCGTGAAGGGCTTCGCGTTCACGCTCGGCCTGACCACACTGATCGACCTGCTGGTGGTCTTCATCTTCACCAAGCCGCTGGTCACGCTGCTGGCCCGGACCGACTTCTTCGGCCACGGCCACAAGCTGTCCGGTCTCGACCCCGAGCACCTCGGGGTGGAGCGGTTGCCCGGCCAGATGAAACCGTCCGCCCGTCCGGCCAAGTCGACGCGTAAGCCCGTGGGAGGGGAGGTCTGATGTCGAAGCTCGGAAACATCGGTGCGAAGCTGCACCGCGGTGAGGTCTCCTACGACTTCATCGGCAAGCGCAAGGTCTGGTTCGCCGTCTCGCTGATCCTGGTCGCGGTCTCCGTGATCGGCCTGGCCGTCCGCGGCCTGGCGCTCGGCATCGAGTTCAAGGGCGGCACCGAGTACCAGACGTCGGTGCAGGTCACCGACTCCACGATCGACGACTTCACCAACGCGGTGAAGGCGACCAACGCGCAGGACCTCGGCGACCCGGTCGTCACCACGGTCGGCAGCGACAAGGTCCGGATCCAGACCCGGCCGCTCAGCCAGGACGACATCACCAAGGTCCGGATCGCGATCGCCGACCAGGCCGGCGTCGCGGAGAACCAGGTCAGTACGTCGCAGATCGGCGCCTCCTGGGGTGACCAGATCGCGAACAAGGCCGTCCTGGCGCTGATCGTCTTCCTGGTCCTGGTCTTCCTGGTGATCTGGATCTACTTCCGCGAACCCAAGGCCTCGATGGCCGCCATCATCGCGCTGGTGCACGACGTGCTGATCACGGTCGGCGTCTACGCGCTGGTCGGCTTCGACGTCACGCCGGCCACCGTGATCGGCGTCCTGACGATCCTGGGTTACTCGCTGTACGACACCGTGGTGGTCTTCGACAAGGTCCGCGAGAACACCCGCGGCATCACCGGCTCGAACCGCTTCACCTACAGCGACGCGGCCAACCTGGCCGTGAACCAGACCGTCGTCCGCTCGATCAACACCACGCTGATCGCGCTGATGCCGGTCGGTTCGATCCTTGTCGTCGGCACGGTGGTGCTCGGGACCGGTCCGCTGAAGGACCTGTCGCTGGCGCTGTTCGTCGGTATCGCCGTCGGTGCGTACTCCTCGGTCTTCATCGCCCCGGCGCTGCTGGCCACCTTCAAGGAGCGCGAGCCGGGCATGCAGGCGCTGCGTCGCCGGGTGCTCGCCAAGCGCGCCCAGCAGAGCGGTACGGCGGCACCCGCCGCCGCGGGCGCCGAGCCGGCGGGTGCGCTCGTCGGTGGCGGTACGGCGACCGCCGTACGGCCGCAGGACCGTGCTCCCAAGGCCGGTACGCCGGTGGCGTCCAGCCGCCCGGTGAAGTCGACCGGCGCGGCCGGCCGGCCGCAGCCGAGCCGTAAGCCGCGCTCCAAGCGCGGCAAGTGACGAAGGGTCGTTGATGCGTTCGCTGGAGCAGGTCCTCACCGAGGGCATCCGCGACATCCCGGACTACCCGCAGCCGGGGGTGGTGTTCAAGGACATCACCCCCCTGCTGGCCGACCACACCGGGTTCACCCAGGTGGTCGAGGCGCTGGCCGCGTTCGGCAAGGACGACGACGGCGAGGTCGTGGTCGACAAGGTGGTCGGGATCGAGGCCCGTGGCTTCATCCTGGCCGCCCCGGTCGCGCTGGCGCTCGGCGCCGGCTTCGTGCCGGTCCGCAAGCAGGGCAAGCTGCCGTCGGCGACGTTCGCCGAGTCGTACGAGCTGGAGTACGGCGAGGCGACCATCGAGGTGCACCAGGACGCGTTCGCGCCCGGTGACCGGGTGCTGGTGATCGACGACGTGCTCGCCACCGGCGGCACGGTCGAGGCCTGCCTGCGGCTGGTCCGGCGCTGCGGGGCCGAGATCGTCGGTACCGGCGTACTGATCGAGCTGTCGTTCCTGCCCGGCCGGAAGCGGCTTTCCGGCGAGCGCGTGGACGCTCTCGTCACTGTCTGAAGCCGGTCCGTACGCCGGTCCGGCGTGTTGTCCACAGGCCGTGTCCACCTCGTTGGCCGTGACCCCCTAGACTGGTGGTCTGTCGGCGGAGGGACACAACGTGGGCGAAGACCCGGCGATGACGTCAGCGGTACCGGATGTGGTGCCGCACGAGCCCCCGCGCGCGCCCGCACCGGTGCGCCCGGTCAGCTCGGCGCCGCCGCCTGCCGCCCAACCACCGCGGATCGCGCCCGCCCGGGTGCGCGCCCGGCTGGCCCGCCTCGGCGGGACCCGGCACCCGAACCGGGCGCCGATGCTGGAGCCGCTGTTCCGGGTCGTCCGGGCCACGCACCCCAAGGCCGACCTGGGGATGATCGAGCGGGCCTACCGGACCGCCGAGAAGCACCACACCGGCCAGTTGCGCAAGAGCGGTGACGCCTACATCACGCACCCGCTGGCCGTCGCGACCATCCTGGCCGAGCTGGGGATGACCGCGCCGACGCTGTGCGCCGCGCTGCTGCACGACACCGTCGAGGACACCGACTACACGATCGACGAGCTGACCAAGGACTTCAGCGAAGAGATCGCGATGCTGGTCGACGGCGTCACCAAGCTGGACAAGGTCAAGTACGGCGAGTCCGCGCAGGCCGAGACGATCCGCAAGATGGTCGTCGCGATGGCCAAGGACATCCGGGTGCTGGTGATCAAGCTCGCAGACCGGCTGCACAACATGCGCACGCTGGGCTTCCTGCGCCAGGAGAAGCAGGAGCGGATCGCCCGCGAGACGCTGGAGATCTACGCCCCGCTGGCGCACCGGCTGGGTATGAACACGATCAAGTGGGAGCTCGAGGACCTGTCGTTCTCGACCCTGCACCCGAAGGTGTACGACGAGATCGTCCGGCTGGTCGCCGAGCGCGCGCCGTCGCGCGACGAGTACCTGGCCTCGGTGATCGACCAGGTGCACGAGGACCTGCGCGCCGCCAAGGTGAAGGCCACCGTCACCGGCCGGCCCAAGCACTACTACTCGATCTACCAGAAGATGATCGTCCGCGGCCGCGAGTTCGGCGACATCTACGACCTGGTCGGCATCCGGGTCCTGGTCGAGTCGGTCCGGGACTGCTACGCCGCCCTCGGTGTGCTGCACGCGCGGTGGAACCCGGTCCCCGGCCGGTTCAAGGACTACATCGCGATGCCGAAGTTCAACATGTACCAGTCGCTGCACACCACCGTGATCGGCCCGCAGGGCAAGCCGGTGGAGCTGCAGATCCGGTCCTTCTCGATGCACCGGCGCGCGGAGTACGGCATCGCCGCGCACTGGAAGTACAAGGAGGACCCGAACGCCCCGGTCCCGGAGGTCGGCGCGGGCGCCGCCCCGACCACCGACGTCAGCACCCCGAACGAGATGCCCTGGGTGCGGCAGCTGGTCGACTGGCAGCGGGAGACCTCCGACCCGTCGGAGTTCCTCGACTCGCTGCGCTTCGAGATCAACAACTCCGAGGTCTACGTGTTCACGCCGCGCGGCGACGTGATGTCGCTGCCGACCGGGTCGTCCCCGGTCGACTTCGCGTACGCGGTGCACACCGAGGTCGGGCACCGCTGCATCGGCGCCCGGGTGAACGGCCGCCTCGTCCCGCTGGAGAGCACGCTCGAGAACGGCGACGTCGTCGAGGTCTTCACCTCCAAGGCGCAGGGCGCCGGCCCGTCGCGTGACTGGCTCGGCTTCGTCAAGAGCCCGCGCGCCCGGAACAAGATCAAGCACTGGTTCTCCAAGGAGCGCCGCGACGAGGCGATCGAGCACGGCAAGGACGCGATCGCCAAGCAGCTCCGCAAGGAGGGCCTGCCGCTGCAGCGCCTGCTGTCGCACGAGACGCTGACCGCGGTCGCCAACTCGCTGCGGTACCCCGACGTCACCGGCCTGTACGCCGCGGTGGGGGAGAGCCACGTCAGCGCCCAGGCCGTCGTCCGGCGGTTGATCGAGACGTACGGCGGGGAAGAGGGCGCGGCCGAGGACCTGGCCGAGGGCCTGCGTCTCCCGCAGACCCGCGAGCGCCGCAAGCGGACCGCCCGCGGCGACGCCGGTGTCATCGTCAAGGGCGCCACGGACGTGCTGTCCAAGCTCGCCCGCTGCTGCACGCCGGTCCCCGGTGACGAGATCATCGGCTGGGTCACCCGCGGCGCCGGCGTCTCGGTGCACCGCGCCGACTGCGCCAACGTCGAGAACCTGCAGACCCAGCCCGAACGCATCGTCGAGGTCGAGTGGGCCCCGACGGCGCAGTCGGTCTTCCTGGTCGCCATCCAGGTCGAGGCGCTGGACCGGGCGCGGTTGCTGTCGGACATCACCCGGGTCCTGTCGGACTACCACGTGAACATCCTGTCCGCGGCGCTGACCACGACGCGGGACCGGATCGCCAAGTCCCGCTTCACCTTCGAGATGGGCGATCCGACCCACCTCGGGCACGTGCTGAAGGCGGTGCGGTCGGTCGAGGGCGTCTTCGACGTCTACCGCGTCACCCAGTAGTTCCTTTCCCGAGTCCGTCCGTCGGCTCGCGGCCCGGTCCGGGCCGCAGCCGTCGTACGGAATGCCCGTCGGCTTCGGTCGGCATGGGGGTCGCGTTCACCTGAGCGGAGAAATGTCGCCGAGGGCCGTCGCGCACGCAGCGATCGACGGCGGACGCGACGAGGAAAGGCACAGGCGTGACCTCAGGAGAGCAAGCAGGCGACCTCGACGAACCGACGACCGACCCGGCCGGGATCCGGCGGCGCTCGGTGATGCTGGGCGGCGCGGCAGCCGTCGGCGCGGTCGGGCTGGGCAGCCTGGCCAACACCGCGGCCGCGCAGGCCGCCACCGACGGCCGGCCGCACGGCATCACGAAGACCATCCGGGACCTCAAGCACGTGGTGATCCTGATGCTGGAGAACCGGTCGTTCGACCACTACTTCGGCATGATCCCCGGCGCCCGCGGCTTCGAGGACCGGCAGATGCTGCAGTACCCGGACGGCACCAACGTCTTCCAGCAGCCGGACCCGACCCGGCCGGATGGCTACGTGCTGCCGTTCCGGATGGACTCGGCCCGGATGAACGCGCTCGGCGGCTGGGACCTCCCGCACGGCTGGCCGGACGGCCAGCGGGCCTGGAACAAGGGCGCGAACAACGGGTGGGTGCAGGCGAAGTCCCCGCGGACGATGGGGTACTTCACCGAGGCCGAGATCCCGTGGGCCTACGCGGCCGCGCAGGCGTGGACGGTCTGCGACCACTACCACTGCTCGATCTTCAGCGCGACGTACCCGAACCGGTACTACCTGATGTCGGGCACCATCGACCCGAGCGGCGGCAACGCCCCCGGGCGCGGGTTCCAGTCGGCGTACAACAACAACGGCACCGGTTCGCCGTACACGTGGCCGAGCTTCGTCGAGCAGCTCGAGACCGCGGGCGCGTCCTGGAACGTGTACATCAGCCGGTCGCCGGGGACGAACTACGGGCTGAACATCCTGAACAAGTTCAAGGGCGTGCGGGACTGGTTCGCCTCCGGCGCGGACGTGCCGTTCGGCGCCACGACCGAGCCCGCGAAGACCGCCGCCGAGCGGGGCGGCTACCACTTCGATGCCAACGGCAAGCAGATCTTCCCGGAGCCGACGCCGCCGAACACCGACGACTTCGGCCCGGCGTACCTGAACGCCTACCTGCAGGACTTCATCACCGACTGCCGGCAGGACACGCTGCCGCTGGTGTCGTACTTGATCCCGCCGGATGCCTATCAGGAGCACCCGAGCGGCGGTGAGCGCGGCGGCTCGTACGTGAGCCGCGTCATCGAGGCGCTGGCGTCGAACCCGGACGTCTGGAACTCGACGCTGCTGATCGTCAACTTCGACGAGGCCGACGGCCTGTACGACCACGTGCTGCCGCCGGTCCCCGAGGCGGGCACCACGGACGAGTTCCTGCCGGCCTCCGGAGCCAACCCGGCCGGGCACATCGGCCCGGGCCCGCGCGTCCCGGCGCTGCTGATCTCGCCGTGGACCCGCGGCGGGCACTCGTACTCCGGCGTCATGGACCACACCTCGACGCAGCAGTTCATCGAGGACTGGCTGCAGCAGACCCAGGGGCTGAAGGTCCGCAACCCCAACATCACCCAGTGGCGCCGGAGCCTGCTGAACAACCTCGCCGGCGCGCTCGACTTCGCCAACCCCGACTTCTCGGTCCCGGCGCTGCCGAACCCGGCCCCGGAGCGCGACCGCTTCCACATGGACGCGACGCTGCCGCCGATGGCGCCGCCGGCGCTCGAGCAGTCGATGCCGGTCCCGGCGACGTCGCAGGGTGGGGTGACGCCGAAGCCGGCGCCGTACCAGCAGCACGCCTTCGTCACGGTCCACCGTGGCGCCGGCAAGGTGGTCGCCACGCTCTCGAACGACGGCGGGCGGACGTCGACCGGTGTTTCGATGTCGGTCTACCCCGACGAGCACTTCCCGTTCGAGGCCACGCCGTACACGGTGCTGCCCGGCCGGCAGCGCACGCACGAGTGGGACACGACGGCCACCGACGGCCGCTACGCGTTCTCGATCTACGGGCCCGACCGGTTCGTCCGGACCTTCGCGGGCACGGTGGTCGCGACCTCCGAGCGCGGCATCCCGGTGGTCGACGCGCACCTGGAGACCAAGGGACGGAACCCGGTCCTCGGTCTGGTCCTGCGGAACGAAGGCAAGCAGGAGCTGGTGTTCACGCTGACCCGCAACGACTACGACGGCCAGACCCGCGCGGTCGCCGTACCGGCCAACAAGTCGCTGCGGATCGACTGGCCGACGGACCGCTACGGCTTCTACGACGTGATCATCACCGACGACAGCGAAACCGGCTTCAAGCACCGGTACGCCGGGCGCATCGCCGGGCACCGCTGAGGAAACCGAGACGATGGACAGCCTGGTCGGTGCCGCGCTGCAGTCGGGCGTGCTGGCCGCGATGACGACCGGACTGGCGACGACGGCTGACACCGTCACGCCGTCGTTCGAGACCCTGCCGAGCGGGGAGCCGATCACTTCCGGCTCGGCGGGGTCCCTCGTCACCTACTCGATCCGGGACACGCTGATCGCGACGTGGGAGTTCCGCGTGCACCCGCGCGACCCGCGGGTGGTGCTCGGCATGCTCACCCCCGAGGTCTACGAGGAGCGCTACAACGGCTACCGCAACCTGGTGGCGATCCACCGCCAGGTGCTCGACAACCTGACCGGCACGGCGTGCACGCTACGGTCGAGCTTCACCGGCACCGGGGCCGTCGAGTGGGTGCCGTACTACGACTGGGCGCCGGACCTGACCAACCTGCACGCGACGAACGTCGAGCACGCCGTCGAACGCGTGCACCAGGCCGCCCGGCTGCAAACCGTCTGGGACGCCACGGATCTGCCCAGACGGGTACTCGACGTTGGTGACGCCGGAAGCTGGCGGGACCTGATCACCAGCACCACTCCGGAATCCCTCTACACCGGCCTGAACACGATCAACGAGCACCTCGGCCGTACGGTCTTCTCGACGCTCACGAGCTGGCACGGTGAGCGGGTGATTCTCTAGCCGTTGCGTCGCAGGACGTCGAGTTCGCCGCCTGGCGCGTCGACATCGAAGCCGTGCTCCACCAGCCAACGGATCGCCGTGAGACTGCGCAGCGCCCACCAGCCACGGATCACGTCCCGGTCGACATCGCCGTACCCCGCGAGGAAGTCGTCGAGCCGCTCGGGGTGAACGAGCGTGACGCTGGCGACGTCGTACATCCCGTCGCCCTGCCCCGCCTCGGACCAGTCGAGTACGCCGGTCACCCGATCCCCGTCGACGAACACGTGCGCGACATGCAGGTCACCGTGCATGAACACCGGCTCCCACGGCCGCAACGCGGCCTCGGCGATCGCGCGGTTCCGCTCGATCAGCTCCGCCGGCAGCACACCGTTCGCCAGCAACCACCCGCACTCCTCGTCGAGACTCACCGCCTTCCCATCGATACTCCGCCCCCGCCACCCCGGCAACGGCGCCTCATGCAACCGCCGTACCGCCGCCCCCGCCGCCCGCCAGGCCTCCACCGAGGCCGTCGAAGGCGACCCCAACCGCCCAAGCGGCACCCCCGCCACCCGCCCCAACGCCAACACAGGCGCCCGCCGCCACAACACCTCCGCCGTCGGCACCGGCGCCAACTCCATCGCCGCCACCTCGACATCGGTCCGCGCCTGATCCCCGTCGACCTTCAAAAACACGTCCCCGACCCGCAACGTCGCACACTCGTGATGCGCCAGCACAACCTCGACGTCGTCCATCCGCGCAGTCTCGCCAACCCGGCCCTATCCCCACAAGGCGTTTCCTACCCAGGTGTTGCCTCCGCACCGGCGCACCCGATCTGCGTCCACACCTGCACCTCAGCGCACGCGGACTCATGACCGCACATCACACCCGTCGCGCGGTATCAGCACCTCATCCGCCGGTGCAGATCGGAGCCCGGCGGATGAGCCCGCGTTCGTGCCGGTGACGTCGCCTTCGCCTGCGGAGACGTCGAGGTGATTCGTCCGCGCCTGTTCGCGGGCGGGTTCGTCGTACGGGAGCTCTTGAGCGGCGGATGGTTACCAGCGCCGCGGAAGCCGAGGCTGCTGGCTGAGGTAGCTGCCTACGGCTAGCTCCAACGCGGGATACCTGCCCCAGAGGTCAGGCCGGCGGACGGAGATGATGTGCCAGCCGAGGGCGGCCAGTTCGTTGCGGCGGCGCTCGTCGCGGGCTTCCTCGCGGGGGTGGGAGTGCCATTTGTCGCTGTCGTACTCGAGGCCGAGGCGGCGGCCGTCTTCCAACGGCTCTGGGTAGGTGAGGTCGATGCGGTACTCGCGTTGGGGGCCTCGGACGCGGGTTTGGAGGTTGAGGCGGCCGAAGCCGGCGTCGAGGAGGCGGAGGCGGAGCCAGGACTCGCCCGGGGACTCGGCTCGGCGGTCGGCGTAGTACAGGATCTGGCGGGCCTGGATGATGCCCGGGCGGCCCTCGTACGCCGAGGAGGCGGCGCGGACGGCCCAGCGGTCGGCTTTGCCTGCTCGGAGCATCGCGTCGACGGCGGACAGGGCGAACGGGCGGGGGAGTTGCATGGCCAGCTCGACGGCTGTGGAGACCGGGCTGGTGACGCGGACCCCGGCGACCTCGACGGTGTCGTCGGAGTCGCGGGTCCACTGGAGGTTGACCTGCTCGGACGGGCCGAGGGCGGTGGTCTCGATGCCGTGGATCCAGGCGGCGGTGCGGCCGCAGGCGATCGCGTCGGGTGGGATGAGGAGCGCCGCGGAGGACGCCCGGAGCTCGGGGGAGTCGGGGACGCGCACGTCGACGTACACGCCTTTGAGGACCGGGCGGATCTCGCCCGCGCTCAGCAGCCACCGGAGCTTCTTGCCGACCTGGTGTGCGGTGAACGGAATGCCGCAGAAGTAGAGCGGGGCGTCGTACGGGAGCATCTCGGCAGGATGACCGAAAGGTCGGTGCCGGTGCTTTCAGTTGTCCACAGGCAGCACCGGCGCCCGACCACCGAAGCAGTCGAGCGCCGGTACGACGTCAGCTGAAGTCGGACAGCGCGTTCTGGGCCTGCGTCAGCCACTCGCGCCGGGCCGCGATCGCCTCGCGGGCTTCCTTCGCCTTGCGGGCGTTGCCCTGGGAGTCGTGCTTGGCGGCCTGCTTCTCCAGGTCCGTGATGAGGGACTGGAGCTGCTTGACCGTGGCTTCGGCCCGAGCGCGGGCTTCGGGGTTGCTGCGGGCCCAGACGTCGTCCTCGGCGGACTTGACGGCTTGTTCGACGGCGCGCAGGCGGGTGTCGATGGGGCGCATCGAGTCGCGGGGGACCTTGCCGATCTCGTCCCAGCGGTCGAGGAGGCCGCGGAGCTGGTCGCGGGCGGTCTTGGCGTCGGTGACGGGGAGGATCGCCTCGATCTCGACCAGGAGGGCCTCCTTGGCCTGGAGGTTGGCCTGCTGCTCGACGTTCTCCTCGGCCTGGACGGCGTCGCGGGCGCCGAAGAAGGTGTCCTGGGCGCTGCGGAAGCGGGCCCAGAGCTTGTCGTCGACCTCGCGCGGGGCGGGGCCGGCGGCCTTCCACTGGCGCATCAGGTCGCGGAAGCGGCCCGAGGTCGGGCCCCAATCGGTGGACGAGGCGATCGTCTCGGCCTCGGCGGCCAGGCGCTCCTTGACCGTCGCGGCCTCGTCGCGCTTCGAGGACAGCTCGGCGAAGTGCTGCTTGCGGTGCCGCGTGTACGTCGTACGGGCGGACGAGAACCGGTGCCACAGCTCGTCGTCGCTGGACTTGTCCAGCCGCGGCAGCGCCTTCCACTCGTCGAGCAGCTCGCGCAGGCGGGTGACGCCGTGCCGCCAGTCGGTGCCGGCGGCGATCGTCTCGGCCTCGGTGGCGATCTTGGTCTTGGCCTCGCGGGCCTCCTCGACCTTCGCCGCGCGTTCGGCCTTCTTCTTCTCGCGCTGCTGGGCGACCAGCGGGGTGAGGGCCTCGAGCCGGCTCAGCAGGCCGTCCAGGTCGCCGACCGCCTGGGCGTCGGTGATCGAGCTGGTCACCTTCTTCACCGCGGCGCGGGCGTCGTCGGGCGACACCGTCCCGGCCTGGACGCGCTTCTCGAGCAGGTCCACCTCGAAGGCCAGCGCGTCGTACCGGCGGGTGTAGAAGGCGAGGGCCTCCTCCGGGTTGGCGTCGGGCCACTGGCCGACCGCCCGCTCGCCGTCCTTGGTCCGGACGTACACCGTTCCGTCGTCTGCTACCCGGCCCCAGCTCTCCTCGGCCACAACTCGCCCCTTCCGGCGGTATGTACTGCGCTCGTGCCCATTCTGGTCGGCCCCTGGTTCAACTCCGTGCTCAGGGCCGCCCCGGGCGCGTCGGGAGCCTGTCCCGACAGCTATCACTGAACAATCACAAACTCCCCGCCCGGACGCAACGGTGTTGCGTCACAATCCGGTGCGAGATCGCGCCGCGGCGACCGGTAACCTTGGATGGTCCCGCACCCGTTCAGGAAGGTCAGTCGTGCTCATCGCCGGGTTCCCCGCCGGATCGTGGGGTACGAACTGCTACGTGGTCGCGACCGGCCAGGGCGCGGAGTGCATCGTGATCGACCCCGGTCAGGACGCCGCGAGCGGTGTCGACCAGGTGGTCCGGGAGAACAAGCTGAAGCCGGTGGCGGTCCTGCTCACGCACGGTCACATCGACCACATGTTCTCGGTCCTCCCGGTCTGCGGCACGTACGACGCGACCGCCTGGATCCACGCCGACGACCGGCACCTGCTGAAGGACCCGATGGCCGGGATCAGCAAGGAGTCGGCCGCGCTGCTGCTCGGCGGCAACCACACCTTCGCCGAGCCCGACGACGTCGCCGAGCTCACCGACGGCCGCCGGCTCGAGCTGGCCGGCCTGCAGTTCACCGTCGACCACACCCCCGGGCACACCAGGGGCTCGGTCACCTTCACCACGCCGTACGACGGCCCCGAGGACGTCCCGGCGGTGCTGTTCGCCGGGGACGTGCTGTTCGCGGGCTCGATCGGCCGGACCGACCTGCCCGGCGGTGACCATCCGGCGATGCTGCATACGTTGGCCACCAAGATCCTGCCGATGCGCGACGAGATCGTCGTCCTGCCGGGTCATGGTGGCCAGACCACCATCGGCCGGGAGAAGGCGACCAACCCCTACTTGCAGGACCTGGAGACACAGAGCTAATGGCAAAGGTGACCCCGATCAGTGGGTTCCCCGAGTTCCTTCCGTCGGACCGGATCGTCGAGCTGCAGTTCCTCGACACCATCCGGGAGACGTTCGAGCTGCACGGTTTCGCCTCGATCGAGACCCGCGCGGTGGAGCCGGTCGAGCGGCTGTCGAACCAGGGCGAGGACGCGGACAAGGAGATCTACGCCGTCCGGCGGCTCGGCGCGCCCGCGGACGAGAAGGTGGACCTCGGGCTGCACTTCGACCTGACCGTCCCGTTCGCCCGGTACGTGCTGGAGAACGGCGGCAAGCTGGCGTTCCCGTTCCGGCGCTACCAGATCCAGAAGGTCTGGCGCGGTGAGCGCCCGCAGGAGGGCCGGTACCGCGAGTTCACCCAGGCCGACATCGACATCGTCGGCGACGGCACGTTGCCGTTCCACTACGAGGTCGAGCTGCCGCTGGTGATCGCCGACGCGTTCAGCAAGCTGCCGATCCCGCCGTTCCGGATCCAGGTCAACAACCGGCAGATCCCCGAGGGGTTCTACCGCGGCCTGGGCATCGAGGACGTCACCGCGGTGCTGCGGATCGTCGACAAGCTGGACAAGATCGGCCCGGACAAGGTGACCCAGCTGCTGACCGCGGCCGACGGTCCGGCGCTGGCGGCCGAGACGGCCAAGCAGGTGCTGCGCCTCGCGGAGATCTCGAGCACCGACGCGTCGTTCGTCGAGCAGGTCCGGGCGCTCGGCGTCGAGCACGAGGTCCTCGACGAGGGGCTGGAGCGGCTCGCGGCGATCATGACCGCGGCCAACGAGCACGCGCCCGGCCTCCTGGTCGCCGATCTGAAGATCGCGCGCGGCCTGGACTACTACACCGGCACGGTCTACGAGACCCAGCTGATCGGCCACGAGTCCTACGGCTCGATCTGCTCGGGCGGCCGGTACGACTCGCTGGCCAGCGACGGCAAGACGACGTACCCGGGGGTCGGGATCTCCATCGGGGTGTCCCGGCTGATCGCCCGGCTGTTCAGCCAGGGCCTGGTCAAGGGCTCCCGCAGTACGCCGACCGCCGTCCTGATCGCGCTGAACACCGAGGACGAGCGCGCCGAGGCGATGCGGACCGCGGCGGCGCTGCGGCAGCGCGGCATCCCGGTCGAGGTGGCCCCGGCGGCGGCCAAGTTCGGCAAGCAGATCAAGTTCGCGGACCGTCGCGGGATCCCGTTCGTCTGGTTCAGCACCGACAACGGTCCCGAGGTGAAGGACATCCGCAGCGGCGAGCAGGTCGCGGCCGACCCGGCCACCTGGGCGCCGCCGCGGCACGACGTACGACCCGGTATCGAAACCCCTCAGGAGAACTCGTGATCCGTACCCATTCCGCCGGCTCGCTCCGAGCCGAGCACACCGGCCAGACCGTCACGCTGGCGGGCTGGGTGGCGCGGCGGCGCGATCACGGCGGTGTGGCGTTCATCGACCTGCGCGACTCCAGCGGCACCGTCCAGGTGGTCATCCGCGACGAGGACGCGGCGCACGGCCTGCGCTCGGAGTACTGCCTGAAGATCGTCGGCACCGTCGCGGCACGCCCCGAGGGCAACGCGAACGCCGACCTGCCGACCGGTGAGATCGAGATCATCACCGAGGAGATCGAGGTCCTGAACGAGGCCGCGCCGCTGCCGTTCCCGGTCGAGGAGCACCACGCGACGCCGGTGAACGAGGAGGTCCGGCTCAAGTACCGGTACCTCGACCTGCGCCGGCAGGGCCCGGGCGCCGCGCTGCGCCTGCGCAGCAAGGTGAACAAGGCCGCCCGCGACGTGCTGGCCAAGCACGACTTCGTCGAGATCGAGACGCCGACGCTGACCAAGTCGACGCCGGAGGGCGCTCGCGACTTCCTGGTCCCGGCGCGCCTGCAGCCGGGCTCCTGGTACGCGCTGCCGCAGTCGCCGCAGCTGTTCAAGCAGCTGCTGATGGTGGCCGGCATGGAGCGCTACTACCAGATCGCCCGCTGCTACCGCGACGAGGACTTCCGCGCCGACCGGCAGCCGGAGTTCACCCAGCTCGACGTCGAGATGAGCTTCGTCGACCAGGACGACGTCATCGCCCTGTCCGAGGAGATCCTGGTCGAGCTGTGGAAGCTCGCCGGGCACGAGGTGCAGACCCCGATCCAGCGGATGACGTACGCCGAGGCGATGGCCCGGTTCGGCTCCGACAAGCCCGACCTGCGGATGGGTCTGGAGCTGGTCGAGTGCACCGAGTACTTCAAGGACACCCCGTTCCGGGTCTTCCAGGCGCCGTACGTCGGTGCTGTGGTGATGCCCGGTGGCGCCGACCAGCCGCGCAAGCAGCTGGACGCGTGGCAGGACTGGGCCAAGCAGCGCGGCGCGCGCGGTCTGGCGTACGTGCTGGTCGGTCAGGACGGCGAGCTGGGCGGACCGGTCGCCAAGAACCTGTCGGACCAGGAGCGCGCGGGCATCGCCGACCACGTCGGCGCGAAGCCGGGCGACTGCATCTTCTTCGCCGCCGGCCCGGTCAAGACCTCGCGGGCGCTGCTCGGCGCGGCCCGGCTGGAGATCGGCCGCCGCGGCGGACTGATCGACGAGTCGGCCTGGTCGTTCCTGTGGGTCGTCGACGCGCCGCTGTTCGAGCCGGCCGACGACGCGACCGCCGCCGGTGACGTCGCCGTCGGTTCGGGTGCCTGGACCGCGGTGCACCACGCGTTCACCTCGCCGAAGCCGGACTCGCTGGCGACCTTCGACACCGACCCGGGCTCGGCGCTGGCCTACGCCTACGACATCGTCTGCAACGGCAACGAGATCGGTGGCGGGTCGATCCGTATCCACCGCGAGGACGTGCAGAAGCGGGTCTTCAAGGTGATGGGCCTGACCGACGAGGAGGCGACCGAGAAGTTCGGCTTCCTGCTCGACGCGTTCAAGTTCGGCGCCCCGCCGCACGGCGGGATCGCGTTCGGCTGGGACCGGATCACCGCGCTGCTGTCCGGCGCGGACTCGATCCGTGACGTGATCGCGTTCCCGAAGTCCGGTGGCGGCTACGACCCGCTGACCGCGGCGCCGGCCCCGATCACCCCGGAGCAGCGCAAGGAGGCCGGCGTGGACGCCAAGCCGGAGGACAAGGACGCGAAGGCCGACGCCAAGAGCTAGTTGCCTACTTGAGCAACGCCCTGCCGTGCGTGGGACGGTGACAACGCCGTACGGACCTGGTCACAGGCTCGTGCGGCGTTTCCCGTCCCTCCCGCCCCAGGAGACGCCATGCTCAAGCGAACTCTGTCCGCTGTCCTCGCCCTCGCCGGTTTCGGGCTCGCGCTGACCGCGATGCCCGCGCAGGCCGTCGGTTTCCGGACCACCGCGACCGCCCTCAACATCCGCTCCGACGCCTTCCTGTCCGCGTCGGTGGTGAAGGTGCTCGCCGGTCCGGTGAACGTCGACGTCGACTGCCAGAAGGCCGGCGACACCGTCACGGTCGCCGGCCGGCCCGCGACCCGGTGGTGGGCGCACCTGCCCGCGCACAACGGCTACGCGACCGTCGCGTACGTCGACACTCCGGGCGACAAGCTGCCCGGCGTACCGGAGTGCGCGGTCAATCCGAATCCGCCGACCGGTGACGTGACGCTGGCCGACGTGCAGGCGATGTTCGGCAGCCGGATCGCCAACCCGTCGCTGGTGCAGACCGGGCTGCCGTCGCTGAACCAGGCGATGCGGGACGCGCAGATCAACACCCCGCGGCGCAAGGCCGCGTTCCTCGCGACGCTTGTGCACGAGTCGCGGCTGGAGTACAACATCCGCGAGATCGGCGACACCAGGCTGTACGGCGGCCGCGGGTACATCCAGCTCACCGGCGACTTCAACTACGGCCCGGCCGGCCGCTACTTCGGCATCGACCTGCTCGGCACCCCCGAGCTGGCCCGCTCGCTGCAGTGGTCGGCGCCGATCGCGCGCTGGTACTGGACCGTCGCCCGCAACATCAACCCGATGGCCGACGCGCTCAACATGGGCAAGGTGAACGCTGCGATCGGCTACCCGGCCGGCGCGGAGGACCAGCGCCGCTGCGACTCGTTCAAGAACGCGCTGCGCCACCTGTCCGGGTCGGTGCCGTCGGGCGTGATCTGCACCCGCTCGAAGGCGTACGCCGGTGACACGAGCAAGCTCACCCGGGCGCAGTTCGACGCCCTCGGGCAGGCGCCGGGCACCGTCGGCTGAGCGTCCTGAAGCGCGGTGCCGTGGCAGCTACCGGCCACGGCACCGTGCGACGGGCATGGAAAGGGTTGAGTGTCGCCCAGCGTCGGGTGGAAAGTGACTACGTCGCCTTGTGGGGTAGACAACTTTTCACGACGCGACGCTCCGTCCGCCCTTCCCGCCCCGGGAGCACGTCATGCGCAGAATCCGTCATCTCCTCACCGCCGTCGTGGCGCTGACCGGCCTGACTGTCGCCGGCCTCGTCACCGCCACCCCCGCCCAGGCCGCGGTCTTCCAGACCTACGGCACCGGCGTCAACGTCCGGGCCGACGCCTTCCTGTCGTCGCCGGTCGTCCGCACGCTGCCCAGCCCCACCTCGATCGACGTCGACTGCCAGAAGCTCGGTGACCTGGTCACCGTCAGCGGCGGCTCCAGCCGCTGGTGGGCGCACGTGCCCGCGCTCGGCGGGTACGTCACGGTCGCGTACGTCGCGATCCCGCAGGACAAGCTGCCGGGAGTCGCCGAGTGCGGCGGCAACCCGAACCCGCCGACCGGCGACATCACGCTGGCCGACGTCCAGGCGATGTTCGGCAGCCGGATCGCGAACCCGTCGCTGGTGCAGACCGGCCTGCCGTCGCTGAACCAGGCGATGCGCGACGCGCAGATCAACACGCCGTACCGCAAGGCCGCGTTCCTGGCGACGCTGGTGCACGAGTCGCGGCTGGAGTACAACATCCGCGAGATCGGCGACACCCGCCCGTACGGCGGCCGCGGCTACATCCAGCTGACCGGTGACTTCAACTACCGGCCCGCGGGCCAGTGGCTCGGCATCGACCTGATCGGCAACCCGGAGCTGGCGCGGGACATCCGCTACAGCGCCCAGATCGCGCGCTGGTACTGGACGGTCGCGCGCAACATCAACCCGTACGCCGACCAGCTGAAGATGGGCCGGGTCAACGCCGCGATCGGCTACCCGGCGGGCGCCGAGGACGGCCGCCGCTGCGCGAGCTTCCAGGCGGCGATCGCGTACCTCACCGGCCAGCCCGCGCCGGCGGTCAACTGCAGCCGGACCGGCAAGATGGCCGAGGACACGAGCCGGCTCACGCGAGCGCAGTTCGAGGCGATCGCAGGGGAGTAACCAACCAGGTGTGGTCTGGGGTCAGGTACGTGACTGGCCCCAGACCCGCTGCGGCGAGCATGGCCTCGAGCTCCTCGTCGGTGAAGTTCTGGACGACGACGCGCTGGGACCAAATGTTGTCGCCGACGACGTGGGTCATCGTGGCGGCGTCGACGTTGCCCGGCAGGTGCTCGACGTCGGTGATCTCCAGCCGGTGGCCCGGACGTTCGAGGACCTGAGGCTCGGCGAACGACGCCTGGTCGTGGCGCTGGAGGAGGACGACGCCCTCGTCGCGGACGTGCTCGACGCAGGTGGCCAGCAGGCGCTCGCGGGCCTTCGGGTCGGGGGCGTTGATCAGGAACGACATCATCAGCACGACGTCGAAGCGGCGGTCGAGGCGGAGCGTCTCGATCGGGCTGCAGGCGGTCTCGGTGTCGACGTGGGCGAGCATGTCGGCGGACTCGTCGACCGCGACCACCTGATGCCCGTGGGCGAGCAGCGGCCTGGTGATCCGTCCGGTGCCGCAGCCCAGTTCGAGGACTGTACGGCGCCGACCGATCGCCGCGAGAACGATCTCGTCGTCCCCGTTCGGCTCGGCGTCGACGTACAGGGCGACCGGGCTGCCGTCCGGCGTGATCGCCCCCGGCCCCTCACCCCACTGGCCCGAACTGCTCCGGATCTCCATGAAGCCCAGCATTCACCCACCGCCGACCCACCCGCCAGACTTTCGGCAACTCCCGAAACTCGGGTTAGCCTCAGCAGCATGACCTCGGTGCCGGCCGACCTGCTCCCGCACCTGCGCCGCGCCCGCGACGTTGCCGACCGCAACTACGCCGAAGCGCTCGACCTCGCCGCGCTGGCCGCCGCGGCCGGCGTCTCGAAGTACCACTTCCTGCGCTGCTTCGCCGCCGAGTACGGCGAGACGCCGATGCAGTACGTCACCCGCCGCCGGATCGAGCGCGCCACCGATCTGCTCCGGGCCACCAACCTGACCGTCACCGAGGTGTCGACGATGGTCGGGTACGCCGCGCTCGGCTCGTTCACGCGGCGGTTCACCGAGCTGGTCGGGGTCAGCCCGTCGGAGTACCAGCGCACGCGGACCGGCGCCCGCATCCCCGGCTGCTACGTCTTCATGCTCGGCCTGAGCTCCGCAATTCCGGCGAAGCCGGAGCGGCCGGAGCCGCCGTACGGTCGAAGGACCAACGACACCGAGGAGCAAGAGTGATCACCAACGTCCACCTGGTCACCGTCTACGTCAACGACCTCGACGAGGCGAAGGCGTTCTACACCGGCACGCTCGGCTTCGTGCTGCGCAACGACATCACGCTCAGCCCGGAGTTCCGCTGGGTGACGGTCTACCAGCGCGCCCACCCGGAGCTGGAGCTGGCGCTGATGCTGCCCGGTCCGCCGATGGACGAGGAGTCGGCGGCGGCGATCCGCCGGATCATGGCCAAGGGCATGATGCACGGCGTCGGCCTCGCCACCGACGACTGCCGCAAGACCTTCGACGAGCTGGTCGCGAAAGGCGTCGAGCACATCCAGGAACCCTCGCAACGCCCGTACGGCGTGGAGGCGGTGCTGCGCGACAACTCCGGCAACTGGCTGGTCCTGGTCGAGCAGCACCCGTACGCCGCGGAGGACTTCGCCTGAGCGAGATGGTTGGATCGGCCGGGTGGACATCTCGGTGGATCCGGCCGGCTCCGAGCCGCCGTACGAGCAGGTGAAGAAGCAGGTCGAGCAGCTGATCCGGAGCGGGGAGCTCGCGCAGGGGACGCGGCTCCCGACCGTCCGGCAGCTCGCGGGAGATCTCGGCCTGGCGGTGAACACGGTCGCCCGCGCGTACAAGGAGCTGGAGGCGGACCGCCTGGTCCGCACCGAGGGCCGGAACGGGACGTTCGTGCTCGCCGCGCGCAGCCAGGTCGACGACGAGGAGACCCGGACGGCGGCCGAGGCGTTCGCCCGGGCCGCCCGCCGGGCCGGGATCAGCCGCTCCGAAGCCGGCCGGATCCTCGACGAGGCCTGGTAGCTCGGAAACGATTCCAGATTCTGCCTCGACAACGTTGTCGAGCCCTGTACACCATGTAGCCACGTTGTTACTGTCGCCCGCATTTGACAGCGATGTCAGCGACAGGAGAGTGGTCACGATGGTCTCGAGACGAACATTCCTGGCGGGCAGCGGCGCGGTGGCGGCCGGGGGACTGGGCTGGTTCCAGACCGGTTCGGCCGCCGCGGTGAACGCTGCGAGCACGACCGGAGGCCGCCGCTTGCTGCCGGCCTTCGCCCGCCCCCAGCACCTGCACCACGGCGACGTCAGCAAGCTGAGCGGAGGCGACCAGACCCTCCTCACCACCCTGCAGGGCGTGGTGAACCGCAGCCGTCCCGAGCTCTACTTCCTCTACTCACCCGGTGGCCCGGACGGCGTCGACGCGCGCTGGCTGCGCAACACCGGCGTCCCCACCACCCAGTACGCCGACCCGCTGGCGCTGGTCGCGAAGTACAAGCACCGCGTCCGCGGCGCGATCCTGCACGACCCCGAGGTCCCCGACTCGCTCAACATCGCGACCACGCTGGCCGGTCTCGAGAACGCCGTCGTCGCCGACGCGGCGCAGGCCAAGGCGCACGGACTCCGCGTCGTGAAGGACCTGCGCGGGATGTTCGACGACGACCGCGTGAAGACCTACCGCTGGCAGCTCACCCACCTCTTCCCGCGCTGCTCGCACCAGCTGCTCGCCGGGCTCCCGCCGACGATGGTCGTGCAGGAGGAGGACCTGAACTGGCGCGAGATCGCTCGCGAGACCAGGCAGATCCGCGACGAGTCGAACCGCGGGATGTTCACCCTCGACGTCTCGCCGGCGCTCGGCCAAGGCACGGTCTACGTGCGCTTCCAGGACTCGTTCGGCGACGACGGCTGGGGTCCCTCGGTCCTCTCGGTCACCGCCAAGGCCAACGGCGCGACGATCGCCACCTTCGCTCCCGGTACGCCGGAGGAAGCGCCGTACCTGTTCGACGGCGGCAACTCCTCGATCGGCGGCGCGGGCAACCGGTTCGCCGACGGCGGCGGCTACTTCATCTACCAGTTCACGCCGCCCGCCGGGACGACGAGTCTGACCGTCACGGTCGAGATGTGGAACCAGTACCTGGTCACCGCGACCGACACCGCGCCGACCCGGATCGAGCCGTTCCCGTACTTCCGCGACTACGTGGTCGCCACGAAGGCGCTGGTCAGCTGGCTGCCGCCGAACGGCCCGACCGGCGATCTGCTCCGCGAGCACTTCGACAAGGTCGCCCCGACCACGCCGTACGCCGGCTGGTTCGCGAACGACGTCGCGGGGGAGTGGAGCGGGGTCGACCTGGCCGCGCAGGGCGGCTCCGAGGTTCTCCCCGCGGACTTCTACATGAACGGGACGGTGCACTCCGGCGTCGCGGCGCCGATCTCGGACAAGGTCAAGAAATTCACGCCGATCAAGCCGCAGAAGAAGATCTACGTGACGCTGACCTTCGGCGAGGGCGACAACGTCCAGTACTGCCAGCGGCACATGCGCGACCTGTGGGACGACCCGCGCCGCGGCGATGCTCCCGCGAACTGGACGGTCAGCCCGCTGCTGGCCGACGTCGGGCCGGCCATCCTCAGCCACTACCAGCGCACCGCGACCAAGAACGACCTCCTGGTCTGCGGCCCGTCCGGCGCCGGCTACACCTACCCGGGCGCCTGGCCTGCCGACCAGATGGAGGCCTATCTCAAGCTATCCGGGACCTACGTACGCCGTACCGGCATGGATCTGGTCTACGCCTACAACCACCGCGAGGGCGACGCCTGGGTCCCGTTCTCCGAGGCGATCGGCCGGGCGTACGCGAAGCACACGCCGATCCGCGGCATCATCCAGTCGTGGGAGAAGGGCGACCTCCTGGTCCGCCGGGGAGGCCTGCCGGTGATCGGCAACTTCTCCCCGCCCGGCAAGGCCGCGGAGTACAAGGCGGCGCTCGACGAGCACACCAAGACCTGGACCGGCGACGCGCCGCTGTTCATCGCCGGGGCCGTGAACGCCTGGTCGTGGACGCCGTCGGACGTCGCAGAACTGGCCGAGCTGCTCACCGCGCCGTACGAGCTGGTCCTGGGCAACGTCTTCTTCGACGCGCTGAACAAGGTCCTCTAGGGCTCGGTCCGGGGGAGGACCGCGGAGATCGCGACCAGGACCGCGGACAGTGCCAGCGGGAGGAACATCGCCTGCTGGATGCCGACCCGCTCGACCAGCTGGCCGATGATCGCCGGGCCGACCAGGAAGGCGGCGTACCCGAAGGTGACGACGATCGCGAGCATCCGGCCGCCGCCGACGTGCCCGGCGACCGCGTACACCTGCGGGGCGACGAGGCCGACCCCGAGACCGACCAGCGCCCAGCCGGCCAGCAGCAGCGGGAGCGGGTCGGTGAACACCGTGACGAGGTAGCCGGCCACGGCCGTCACGCCGCCGACCCGGACGACGGCGCGACGGCCGAACCGGGCCACCACCTGGTCGCCGAGCAGCCGGACGACGACCATGAACCCGCTGACCGCGACCAGACCGAGGGCACCGGTCGACGGGTCGATCCGGGCGACGTCGGTGACGTGCACCGACGACCAGTCGACCGCCGTCCCCTCGGCCAGGCCGAAGCAGAACGCCATCAGGCCGAGCGCCCAGGCCAGCCGGGGGATCGCGATCCGGACGCCGTTCGCCTTGTGCTCGATCCGGCGGCCGGCGGGCACGATCCGGTACGCGATCGCGATGCCGGCCAGGCCGAGCACGGCCAATGTGCCGAGCGCCGGCCCGACATTTCCGCCGCCTTCGCGATCCAGCAGCCGGCCGACCAGGACGACCGTGCCCGCGGCGGTCAGGTTGCCGAGGCTCCAGAACGCGTGGAAGCGGCTCATGATCGGCTTCGGCCGGGACTGCTCGACCTCGACGCCGAGCGAGTTCATCGCGACGTCCATCGCGCCGTTGCCGAGCCCGGCCAGGATCATCCCGGCGATCGCCCACGGCAGCGAGTCGGTGAGCGCGAGCGTGCCCACGCCCGCGGTCAGCAGGCAGAGCGTGACCAGCGCGACCGGCCGCGCCCCGATCCGGTCGGCCAGCCGCCCGCCGATCTGCATCGAGACCGCGGCCGACACGGCCAGGCAGAACAGCAGCAGCGACAGCCCGGACGCGCTGACCCCGAGCCGGTCGCGCATCGCGGGCAGCGTGCCGCCGACCCCGCCGATCAGCGCGCCGTTCACGCCGAAGAGCAGGAAGACCGCGCCGGCCGCCGTACGGGAACCCATCTGCATGGGTTCATTCGATCATGGCAAACGATTACCGGCGGTGCGCGACGTCCACCACGAGACGGTGAGCGTTGCCCGGGCCGCTGATCAGGTGGGTCTGGAACGGCAGCCGGGCCCGGACGCCGAGCGCCACAGTCGTCCGGCCCTCGAAGCTGCCGCCCCAGGCCACCTGGCGGAAGGTGTCGTAACCGGTGACGGCCGACACCTCGCGAAGGTTCTTCAACGGGTACGTCGGCCGCCCGGCGTCGTCGTAGGCCGGAGCCTCCACGTCGATCCGCAGCGTCGCGCCGCCGCGCGCGGGGATCGGGTCGCCGGAGCCCTCCTGGTAGACGACCGGCACGTACTGCACCCGGTACGCCGTGGCCGGCCCGGCCAGGTCGACCACCAGCCGGTCGAAGCAGGCGTGCCGGCCGGTGCGGACGTTCTCGACGGTCGCCCGCCGCAGCGTATTGGTTGCCTCGGGCAAGGATCCCCAGCCCTTGGCGCAGTCGGCCGACGGTCGCGCGGACGAGGTGTCGGGCGCCGCGGCGACCGCGGCGCCGGCGGGGAGCGCGGCGACGGCGAACGCGGCCAGGCCGGTCATCGTGGTGCGGACAGGGTGTCTGAACATGGTCGTTCTCCCTTCCGATGCTCTTCTGGTGCCCACTGAGCAGACGCTCTAATAGGGATGACGGTTGACGCCGCGGCGAGGAAGATGGCTGGCGATGACGACTTCCGCTGAGCTCCTCGACGTGTTCCACCGCCGGATCCGCCTGCCCGACGCCGACACCATCCCCGGCTGGAAGGTCGAGCACGACGGCCTCGTCCACCGCTCGTACGCCGAAGGGCCGGGTGGTGGGGGCTTCGTCGAGACCCCGCGCGGCCTCGGCGCCGACCCGGACGCGGTGATCGAGCGCGAGCTGGCCTTCTTCCGCGACCGCGGGCTCGCCTTCGAGTGGAAGACCTACGCCTACGACGAACCCGCCGACCTCGGCGAGCGCCTGGTCCGGCACGGGTTCACCGCCGAGGACCCGGAGACGCTGATCCTCGGCGCCGTCGACACGATCCTGCAGCGGCCGCTGGCGCTGCCGTCGAAGGTGGTGATCCGCGACGTCGACTCCGCCGACGACTTCCACCGGATCGGCGTACTGACCGACACGCTGTGGCACAACGGGACCGAGCGGATCGAGGAGCAGCTGGCCGGGGAGGCGCGGATGTTCCCCGACCGGCTGGTGGTCAGCGTGGTCGAGGACGCGCTCGGCGGGCCGGTGCTGACCTCGGGCTGGATCCGGTTCCACCCGGGGACCGGGTTCGCCAGCCTGTGGGGCGGCGGGACGCTGCCGGAGTGGCGGCGGCGCGGGCTGTACTCCGCGATGCTGGTGCACCGGGCCCGGATCGCGCGCGAGCGCGGGTACGAGTACCTGCGGGTGGACGCGTCGCCGGACTCCAGCCCGATCCTGCAGAAGCTCGGGCTGCACGCGGTCACCACCACCACGCCGTACACCTGGAGTCCGGCGGGCACGCAGTAACACGCGGGTCGGCGTACGGAACGACCGGGGCACGTTGTACGTTTCCCAGACCATGGCTCTGAAACTCACCTCGCGCTTCCGCCGGCTCCTGCAGCGCCCCGGCTCGATCGACCTCGGCCCGTACGAGAAGCTGACCGCGGCGGTCGGCGAGGCGGGCGAGTCCTCCACCGGGCTCACCGACGAGGAGCTGACCGAGGTGGTCGCCGAGCTGCGCACCGAGGGCGGCCTGGACGAGGACGGCCTGATCGAGTTCCTGGCGCTGGCCCGCGAGGCCGGCGAGCGGGCGCTCGGCGAGCGCGCCTTCGACGGCCAGATCGTCGGCGCGCTGGCGCTGCTGCAGGGCCGCGTGGTCGAGATGGCGACCGGTGAGGGCAAGACCCTGGCCGGCGCGTTCGCCGCCGCCGGGTACGCGATCGGTGGCCGCAAGGTGCACGTGCTCGCGGTCAACGACTACCTGGCCGAGCGGGACGCGGAGTGGATGGCGCCGCTGTACAAGCTGCTCGGCGTCACCGTGAGCCACGTCGGGCAGGCCTCGACGCCCGAGGAGCGGCGGGCGGCGTACCAGGCCGAGGTCTGCTACGCCCCGGTGAGCGAGGTCGGGTTCGACGTCCTGCGGGACCGGCTGGCCGGTGACGTCGCGGAGCGGGTCTCCGCGGAGCCTGACGTCGCCCTGGTCGACGAGGCCGACTCGGTGCTGATCGACGAGGCGCGGGTGCCGCTGGTGCTCGCGGGCGCGACCCGGTCGGAGGAGCTCGACGACGACGTCGTCCAGCTGGTCCGGACGCTGCGCGCCGGTGTCGACTACGAGATCGACGGCGACGGCCGCTCGGTCGCGCTGACCGACAAGGGCACCGACACCGTCGAGGAGCACCTCGGCGGCATCGACCTGTATGACGACGCCAACCTGGACAAGATGACCCAGGTCAACGTCGCGCTGCACGCCGAGGTGCTGCTGCGCCGCGACGTCGACTACCTGGTCCGCGACGGCAAGGTGCACCTGATCAACAACAGCCGTGGCCGGATCGCCAAGCTGCAGCGCTGGCCCGACGGCCTGCAGGCCGCGGTCGAGGCCAAGGAGGCCGTGCCGGTCAGCGAGAGCGGCGAGGTGCTCGACAGCATCACCGTCCAGGCGCTGATCAAGCGGTACCCGAAGCTGTGCGGCATGACCGGTACGGCGGTCGTCGTCGGCGAGCAGCTGCAGGAGTTCTACGACGTCGAGGTCGCGGTCGTCCCGCCGAACAAGCCGAACGTCCGGATCGACGAGGGCGACCGGCTCTACCTGACCGTCGAGCAGAAGAACACGGCGCTGGTCGAGCACATCAAGGAGATTCACGAGACCGGGCGGCCGATCCTGATCGGTACGCACAGCGTCGAGGAGTCCGAGCAGCTCAGCGACCTGCTGGAGACCGCCCAGGTGGCGCACGTCGTACTGAACGCCAAGAACGACGCCGAGGAGGCCGCGATCGTCGCCGAGGCCGGTGTGCCGGAGACGGTCACCGTGTCGACGCAGATGGCGGGTCGCGGTACGGACATCCGTCTCGGTGGCCGTGACGGGTCGAACGGGCGCGAGCGGGCGGCCGAGCTGGGCGGTCTGTACGTCGTCGGGACCGGCCTGCACGCTTCGCGGCGGCTGGACGACCAGCTGCGCGGCCGCGCCGGGCGGCAGGGTGACCCGGGCGGGTCGCTGTTCTTCGCGAGCCTGGCCGACGAGCTGGTCACGCGGTACTCGATCACCTCCGGGCTGCGGCCGTCGCCGGACAAGGACGGGCGACTGACCGACCGGAAGGCGATCGGGACGCTGGAGCACGCGCAGCGGGTCGCCGACGGCGCGAACGCGGAGCTGCTGCGCACGACGTGGTCGTACAGCCGGCTCACCGAGCAGCAGCGCGCGATCGTGCTGGACACGCGCGAGAAGGTGCTCACCGAGGATCTGGCTGGGGAGAAGCTGGCGTCGCTGGCGAAGGAGCGGTACGACGAGCTGGTGGAGGCGCACGACGAGGACGTCGTGAAGGACGCCGCCCGCCGGATCGCCCTGCACCACTTGGACCGCCGCTGGACCGACCACGTCGCGTACCTCGGCGACCTGCGCGAGGGCATCCACCTGCGCTCCCTGGCCGGCGGCATCGTGCACCAGAAGCCGATCGACGAGTTCAACAAGCTGGCGATCGAGTCCTTCAAGACGCTGATCGACGATGCTTGGAAGGACGCCGCGGAATCGCTGGAGTCCGCCGAGATCGGGTCGGAGGGGCTGGACGAGGAGAAGTCCGGCGTACCGCGCCCGACGGCGACCTGGACCTACCTGGTCAACGACAACCCCTTCGGCACCGAGGCCGACCGCATCCTCGGCCGCCTGCGCAACGCCATCAAGGGCAACGAGTTGGTCACCGTCGAGGACGACACCCCGGTCGAGCTCGACGACGAGGACCTCCCCGAGGAACTCCGCGACCTGGACGAGGACGAACTGTCGGATGAGCTCCCGGAGGAGCTCCGCGAAGACGATGACGAGGACGACGACAAAAAGAAGTAACTGCTGTTTATGGCCTGTCGGTTGCCCTAGGTAGGCTCTTCGGGTGACCGAAGGCTTGTTCGATCTTCCTGGTGCTCCTGCTCCCGCGCGCGGGGGTGGGAGCCTGGCGGACGCCGATCACACCTCGGCGCCGCTCGCGGTGCGGATGCGCCCGCGGAGCCTCGACGAGCTGGTCGGCCAGCAGCACCTGCTCGCGCCCGGATCGCCGCTGCGGCGGCTGGTCGAGGGTGACCAGCCGATGTCGCTCCTGCTCTGGGGTCCTCCAGGAACGGGGAAGACCACGATCGCGGCGGTCGTCTCGCACCAGACGAACCGCAAGTTCGTCGAGCTGTCCGCGGTCACCGCCGGGGTGAAGGACGTTCGCCAGGTGATCGACGCCGCCCGTCGCGAGCTCTCCCGGCCGGGTGGTGCGGTCGAGACCGTGCTGTTCATCGACGAGGTCCACCGCTTCACCAAGGCCCAGCAGGACGCGCTCCTGCCCGGCGTGGAGAACCGCTGGGTGACGCTCGTCGCCGCGACCACGGAGAACCCGTTCTTCTCGGTGATCTCCCCGCTGCTCTCGCGCTCGCTCCTGCTGACGCTCGAGTCGCTGACCGACGACGACATCGCCGTACTGCTCGACCGCGCACTGACCGACGAGCGCGGGCTGAACGGTGAGTTCGAGCTGGCGACAGACGCGAAAGACCACCTGCTCCGGATGGCCGGCGGCGATGCCCGGCGCGCGCTGACGTACCTGGAGGCGGCCGCCGGGGGAGCGAAGGCGAAAGCCGCCGCCGCGGAGCCGCCGACCGCCAAGGGCGAGACACACGACGGCGAGCCCGCCGGCGGCAAGACAGGCGACGAGCGTTCCGCCGTACTGATCGACCTGAAGACCCTCGAGACCGCCGTCGACCGCGCCGCCGTACGGTACGACCGCGCGGGCGACCAGCACTACGACGTCACCTCCGCGATGATCAAGTCGATCCGCGGCTCCGACGTCGACGCCGCGATGCACTACCTGGCCCGGATGGTCGAGGCCGGTGAGGACCCGCGCTTCATCGCCCGCCGGCTGGTGATCTCCGCGAGCGAGGACATCGGCATGGGCGACCCGACCGCGCTCGGCGTCGCGATCGCCGCCGCGGAGGCGGTCCAGCTGATCGGCATGCCCGAAGCGCGGATCAACCTCGCCCAGGCGGTCGTCGCGCTGGCTCTCGCGCCGAAGTCGAACGCGGTGATCACGGCGATCGACTCCGCGATTGCCGACGTGAAGGCCGGCAAGGTCGGCCCGGTCCCACCGCACCTGCGCGACGCCCACTACGCCGGCGCGAAGAAGATCGGCCACGGATCGTCGTACCAGTACTCGCACAACGATCCCCGCGGCGTGCTCCCGCAGCAGTACGCGCCCGACGTCGTCGACCAGGTCGACTACTACCAGCCCACCCGCCGCGGCGGCGAAGCGGCGTACGCCGACCGCGTCGCCGCGATCCGCAAGATCCTCCGCGACCGCAAATGATCGAGGCCCACGTAGCAGCCTTCAACCACGCGGTCACCACCGGTGACTGGGCCACCTTCGCGACCCGCTTCGCCGCCGACGCCACGATGACCTTCACCAACGTCCCCGTCGGCCCTTTCCACGGCCGCGCGGCGATCGCCGAGGCCTACCGCACCAACCCACCCACCGAGACCATGCGCCTCCTCGACGACACCCGCTTCGCCTGGACCTCCGGCGCCACCGGCACCATGCACCTCACCTGGACCCCCACCGGCCAGGTCCAGTCCCTCACCATCACCTTCGACTGAAGGTCACTCCGGATACCGCAGCTCCCGTCGTACGGCCCCCGGAACCAACGCCAACCGCCCCGGCGGACACAACACGTCACGCGTACTCACCGCCAGCACCCCAGTCAGACCAGCTCGGTCTCCCAGTGCAACCGCGCATCTCCGTCACCAACAGGCCACCGACCACCTGCCGCACGTCCGCCACCGCGAACCCGTCCCCGAGCTCCAGCTCGTACTCGATCGCCATCCGGCGAGCCTAGGTGCCGCTTCGTCCACAGGGCCGGGAAACCCGAGTTGGTGGGGGACTGTGATCTGGGGGATGGTGTCCTGGAGCGGAGTGCGGTAGGGGCGCGCGATAAGGTCGGGCGGTCCACGTGGTCGCAACGGGAAGGTGGATCGTTTCCAATGAGCGTCGGTGAAGTCGCGGGCCTGATAGCGGCCTGTGCACTGCTCATCCTGGTGGGCCTGCTGGCCTATCCGATCCTGAAGCTGGGCAAGGTGCTCGACGAGACCCGGATCATGGTCAAGGGCGTCTCCGACTCCAGCGTTCCGTTGCTCGGCGAGGTCACCGAGACCGTCGCGACGACCAACGCGCAGCTGGCCAAGGTGGACACCATCACCGACAACGCGACCACCGTCACCACCAACGCGGCGGCCCTGGCGTCGCTGTTCGCGGCGACCGCGGGCGGTCCGCTGGTGAAGGCGGCCGCGTTCACGTACGGCGTCCGCAAGGCGCTCGGTGACAACCAGCGCCGCGACGTGGCCCGCCGGGTGAAGGACGACATGAAGGCCGAGCGCAAGGCGCGCAAGCGAGGTGACCTGTGATCAAGCGGATCCTGTGGTTCGTGATCGGCACCGCCGTCGGCGTCTACGCGGTGACCCGGCTGAAGAAGCGGGCCCAGGTGCTGGCACCGGAGAGCCTGCAGCAGTCGGCGGAGAAGGTGGCCAGCGCGATCCGGCACTTCGGCGACGAGGTCCGGGCCGGGATGGCCGAGCGGGAGACCGAGCTGCGCGACGCGCTCGGTATCGACACAGCGGAATCGACACAGCGTGAGGGCGACCGGTAACACCCATGGAAACCAGTGAGATCAGGCGGCGGTTCCTGCAGTACTTCGAGGACCGCGGTCACACCGTCGTACCGAGCGCGCCGTTGCCGTCGCCGGACCCGAACCTGCTGTTCAACGTGGCCGGCATGGCCCAGTTCGTGCCGTACTTCGTCGGCCAGCAGACGCCGCCGTACGCGCGCGCGACCAGCGTCCAGAAGTGCGTCCGGACCCTCGACATCGAGGAGGTCGGCAAGACCACCCGGCACGGCACCTTCTTCCAGATGAACGGCAACTTCTCCTTCGGCGACTACTTCAAGGAAGAAGCGGTCCGGTTCGCCTGGGAGCTGGTCACCAAGCCGCAGAGCGAAGGCGGCTACGGCTTCGACGAGTCGGTCCTGTACGCCTCGGTGTACTACGAGGACGACGAGGCGATCGACATCTGGAAGCGGGTCGCCGGGCTGCCCGACGACCGGATCGTCCGGCTCGGCATGAAGGACAACTTCTGGTCGATGGGCATCCCGGGTCCGTGCGGCCCGTGCTCGGAGATCCTGATCGACCGCGGCCCGCAGTTCGGCGCCGACCGGGACTGGGAGGCGGGCGACCGCTACCTGGAGTTCTGGAACCTGGTCTTCATGCAGAACATCCGCGGCGAGGGCGGCGGCAAGGACGGCTACCCGATCCTCGGTGAGCTGCCGAAGAAGAACATCGACACCGGCCTCGGCCTGGAGCGGGTCGCGTACCTGCTGCAGGGCGTCGACAACATGTACGAGATCGACGAGATCTTCCCGGTGATCGAGAAGGCCGCCGAGCTGAGCGGCCGCAAGTACGGCTCCGAGCACGTCGACGACGTCCGCTTCCGGGTCGTCGCGGACCACGTCCGCAGCGCGCTGATGCTGATCGGCGACGGCGTCACCCCGGGCAACGAGCAGGGCGGCTACGTCCTGCGCCGGCTGCTGCGCCGCGCGATCCGCTCGATGCGCCTGCTCGGCTACGAGGACCCGAGCCTGGTCGAGCTGCTGCCGGTCAGCCTGCAGCAGATGAAGAAGTCCTACCCCGAGCTGGAGGCCGACTTCGGCCGGATCAGCCAGGTCGCGTACGCCGAGGAGGAGGCGTTCCGCCGTACTCTCACGGCCGGTACGACGATCTTCGACGTCGCGGTCAAGGAGACCAAGGCCGGCGGCGCGCACCAGCTCGAGGGCGCGAAGGCGTTCCAGCTGCACGACACGTACGGCTTCCCGATCGACCTGACCGTCGAGATGGCCGCCGAGCAGGGCCTGAACGTCGACACCGAGGGCTTCCGCTCGCTGATGAAGGAGCAGCGCGAGCGGGCCAAGGCCGACGCGCGGGCGAAGAAGGCCGGCCACGCCGACACCTCGGGGTACCGGGAGCTGCGCGAGTCCGGGATGACCGAGTTCACCGGGTACACCGAGCTGGCGACCGACTCGCGGGTCCGTGGGCTGCTGCGCGAGGGCGTGGTGGCGAACGTCGCCGAGCAGGGCGAGACCGTCGAGGTCGTGCTGGAGAAGACCCCGTTCTACGCCGAGTCCGGTGGCCAGATCGCCGACGAGGGCCTGATCGTCGCCGACGGCGTGAAGCTGAAGGTGCTCGACGTCCAGCGGCCGGTCAAGGGCCTGATCGTGCACCGCGTCGAGGTGCTCGACGGTGTTCTGCAGCCGGGCATGGACGTGCACGCGCAGGTCGACCACGACTGGCGGATCCAGGCCTGCCAGGCGCACTCGGGCACGCACGTCGTGCATGCCGCGCTGCGCCAGGTGCTCGGCCCGAACGCGCTGCAGAGCGGTTCGTACAACAAGCCCGGCTACCTGCGGCTCGACTTCGCGTGGTCGTCGGCGCTGGACCAGGCGACCCGCTCGGAGATCGAGGAGGTCGCGAACCTCGCCGTCCGGCAGGACCTCGCGGTCTCCGCGCAGTACATGACGCTGCCGGAGGCGCGCGAGTGGGGTGCGCTGGCGCTGTTCGGTGAGACGTACGACGAGCAGGTCCGCGTCGTCGAGATCGGTGGCCCGTGGTCGCGCGAGCTCTGTGGTGGGACGCACGTGAAGCACTCGTCGCAGGTCGGTGCGCTGACGGTGACGAGCGAGTCGTCGGTCGGCGCGGGCGTGCGCCGGATCGAGGCGTTCGTCGGTATGGAGGCGCTGCACTACCTGGGCCGCGAGCGGTCGCTGGTGCGGTTGCTGAGCGAGAACCTGAAGACCCGTCCCGAGGAGCTGCCGGCGAAGGTCGCCGACCTGGCCGAGCGGCTGCGGGCGGCGGAGAAGGAGCTGGAGAAGGTCCGCGCCGGTCAGGTGCTGGCGGCCGCGGGTGACCTGGCGAAGAGCCCGAAGGACGTGTTCGGGGTCGCGTTCGTCGGCGCCCGTACGCCGGACGGCGTCGGCGGCGGCGACCTGCGCAAGCTGGCGCTGGACGTGCGCGGCCGGATGCCCGCGGACAAGCCGGCCGTGGTCGCGCTGGTCGGGGTCAACGACGGGAAGCCGGCGGTTGTCGTCGCGCTGAACGACGTCGCCCGCGAGTGGCGGCTGAAGGCCGGTGACCTGGTCCGGGTCGCGGCCGAGCAGCTCGGCGGCCGCGGCGGCGGCAAGGACGACGTCGCCCAGGGCGGCGGCACGGACCCGGCGGGTGTCGACAAGGCCCTGTCCGCGGTCGAGCACGCCGTCGGCCAACTGGTCACGGGCTGAAGCCGATGAGGAGGTCGCCGACCGCCGCCCCCGCGTCGGCGACCGCCGGACCCGAGGCGTGCGCGCCCCGGGGTCCGGTCGGCCGGCGGTCCGGCGTACGGCGTACGCGCTTGTCCTGCACCCTCTCTGAGGCACACTGATGCGCCGGGGGGTGCGGGTGGCGCTGGACATCGGGGACGCCAGGATCGGGGTCGCCAGTTCGGATCCGCACGGGATCCTGGCGACGCCGGTGGAGACCGTGCGCCGTGGACCGGGGGACCTTGACCGGATCGTTACGCTCGTACACGATCTGGAGGCGTTCGAGGTCGTCGTCGGGCTGCCTCGCTCGTTGAACGGGGGTGAAGGGCCGGCGGCGGTCCGGATCCGGGAGACCACCGAGCTGATCCGCCAGAAACTGGTGGCCGGCGAGGCGGCCCGCGAGGACAACCAGATCGCGACGGACGGAGTGGAACAGGTGCGGACGACGGCGGTACGGATGGTGGACGAGCGGTTCACCACGGTCACCGCCGAGCGGATGCTGCGGGAACGGGGAAAGAAGGGTGCCAAACGGCGTGCGGTGGTCGACCAGGCCGCGGCGGTCGTGATTCTGCAACACGCGCTCGACTTCGAGCGGGAGACCGGCAACCCACCCGGGAGGCCCCTGTGAACGGAACAGCGGTGGTCGAAGGATGAGCAGGACGTACGGCGACGTGGACGAGGGCGACGACCTCGACGTCGATCTCGGGCTGCGCCCGGTCAGCCGGGCCGAGCAGCGCGCGAACCGCAAGAAGCAGCGCGCCCGGCGTGGCTTCGGCTGCTTCGCGGGCATCGTGTCGCTGCTGGTGGTGGCCGGCCTGATCGGCGGCCTGATGTTCGGCTTCGGCAAGGGCCGCGACTACGTCGAGGGCCTGTTCGCCGCGCCCGACTACGAGGGCGAGGGCACCGGCTCGATCCAGGTCGAGGTGACCAAGGGCCAGAGCGCCCAGGCGATCGCGGACACGCTGGAGAAGAAGGACGTGGTGAAGTCGGCCCGCGCCTTCGAGCGGGCCGCCCGCGAGGACCCGCGCAGCACCCAGATCCAGGCCGCGACGTTCACGCTGCGCAAGAAGATGTCGGCCAAGGCCGCGCTGGCGCTGATGCTCGACCCGGCCAAGTCGGTCCGGGTCACCCGGGTCGGGGTGAACTCGGGCTGGACCAAGGACCAGGTCGCGCAGAAGCTCCAGGAGAACAAGAACGTCAAGCTCCCGCCGGGCTCGGTCGCCGCGGCGCTGGCCAAGCCGTGGTCGCTCGGGCTGCCGTCGTACGCCAAGAACAACCCGGAGGGTTTCCTCTACCCGGGCACGTACGACGTCCCGAAGAACGCCACGGCGTACACGATCCTGAAGCTGATGACCGCGCAGTTCGCCAAGACGCAGGCCGAGCTGAAGCTGCCGCAGGTCGCGCAACGCAAGAAGCTCGACCCGTACCAGGCGGTGATCGTGGCCAGCATCATCTCCGCGGAGACCAACCGGTCCGACGACTACGGCAAGGTCGCCCGGGTGATCTACAACCGGCTGCAGCGCAACATGCGGCTGCAGATGGACTCGACCGTGCACTACGTTGCGGGCCGCAGCGGCGGCGTCTACACCAGCGACGAGGAACGCGACATCGACTCGCCGTACAACACCTACAAGTACCGCGGCCTGCCGCCGACGCCGATCAACTCGCCCGGCAAGGACACCCTGCGGGCCGCGCTGAACGCGACACCGGGCCCGTGGCTGTACTTCACGTTGGTCAACCTGGACACCGGTGAGACGGCATTCGCGACCACCGACACCGAGCACCAGGCGAACGTGGCCAAGCTGCAGGCGTGGTGCCAGGCCCACAAGGGCAGGTGCTAGTTGGTCAGGTGTGCCGTGCTCGGCTCGCCGATCGCGCACTCGTTGTCGCCGGCGATGCATCGGGCGGCGTACGCCGAGCTCGGGCTGGACTGGCGGTACGACGCGTTCGAGGTCGCCGAGGACGAGCTGCGCGGGTTTCTGAGCACGCTCGGGGACGACGTGCGCGGGCTGTCGCTGACGATGCCGTTGAAGCGGGTCGCGCTGGAGCTGGCGGACACGGTCGACCCGGTCGCGGAGCTGATCGGTGCGGCGAACACGATGCTGTTCGAGCCGGACGGGTCGCGGTCGGCGCACAACACCGACGTACCGGGGCTGGTCTCGGCGTTCGCGGAGCGCGGGATCACCGGCGCCGACACCGCCGTGATCCTCGGCGGCGGGGCGACGGCCGCGTCCACGCTCGCGGCGTTGCGTGGCGGGCTGAAGGTCAGTGAGGTGACGCTGGTCGTCCGGGACGTCGCGAAGGCCGAGCGGCTGCTGGATCTCGCGGCCGCGCTCGACCTGAAGACCTCGGTGACGGACTTCCAGCAGGTCGAGCAGATCGGCGGCTTCGACCTGTGCGTCTCGACGCTGCCCGGCGGTGCCGTCGACCCCTGGGCCGAGCACTTCGCGCAGGTCGCGCCGGTGGTCTTCGACGTCGCCTACCACCCGTGGCCGACGCAGCTGGCGATCGTCGCGCACCGGATCGGTACAGAGCTGTTGAACGGTCTTGATCTGCTCGTGCATCAGGCGACCTTGCAGGTCGAGATGATGACCGGTAGGTCACCCGCGCCGCTGGCGGCGATGAGGGCCGCAGCGCGTGAGGAGCTCGACGAACGTGAGCCGCAGTGAGGATCTCTGGAACCGCCGTACCGTCCTGAAAGCCGGTGGCCTGCTCGCCGCCGGTGCGCTGGCGACCGCCGCGGGGGCGGAAGCCGTGCACGCCGCGACCAGCGGCGCCGACGCCGCCGCGGCGCCTGACTGGGCCGCGCTCGACCGCGCCCTCAAGGGCCCGCTGTTCCGCCCGGGCCAGACCGGGTACGCCGCCGCGCACCAGCTGTTCAACCCGCGCTTCGACTCGATCCAGCCGGCCGGCGTCGTCCGGGCCGGCAGCGTCGAGGACGTCCGGCAGGCGATCCTGTTCGCCAAGAAGAACAAGCTGGTCTGCGTCCCGAAGGGCGGCGGCCACTCGTACGTCGGCGCCTCGGCGGTCACCAACGGGCTGATGGTCGACGTCGGCCCGCTGCGCGGCCTCACCTACGCGAACAACGCGATCCAGATAGGCGCCGGCGCCCGCCTGTACGACGTGCACGCCTACCTCGACAAGTTCGCCCGGTCGCTCCCGACCGGCACCTGCCCGACCGTCGGCATCGCCGGCCTCGCGCTCGGCGGCGGCATGGGCATCCACACCCGCACGTACGGCCTGACCAGCGACCGCGTCCTGTCCCTGCAGGTGGTGACCGCGGACGGCGTCGTCCGGACCGCGAGCCCGACGCAGAACGCGGACCTGTACTCGGCGCTGCGCGGTGGCGGCGGCGGCAACCTCGGCATCGTCACGTCGTTCCGGCTGGCCACGATCGGCGCCGGCAAGCTCGGCTTCTTCCGGCTGACCTGGCCGGAGTCGAAGGCGGCCGCGGTGCTGAAGGGCTGGCAGCGGTTCGCCAAGGAAGCACCGTCGACGACGTGGGGCAACCTGCACATCACCGGGACCAGCAGCGGCGCGCTGTCGATCCATGTCGTCGGCGTCTCGACGACCGGCTCGGCGACGGCCGCGGCCGCGCAGCTGGAGTCGTTCGTCGGCGCGAAGGGTTCGACTCGCTCGATCTCGGTGAAGACGCACATGGAGGCGGTGAAGTACCTCGGCGGCGGGACGACGAGCCCGCGGCAGGGCTGGCTGGCCGGTTCCGACGTACTGCGTGGTCCGATGGACGCCGCGACGATCAACGCGCTGATCGGCGCGGTCAAGACCGCGGCGAAGGCCAAGGTCGCTGCGTCCGCGATCCTCGACCCGCTCGGCGGCCAGGCGGCGAAGCAGCCGCCGGGTGGCTCGGCCTGGCCGTGGCGCTCCGCGCTCGGCGTCATCCAGTGGTACTCCGGCCTCCCGGCGCACCCGACGACCGCGCAACTGCGCGCGGCCCAGTCGTTCGTCACCAACGGGCACCACGCGGTGACCAAGTTCTCGGCGGGCGGCTACATCAACTACCTCGAGGCCGGTCGCTCGAACGCGTCGTACTACGGCGGCAGTCTGGCGCGGTTGCACGCGATCAAGCAGAAGTACGACCCGACGAACTTCTTCCACGCTCCGTACACCTTCGCCTGAGTAGTGTTCCTCGCCATGAGGACATGGCGGGTGTTGGCGGGGGTGCTCGCGTTCGGGGCGGTGCTGGCCGGGGTGACGCCCGCGTGGGCCTGCGCCTGCGGGGGCTACCTGGCCGACGCCGAGTCGCGGGCGCGGTCGAACGGCGAGCACGCGCTGGTGTCGTTCGACGGCAGCACCGAGCAGATCGTGCTGTCGATGGCGATCCAGGGCTCGTCGAAGAAGGCGGCCTGGATCATGCCGGTCCCGTCCGCCGCCGAGGTGACCCTGGGGGAGGCGTCGACGTTCGACGAGCTGGCCCGGGTAACCGCACCGAAGGTGGTCCGGCGGACGACGTACTGGCCGTTCCGCGACCTGGAGCTGTTCGGCGGTCGCGGCGGTGACACCGCGGGCGCCGCTCCTGGCGCCGGGGTCGACGTGCGCGGGCAGATGCGGCTCGGGCCGTTCCAGGTGGTGCGGCTCGGCGGGACGAGCCCGACCGACGTGACGGGGTGGCTGCAGACCAACGGGTACGCCGTACCGGAGTCGCTCGGCACGAACCTCACGCCGTACCTGGCGGAGAAGTGGGAGATCGTCGCGGTGAAGCTGGCCCCGGAGGAGACCGGCGGGGCGCTGAGCGGGGAGACGCCGCCGCTGAAGCTGTCGTTCGCGGCCGACAAGATCGTCTACCCGATGCGGCTGAGCAAGGGCGCGAGCACCAGCCAGGCCGTGACCGTGTACGTCGCCGCGCCGTACCGGGTGGACGCCTCGACGGTGCCGGACGCCGCGCTCACTCCTGAGCTCCTGTTCGCCGGACGCCTCGACGGCGGCCCGCTGAAGGCGCCCGCGAACTTCCTGACCGCCTACTCGTCGTACTTCGCCCAGCCCGCGAAGATCACCGACGACTACGAGTTCACCCGCGCGGCGACCGACGACTCCTTCCAGCGCACGACGTACGTGACCCGCAACGAGAGCTTCTGGAGCACCCTCGGGGTCGTCGTCGGCGGCCTGCTGCTGATCGGCGGCGGCGCCGCGGTGGTCGCCCGGCGTCTTCGCTGAGGTTGTCCACAGGGTCACCCGATCCGCGCGTGGAATCGTCTAGGCTGCGGCATCGTGTCCGAACTGATCGCCGGGGTCGTCGCTGCGGTGGTCTGTGCCGTCGCGGCGTACGTGCTCGGCCCGTGGCTGCTGCGGCGGATCCCGGAGCCGATCCTCGACGAGGGCGACACCAAGCTCCTGTACGCCGAGCTCGCGACGCCTCGGGCCGCGGTCTGGTGCGCAGTGCTGGCCGGGCTCGCGGGCGGGCTGGTCGGCTGGCGGATCGGGTTCTCCGGCGGGTACGTCGCGTGGGTCGCGCTGGCGATCGCGGGCGCGGTGCTCGGGTACATCGACGCGCGGACGCGGTACCTGCCGTCGGCGATCATCTGGCCGACGTACGGGGTGGTGTCGGGGGCGCTCGTCGTCGCGGCGGCGGTGACGGGGGAGTGGGGCTCGCTGCGGCGAGCCGCGATCGCGGGGCTGATCGGCTTCGGCGTGTTCTACCTGCTCTGGTTCGTGCTGCCGGGCGGTGTCGGCTTCGGGGACGTGCGATTGTCGGGGCTGCTCGGGATCGCGCTCGGCTGGCTCGGCTGGGGCGAGTTCGTCAGCGGCCTGTACGGCGGGTTCCTGCTCGGCGCGGTGCTCGGGATCGTGCTGACGCTGGCGCGGGTGTTCAAACGCAAGGAAATGTTCCCGTTCGGGCCGTTCATGCTGGCCGGCGCGGTGGTCGGTGTGTTCGCCGGTGGACCGCTGGAACGCCTTTACCTGGGGTGAACCGGCCGGTCGGGGGATGTTCGGGATCCACCGTCCGGGTGATGTCGTGGCCCGGTCGCGCCGACTACGGTCGAGAGCTCCACCGACCAAGGAGTCCGCCGTGCCGAACCTCAGTCGTCGTGGGCTGCTCGCAGGCAGCGCCGCCCTGATCGCCGTCCCCGCCACCGCATCCACCGCCACCGCCGCCGTGAGTCGTGGCGGCGACAAGATTCTCCCCACCGACGCCCGCTTCGCCGACCTCACCCAGCGCGGCACCAACCGCCGCTTCGTTGCCGCGCCTGACTACGCGCGCGTCGTCCGCTCGCCGCAGGACGCGGTCGACGCCGTTCAGGAAGCCGTCCGCGCGAACAAGCGGATCGCGGTCCGCGGCGGCGGCCACTGCTTCGAGGACTTCGTCGACCACAGCGACGTCGAGGTGCTGATCGACCTGTCGCAGTACGACGAAGTCACCTTCGACGAGCGCCGGCGCGCGTTCTCGATCGGCGCCGGTGCGACGCTCGAGACTGTCTACAAGGCGCTGTTCTACGGCTGGGGCGTGACCGTGCCCGGCGGCGGCTGCCTCGGGGTCGGCGTCGGCGGCCACTTCAGCGGCGGCGGCTACGGGCCGCTGTCGCGCCGCTACGGCTCGGTCGTCGACCACCTGTACGGCGTGGAGGTGGTCGTCGTCGACGCCCGCGGCCGGGGCCGCCTGGTGCTGGCGACCCGGGACAACGAGCACCGCGACCTGTGGTGGGCGCACACCGGCGGCGGGGGCGGCAACTTCGGCGTCGTCACCCGGTACCTGCTCCGGACCGCCGGCGCACGCGGGCCGGACCCGGCCGATTTGTTGCCCAAGGCCCCTTCGTCGCTGCTGTCGACGATCACGGTCTACGACTGGAACACGGTCACCAAGGACGGGTTCCTGCGCACGCTGCGGAACTTCTTCGGCTTCTACGCGCGGCACAACGCGCCGGGTTCGCCGTACGCGACGCTGTACAGCCCGTTCATCCTGACCCACAAGTCGGCCGGAGGGTTCCTGCTCTCGACCCAGATCGACGCCGGGGTGCCGAACGCGGCCAAGCTGCTCGCCGACTTCAACGCGGCGATGGTCGAAGGGGTCTCACCCGCGCCGCAGCTGATCGACCAGGGCGAGGGGCCGTTCCTGCAGCGGACGATCCAGCGCTCGATCGCGGAGGACGTCGCGCCGTCGCGCGCGAAGTACAAGGCCGGCTACCTGCGCCGCAGTTACAGCGACGCGCAGCTCGAGACGATCTACCAGCACCTCACCGACCCGGCGTACCAGGGACCGGAGACCAGCCTGCTCTTCGTCCCGTACGGCGGCCAGGTGAACACCGTGCCGTCGGACGCGACCGCGACCGCGCAGCGCGACGTGATGATGAAGATGGTGATGGCGGCGAGCTGGGACGACCCGGCACAGGACGCGGTGCACCTGGAGTGGGTGCGGAAGACGTACCGGGACATCTACCGCGAGACCGGCGGCGTGCCGGTGCCGAACGCGGTGAACGCGGGGTCGTACATCAACTACCCGGACGTCGATCTGGCCGATCCGGCGCAGAACACGTCCGGCGTCCCGTGGCACGACCTGTACTACCTCGGCAACTACCCGCGGTTGCAGCGGATCAAGAAGGCGTGGGATCCCGGAAACGTGTTCCGGCACCGGCTTTCCATCGAACCCGCCGAGTGAGAAGCTGTCCCGGCCCGTCGCGCTGACGGGCCTGCTGCCCGGCCTCGGCCGGGGTGCTGACCGGCCGGGGCGCCGGGCCTGATCCTCGGGGGACGGGCCGGACGCCCCGGCCGTTCACCAACCGGGGTAGCGGTTCCGCCAGGCGGTCTCCGGCCCGTACTCCCCGTGCAGCCGCTCGCGCCGGGTGAACTCGAGCACCAGGTCGTCGGCCAGCTGCAGGATCACGCCGCGACCCTCGACGGCGAACACCAGCTCGGCCGGCAGCGCGGTCTCACCGTGCAGTGCGCCGAGGATATTGCCGCAGATCGCACCGGTCGAGTCGCTGTCGCCGGAGTGCGTGACCGACAGTGCGAGCGCGTCGAGGAACTGGTCGGGCTCGGGATGCCTGAGCGCGGCGTAGACGCCGATCGCCAGCGCCTCTTCAGCGATCCAGCCGCCACCGAGCTGCTCCAGGTCGGTCGATCCGGCAGCCGCCAGCTCTCGCGCCTTCAGCAGCGCCGCGGTCGTCTCCTCGTGCTGCTCCTTCTCTCCAAGGAGCTCAAGCGTGGCGTCCAGCGCAGCGTCGAGCCCAGCGCCCTGCGTGATCTCGTACACCAGCAACGCCAGCGCCCCGCTGGCGAGCTTCCCCGTCGGATGCCCGTGCGTGTACCCCGCCGACTCCGCCGCCGCGTCGAACGCCCAAGCGCCGTTGCCCTCGTACGGCAGCAGCCCGAACGGCGCCGACCGCATCACCCCGCCGCATCCCTTCGAGTCGTTCACCGCCTGGATCCCGAACGTCCCCTTCGCCCGCGCCGCGGTGAGCGCGGTCAGACAGGTGTTGCCCGGCGCCCGGCGTACGTACAACCACTGCTCGGCCTGCAACCACCCGTCGCGCTCACCGCTCGGCTTGTCGAGCAGCTGCGTGTCGAGCCAGCGGTCGAACGCGTGCTGCGTGACCGCGACGGTCAGCCCGAGCCCACGATCGGTCCGGACCCCGGCCCGGATCAGCCCCTCGACCGCGAACAGCGTCATCTGGGTGTCGTCGGTGACCGTGCCCGGCGGCCAGTTGTTGCCTCCGGCAATGAAACTCCGGACGCCGAGCGGGAACGCCCCGTCGATGCTGTCCCGGTCCCAGAACTCCACCGGCCCGCCTAGCGCGTCCCCGATCGCGCCACCGAGCAGGCAGCCTCGGACCCGCGACCGGTACGCCTCTTCCACCCCACGCTCGATCATGCGGGGGGACTGTAGTCGGCTCAGGAGGGCACCGGCTCGAACCCTCCCGCGGACCAGCGCCGCTCCGACACCTCCCGCACCCGCTGCGTCAGCGAGTGCTCCCGGGCGTTCTGCAGCGCCTGCTGCAACGCCTCCGGCAGCTCCGCCGCCAGGACCTGACCCGGTACGTCGACCCGCGCCGCCGCGCTGATCTCCCCGGCGAGCAGGTCGAGCCGCGAGCCGGCAGTGACCAGCGAGCGCGGGTCGAGATCGGCGAGCAGGTCCTCCAACTCGTACTCGACCTTGTGCTCGTCGCGCGGGACGCCGATGTTGACGCTGGTCGCCGGGCTGCGGCCGCAGTTCTCGCCGACGTGGTAGTAGCTCGACGGCCAGTAGAGCAGGTCGCCCGGCTCCACCTCGACCGCGAACGACGACGGCACGAACCGCTGGTAGTCGACCACGCTGCTGACCGGCTCGTCCCACGGCCGCTCGGCCCAGAACCGCATCCGCTTGCGCTCGCGCAGCCCGAACATGAACGTGGCGAACCGGTCCTTGTGCACGCCGACCGGGCTGTGGTCGTAGTTGCCGTGGAACATCGTCGTGATCGCGCCGGTCAGCGGCAGCCCGACCTGCGCCCACAGCCCGGCGAAGAACTCGCGCTCCCGGCTCCACAGCTTGTGGTCGAACGCGTGGAAGCCGCTGATGATCAGCGCGTACCCGCGGTCGCCCAGCCGGTCCGCCAGCCGCTCCTCGTACTGCGCGAGCGACCCGTCGGCCCGCTGCGGCAGCAGCTCCTGCCGCTCACCCTGCTGCGTCCGCTCGACGGTGAACTGCGCAGTGGGCGCCCCGTCGTACTCCTGAGCCCGTACGGCGGCCGCGAACACCTCCTCCGCCACGAACGGCACCGGCTGCACCCCACGCACCAGCACCGGCCGCTTGTCCCAGTACTGCTCAGCGAACTCAGCCCAGTCCAGCCGGTCGACAGTCACCAGCTCGTTCATGCCACTACCTCCACAGCCCGTAGCGAGTGCAGCCGTCGCAGCAGCGGCAGGTACGCGTCGTCCCGTACGTCGACCTCACCACGCTCCAGCTCGGCCAGCAGCGCGTCACCGCCCCCGATCGCGAAGGCGTGCCCGTTGACCGCCCACAACCACCTGTCGCCGTCCGGCATCCGGTAGATCGGTGCTGTCTGCTTCACCCGCTGCCCAGCAGCCAGCTCCGACCGCCGTGGCGCCGGCACCGGCTCCAGCGCTGCTGCACTGACCCGGCTCGCCCACTGCACGCGCAGACTCCGCTCTGTCTGACTGCTGCTGCTCAACTCGGCCAGTCCTTCAGCTGTCTCGACGAGCGGCTGCATGAGCTCGTCTGTTGTTGCTGTCGGCAGGTACGGCGTTGCGTCGGTCCCGCGCTTCCTGTCGAGCCCGGCGAGCAGCAGTTCGGTCACCTGCTTCGCCGCCAGCTTCGCGTCGACCGGTACGAGCAGCCGCAACCAGAGGCAGTCGGTGCCCGTCACCTCGACCGGGCCGCTCGGCCAGGACAGGAGGTCACCCGCCTCCGCCAGCGCGTCTCCAGCTTGGAGCTGACCGTGCAGCACCCAGACCAGCGCCAGGTATCCGTCAGCGTTGAGCTGCTGCGGCAGCCCGTCCGTCACGACCAGCTCCGACGCCACCGGCACCACCGGTACGCCGATCTCCCGCCACAGCGGCTCGACCAGCTCCCGCACCCGCGCCCAGACCGCGTGGTCGAGCATCAGCGGCTCCCGCACTCGCAGTACGAACGGCTCAGCCTGCCGGCGATGCAGGTACTCCTTCAGTGACTCGTCCTCCGGCCCCGGCAGCAGCTCACCCGGCGCACCGATCCGCCCGCTGCGCTGCTGGAACCGCACCTCCGGCAGCGCCAGGAACCGCGTCCCGTCCCGGAACGGCGCTGCCGCGCGCCGGACCACGTCGTACGCCGTACCGGCGTCGAGTGCCGGCCGGCTCCGGAGATGCTGTGGTTCGGTCGGCCAGGGGAGTGCCGTGAAGGCCGTCCAGTCGGTCATGAAACCTCCTCCGAGAGGGTGAAGCGCTGCCGCAGGCGTGCGGCGTAGTCGGCGATCGGCTCCAGGCCGAGCGCCGCGCGGCGGTCGTCGACGGTGCCGGGTTCGTGCAGCGGGCAGGGGACGAGCTCGCCGTCGACGGCTTCGAACTTGGTGCCGTAGAGCTGCGGGCGTCCTTCGCTGAGGTGCAGCGCGTCGGTGAGGTAGGCGACGTGGCGCCTCGGTACGTCGACTGCTGCGGTGCTCAGCTCCAGGCAGGTGCGCTGGAAGTCGGGCTGGTCCTCCAGGTGTTGCACCAGCCGGCAGGCGGCCTCGGCAGCCTCCTCGCCGACCAGCAACGGCCCGGGCCAGCCGTGCTCGTCGATGACCTGCTGCAGCCAGACTGCTCCGGCAGTGGTGAGCTTGGTGAGGCGCTCGGCGATGGTGTCGTCGGTGAACCCGCCTGCTGCCCACTGGGAGCGCCAGCCTGCGTCTACCTGATTCAGCTTGAGCAGGCGTTGCTGTACTGCGGTGAGGTCGGCGAGCGCGGCCAGCTTGAGCTGGACCTTCTCGCCGGACCAGCGGTAGCTGATCAATCTCGCGGCCCACTCAAAAGCCACAGCTCCGTGGTCGGCGTCCTGGATGGCTACTCGTGTTGCTGAGTCGAGCCGGAGGCACGGGGTGGCGACAGGTGCCGCTGCGTCGCGCAGGGCGACGCCGAGGCGGGACAGGGTGAGGCCCTTGGCCCAGTCGTGGTTGCTGGTGCCGGCGAAATACGGGACGTCGTGGCCTTCGAGCTGGTCGCGTTCACTCGGGGTGAGGTCGTCCGGGAAGGGGGTGCCGTCCAGGAGCCAGTCGTCGAGCATCTCGGTGTACTGGTCGGTGGAGCGGAGCAGGACTCGCGTGGTGGCGGGCTGGTCGAGTACGGCGCGCAGCTGCGGGAGGTTGCCGCACATCAGCGTCCAGGCGTCGAACATGCCGCGCAGGAGGCTGGGGAGGTGCGCGCCGTAGCCGACATGGCCGGCGGTGTCGGCGACGACCGTGCGGGTCTCCTGCCGGGCCCAGGGACGAGTGCGGCGCCAGGTGCTGAGGCCTTGATCATCTTCTGTGAGGCACAGGGTCGGCCCGTCGGCCGCGCAGAGGCGCGGCTCGGTCTCCAGTCCGACGTGGTGGTGCTGGGCGCCGTCCCCGGCGATCAAGCCGGTCTCCGGCAGGCGGCGGACGTCCTGGAAGGCCAGCTCGAGGTCGATCGGGTAGAGCAGCGGGTCCGCGCCGCCGACGTACAGGTTGCCCTCGCTGAGGTCGGTGATGCCGAAGCCGAAGCAGGCGGCGGTCAGCGAGCCCGCACGGTGCCAGAACCGCGTCGGGTCTGCGACCACCGCGCCGTCGAGCCCCTCCCGGATCGTCCCCCACTGGTCGGGCCGCTCGATCCACTCGTGCCAGGAGTAGCCGTCGCGGGTGACGAGGTCCGTCACCGGCAGCCGGACGGTGCCGTGCTGGTTGAGGAAGGCGAAGGCAGACCCCTCCCGCGCCAGGAACAGGCGGTCCACGTCGGCCGGGCGCGGCTTGTAGGCGACGCTGCGGTCGCCGAAGTCGACCCGGAGCACCCGGCGGCCGCCGTTGTGGGTCTCGCCGTCGTGGGCGGTCAGGCCGGTCACCGGGAGTCGCGCCCCGAACCAGAGCCGGCCGGCGTCGTCCTCGAGGCGCTGCAGGAACTCGCGCAGGAATGCCAGAAACGCGGCGGCCCGGCGTACTGGCTGAAAACGGTCGGCGGCGCCGGAAAGACACCCGAGAAATACCGGGCCGACCAGCGGGCCGAACAATGCGCCGTTGGTCGCTCGAAGAATTCCCGGCGCGGTCGCCCGTGGGAATTCCGCGCGCAGGTTATCGCAGCCCTCGGTGAGGACCGCAAGCATTTGCAGCAGGTTCGAAAAGTCGGTCCGGTCGAGCAGCTCCGCGACCAGGTCGGCGTCCCCCCGGCCGCCGAGCTGCCGGGACGCCCGGACCAGACCGTCCGGTCCGGGCGTCACCACAGGCGGGAGCAGTCCGGCCGCCGTACGGGCGCGCACCGCGGACACCAGCGCGTCGCGGGCCGCTCGCGCGGCGGCCGGGTCACTCACCGGGTCAGAAGTCGCAGTAGATCCGCACGCAGGTGCCGTTGGCACCTTCCGCGCCGGTGACCGGCAGCTCCGTCTCCAGGTCGCCGATCACCAGGTCGAGCTCGTGGGCGTTGTCCATGATTGTCCTCCTCGAATTGTCGAACGGTTCGCACTCTCTACGAATGCGAGCACCGAAAAGTTGCCCCTTGCAGCATGCTGTCAACAGCTGGACGTGCGGCCGGATCTTTGTTATGCGGGCATTTGTCCGGCGGTTGATTCCCACTCCCCGGACCCCGGTCTCGCATCCTGGGGCGCCCGTGAAAGAATCGGGGCATGCTGCGCTGGCTCACCGCCGGCGAGTCGCACGGACAAGCGCTCGTCGCCGTACTCGAAGGTCTTCCCGCAGGCGTTCAGGTCACCACGGACCACGTGGCCGACGCCCTGGCTCGTCGTCGGCTCGGCTACGGCCGAGGCGCCCGGATGAAGTTCGAGCGGGACGAGGTGACGTTCCTCGGCGGGTTCCGGCACGGGCTGTCGCTCGGCAGCCCGATCGCCATCCAGGTCGGCAACACCGAGTGGCCCAAGTGGCAGCAGGTGATGGCCGCCGACCCGGTCGACCCCGAGACCCTGGCCGACCTGGCCCGGAACGCGCCGCTGACCCGGCCGCGGCCCGGCCACGCCGACCTGGCCGGCATGCAGAAGTACGGCTTCGACGAGGCCCGCCCGGTGCTCGAGCGGGCCAGCGCGCGGGAGACCGCCGCCCGGGTCGCGCTCGGCGAGGTCGCCGCGCGGTTCCTGCGGCAGGCGTACGGCGTGACGATCGTCAGCCATGTCGTCGAGCTGGGTACGGTCAAGGCGCCGTACGGCGTGCTCCCGTCGTTCGCCGACGTCGAGAAGCTGGACGCCGACCCGGTCCGCTGCCTGGACGCGGACGCGAGCAAGGCGATGGTCGCCGAGATCGACGCCGCGCAGAAGGCCGGCGACACCCTCGGCGGCGTCGTCGAGGTCGTCGTCGACGGCCTGCCCCCGGGCCTCGGCAGCTACGTGCACTGGGACCGCCGCCTCGACTCGAAGCTGGCCGGTGCCCTGATGGGCATCCAGGCGATCAAGGGCGTCGAGCTCGGCGACGGCTTCGAGCTGGCCCGCACGCCCGGCTCGAAGGCGCACGACGAGATCGTCGCCGAGGACGGGACGGTACGGCGGACGAGCGGTCGCTCGGGTGGCACCGAGGGCGGGATGAGCACGGGGGAGACGCTGCGCGTGCGCGCCGCGATGAAGCCGATCGCCACCGTGCCGCGGGCGCTGCGGACGATCGACACGGCCACGGGCGAGGCTGCTGCGGCGCATCACCAGCGGTCGGACGTGTGCGCTGTGCCGGCCGCCGGGATCGTCGCCGAGGCGATGGTGGCGCTGGTGCTGGCCGAGGTGTCGCTGGAGAAGTTCGGCGGGGACTCGGTGGTGGAGACGACGCGCAACCACCGGTCGTACCTGGCTGGGCTTCCGGAGACGATCCAGCCGCGCGAGTGGGGTGCGGAGTGAGTGACTCGGCCGGATCCGCTGCTGCTCCTGGCTCCGCTGGGGCTTCGGGCTCGGCTGGGGCTTCGGGCTCGGCTGGGGCTTCCGGCTCCGCCGAGGTTTCCGGCTCTGCCGGGGCCTCCAGCTTCGCCGGGCCGGTGGTCGTCCTGGTCGGCCCGCCTGGCTCTGGCAAGTCCACGGTTGCTGAGCTGCTGGCAGCCAAGTTCGGTGTTGCTCATCGCGACACCGACACCGACGTGGAGTCGGGCGCGGGCAAGCCGATCTCCGACATCTTCGTCGACTCCGGCGAACCGGCCTTCCGCGCACTCGAACGCGCAGCGATCGTCGCCGCTCTGAAGGACGACGGCGTCGTCCTCTCCCTCGGCGGCGGCGCCATCCTCGACGCCGACACCCGCGCGGACCTCGCCGGCCACACCGTCGTCTTCCTCGACGTCTCCGTCGGCGAGGCCGCGAAGCGCGTCGGCCTCGGCGTGGCCCGCCCGCTGCTGCTCGGCAACGTCCGCACCCAGCTCAAGAACCTGATGGACGCCCGCCGCCCGCTGTACGCCGAGGTCGCGAAGCACACGGTCACCACCGACCACCGCGCCCCGGAAGAGATCGCCGAAGAGATCGCGGAGCTGCTCGGATGACGCAAGGCTCGACCAGTTCCGACCCGGCCAACTCCGACCCGGCCAACTCTGACTCGGGCGGTTCCGGTTCGGTCGGCTCTTCGCCCGACGCCTCCGGCGTCGCCCGGCGGATCCAGGTCGCGGCGGCCGCGCCGTACGACGTTGTCATCGGCAACAACCTCCTCGGCGAGCTCCCCGGCCTGCTCGGCGACGGCGTCCAGCGTGTCGCCGTCATCCACCCGCGCGCCCTCCGCACCAGCGGCGACGCGATCCGCGACGACCTCGTCTCGGCCGGCTACACCGCGCACGCGATCGAGATCCCCGACGCCGAGGAAGCCAAGTCGGCCGAGGTCCTCGCGTACTGCTGGTCGGTCCTCGGCCAGGCCGGCTTCACCCGTTCGGACGCGGTCGTCTCCATCGGCGGCGGCACCACCACCGACCTGGCCGGTTTCGTCGCCGCCACCTGGCTGCGCGGCGTCAAGGTCGTCCACATCCCCACCACCCTCCTCGGCATGGTCGACGCGGCGGTCGGCGGCAAGACCGGCATCAACACCGCCGAGGGCAAGAACCTCGTCGGCGCCTTCTGGGAGCCGGCCGGCGTCCTCTGCGACCTGGCCGCCCTCGAAACCCTCCCGAAGAACGACTACATCAGCGGCCTCGCCGAGGTCGCCAAGTGCGGCTTCATCGCCGACCCGACGATCCTCGACCTGATCGAGAAGGACCCCGAGGGCGCCACCACCCCGGCGTACGAGCACACCGAGGAACTGATCGCCCGCGCGATCCAGGTCAAGGCCGACACCGTCGGCGCCGACCTCCGCGAACGCACCACCACCGCCGGCGGCGCGATCGGCCGCGAGGCCCTCAACTACGGCCACACCCTCGGCCACGCCATCGAACGCACCGAACGCTACAAGTGGCGCCACGGCGCCGCGATCAGCATCGGCATGGTCTTCGTCGCCGAACTCGCCCGAGCCGCCGGCCGCCTCGACGACCCCACCGCCGACCGCCACCGCACCGTCCTGCAGTCCCTCGGCCTCCCCGTCACCTACCGCCCCGACGCCTGGCCCCACCTCCAGGACGCCATGAAGCTCGACAAGAAAACCCGAGCCGACCGCCTCCGCTTCGTCATCCTCGACGCCCTCGCCAAGCCCACGATCCTGGAAGCCCCAGACCCAAGCCTCCTGATCGCGGCGTACGCCGAAGTCAGCTGACCCGCGCCGGGCCCTCCGCGTACTACGCGGCGGAACCCGCACCGCGCCTCGGCCCCCGGCACTGCGCCGCGCCGTGGACGCTCCGCACTGCGCCGCGCCGTGGACGCCCGGCACTGCGCCGCGCCGTGGACGCCCGGCACTGCGCCGCGCCGTGGACGCCCGGCACTGCGCCGCGCCGTGGACGCCCGGCACTGCGCCGCGCCTTGGACGCCCGGCACTGCGCCGCGCCTTGGACACCCCGCACTGCGCCGCGCCTTGAACGCCCGGCACCCCGCCGCGCCCCCGGCCCGGCCGCGGTGCTGCACGGGTTCCTGCGGCGCCCCTCCCAACCCCCCCCGGCTCTTCCCGCCGGCAGCGGCGGGAAGTTCCAGCGACGGTTCCCGGCGGCACAGCGGCGACCGGCCCCGGCGGGCCCTCGGCACCGCGCCATACGGCGCGATGAAAGCTCATGCCGGGGCCCTCGGTCCCGGAAGCACGGTTGCTGAACTACTCCGCTGCTCTTCTGCCGGCAGCGGCGGGACGTTCCAGCGACGTCACCCGGCGGGACAACGACGACCAGCCGTCGGCCAATCGCCGGAGGTAGCAGCCTGCACTTCCGGCGACCGGCGACTACGGGAACGCCAGCGTCGGGAACCCGTCCGGGCCGTCCACAACAGTCCCCACATCCACCCGCGTCGTCCCCGGGCTCGGCGTCAACCCGCCACCACCCTTGAGCTGCGCCGGCGCGTCCAGCAAGTTGCCCTGGGCATCGACCACCTGCGTCTCCACCCGCACCCGGTCGCCCTTCCGCAGCACCTGCTGCTTGTCCCACGACCGCAGGAACACATACCCGTCGACCGCCCCACCGACGTACCAAGGCCCCACCCGATCAGCGAACACATACCGCTGCCGCACCAGCGCCACCCGCGCGTCCACCTGATACCACCCCGCCGTCATCAACACATCCGGCTCCCGGTCGTACGCGATGTACGCCTGCACCGACCCCGTCGAGTCCCGCGGCGCCGCCGGGTGCCGCGCGTCCGGCGCCTCGATGGTGGTCTTCGGGGCCTTCCCCTGCAGCAGCGTCAACTCGAAGCCGTCGACCGTCTGCCCGGTGCGGGTCTTCTTCGTCGGCTCGCCGACACACCCGTACACGCGATCGGTCGACGGATCCTCAACCACCACACTGTTCTCCGTCTGCGCTCCCTCGGCCCAGCTCCGCAGCTTCAGCGCGCGGCTGATCCGCCCGACCGAGTCGGCGCACGCCCGAGCCAGCGCGTTCGCATCGGCGGGGCTCGAAGGCCCGAGATTCAGTACGACGTCCGCGGGCTGCTTCCCGCTCTCCGCGGGCGCTGTCGGCGTACCGGCGCTCGATGCAGCACCCGTCGGCGTACCAGCGACCGGCGGCTCCCCACCCACCCGCGGATCGTCGCCCAGGGCAACCACCCCGCCGACGATCACCGCGATCCCCGCCGCGGCCGACACCGGCACCACCCACCCGCGCCGCCGCCGTACCGCGACCTCCTGATCGGCGAGCACCCGCTCGAGGATCTCCTGCCGGTTCGGCAGCGTGCGCTCTCCCGGGATCCGTGTCGTCATACCAGTCCCTCCGTGTCGAACTCGAGCAACGACTTCCGCGCGCGGTTGAGCCGAGACTTGACCGTGCCTTCCGGTACGCCGAGCGCCCGCGCCGCCTCGGCCATCGAGCAGTCCGCCCAGACCACCAGCTCGACGACCTCGCGCTGCTTGGCCGGGATCCGGTCGAGGATCCGCCGGACCGCGCTCATCGCCCGCTCGTCGTCGACCCGCGCGACCGCGGCCGCCGAGTGATCCGGCACCGTGCCGTCCCGGTCGACCAGCTCCAGCCGCCCGACCAGCGCTGACTGCCGCCGCGCCGACCGCAGCACGTTCCCGCACTCGTACCCGGCCATCACCAGCAGCAACGGCCGCGCCGACTCCAGCTGCAACGCGTCGACCTTCCGCGCGCGGGCCCGCCGCCAGAGCGCGGTGAAGGTCGCCTGGACGACGTCCTCGGCCGCCGCCCAGGACGAGGTCCGCCGGAAAGCGAAGTTGTAGACCGCGTCGGCGTACCGGTGGAACAGGACGGTCAACGCGGCCTCGTCACCCTCGCGCAGCGCCGCCCACGCCTCTCGGTCGGTTTCCAGCCCGCTCACCTGGCCTGGTGCCGCCCCGGCTCGTCGCCCCATCCGCCGTACCCCCAGCGCCGCCGATTGTGTGCTCATGTCCTTGGAGAGTCCGGCACCCTCCCGGCCGGTTCGCTCGGTGCCCACTAAGGTTGCCTCGTGACCGCGCGCAAGGTACTCGTACTGAACGGACCCAACCTAGGCCGTCTCGGCTCCCGCGAGCCCGACGTGTACGGCGCGACGACGTTCGCCGACCTGGTCGCCGACTGCGAGAAAACCGGCGCCGACCTGGGCCTGACCGTCGAGGTCCGCCAAACCGACGACGAGTCCGAACTCGTCGGCTGGCTCCACGAGGCCGCCGACCACAAGTACCCGGTGGTCCTCAACCCGGCGGCGTTCACCCACTACTCCTACGCCCTCCGCGACGCCTGCGCCCAACGCACCGCCCCCCTGATCGAAATCCACATCAGCAACCCGGCCGCGCGGGAGGAGTTCCGCCACACCAGCGTCGTCGCCGCCGTCGCAACAGGCACAATCGCAGGCTTCGGCCTCGACTCGTACCGCCTGGCGCTCCGCGCGCTCACCACCCTGACGGACTAGCCGCCAAGGCTGCCCGCCGATCCGTCGGTCGGCCCGGCTTCGCCTATCCAGCTCGGCATTGGGTTGCCAGTTCCCAGCCCGGCTTCGACCGCCGAGCCCAGCCCGGCTTTACCCGCCCCAGCTCGGCCCGGCTTCACCCGCGCCAGCCCAGTCTGGCCGAAGCCGCGCCAGCTCGGCCCAGCCTCAGCCGCGCCAGCTCGGCCCGGCTTCACACGCGCCAGCCCAGTCCGACTTCACCCGCTCCAGCCGACCTGTCTCACCCGCTCCAGCCCGCCCGGGCTCGCCACTCCGGCCCGCCTGTCCTCCGCCAACGGGCAGAGCGCGACGCCCACCACTGACTAGGTACTGCTCACCGCAGCCGGCGCTGCCCGCCCACGCCTATCAGGCGCCGTGTACCGACTCTTGATCAGTGGTGCATGTCGATCACGCACCTCCTAGCTCACCAGCCCGGCGTTACCCGACGCAGCGCGGCTCGGCCCGGCGTCAGCTGGCCCAGCTCCGGCCCGATCTCGTCGGCTCCGGCTCCGGCTCTGCGCCTCCGACGCCCACCACCCACCAAGCACCACGCGCGCCCCCGGTCTCCGCTCACCAACCTCGGCCGGCGGCAGCGATCCAGACGTTGATCGGTGGTGCACGTCGACCACCTGCGCTTCGCCGGACGCCCACCACTCACCAAGTCCTCGCGGCAGACGCGAATGCCAACTCGTCAGGCGGGCTCCCACTCGGCGGATGCGCGTTGGTGAGTGGTGGAGATCCGCTCGCGCAGTCGAACCGACCCGAACCGACGGAGCAGGTGAGCTAGGTGACCCTGAGCGGCCGAGCCGAGACCCTCGGTCGCGCCCATCCGGCCGGCGCTCGTGAGCGCGAGGGCGCAGGCCCAAATGCGCATGCAGAACGTCCCCAGCAGGTTGCACGCAGCGACCGACTTGCCCGATCGGCTGGCCCCGAGGGCAGACCCACCGGGCAGATCTCACGCGCGCAAGGGCATGAAACCGGTGTGAGACGCCCGTGAAACGGCGCTCGGGCAGGCTGTGTCGCGGGTCGGGGTCCCGGGGGAACGGCGCAAGCCGCCGGGCCGCGGCGGTCGAACCTTGCGGATCCATCGGGGGACCTCAGGGCACGGCCGTGGCGGCCCGCGGCGAGTGCCGGAGCTGCCCGTACGGGCACACCGTTCGGGACCACGACGAATCGACGAGCCTTGGGGGTTCCTGTGACTGCGGATGCGATCCGTTCCGTTCAACACTCTGGGGGAGTGCTGCCCGTGAAACAGCGCCGGATACCGGTCTGGGTGAAGGCGGCCGATCCGCTCTCGCAGTTCGGCCTGGTGCACGCGCTCCGCCCGCGCCCGGAGGTCGCGCTGGTCAGCGACGCCGACCTGCCCGGGATCCAGCAGCCGACCGACCAGCGCACCGCCCCGCCAGTGGTCGCGCTGATCGCCGTCGACTCGCTCGACCCCGTCGCGGTTCAGCTGCTCCGCTCGGCGACGCAGCGCGGCTGCCGGCGTACGGTCCTGATCAGCAGCACGATCGACGACGACGCGCTGATGACCGCGGTCGAGCTCGGCGTCTCCGGCGTACTCCGTCGCGCCGAAGCAACCGGCGACCGGATCGTCCACCTGCTCCAAACCGCCGCCGCGGGAGACGGCAGCCTCCCGCCGGACCTCCTCGGCCGGCTCCTCGGCCAGGTCTCCCGCATGCAGCGGCACGTCCTCGCGCCGCGCGGCCTGTCCCGCACGGGCCTGTCGGACCGCGAGACCCAGGTCCTCAGATTGGTTGCCGACGGCAAGGACACCCAGGAGATCGCCCGCGAGCTCTCGTACTCCGAACGCACGGTGAAGAACGTCCTCCACGACGTCACCAGCCGCCTGCAACTCCGCAACCGCTCCCACGCCGTCGCCTACGCCCTCCGCGAAGGCCTGATCTGACCCACCCGCCGTCCCCACCGACGGCCCTCGTTTCTCCACCCGGCGCTGGAGGGTGACGCCGGGAGGAGAAGTCACACCCGAACGCCGGCCAGCCCACCGGCCCTTCGGTCACCGCGTCGGCGCCGCAAGCAGGCGCCGACGCGGTGTGCGTTGTGTGGACGGCGAGGCGCTGACGCGGCGTGCGTTGGTGGAGCTGCCGCAGCGCCTGCTGCTGGATCGTGGGCGCTGACCTGGAGCGCGTCGCGGGGTCAACTAGGCGACTTGCTCGCGGGGTTGCCGGGACCTGCGGCAGCCCAGGGATGGGTTGGGCTGACGCTCACGCGGCGTGCGTTGGCCTGTGGTGGGGCCGGCCGAGGCGGCGTGAGCGGCACGTCCTGCCTCGTACGACCGGTGTCGGGTGGTGAGCTGACCCAGCGCCTGCTGTTGCTGAATCGTGGGGCGCTTCGCGGGGTCAGCTGGGCGGCTGCTCGCGTGTACGCCGGGATCTGCAGCAGCCCGGGACGGGGTGCGCTGCCGCCCGTGCCTTGGCGTTGGGCTTGTGGTGCGGCGTCGGCGCGGCGTGAGCGGCGTGTCGCGTGGAGGGCTGACCCAGCGCCTGCTGATGCCGGATGGTGGGGTGCTGATCTGGAGCGCTTGGCGGGGTCAGCTGGGCGATTGCCCTCGGGTGCTCCAGGATCCGCAGCAACTCGGTGAGGGGATGCGCTGACGCCCGTGCGGCGTGCGGGCGGGGAGTGCACCGGGCGTGTGGAAGTCTCCGGGCATGCGGCGGATTCATCTGGTGACTCATCCTGAGGCTCGGCATCATGTGGATGGGGTTGTGGGTGGGTGGTTCGACTCTGAGCTGACTGCACGGGGGCGGGTGCAGGCGGGGCGGATTGCTGAGGTTTTGGCGGGGCGGGTTGGTGGGCGGGGGGTTGAGATTTGGGCTTCGGATCTGCGGCGGGCGGCGGAAGCTGCGGAGGTGATCGGGGGGCGGTTGGGGGTGGGGGTGACGACCGATGCTCGGCTTCGGGAGCGGTCGAACGGGGAAGCTGACGGGAAGTCGCAGGCCTGGTTGGAGGAGCGGCGGGTGCCGTTGCCGGAGGTTGGGGATCGGTTGGGGCATCGCGACGGGCCGGTTGGGGCGGAGACTCGGCGGGAGTTGGTGCAGCGGTTGTATCCGGTGCTGGAGGAGATCCTGCGGCGGCCGGTGGAGGAGCAGGTGATTGTTTCGCACGGGTCGGCGTCGAGTTATCTGATCTCGGCTTGGATCGGGATGCCGATGGAGGCGACCGGGCTCGGGTACTTTCCGCTCGAGGCGGGGAGCATCACGACGTTGGTGCGGAACGACAGTCATTTCAGCCATCAGGTGGTGGCGCTGAACGAGACCGCGCACTTAGGGGAGGTAGCGGGCGGCTAGTTCGTCGAGGGGTAGTTCGCGGGAGGACTCGGTGATCTGGTCGGCGACGGGGCCGAGGGCGGCGTACGCCGTACTGCGGACTGCCGCGAGGTCTGCGAGTTCGTCGGGGACCTGGACGGGGAGGCCGAACTTGTCGCGGTGGTGGGTGGTGGCCGCGAGGAGTTGGAGGGCTTCCTCGGGGCGGTCCTCGGCGACGGCCAGGCAGGCGATCGACTCCAGGGCGCCGCACATGCCCATCGAGAACGCGCTCTCTCGTGCTCTCCGGAGGCTCTCGATCGCCCAGGTGCGGGCGAGGTCGTGCTGGCCGGTCTGGCGGGCGACGATCGCGAGGTTCTCGAGGGCGATCGCTACGCCGCCGAAGTCCTCCATCTCCTGCCAGTGGTCTCGGGCTGCCTCGAAGAGGACGGTGGCCTGGGGTGCGTGGCGGAGGTTGCGGTGGGCGAGGCCCATGTAGTTGAGGGCCGACGCGCGGGCGCGGCGGGTGACGCGGTCGGTGGCGCGGCAGCGCTGCTCGACCTCCTCGGCGTGGGTGAGGGTCGCGACCATGTCGCCCTGCGCGAGGCAGGTGCGGGTGAGCGACATCAGGCCGATCGTCACGCGCTCCTCGTCGCCGAGAGCGCGGAAGGCCGCGAGAGAGCGCTCCCCGATGGATCTCGCCTCGGGGATCAGGCCGCGGTTACGGGTCAGGCTGGCGAGGGTGCTGAGGCCGGCGGCGTACTCCTCGGAGTCCTCGGGAAGAACGGCCAGAGAGCGCTCCAGCCAGTCGGAGGCCTCGACCATGAGGCCACGGGCGGGCCAGTACCACCAGAGCGGGGAGACGAGGGCGCTCACCTTCGCGGGCTGGTCGCCGGCGGTGAGACACCAGTCGATGGCGGCGAGCAGGTTGGCCTCCTCCGCGCCGACGCCGGTGTTGTTGCGGGCGCCCATGCCCTCGAACTGGCGGACGAAGTAGCCGCACCACTCGACGTGGCGGTCGCGGAGGGGTTCTTCCTCGGCGGCTTCGCGGAGACGTTCGGCGGCGTAGTCGCGGACGGTCTCGAGCAGCCGGAAGCGGATGCTCTCGGCGCCGCCTTCGATGGTGAGGATGCAGCGCTCGACCAGCTCGGCGAGCACATCGCCAGTTTGTTCGGGGGAGAGGTGCTCGGAGGGCTCGTACGCCGGGGAGAACGGCGTCGGCGAGCTGACGGTCGACCCACCGGGCTCGTTCGCGGGGGTGGCGGTGGAGCTGTTGCTCGCCGGGGACGCGCCCGCGGCCGCAGCTGGGCGAACCCGAGCACGTTCTGGATGTCGGCGGTGGCCGGGTGGATCAGCGGGCTGGGGAGTGGAGGGCTGAGCCCCCGGCGGATTGGCGATGACTGCCTGGGCGGCCTCCGCGGTGAAGCCACCGGCGAAGACGGCCAGGCGTCTCAGGGCCACTCGTTCGGGGAGGTCGAGGAGTTCGTGGCTCCAGTCGAGGGCGGCGCGGAGGCTCGTATGACGGATGCCGGCGTCGCGGGGGCCGCGGACCAGGAGGCGGAGGCGGTTGTCGATGCGTTCGGCGAGCTGGGCGACCGAGAGGGTTCGGGTGAGACCGGCTGCCAGTTCGATCGCGAGGGGGAGGCGGTCGACGGCGGCGCAGATCGCGTCGACCTCGGGACCGGGTTCGGCGCCGCTGCGGTTGCAGAAGAGTTCGGAGGCGGCGGCTGCTTCGAGCGGGCCGACGCGGCGCTCCTCCTCGGCGGAGATCCGGAGCAGACGTTGGGAGGTGACGATGATCGACGTCGCCTCGCCGAACTTGAGCAGATTCTCGACCAGCGCGGCGGTGTTCTCGACGAGGTGCTCGGCGTTGTCGAGGATCAGCAGCCCGCCGGCCAGCTCGTCGGCGCAACGCGCCAGCGGGTCCTCGGAGCTGCCGTCGACACCGAGGATCGCGGCCAGTACGGCGACCAGGCTGTCGGTCGCGCCGAGCGGACCGAGGTCGACCCAGCCGACCCGGCGGCCGCGGGCGCTCTCTCGGTACGCGACCTCGCGGGCCAGGCGCGTCTTGCCGACGCCCGCGCCGCCGGTCAGCGTCACGACCCCGGCGTACGGGCCCTCGCCGCTGACCTGGGCCAGCAGGTCGGCGTACTCGAGATCGCGGCCGACGAAGGCTTTGTGGGCCTGAGGCAACGAGATGGTGATGGCGGGGCGCGGAGGGGCCGGTACGGCGGTTGGCGCGGTGCCGGTGCGGAGTTGGGTTTCGAGGGCGACCGTCTCGGGGGAGGGATCGATGCCGAGCTGGTCGGCGAGGCGCTCGTGCAGGTGGTGGAGCTGGGAGAGCGCTCCCTGGAGATCTCCGGCGCGCGCCGCGGCGGTCGCGGCGAGGCGGACGGGGCGTTCGTGGAGCGGGTACTGCTCGATGAGTTGGTGGAGCTCGGAGTCGATGCCGGTGGCACCGACCTCGAGACCGCTCTCGACGCGGTCGAGTCTGAGCTCGACGCGGAGAGAGTCCAGGCGCTGGCGTTCGGCGAGGACGAAGGGGAGATCGGGGAGGTCTTGGAGCGGGTCGCCGCGCCAGGCCGCGAGGGCGGCGGAGGCGGCGGTGTGGGCGGCGGGCCAGTTCGTCGTACGGCGGGCTGCTCCGAGCTGGGTGACTTGGTGCTCGACTTCGGTGAGGTCGACGGCGGCGGCGTCGAGGCGGAAGCCGGCGGCGGTGCGGTCGAGGGCGTCGCTGTGGTCGCCGAGGGCGCCGCGGAGGCGAGAGGCGAGGACGCGGAGGCGGGCTGACGGGCGGGAGAGCTCGGCGTCGCCCCAGAGGTCGCGGACGAGGATCTCGTCGGAGAGGGCGTCGCCGTGGGCCAGGGCGAGGCGGACGGCGAGGGCGCGGACGAGGGGTTGGCGCAGGACGATCTCGCTGGGGGCGGCTGGGACGGTGGGGACGGTCGCGCCGGTGTGATCCGCCGAGGGCGGGGTCGCGGGGGTGGCGGATGCGACGGTGTCGGTGGGGCTCGGGGAGGGCGCGATCGCGGCCGGGGTTGGGGCGACTGCGGGGGACGGGGCGGCCGCTGAGGTGGCGCCTGGTGTGGGGGTGATGTGGGTCGGGCCGAGTACGCGGAAGAGGAGCCTCGGGGGTTGGTGCTGCGGGTTGTCACCACCTTGCCGGGCTGCCATCTGGAGATCCTCCCACGGGGGTGGTGGGGGAGTCAGCGGTGTTGGGGTCGTCTTCGTCACGGGAGGGGAGAGACGTGCGACGGAGTCGGTGGGCGGTAAGTCGGAGGAGATGGGGCGGAGTGGGGCGGGCAGCGGGAGGGAGCTGTAGCGGAGTGGCGCGGGCAGAGGAGGCGGCGGCGTCGGCAACCGGGGAGGGAGGGCGGAGTTGCGCGGGAGGTGGGGAGACGGGGTTGGGTGGGAAACGGTGGCGGGGGAGACGGAGGTGGGTGGGCAACCGACGGGCGGGGGAGACGGAGGTGGGTGGGCAGCCGACGGGCGGGGGAGACGGAGCTGGGCGGGCAACCGACGGGCGGGGGAAGACGGAGCTGGGTGGGCAACGGGCGTCGGTGAGGGGAGGTGTGGCGGCGCCGGGGCTAGTAGCGTGGAGGGCCCACGGGAGTCCCGGGACGGGTGGCGGCTGATGGGTGCTTTGGGCAACGAGTCTGAGTATGCGGCGGCGTTGCGGGCCGGGCTGGTCGTGGGGCTGCGGAAGCAGGGGGTGCTGTCCGACGCGCGGGTGGCCGAGGCCTTCGCCACCGTGCCGCGGCATGTGTTTGTGCCGGGGGTGGCGGTTGAGGCGGCGTACGCCGATGACGTGGTGTTGATGAAGCAGGACGACGCAGGCGTGGCGATCAGTTCGGTGTCGCAGCCTTCGATGGTGGCGTTGATGTTGGAGCAGGCGGGGGTGGAGCCGGGGCAGCGGGTGCTGGAGGTGGGGTCCGGCGGGTACAACGCGGCGTTGTTGTGGGAGCTCGCGAAGCCGGAGGGTGCGGTGACGACGGTTGACATCGATCGAGAGGTGACTGAGCGGGCGGCCGCGACGCTCCGAACGGCTGGGTACGACGGGGTGGAGGTCGTGCGGGCGGACGGGGTCGAGGGGTGGAAAGGCAACGCGCCGTACGACCGGATCGTGGTGACGGTGACGGCGGCTGACGTGGCGCCGGCTTGGGTGGGGCAGCTCGCGGTGGGTGGGCGGATCGTGGTGCCGCTGCGGGTCCGGGGGCAGACCCGGTCGCTGGCGCTCGACCTTCAACCAGACGGCTCGTTGCGGAGTCGGTCGAGTGTGAACTGTGGGTTCGTGGCGATGCAGGGGCCGCGGGCGGAGTACGAGAGAGCGGTGCGGGTGGTTGGCGACGACGTCGTGCTGCGGACGGATCAGGATCAGGAGATCGAGCCGCCGGTGCTCGACGGGCCGGGGTTCGTGCGGTGGACGCGAGTGCTGATGGATCGGGACGAGCCGTTCTGTCAGCTGGATCTGTGGTTGGCGTCGGTGTTCGAGGAGTACTGCGTGCTGGCGGCGAGCCGGGCGGCGGTGAAGCGGCGGCTGGTTCGGCCGGCGTTGCGGTGGGGTGGGGCGGCGGTCGCCAAGGACGGGTCGATCGCGTACCTGACGTCGCAGGCGGGGCCGAAGCGGAATCAGGTCGAGGTCGGTGTTCGGGCACACGGGCCGGCGGCGGTGTTGCTCGCCGAGGAGGTCGCGGCGCAGGTTCGGCACTGGGATTCCGTACTGCGCGGTGGGCCCGATCCGGTGTTTCTGGTGCATCCGGCCAGTACGCCGGACCTGCCGGAGGGGCCGCACTTCCGGACCAGAAACTGCGTCGTCACGCCGATCTGGGCGCACTAGGGTGGCGTGATGGCAACGGTCAGGCAGTTCCAGGTCACGTTCGACTGCGCCGACCCGGAGCGTGTCGCGCGCTTCTGGTGCGAGGTGCTCGGGTACGTCGTACCGCCGCCTCCGCCGGGCTTCGACAGCTGGGAGGCGTTCAACGCGTCACTGCCGCCCGAGGCTCAGGGGTCGGCGTTCGCCTGTGTCGATCCGGACGGAGCCGGGCCGCGGCTGTTCTTCCAGCGGGTGCCCGAGGGCAAGGTCGTGAAGAACCGGGTGCACCTCGACGTACGGGTCGGGACCGGGCTGGTCGGTGCCGAGCGGCTGGGCACGCTGGAGGCCGAGCGCGACCGGTTGATCGCGCTCGGCGCGGTCGAGGAGCGGGTGCTGGTCGCGGACGGGATCAACGAGTCCTGCATCGTGATGCGGGATGTCGAGGGCAACGAGTTCTGTCTCGACTGAGCTAGCTCGGTTCGCGGCCCGGGGAGCGGCCGTGGTCGCGGACGGTCTGCCAGAGCTCGTCCATGTCGGAGCGGTCGTCGGCTTCCGGTACGTCGGTCCAGCCGCTGGCCCAGGTCTCCTGGTCGTCGCGATTGGTGTCGAAGAGGGAGTCGGCGAACGCCGCGGAGCCGACGTACCGGGTCTCCTGCTCGGGGGCGGAGTCGGTGGAGGGAGAGGCAGCCGAGGAGCTCGAGGCGGTGGAGGCCTGACGGCCGGGTGCGTTGCCGCCGTTGCCGTTGCCGTTGGAGGCGATCGCACGAGCGCGCTTCTGAGCGTCGATGATGCCCAGGTCCAGCTCGTCCGAGAGCAGGCGGACGGCCGCGACCTCGTTGCCGGACTTCATCAGCTCCCGGACCTGGCTGTCCAGGTCGCGCTGGGAGGGCCGGGCCTGGACGCCACGCTGAGGAGAGGTGTGGGGCGCAGGCCACGGGGACGACTGCTGAGGCTGCTGGAACTGCACAGGCTGCTGGAACGGCCCGGGCTGGTACTGCCCCTGCTGGTACTGCTGCGGCGGCTGGAACTGCCCCGGCTGCGCGTACGGCATCGTCTGCCCACCGGCCGGTTGCCCGTACGGCATCGCCTGCCCGCCGGCCGGTTGCGTGTACTGCCCCAGCATCTTCGGCTGCACACCCTGCTGCGCCTGCATCCGCTCGATCAGCCGCTGCACCCGCGGCGACGGCGTCCCGGGATTCCGCCCGCCACGGTCCTGCGCGTTGAGCCGGCGGGTGACGACCGTGACCACGATCACCACGATCAGCGGGATCAGGAACTCCATCGTGCGGACCCCTCTCGTACGGCGGTTGCGGACCTGCGGTTCCAGCCTAGGGCCCGCCGGGTCCGCACGAATCGGCCGATCGGCGTCGCGCCCGCTACAATCCGGTGTACCGCTGATCGATTTCGAAGGGTTCCCACGCGTGGCATCGACGAACGACCTCAAGAACGGCATGGTGCTCAACCTGGATGGGCAGCTGTGGTCCGTCGTCTGGTTCCAGCACCACAAGCCCGGTAAGGGCGGTGCCGTGATGCGGACCAAGCTCAAGAACGTGCTGTCCGGCAAGGTGGTCGACAAGACCTTCAACGCCGACGTCAAGGTCGAGGTGGCCAACGTCGACAAGCGCGACATGACCTACCTGTACAACGACGGCTCGGCGTACGTCTTCATGGACAAGCAGACCTACGAGCAGCTGTCGATCCAGCCGGACACGGTCGGCGACGCGTCGCACTTCCTGCTGGAGAACCAGGACGCCATCGTCGCGGTGCACAACGAGCTGCCGCTGTACGTCGAGCTCCCGGCCTCGGTCGAGCTCACCGTCGAGTACACCGAGCCGGGCCTGCAGGGCGACCGCTCGACCGGTGGCACCAAGCCGGCCAAGCTGGAGACCGGGTACACGATCAACGTCCCGCTGTTCCTGACCACCGGCGAGAAGGTCAAGGTGGACACCCGGACCGGGGACTACCTCGGCCGCGTCACGTCCTGACCGCCCGTCTTCGGCTGGAGCTGACAACCGATCATGTCTGCCCGTAGCAAGGCCCGCAAGCGCGCGCTGGACGTGCTGTACGAGTCGGAGGTGCGCGGCCTGCCGGTCGGCGGCACCCTGTCCGATCGCGTGGCCGACAACGACCCGCCGGTGAACGAGTTCACCGTGGCGCTGGTCGAGGGGGTCGCGGAGCACATCTCCGCGATCGACGACCTGCTCGGGACGCACTCGGTCGGCTGGACGCTGGACCGGATGCCGGCGGTCGACCGCAACATCCTGCGGATCGGCGTGTACGAACTGCTCTTCGACGAGCAGGTGCCGGACGTGGTGGCGGTCTCGGAGGCGGTCTCGCTGGCGCGGGACCTGTCGACCGACGAGTCCCCGGCGTTCGTCAACGGGCTGCTGGCCCGGCTGCTTCAGCTGAAGCCGACGCTGGGGGTTTGAGCGCGCGAAGGTCGTCGCTGCCTGGATGAGTGGGTGGCGACTACTTGAAAGACGCGCGCGAAGGCGGGGTTCGTGACCCGCGAAGGATTCGGGCCCGGTACCGCCTCGGTGCGGTGCCGGGCCTGCTGACGTTCCGGTGCGGCGCGGGGGGAACGGCCCCGGCCTGATCGAGCAGCCACCGTGACCGGTGCCGGCTCGTGCTGCCGTGTGTGCAGCTCTTCCTCACTAGGTGTTTCCTGCTGAGACCCGTACGCCGCCACGCTGTTTTCAGGGTGCGTGGCCGGCAGAGGTGGTTCCCCGGCCGTGGAGCGCCGAGGACTTGCGGGTCAGCTGGGCGAGCGACGGGCACGTCCAGCTGCTGACAGCAGTTCGTTCAGGGGGCCCACCACAGTGAAGTGGGGCGGGCAGGCGGCCGTGGGCAAGCTGCTACGAGCCCCGACCGTCATGGTCACGCCGTGGTGCTCAGGCTCCGGCGGCCTCGGACGCGTCGTCGACGTCGCCCTTCGCCTCCGGGTTCAGCACGCCCCAGGAGATGAAGCGCTCGGTCAGTGTGGTCGGCGACTCGTCGTAGATCACGGCGAGCGTGCGCATGTCGTCCTGCCGGATCGACAGCACCTTTCCGTTGTAGTCCCCACGCTGAGCCTGGATCGTGGCCGCGTACCGCGTCAGCGGACCGGCCTCGCTCGCGTCGAGGTGCTGCAGAGCCTCCAGGTCCAGGATCAACCTGGGCGGAGCGGCAGCCGCGGCGGCCGCGCTGGCGGATCCGGGCAGCAGCTCACGGATCGGCACGCCGTAGAAATCGGCGAGCTCCGCGAGCTTCTGGACCGTGACGGCCCGATCGCCACGCTCGTACGAGCCGACGACGACCGCCTTCCAGCGACCCTTGGACTTCTCTTCCACGCCGTGCAGCGACAGTCCTTGCTGCTGGCGGATGGCGCGTAGCTTGCCACCCAGTGTCTTCGCGTATTCGCTAGGCACGCTGGTTCTTCCCTCCGACTTGTGGTCATTTCTCGGTGAAAACCAACGACCCCAGGTATGGGCCGTCGGTCGAACCCCCCACGGTTACACAGAGTAACAATATTCCGGCCCGGAGGCCAGCGTCAAGACGGCGTGTCACTTCCGATACCATGTCAAGTGGTCCGAACGTCCTTTAAAGACCCGTCCGGTGAGGCGGGAAAGGAGGAACGGTTGCGATGAACCCTGCCCCGACGACGCACGAGTCACCCGACCCGCACGCCGCGCGCACTGTTCTTGATGCATCCGACATTTCCCGGGCACTGACCCGGATCGCGCACGAGATCCTCGAGCGCAACCGGGGTGCCGACCCGGTCGTCCTGCTCGGCATCCCCACCCGTGGTGTGGGCCTCGCGGCCCGGATCCGCGACCGGATCGCCGCGGTGGAGGGGCGCAGTGTGCCCACGGGGTCACTCGACGTGACCATGTACCGCGACGACATCGGCCTCAAGCCGGCCCGCGCGCTGGAGCACACCGACATCCCGCCGGGCGGGATCGACGGCAAGGTCGTCGTCCTGGTCGACGACGTGCTGTTCTCCGGCCGGACGATCCGCGCCGCGCTGGACGCGATCGGCGACATCGGCCGGCCCAAGGCGGTCCAGCTGGCGGTCCTGGTCGACCGCGGCCACCGCGAGCTGCCGATCCGCGCCGACTACGTCGGCAAGAACCTGCCGACCTCGCTGGTGGAACGCGTCACAGTGCACCTGAGCGAGTACGACGAGGAGGACGCGGTGGTGATCGCCGACAAGCCGGCCGCCGAGCGTCGCCCCGCCGGTACAGGTCCGGCCGCCTCCGGCGGCCGGTCTGCGGGGGGAGAGGGGCAGGGCACGCCAGCCTCCGCCGGTACAGGTCCGGCCGCCTCCGGCGGCCGGTCTGCGGGGGGAGAGGGGCAGGGCACGCCAGCCTCCGCCGGTTCGGGTCCGGCCGCCTCCGGCGGCCGGTCAGCGGGGGGAGAGGGGCAGGGCACGCCGGCCTCCGCCGGTTCGGGTCCGGCCGCCTCCGGCGGCCGGTCTGCGGGGGAGGGATCGGGAGCGTCCGCCTCCGGCGAAGCGTCCACGGGAGTCGCCTCCTCCGACAAGGAGTCCGGCAGCGAGCGGAGCAAGACCGACCAGGAGGTGCAGGCGCGGTGAGGCATCTGTTGAGTGCGGGCGATCTGTCCCGCGACGACGCGCACCTGATCCTGGACACCGCCGAGGAGATGCGCTCGCTGGCGGACCGGCCGATCAAGAAGTTGCCCGCGCTGCGTGGGCGCACGGTGGTGAACCTGTTCTTCGAGGACTCCACCCGGACCAGGATCTCGTTCGAGGCCGCGGCCAAGCGGCTGTCGGCGGACGTGATCAACTTCTCGGCCAAGGGCTCCAGCGTCAGCAAGGGCGAGAGCCTGAAGGACACCGCGCTGACCCTGCAGGCGATGGGCGCCGACGGGGTCGTCTGCCGGCACGGGTCGTCCGGTGCGCCGCACCTGCTGGCGACGTCGGGCTGGCTGAACGGCTCGGTCGTGAATGCCGGGGACGGCACCCACGAGCACCCGACGCAGGCGCTGCTCGACGCGTTCACGATGCGCCGCCACCTCGGGTCGCTGGAGGGCCGGCGGATCACGATCGTCGGCGACGTCCTGCACTCCCGGGTCGCCCGCTCGAACGTGCTGCTGCTCTCGACGCTCGGCGCCGACGTGACCGTGGTCGCGCCGCCGACGCTGCTGCCGGTCGACATGACCAGCTGGCCCTGTACGACGTCGTACGACCTGGACGCCGCGCTGCCGAAGAGCGACGCGGTGATGATGCTGCGGGTCCAGCGCGAGCGGATGGGCGACGCGTTCTTCCCAAGCGCCCGCGAGTACACCCGCCGGTACGGCCTGGACGTGCACCGGATGGCGCAGCTGCCCGACGAGGCGATCGTGCTGCACCCCGGTCCGATGAACCGCGGGATGGAGATCAGCGCCGAGGTCGCCGACTCGACCCGCTCGGTGATCGTCGAACAGGTCACGAACGGCGTGGCGATCCGGATGGCCGTGCTCTACCTGCTGCTGTCAGGAACCAACGAAACCACCGAGGAGCAAACCGCATGACCGCCTACCTGATCACCGGAGCCAAGATCGTCGGCGGTGAGGTCGCGGACATCCTCCTCGACAACGGCGAGATCGTGGCCGTCGGCAACGACATTCAGAAGCCGGAGAACGTCGAGCACATCGACGCGCAAGGCCTGATCGCGCTGCCCGGTCTGGTCGACCTGCACACCCACCTGCGCGAGCCGGGCCGCGAGGACGCCGAGACCGTCCTGACCGGCACCCGTGCCGCCGCGATGGGCGGGTTCACCGCGGTCTTCGCGATGGCCAACACCGACCCGGTCGCCGACACCGCGGGTGTCGTCGAGCAGGTCTGGCGGCTGGGCCGCGAGGCCGGGTACGCCGACGTCTTCCCGATCGGCGCCGTCACCGTCGGGCGCCAGGGCACCCAGCTCGCCGAGCTCGGCGCGATGGCCGACTCGGCCGCGCGGGTCCGGGTGTTCTCCGACGACGGCGACTGCGTCTGGGACGCCGCGCTGATGCGCCGCGCGCTGGAGTACGTGAAGGCCTTCGGCGGCACCATCGCGCAGCACGCGCAGGAGCCGCGGCTGACCAAGGGCGCGCAGATGAACGAGGGAGCGCTCTCCGGCGTTCTCGGCCTGACCGGCTGGCCGAGCGTGGCCGAGGAGTCGATCATCGCCCGCGACATCCTGCTGAACGCGCACGTCGGCTCGAAGCTGCACATCTGCCACCTGTCCACCAAGGGCTCGGTCGAGATCGTCCGGGCCGCGAAGAAGCGCGGGCTGGAGGTGACCGCCGAGGTCACCCCGCACCACCTGCTGCTCACCGAGGACCTGGCGGCGTCGTACAACCCGGTCTACAAGGTGAACCCGCCGCTGCGCACCAAGGCCGACGTCGAGGCGGTCCGCGAGGGCCTGGCCGACGGCACGATCGACATCGTCGCCACCGACCACGCGCCGCACCCGGTCGAGGACAAGGACTGCGAGTGGAGCGCGGCCGCGTTCGGGATGACCGGGCTGGAGACCGCGCTCAGCGTCGTGCAGCACACGATGGTCGACACCAAGCTGCTGACCTGGGACGACCTGGCCGACCGGATGAGCTACCGCCCGGCGGCGATCGGGCAGATCAGCGACCACGGCCAGCCGCTCGAGGCCGGTGCCGCGGCGAACCTGACGCTCATCGACCCGGCCGCGCAGCGCACGGTCGTCCCGTCGGAGAGCACGTCGCTGTCGCGGAACACGCCGTTCGAGGGGATGACGCTGCCGGGCCGGGTGGTCGCGACCTTCCTGCGCGGTACGCCGACCGTCCTCGACGGGAAGCCTGCGAAGTGAAGAACTTCCTGGGCATCGCAGGCACGCTGCTGATCATCGCCGCCGCGTACTACGGGATGCTGCGCGGCTGGCGGAACCGCCAGAACCGCCAGGCCGGCCTCGCGCCGCTGCCCGCCGTACCGGCGGACGACACCGCGGGCGTCGAGGGCGAGTACGTCTCCACCACCACCGCGGGCGACTGGATGGACCGGATCGCCGTGCACGAGCTCGGGGTCCGCAGCCACGCGGACCTGGCCGTGTCACCGGCCGGCCTGATCTTCCACCGCCAGGGCGCCGCGGACGTCTTCATCCCGGTCGATCACCTGACCGGCGTACGGACCGACAAGGGCATCGCCGGGAAGGTCACCGCCGACCGTTCCGGCCTGCTCGTGGTCACCTGGCGGCACGACGGCCGGGACCTGGACACCGGGTTCCGCCCACGGCACAAGGCCGACACCGCCGCCCTGACCGCATCCATCACCACCCTGATCGGAGCCGAGAAATGAGCCAGAACGCACTGCTGGTCCTCGAGGACGGCCGCGCGTTCGCGGGGACGTCGTACGGGGCGACCGGCGAGACCTTCGGCGAGGCGGTCTTCACCACCGGGATGACCGGGTACCAGGAGACGCTGACCGACCCCTCGTACCACCGCCAGATCGTCACCCAGACCGCGCCGCACATCGGCAACACCGGGATCAACGACGAGGACGACGAGTCGCAGAAGATCTGGGTCGCCGGGTACGTCGTCCGCGACCCCGCCCGGGTCCCGTCGAACTGGCGGGCCACCCGCTCGCTCGACGAGCAGCTGAAGGCGCAGGGCATCGTCGGCATCTCCGGGATCGACACCCGGGCGCTGACCCGGCACCTGCGTGAGCGCGGCGCGATGCGCGCGGGGATCTCGACCGAGATCCTCGACCCGCAGCAGCTGCTGGCCAAGGTGCTCGAGCAGCCGGCGATGGCCGGCGCCGACCTGGCCGCCGAGGTCACCACCTTCGAGCCGTACGTCGTACCGGCCGAGGGCGAGAAGCGGTTCACCGTGGTCGCGCTCGACCTGGGCATCAAGTCGATGACGCCGAAGCGGATGGCCGAGCGCGGCATCGAGGTGCACGTGCTGCCGGCCACGGCCTCGCTGGAGGAGGTGCTGGCGGTCAACCCGGACGGCATCTTCATGAGCAACGGCCCCGGCGACCCGGAGACCACCGAGCACCCGACCACGCTGCTCAAGCAGCTGCTCGAGCAGGGCAAGCCGTACTTCGGCATCTGCTTCGGCAACCAGGTCTTCGGCCGCGCGCTCGGGCTCGGCACCTTCAAGCTCAAGTACGGCCACCGCGGCATCAACCAGCCGGTCCTCGACCGGGCCACCGGCAAGGTCGAGATCACCTCGCAGAACCACGGCTTCGCGGTGGACGCTCCGATCGAGGAGAGCATCCAGACGCCGTACGGGACCGCCGAGGTCAGTCACGTCTCGCTCAACGACAACGTGGTCGAAGGGCTCAAGCTGACCGGGAACGACGGCCGCGTGCTGGCCTTCTCGGTCCAGTACCACCCAGAGGCCGCCGCCGGTCCGCACGACTCGGCGTACCTGTTCGATCGTTTCGTTGAACTCATGGAAGGGCGGAACTGATGCCGCGCCGTACAGACATCGACTCGGTGCTGGTGATCGGCTCCGGCCCGATCGTGATCGGCCAGGCCTGCGAGTTCGACTACTCCGGCACCCAGGCCTGCCGGGTGCTCAAGGAGGAGGGCTTCCGGGTCGTCCTGGTCAACTCCAACCCGGCCACGATCATGACCGACCCGGAGTTCGCCGACGCCACCTACGTCGAGCCGATCACCCCGGAGTTCGTCGAGAAGGTGATCGAGAAGGAGCGCCCGAACGTCCTGCTCGCCACCCTGGGCGGCCAGACCGCGCTGAACGCGGCGATCGCGCTGCACGAGAACGGCGTCCTGGAGAAGTACGGCGTCGAGCTGATCGGCGCCTCCGTGGACGCCATCCAGCGCGGTGAGAACCGGCAGTCGTTCAAGGGCATCGTCGAGAAGCTCGGCGCCGAGGTGGCCCGCTCGGTGATCTGCCACTCGATGGACGACGTGCTCGGCGCGGCCGGCCAGCTCGGCTACCCGCTGGTCGTCCGGCCGTCGTTCACGATGGGCGGCGTCGGCTCCGGGATGGCCTACGACGAGTCCGACCTGCGCCGGATCGCCGGCGCCGGCCTGGCCGCCAGCCCGACCACGGAGGTCCTCATCGAGGAGTCCATCGTGGGCTGGAAGGAGTACGAGCTGGAGGTGATGCGCGACAAGGCCGACAACGTGGTGATCATCTGCTCGATCGAGAACGTCGACCCGATGGGCGTGCACACCGGCGACTCGGTCACCGTCGCGCCCGCGATGACGCTGACCGACCGGGAGTACCAGGTGATGCGCGACCTGGCGATCGGCATCATCCGCGAGGTCGGCGTCGACACCGGCGGCTGCAACATCCAGTTCGCGGTGAACCCGGCCGACGGCCGGCTGATCGTGATCGAGATGAACCCGCGGGTGTCGCGCTCGTCCGCGCTGGCCTCGAAGGCGACCGGCTTCCCGATCGCCAAGATCGCCGCCAAGGTCGCGATCGGCTACACCCTGGACGAGATCCCGAACGACATCACCCAGCAGACCCCGGCCAGCTTCGAGCCGACGCTGGACTACGTCGTGGTCAAGGTGCCGCGGTTCGCGTTCGAGAAGTTCCCGGCCGCCGACGCGACGCTGACCACGCACATGAAGAGCGTCGGCGAGGCGATGGCGATCGGCCGCAACTACACCGAGGCGCTGCAGAAGGCGCTGCGGTCGCTGGAGAAGCCCGAGGCCCGGTTCTCCTGGGCGGGCTCGCCGGCGACCGAGCTGGAGCCGCTGATCGAGCGGATCAGGACTCCGCACGACGGGCGGCTGCGGACGATCATGGACGCGATCCGGGCCGGTGCCACGCCGGAGCAGATCTTCGACGCGACCAAGATCGACCCGTGGTTCGTGGACCAGCTGTTCCTGCTGCACGAGACCGCTCTGCAGGTCGCGGCCGCGCCGCGGCTGACGCCGGACGTGATCCGGCTGGCCAAGCGGCACGGCTTCTCCGACCTGCAGCTGGCCGAGATCCGTGACCTCACCGAGGACGTCGTCCGCGGCGTCCGGCAGGCGCTCGGGATCCGGCCGGTCTACAAGACCGTCGACACCTGCGCGGCCGAGTTCGCGGCGACGACGCCGTACCACTACTCGTCGTACGACGAGGAGACCGAGGTCGCGCCGCGCACCGAGCCGGCCGTGCTGATCCTGGGCTCCGGCCCGAACCGGATCGGCCAGGGCATCGAGTTCGACTACTCCTGCGTGCACGCGTCGATGGCGCTGCGCGAGGCCGGCTACTGCACCGTGATGGTGAACTGCAACCCGGAGACGGTCTCCACCGACTACGACACCTCCGACCGGCTGTACTTCGAGCCGCTCACCGCCGAGGACGTCCTGGAGATCGTGTACGCCGAGATGCAGGCCGGCCCGGTGGCCGGGGTGATCGTGCAGCTCGGCGGTCAGACCCCGCTCGGCCTCGCCCAGCGGCTCGCGGACGCGGGCGTGCCGATCGTCGGTACGTCGCCGGAGGCGATCCACCTGGCCGAGGAGCGCGGGGCCTTCGGCAAGGTGCTCGCCGACGCGAACCTGCCCGCCCCGAAGCACGGCACAGCGCTGTCGGCGCCGGAGGCGCACGCGGTCGCCGAGGAGATCGGCTTCCCGGTGCTCGTCCGGCCGTCGTACGTGCTCGGTGGGCGCGGGATGGAGATCGTCTACAGCGACGCCGAGCTGGCAGCCGCGCTGGAGCGGCTGAGCGGCGGGGCGAACGCCTGGGAGCACCCGGTGCTGATCGACCGGTTCCTCGACGACGCGGTCGAGATCGACGTCGACGGGCTGTTCGACGGCGAGGAGCTGTTCCTCGGCGGCGTGATGGAGCACATCGAGGAGGCCGGGGTGCACTCCGGCGACTCGTCCTGCGCGCTGCCGCCGATCACGCTCGGGAACGCCGACATCGAGAAGATCCGGCAGTCCACCGAGGCGATCGCGCGCGGGGTCGGCGTCCGGGGTCTGCTGAACGTGCAGTACGCGCTGGCCGGGGACGTGCTCTACGTCCTGGAGGCGAACCCGCGGGCCTCGCGGACCGTGCCGTTCGTCTCCAAGGCGACCGCGACTCCGATGGCCAAGGCCGCGGCGCGGGTGATGCTCGGGGCGACCATCGCCGAGCTGCGCGCCGAGGGCATGCTGCCGGCCGAGGGTGACGGCGGGACGCTGCCGCCGTCGACGCCGATCGCCGTGAAGGAAGCGGTGATGCCGTTCAACCGGTTCCGGACCATCGACGGCGGCTCGGTCGACACGCTGCTCGGGCCCGAGATGCGCTCCACCGGTGAGGTGATGGGCATCGACGACACCTTCGGTACGGCGTTCGCCAAGTCCCAGGGCGGGGCCTCGCAGCCGCTGCCGGGACAGGGCAAGGTCTTCGTGTCGGTCGCCAACCGAGACAAGCGGCACATGATCTTCCCGGTCAAGCGGCTCGCCGACCTGGGCTTCCAGATCTACGCGACCGAGGGCACGGCCGACGTGCTGCGGCGCAACGGGGTCGAGGCGGTCACGGTCCGGAAGAGCTCGCAGGGGCCCGGCCCGAACGGCGAGCCGACGATCGTCCAGATGGTCCAGGACGGTGAGCTGAACCTGATCGTCAACACCCCGATCGGGATGACCCAGGGCGGCTCGCCGCGGATCGACGGCTACGAGATCCGCAGCGCGGCGGTGGCGCGGAACATCCCGTGCATCACCACCGTCCAGGGCTTGGCCGCCGCGGTCCAGGGGATCGAGGCGCAGCGCGCCGGTGACATCGGGGTCCGGTCGCTGCAGGACTGGGTGTCGCGGATCCGCGGTCAGCAGTGAGTACGGCGTACCGCAAGGTGGTCCGGCCGGTCCTGTACCGGCTGGGCCGCGGTGACGCCGAGATCGCCCACGAGCAGACGCTGCACGGGCTGCGGCGGCTGTCGAAGGTGCCGGGCGCGGTGCCGGTGCTGGCGTCGACGTACGGCGCTCTGCCGGCGGGTGTGGACCGGACCGTGTTCGGGCTGCGCTTCCCGAGCCCGGTCGGGCTGGCCGCGGGGATGGACAAGAACGGCGTCGCGCTGCCCGCGTGGCGCGCGCTCGGGTTCGGGTTCGTCGAGGTCGGCACGGTGACGGCGCTGCCGCAGCCGGGCAACGAGAAGCCGCGGCTGTTCCGGCTGGTCGACAGCGAGGCCGTGATCAACCGGATGGGGTTCAACAACCTCGGCTCGGAGGCGCTGGCCAAGCGGCTGGCGGCGTACGGGGACCTGGGGTACCCGCTGGGCGTCTCGATCGGGAAGTCGAAGGTCACGCCGCTGGCCGACGCGGTCGAGGACTACGTGACGTCGCTGCGGCGGCTGCACGCGTACGGCGACTACTTCGCGGTCAACGTCAGCTCGCCGAACACGCCGGGGCTGCGCGAACTGCAGGACGCGGGGCATCTGCGCGAGCTGCTCACGGCTCTGAAGGCGGAAGCCGGCGGGAAGCCCGTGCTGGTGAAGATCGCGCCTGATCTGACCGAGTCGGCGATCGACGAGCTGCTCGGGGTCTGCACCGACGTCGGGATCGCCGGGATCATCGCCACCAACACCACCATCGGCCGGTCGGGACTCGCGCCCTCCGACGAGTGGCTCGCCACCGAGACCGGTGGGCTGTCGGGCCGGCCGCTGAGCGAGATCTCGGCCAAGACCGTCGCGCACATCCATGCCGAAACCGGGGGAGCGCTGCCGATCATCGGCGTCGGCGGCATCCTCGAACCCGACGACGCGCTGCGGCTGTTCGACGCCGGGGCTAGCCTGGTGCAGCTCTACACCGGCCTGATCTACCGCGGTCCCGGCCTGGTCCGGACGACCAACCGGCGACTGGCCTCCGACTCCCAGCCGGGAGAACTTTCATGAGAGAGCGTGATCTTGCGATGAGCAACCAGCCCTTCGGGACGCGCCTGCGCGCGGTGATGAACGAGCGCGGGCCGCTCTGTGTGGGGATCGACCCGCACGCCCACCTCCTGGACGCCTGGGACCTGCCCGACACCGCCGAGGGCCTGGCCTCGTTCACGGACGGCGTGGTCGACGCGCTGGCCGAGCAGGTCGGCGTGTTCAAGCCGCAGTCGGCGTTCTTCGAGCGCTTCGGCTCGGCCGGCATCGCCGTCCTGGAGCAGGCCACCGCGCGGCTGCGCGAGGCCGGTGCCGTGGTGATCATCGACGCCAAGCGCGGTGACATCGGTACGACGATGGCCGGGTACGCCGCGGCGTACCTGTCGGAGAAGGCGCCGCTGGCCTGCGACGCGCTGACGGTGAGCGCGTACCTCGGGTTCGGCTCGCTGCAGCCGGCCTTCGACGAGGCGCGGGCCTCGGGGGCCGGGCTGTTCGTGCTGGCCCTGACGTCGAACCCGGAGGGCCCGCAGTTCCAGAGCGCGCGGACCGCCGACGGCTCGACCGTCGCCGGCGCCGTGCTGGACGGGCTGCGGGAGCTGAACGCCGGCGCCGAGGACCTCGGGTCGTTCGGGGCGGTGGTCGGCGCGACGATCGCGAAGACCACCGAGAACCTCGACATCCGCGGGCCGCTGCTGGCGCCGGGTCTCGGGGCGCAGGGCGCGACCGCTGAGAGCCTCCAGGAGGTCTTCGGCGACGCCGTACGCAACGTCGTACCGTCGAGCTCCCGGGAGATCCTGGGAGCCGGTCCGGACGCCGTGGCGCTGCGGGACGCCGCCGCCCGCGCCAACGACGCCTACCGCACCGTTCTGGGCTACTGATGGCCGCCTCAGGCACGACCCGCAAGGTGGCGGCCGGTGTCGCCCTCGTCGTGGCGCTCGCGATGGGTGTCACGGCCCTGATCGGCCCGATGGCCGGTACGTCGGGCGGCGGTGGCGGCAAGGACAGCCGGGCCGAGTACTGCGCCGGGCTGCAGACGTACGTCACCCAGCTGAACACCTTCCAGGACCCCTCCGACGCCGCGAAGCTCGACCAGCTCATCGCCGACGGCAACAACTTGTCGAAGTTGGCACCGGGCGAGCTGACCGACGACTGGGGGCTGCTGGTGCAGTACCTGGAGCAGATCAAGGCCACCGGCGGCGACCAGGCCAAGCTCCAGCAGCTGAACGCGTCGATGGACCCGGGCATCGCCCAGGCCCTCCAGGCGATCCCGGCGGACGGCCAGCAGAACTGCACGACGCCCGCGGAAGATGCCTGACGCGTCACGTCACGAGCCGGTTCCGGTCCGGGGGTGCGACGTTGTTCACGGCGTGCCGTGGTGGCTGTTGACCCCCGGATTCGGAACTGTTGCGTCGACGGGCGGCGAGGGGCCGCCCGCGAGCGACAGTTAGGAACGCGCAATGCGCAAGGTGGCAGCCCTGGTGGCAGCGGTGACGATGAGCGCCGGGGTACTGACGGCGTGCTCGGGCGGCGACTACTGCAGCGAACTGCAGAACTACGCCGAGGCGGTGAAGAACCTCGACGTCAAGGACACCGAGGCGGTGGACCGGATGCAGGGCGAGGCGAAGAAGCTGTCGAAGTCGGCGCCGGACGACCTCAAGGACGACTGGAAGGTCGTGCTCGACTACGCCGACAAGGCCAAGGACGCCAAGGGCGACTCGGCCAAGCTGCAGGAGCTGGCCAAGGCCGACGGCGAGAAGATCGCGGCCGCCTCGGCGGCGATCGGCAAGCAGGCCAAGGACACCTGCAAGGTGGAGATCGGTAGCTGAAAAGCATCTGTTCACGATGGGTTGGTCACGGCCGGTAACGTCGTGACCAACACCTCCACGACCCCCCGAGGACCCACGATGCGTACCGCAGTACTGACCGCGACGATGCTCGCCACCGCCGCCGGCCTGACCGCCTGCACCGAGGAGCAGGCCTACTGCGTCGACCTGGCCGGGTACGTCGCCTCCGCGGCGAACGTCGACCCGACCAACGTCGCCGACTACCCGAAGATCCTCGACGACGCCCGGAAGCTGCGCGAGAGCGCGCCGGCCGACGTGAAGGACGACTGGGCCGCGGTGATCGCGTTCGCCGAGAAGGCGCAGAAGGCGGGTACGGATCGTGTCGAGCTGGCTCGGCTGAGCAAGGAGACCGGCTCGGTCACCACGGCGTACTCCGCGATCGCGGCGCACGCCAAGGACGCGTGCAAAGTCGACGTCCCGGCACTGGGTTGAGCCTGCCTGGTGCCGTGTTAGGTTCACCTGCGAAGCAACCCAACGGGACAGGTGAAACGGTGCCACTTCCTTCTTTGACCCCGGAGCAGCGCGCGGCGGCTCTGGACAAGGCCGCGGCCGCACGGCGTGAGCGTGCGGAGATCAAGAACCGGATCCGGCACTCCGGAGCGTCTCCCACCGAGGTGCTGCACGAGGGGCAGACCAACGAGGTGATCGGCAAGATGCGGGTGAGCGCGCTGCTGCAGTGCGTTCCCGGGGTCGGCAAGGTCCGCGCGCAGCAGATCATGGAGCGGGCCGGGATCTCCGAGACCCGCCGCGTCCGTGGCCTCGGTTCGAACCAGATCGCCGCGCTGATGCGCGAATTCGCCGAGTGACCCGGACCGAAATCCGCGCTGCGTCGTTGGACACTGGTATGAAGATGACCATGGACAGGCCGAGCGCCACCCCGCAGGACGCCGTACTGGACGCTGCTGCCCAGGCGGGCAGCGGTGCTGCCCCGACGGGCAGTGGTGAGGCGCCGGGGGAGGCGCGGCTGACCGTGCTGGCCGGCCCGACCGCGGTCGGCAAGGGCACGGTGGCCGCGGAGATCCGTGAGCGCTTCCCCGACGTCTGGATCTCGGTCTCGGCGACCACGCGCAAGGCGCGGCCTGGTGAGCAGCACGGAGTGCACTATCTGTTCGTCTCCGACGAGGAGTTCGACCGGATGATCGCCGACGGCGAGCTGCTGGAGTGGGCCGTGGTCCACAAGGCGGCCCGGTACGGGACGCCGAAGCAGCCGGTGCTGGACAAGCTGGCTGACGGCCGCCCGGCGCTGCTGGAGATCGACCTGCAGGGCGCCCGCCAGGTCCGCGAGACGATGCCGGAGGCGCACTTCGTGTTCCTGGCCCCGCCGAGCTGGGACGAACTGGTCCGCCGGCTGGTCGGCCGGGGCACCGAAACCGCCGAGGAGCGGGAGCGCCGGCTGGAGACCGCCGTGCTCGAGCTGGCGGCCGAGAAGGAGTTCGACGTGACGATCGTGAACGCCTCGGTTCGGGAGGCGGCCGATCAGTTGGTAAAGTTGATCCGATCACCCAACATCTCTGGAAAGAGCTGACTTTGTCTGGCAACCAGCCTGTCGCGATCGGCATCACCTCCCCGCCGATCGACGACCTGCTCACCCACACCGACTCCAAGTACAAGCTGGTCCTGTACTCGGCCAAGCGGGCGCGGCAGATCAACGCCTACTACTCCCAGCTCGGCGAAGGCCTGCTGGAGTACGTCGGACCGCTGGTCGAGACCCACGTCCAGGAGAAGCCGCTGTCGATCGCGATGCGCGAGATCAACGACGGCGTGCTGACCTGCACCGACATCGACCCCGAGGCCGAGGCGGAGGCCGCCGCGGCCGCCGCGGAGAAGTCCGCCGAGTAGTCACTCCCGATGACCGTGGGTGAGACGCCCGACAGCCCTGGTGACGTGGTCACCGGGGCTTCTGGTGTTTCCTCCGGTACGCCGGAGGGCTCGGCTCCGGACTTGGCTCCGGCTCCGGCTCCGAAGAAGACTTCGGTGGTGCTCGGCGTCGGCGGTGGGATCGCGGCGTACAAGGTCTGCGACCTGCTCCGGCGGCTGACCGAGTCGGGGCACAGTGTTCGCGTCGTACCGACCGCGGCCGCGCTCGAGTTCGTCGGCGCGGCGACCTGGGCGGCTCTGTCCGGCCAGCCGGTGACCGCGGACCCGTTCGACGACGTGCAGGAGGTCCCGCACGTCCGGATCGGGAAGGGCGCCGACCTGGTCGTCGTCGCCCCCGCGACCGCGAACCTGATCGCCAAGGCCGCGTACGGCCTCGCCGACGACCTGCTCACCAACACGCTGCTCACCGCGCGCTGCCCGATCCTGTTCGCCGCCGCGATGCACACCGAGATGTGGGAGCACCCGGCCACCCAGGCGAACGTCGCGACGCTGCGGGCCCGCGGCATCACGGTCCTCGACCCGGCCGTCGGCCGGCTGACCGGCAAGGACACCGGCCGCGGCCGGCTGCCCGAGCCGTCGGAGATCTTCGCGATCAGCCAGCTGATGCTCGCCGACTCCGCCTCCCGCGCCGCGGGGGAGCGGGTCGCCGACCTGACCGGCAGGCACGTCCTGGTCAGCGCCGGCGGCACCCGTGAGCATCTCGACCCGGTCCGCTACCTGGGCAACTCCTCGTCCGGCAAGCAGGGCTACGCGCTGGCCCGGATCGCCGCCGCGCGCGGCGCGAAGGTCACGCTGGTCGCCGCGAACTCCGAGCTCCCTGACCCGGCCGGCGTGCACGTCGTACCGGTGACCTCGACGCAGGACCTGTACGACGAGATCACCGGCCGCGCCGCCGACGCCGACGCGATCGTGATGGCGGCCGCGCCCGCCGACTTCCGCCCGGCGAGCTTCGCCGAGCACAAGATCAAGAAGACCGACGACGGCGCGGTGCCCGCGGTCAGCCTGGTGCAGAACCCGGACATCCTGGCGACGGTCGCGCACGATCGGCAGCGCGAGGACCAGGTGATCGTCGGGTTCGCCGCCGAGACCGGTGATGCTGAGCACTCGGTGCTCGATCTCGGTCGCGCCAAGCTGGAGCGCAAGGGGTGCGATCTGCTGGTCGTGAACGATGTGTCAGGTGGCAAGGTGTTCGGGAGCGACATCAACGAGGCCGTGATCCTGGACCGCGAGGGGACGGCTGTGCCGGTCCCGTCGGGGAGCAAGGACGCTCTCGCGGGCGTCATTTGGAACTTGGTCGCGACGCACTGGCACTAGGCCGCGCCGCACTGGCAGTCGAGTCGCGGGCCGCTGTCACTAGGTCGCGGGGCTGTCCTCCGGTCGCGCGAACAGGTTGACGAGGTTGCCGTCCGGGTCGCGCAGGATTGCCGAGCGGTTGCCCCACGGCATCGTCCTCGGCCCCTGAACGAACTCCAGGTCCTGCAGGCGAGCGAACTCCTCGTCGACGTCGGGCACCTCGAACTCGAGAAACACGCCGCGGTTGGCGACCGCCTGGACGAGCTGGTCGCCGTACAGGGTGGTGGTCAGCGTGCTGCCGGTGATCGCGAGCGTGCCCGCGCTTGTCCGCAGCTCGGCGAAGACCGGCGCCGGCCGGGTGGCGGTGAGCTGGGTGAGGCGTTCGTAGAAGGCGGTCATCCGGTCGACGTCGTCGGTCACGATCCGGACGGAGGCGAAGGTTGTCATGCCCCCGAGGCTAGAACCGATACCGGACAAGATCCGCCCGGTATTCTCAGGAGTGTGACGAGGCCGACCTCCCGAGTGCTCGCCCTCCTGGAACTGCTCCAGGCCGGCGGTACCCGCCGCGTCGGGGATCTCGCCGACCGCCTCGGCGTCGACGAGCGAACGGTCCGCCGGTACGCCGAGCATCTGGTCGACCTGGACATCCCGGTCCGCTCGATCCGAGGCCGGTACGGCGGCTACCGGCTCGCTCCCGGCTACCGGATGCCGCCGCTCATGCTCACCGACGACGAAGCCGTGGCGGTGGCGATCGGCTTGGTGGTCGGCCGGCGTGCAGGCCTCGTCCCCGACTCCAGCGCATCGGAGAGCGCTCTCGCAAAGCTCCACCGCGTTCTCCCAGCGCGGCTGGCCGACCGCCTGGGCGCGCTGCTCGCCACCTCGTCGTTCACGGCACCCCTCCGCCCCACACCGCCGGTCAGCACCGACATCCTGCTGACCCTCGCCACCGCTGCCCGCGACCATCTCTTGGTCGACCTCGACTACACCGATCGCCAGGGCCGCTCCAGCACGCGAACGATTTCCCCGGCCGGGGTCGTCGCGCACGCCGGCCGCTGGTACGTCGCGACTCCGGATCGCACCTTCCGCCTTGACCGGATCACCAATGCAATGTTGCTAGAAGCAACAAATGAAGAGCTTGCGGTAGACCCTGCGAGCGCCGTACTGGAATCTCTGGCCACCACCCCGTGGGCACACCATGTATCTGTTCGGGTGGAAGGCGCCGCTGAGGACATCGAGCGACGTCTTCCGCTCGGTCTCGCGATCGTCACCCCGCTCGACTCGTCCGAGGTCCGCGTCGAGCTGCGCGCCGAACGCCTCGACTGGGTCCCCGCCCTCCTCGCCGGCCTCGACCGCCCCTTCGTCGTCGAGCATCCGCTTGAACTACGCGAACAGGTCGCCGCCCTCGCACACCGCCTGGCGACCTGGGCCGAAGCGTCGACGCCGCAGACCTCAGCCGGCGCGACGCCGCGTTCGAAGACCGACTTCAACGCGACCTCGCCTGAGTCGTCCTGACACTGACCCGCCACCGGGCAACGCAACATCCCGCCCAATAGAGGCATCGAGCGTGGTGAGACCAGGAGGTTCACCATGAACAGTTCGTCCCCGCGCCGATTCCTCGCGGTCCTGCTCGCCGCCGTACTGCTCGGCCCGGCGCTTCCGGCAGCCGCCGACGACCCGGAGTGCCCGATCCCTCCGGTCGCCGACGTCTACGCCTATCAAACCCCGGACGCGACCACCCTGACCGGACGCATCCAACCGCTCCCCGCCTGCCCGACCATCGCCACGCTGAAGAAGCTCGACGGCAGCGCCGAGGTCAGCTTCGAGGGCGACACCTTCGAGCTCCCGCTCGGTACCGAGTCCGGGACCTGGTACCTCGCGTCGATCACCACCTGGCCCGGCGACACCCGCACCTTCGAGCCGGTGGCGCCGAACCTCCTCCGGGTCCTCGACCTGACCCGGATCACTTCGACCGCTCCGACCGGCTTCGCGGCGTACGGCGACCGGTTCACCGTCTCCGGCTACCTCGAAGGCTGGACCCCGGCCGACGGCTGGCAGCGGATGCCCGGACGGGCCCTGACGATCAGGACCGGCAACGGCTGGGACGGCAACCCGACCGTCCCGACGGTCACCAACGCTGCCGGCGAGTACCGCCTGACAGTCCCGCTCTACAACACGTACGGCGGTGCCGCCGTCTTCGCCGGCGACGAGCAGTGGCTGGGCAGCGCCAGCTTCAACGACATCCAGGTGCACGGTCTGGTCGACGCGAAGGCCAGCGACCGAACGCCGAACGTCGGAGAGCGCGTTCTCATCTCCGGCAAGGTCGCGCCGGGCGCCGTACCGGTGTGGCTCGAACGCCTGGTCGGCACCGAGTGGGTCAAGGTCAGTCCCACCGTCACCGCCGCGGCGAACGGCCGGTACCGCCTCACCTACCGCCCGACCACCCGCGGCGTTCACCAGCTCCGGGTCTGGAACGACGGCACCGACCCCGAGACCCGCCTCGGCGTACAGCCCGCTGCTGCGAACCTCAGACTGGTGGCGCACCGCTGAGTAGTTGCCCCAGGCATGTAGAGACTACTGCTGCGAGCCTCAAACTCGTGGCGCACTGCTCGGCACTTGCTCCACCCGCGTCCAGCCCTTCCAGCCACGCTCGGCGAGGATCTCCAGCAGGCGCCCGGCCAGTGGCGACGACTCCAGCATCGTGGTGGTGTCGAGCAGGTCGACGAACGAGTCGTCGAAGCCGTCGACCTGGAGGGCGCCCGCCTCGACGGCGCGGATCAGCTGGCGCTCGACGATGTCGGCGACCTCGACGATGCGCGGGTCGTCGAGCTCCCAGTCGAGTGCGCCGCCGACGAGGCGGTAGAAGGCGACCATGTCCGGGTCGTTCAGCTCGTCGTGCTTGGCCGCGATCACCCCTTCGATTGCGTGAGGCACCTGCGCGGCGACCATGATCCACGCGTCGCGTTCCAGCTCGATGTACTGGTCGCCGACGCCCAGCGAGCGCAGCCGGTCGAGGTAGCTGACGACGCTCGCGGGCAGCGCCAGATGCTCGCCGGCCGCGAGCCGGGCGAGCCGCTGGCGGGTGTCCTGCAGCCGGCTGACCTCCGCGCGCAGCTTCTTGTCGATCTCCTGCACGCCTTCGGCGAACTCGTCGGTGCCCGCGTCGAGCAGCTCCTGCACCCGCGCCAGCGGCACGCCCGCGTCGGCCAGGGTGCGGATCCGGATCAGCCGTACGACGGCCGTAGCGTCGTACGTGCGGTAGCCGGAGTGGTCGCGCGCGGGTTCGGGCAGCAGCCCGATCCGGTGGTAGTGACGGATCGCGGGCACCGTGACCCCGGCGTACGCGGCGAGCCGGCTGATGGTGAGCACGAGAGCCAGCCTGCCTCAGGCGAACCGGCGGCGGTAGGCCGCCATCGCCAGGCCGTAGGCGACGAGGAGCACGCCGATACACCAGCCGAGGGCGACCCAGAGGCCGTTGCCGACCGGTTGTTCGGCGTACAGGTCGCGGACGGTGTTGACGATCGAGGTCATCGGCTGGTTCTCGGCGAACCAGCGCACCGGGCCGGGCATCGTTGCCGTCGGCACGAATGCCGAGCTGATGAAGGGCAGGAACAGCAGCGGGTACGAGAACGCGCTCGCACCGTCGACGGACTTCGCGGTCAGGCCGGGGATCACCGCGATCCAGGTCAGCGCCAGCGTGAAGAGGACCAGGATGCTCACCGCGCCCAGCCAGGCGCCGATGCTCGCGCCGGTGCGGAAGCCCATCAGCACGGCGACCGCGGTGACGACGACCAGCGAGACGACGTTGGCGACGACCGAGGTGAGCACGTGCGCCCAGAGCACGGCCGAGCGCGCGACCGGCATCGACTGGAAGCGTTCGAAGATGCCGCTCTGCAGGTCGAGGAACAGCCGGAACGCGGTGTAGGCGATCCCGGAGGCGACCGTGATCAGCAGGATCCCGGGCAGCAGGTAGTTGATGTACGCCGGAGAGCGCGATCCGGTGTCGATCGCGCCGCCGAGCACGTAGACGAACAGCAGCATGAACCCGATCGGCATGATCGCGGTGGTGATGATGGTGTCCGGGCTGCGCGCGATGTGGCGCAGCGAGCGCCCGGTGAGCGCGACGGTGTCGCGGAGGAAGTTCATCGGAGTTCTCCTGCTGTCTCAGAGCCGACGAGGGTGAGGAACACGTCCTCGAGCGTCGGTTGCTTCTCGACGTACTCGACCTTCGCGGGCGGCAACAGCTGCTTGAGCTCGGCGAGCGTGCCGTCGACGAGGATCCGGCCCTGGTGCAGGATCGCGATCCGGTCGGCGAGGTGCTCGGCCTCGTCGAGGTACTGCGTGGTCAGCAGCACCGTCGTCCCGGCCGCGGCGAGCGTCTCGACGGTCCGCCAGACCTCGATCCGGGCCTCGGGGTCGAGACCGGTGGTCGGCTCGTCGAGGAAGATCACCGGCGGCGTCCCGATCAGGCTCATCGCGATGTCGAGCCGGCGCCGCATCCCGCCCGAGTACGTCGCCACCCGCCGCCGGCCGGCCTCGGTGAGTGCGAACCGCGCGAGCAGGTCGTCGGCGACAACGCCCGGGTCCGGCAGGTGCCGCAGCTTGGCGACGAGCACCAGGTTCTCCCGCCCGCTGAGTACGTCGTCGACCGCGGCGAACTGCCCGGTGAGGCTGATCGACCGCCGGACGTCGGCCGCCTCGGTGCCGACGTCGAAGCCGTTCACGGTCGCCGATCCGGCGTCGGCTGAGAGCAGCGTGGACAGGATCTTCACGACGGTCGTCTTGCCCGCGCCGTTCGAGCCGAGCAGCGCGAAGATGCTCCCGCGGGCGACCGCGAGGTCGACGCCGCGGAGGACCTCGAGCTTCCCGTACGCCTTCCGCAAGCCCGTGACGCTGATCGCCGGGTCAGCCGCGCCGGGTGGATCGTCCACGCTGGGCATGCTGGCTGGGGCGGCCACGCCGGTTGGGTCGGCCGCACCGGCTGGGTCCGCCACGCCGGCTGGGTCAGCCACGCCGGCTGGGTCAGCCACGCCGGCTGGGTCAGCCACGCCGGCTGGGTCAGCCACGCTGGCTGGGTCAGCCACATCGGTTGGGTTGGCCTCGCCAGCTGGGCCGGCCACATCGGTTGGGCTCGCCACGCCGGTTGATGGGTCGCTTGTGCTGGTCATGGTGGCTCTCCTGTTCGGTTGCGAACAGAGTGCGGGGTTGATGCAGCATCAAGGTCAACCCGCCGCGACTGGACAACCCGACCATCGCAGTGTGCAATATATTGCATGTCGCAACTCAAGAATTTCGAGCGCTACCCGCTGCTCTTCGGCCCGAGCTCGGTCCACCCGCTCGACCGGTTGACCGCGCACCTCGGGGGCGCGCGGATCTGGGCCAAGCGCGAGGATGTCAACAGCGGTCTCGCGTACGGCGGCAACAAGACCCGCAAGCTCGAGTACCTGCTTCCGGACGCGCTCGCCCAAGGCGCCGACACGCTCGTGAGCATCGGCGGCGTCCAGTCGAACCACACCCGTCAGGTCGCCGCCGCGGCCGCGAAGGCGGGGCTGAAGGCCGTGCTCGTGCAGGAGAGCTGGGTCGACTGGCCGGACCCGGTCAACGACAAGGTCGGCAACATCCTGCTGTCGCGGATCATGGGCGCCGACGTCCGGCTGGTCCGGGCCGGCTTCGGGATCGGCTTCAAGGAGAGCTGGCAGCAGGCGCTCGACGACGTCCGCGCGGCCGGCGGTACGCCGTACGCGATCCCGGCGGGGGCGTCCGACCACCGGCTGGGTGGGCTCGGGTTCGCGAACTGGGCGGACGAGGTGGCCGCGCAGGAGCGCGAGCTCGGGGTGTTCTTCGACACGATCGTGGTCTGCAGCGTCACCGGCAGCACGCACGCCGGGATGATCGCCGGGTTCGCCGGGCAGGACCGGCCGCGCCGGGTGCTCGGGATCGACGCGTCGGCCAAGCTCGCCGAGACCCGGGCCCAGGTCGCGAAGGTCGCGCACGCGACCGCGGAGCTGATCGGCCTCGGCCGGGCGCTGCGCGAGGACGAGATCACCGTGCTGGAGGGCTGGGCGGGGGAGAAGTACGGGATCCCGGTCGAGTCGACGATGGACGCGATCCGGCTCAGCGGGCGACTGGAGGCGATGATCATCGATCCGGTGTACGAGGGCAAGTCGATGGCCGGGCTGATCGACCTGGTGAAGTCCGGCGAGATCCCGAAGGACTCGAACGTGCTGTACGCGCACCTGGGAGGGCAGCCGGCGCTCAACGCGTACAGCGGGTTGTTCCAGTAGCCCGGCCTGTTCCAGCGGCGCGGCCCGTTCCAGCAGTGCGACCTGTTCCAGCAGTGCGACCTGTTCCAGCAGTGCGGCCCGTTCCAGCAGTGCGGCCCGTTCCAGCAGCTAGGCCAGGAGCTGACCGCTTTCCCTCCTAGCCTGACCAGATGAAGCTCTCCTGGCCGGCCGTGGTCGCCCGAAGAATGCAACGACACCACCTGACCGCCGGACCGACGACGAGCCCGGCGGACCTTACGGGAGGGGGAGTGGCGGGAGCCGGACGCGGAGCGGCGGGCCTCGCCGCAGGCGGAACGTCTTCGGACCGGGCGGGGCTCGCCGGAGGTGGGACGTCTTCGAGCCCGGCGGGGCTCGCCGGAGGCGGGGAGTCTTCGGGCCCGGCGGGGCTCGCCAGAGGCGGAACGTCGTCTGGCCCGGCGGAGATCGTTCGGGCGATGTCCGGTGCGCATGCACAAGTGCTGTCGGCCGCCGAGGTGTCGGTGGCAACCAGACTGGACAACGCAACCAGGCGCACAGTCCAGCAAGCTCTCTGGGAAGAGCGCTCCCTGGTGAAGACCTTCGGCCCGCGCGGCACCGTGCACCTGCTGCCGACCGAGGACCTCCCGCTCTGGACGGGAGCGCTCTCCGCGTTACCGAGGTCCGGCGGCGCGGCGACGCCGGAGATGCGGATGACACCCGACCAGATCGCGGAGGTGATCGAGGCCATCGGGGGAGCGCTCTCCGAGGACGATCTCACCGTCGACGAGCTGACCGACGAGGTCGTCGCACGCACCGGCCCGTGGGCGGGCGACCTGGTGATGCCCGCGTTCCAGGAGTTCTGGCCGCGCTGGCGGCAGGTGATCCCGGCGGCCGCGACCGCGGGCGTGCTCTGCTACGGACCGAACCGCGGCCGCAAGACGACGTACACGAACCCGCACCGCTTCACGCCGCCGTTCCAGCCCGAGAACGGCGAGGAAGCGCTCTCCGAGTTGCTCCGGCGTTACTTGCACTCCTACGGCCCGGCGACCCCGCAGCAGTTCGCGAAATGGCTCAGCACCACGCCGGGCTTCATCGCGAAGCTGTTCGAGAGCAGCGGCCTCGAAGAGGTCGAGCTCGACGGTCAGCCGGCCTGGCTGGTCGAGGGCGACACCGACTTCCCCGACGTACCGGTGAAGGGCGTCCGCCTGCTCCCGTACTTCGACGCGTACGCCGTCGGCAGCCACCCGCGCGACCTCGTGTTCCCCGGCGAGGCCTCGACCCGCGCCCTGGCCGGCGGCCAGGCCGGCAACTACCCCGTGCTCCTCGTCGACGGACTCGTCGCCGGCGTCTGGCACCAGCGCCTGTCCGGCCGCAAGCTGCACGTCACCGTCGAGCCGCTCCGCACCCTGAAGCCCGCGCAACTAAGGGCCCTGGACAACGAAGTCGAACGCCTCGCCGAGATCGTCGACGCCCGCGCGACGCTCACGCTCGGCCCGATCACCGTCGGGCCGCACGCCTGAAAATCCCTGCCGGACAAGGACGATCGGCTAAACTGCTACCGATTCGATAGCGCAAGACACCTGCACCGCAAGGGGTTGCGATGGCGCCGACACACACCGCACCGATCACGGCCGCGTTCGACCTGCTCGGCCGGCGGTGGGCGCTGCGCGTGCTCTGGGAGCTGCGCGACGGACCGATCGGCTTCCGTGCGCTGCAGGAGCGCTGCGACGACGTCTCCCCGACCGTGCTGAACGCCCGCCTGGCCGAGCTGCGCGACGCCGGGCTGCTCTGGCAGGACGAGTCGAAGGCGCACCAGCTGACCGCGACCGGCCGCGACCTGTCTCGTTCACTCAAGCCCTTGCTGGCCTGGTCGGAGCGCTGGGCGGCCGAGAACCGGCGCTGAAACAGTCGCTCGACCACGCTCATCCGAGCACCGTTGCCCACGAAATGAGACGACAGTCCCACGAGACGGACGAATCCGGTGTCCGGCGCCGCACCCGGCCCGAAGTGCTGGCATACTGCCGAGGAGCATCGCCGGTGGCGGTGCGTGTGGGGCGGGGCTCAGGCTCCGCCGTGTGGACACCGAACAACCCTGAGGGAGAACCGTGGCACGGCGCCTTTTCACGTCCGAGTCGGTGACGGAAGGTCACCCGGACAAGATCGCTGACCAGATCAGCGACTCCATCCTCGACGCACTGCTGGCCGAGGACCCGAAGAGCCGCGTCGCGGTGGAGACCCTGATCACGACCGGACTGGTGGTCGTGGCCGGCGAGGTCACCACGTCGGCGTACGTGGACATCCCCGGGATCGTCCGGAACCGGATCCTCGAGATCGGTTACGACTCGTCGCTGAAGGGCTTCGACGGCGCCTCCTGCGGCGTGCAGGTCGCGATCGGCAGCCAGTCGCCCGACATCGCGCAGGGCGTCAACACCGCCTACGAGACCCGTGCGGACTCCTCGCAGGACGCGCTCGACCTGCAGGGCGCCGGCGACCAGGGCCTGATGTTCGGCTACGCGTCGAACGAGACCCCGGAGCTGATGCCGCTGCCGATCACCATCGCGCACCGGCTGTCCGAGCGGCTGTCCGAGGTCCGCAAGGACGGCACGATGGCCTACCTGCGGCCCGACGGCAAGACCCAGGTCACGGTCGAGTACGACGGCGACAAGGCCGTCCGGATCGACACCGTGGTGGTCTCCAGCCAGCACGCCGCCGACATCAGCCTGGACTCGATGCTGACGCCGGACGTGAAGAAGCACGTCGTCGACCCGATCCTCGAGCAGTTCGAGATCGACTCCACCGACTACCGGCTGCTGGTCAACCCGACCGGCCGCTTCGAGATCGGCGGCCCGATGGGCGACGCCGGCCTGACCGGCCGCAAGATCATCATCGACACCTACGGCGGCATGGCCCGCCACGGTGGCGGCGCGTTCTCCGGCAAGGACCCGTCGAAGGTCGACCGTTCCGCGGCGTACGCGATGCGCTGGGTCGCCAAGCACATCGTCGCCGCCGGCCTGGCCGCGCGCGCCGAGTGCCAGGTCGCCTACGCGATCGGCAAGGCCGCCCCGGTCGGTTTCTACGTCGACACCTTCGGCACCGAGACCGTTGCCGTCGACAAGATCACCGACGCCGTGCTCGAGGTCTTCGACCTGCGCCCGGCCGCGATCATCCGCGACCTGGACCTGCTCCGCCCGATCTACACCCAGACCGCCGCCAACGGACACTTCGGCCGCACCGGCGACGACTTCACCTGGGAGAAGCTCGACCGTGTCGACGCGCTGAAGGCCGCCGCCGCGAAGTAGTCCTGCCTGCCGATCGCCCGGACCCGCTGGGTCCGGGCGATCGGCGTTTTCCACAGGGTGCGTGTCGTCGGGGGACCGGCGGACTAGAGTTCCCGAGTGGCACCGAACGGGGACTCTCCAGAGCAGCTGACGCTGCTGCGTGAGACCGTCCGGCGTTCCCGGACCAAGCAGCCCGCGGACATCACCACGACACTTCCGATCGCCCGGGTCGCGGTCGACGTCTCGCTGCCGCACCTGGACCGCCCGTTCGACTACCTGGTGCCCGAGGACCTCGCGGCCGAGGCCCAGCCGGGCGCTCGGGTGAAGGTCCGGTTCGCGGGCAAGGACCTCGACGGGTTCGTGCTCGACCGGCTGGAGACCTCGGAGCACGACGGCAAGCTGGCGCGACTGCGCAAGGTGGTCTCGCCCGAGCAGGTGCTCACGCCCGAGGTCGCGGATCTCTGTCGCGCGGTCGCCGACCGGTACGCCGGAGTCCTCGCCGACGTGACCCGCCTGGCCGTTCCGCCACGCCTAGCGAAGGTCGAGGCCGAGGCCCTGCGCTGCACCCAGCCGACCCGCCCGGTCGAGTCGACCTCGCGCTCCGAGTGGTCGCCGTACCCGCACGCCGACGGCTTCCTCGACGCCGTACGCCGTACCGAAGCACCACGCGCGATCTGGACCGCCGTGCCGGGCGCCGACTGGGCGCTCGCGTTCGCCCAGGCCGCGGCGGTGTGCGCGGCGACCGGCCGGGGTGCGCTGCTGCTCGCCCCCGACGCGCGCGATCTCGAACGCCTCGCTCAAGCCTGTACGGCGGTGCTCGGCCGCGACGGCTTCGTCACGCTCTCGGCCGACCTCGGCCCGACCGCGCGGTACCGCGCCTTCATCTCCGCCCTCCGCGGCTGCACCCGTGTCGTGATCGGGACGCGCGCGGCCGCGTTCGCGCCGGTCACCAACCTCGGGCTGGTCGCGCTCTGGGACGACGGCGACGACTCGTACGCCGAGCCGCGCGCGCCGTACCCGCATGCCCGGGAAGTGCTGCTGCTGCGCGCGCACCGGCAGAAGTGTGCGGCGCTGCTCGGCGGCTTCGCGCGATCGGCCGAGACGGCGGCGCTGCTCGAATCCGGGTGGGCGAACGAGCTGATCGCCGACCGTGCCGTGATCCGCGCGGCCGCGCCCGCGGTGCACATCGCGGGGGAGTCGGACCGCGATCTCGCGCGCGATCCCGGCGCCCGGGCGGCGCGGCTGCCGCACCAGGCGTTCGAGGTCGCGCGGGAGGGGTTGAAGACCGGGCCGGTGCTCGTGCAGGTGCCGCGCGCCGGGTACCTGCCGAGCTTGGTGTGCCAGACGTGCCGGACGCCGTCGCGCTGTACGACGTGCGGCGGGTCGTTGCGGCGTACGGGGTCGTCGGGGCCGGCGAGCTGCAGCGTGTGCGGTCGTCCGGCGACCGATCACCGGTGCCCTGAGTGCGGCGATACGCGGATGCGGGCGGCGGTTGTGGGTGCTCGGCGGACGGCGGAGGAGTTGGGGCGCGCGTTCCCGGGTGTCGTCGTACGGACGTCGGGTGGGGATCACATGCTCGACGAGATCGAGGCGGAGCCGGCGCTGATCGTGACGACGCCGGGGGCTGAGCCGGTCGCGCCCGAGGGGTACTCGGCTGCTTTGCTGCTCGACACCTGGCTGCTGCTGGCGCGGCCCGATCTGCGGGCGCCGGAGGAGGCTGTGCGGCGGTGGTTCAACGCGGCGGCGATGGTGCGGTCGGCGCGGGACGGCGGCAAGGTGATCATGGTCGGCGAGCCGTCGGCGATGCCGCTGCAGGCCGTCGTCCGGTGGAGCCCTGAGGGGTATGCGACGCGGGAGCTGGAGGAGCGGCGGGTCGCTCGGCTCGCGCCTGCGGCGAAACTCGCGGAGCTGGTCGGGTCGTCGGACGCGGTGGCGGACATGGTCGCGCGGGTTCGGGAGCTGGTCGATCCGGGGGCCGGGCTGGAGGTGCTCGGGCCGGTCGACGTCGACGACGAGACCGTGCGGGCCGTCGTACGGACGCCGCGGGCTTACGGACTCGCGCGGGTGCTGAAGGAGGCGACCGCGGCGCGGGGGACGAAGAAGCTGCCCGGTCCGCTGCGGGTGCAGGTGGACCCGGCGAGCTTCGGATAATTCGATGGCTCGGTGTGGTGCGCCCGGTTAGGGTCGCCGGACCTGGTTTCCCGAAGGAGGTCGATGAATATGACTGCCGCGGCAGCCGTGTTCGTCATGCCCTCTTTCGCTGAACCAGGAGATTCTTCATGTCACACGTCATCTCTGCCGACCTGACCACCGAGCGCCTCGTCCTGCGGTCGTGGACCCCGGCCGACGTCGCCGCCGTCCTCGACGCGAGCAGCGCGAGCCAGTCGTCGCAACTCGCGGTCCTGCGGCCGGGCCTGCGCCCGGAGCACTGGGCCGGCGACTTCCCGTCCGACGGGGACCGCGTGATCGCGGGCCTGCTCGCGACACAACCCGAGTGGCTCGGCGCCTTCGGCCACCGGCTCGTCGTCGAACGCGCGAGCGGTCTGGTGGTCGGGTCGATCGGTTTGTTCTGGCCGCCCGCTGACGGGGTGGTCGAGCTCGGGTACGGCGTGGTCGAGTCGGTCCGCGGCCGCGGCTACGCGACCGAGGCGACCGCCGCGCTCACGACGTACGCGCTGAACTCGCCGGAGGTCCACACGGTCCAGGCCGGCGTCGAGCTGTCGAACCTGGCGTCGGTCCGCGTGCTGGAGAAGGCCGGCTTCCGGCGGGTCAGTGCTGATCAGGAGACGGCTCGGTACGAGCACCGCTAGTCCATCGAACGGGGGACCCTGTTCCCTCGGGTGGGGGATCCGTACGGCGGGCTGCGCTGAAAGAGTCGTCGGTATGACAGGCACAGCTCAGCCGTACGTTCGCACGGCGGTCTTCAGCCGCAGGCTTGGGTGGTCGGCGTCGCGCATGTCGCCGCGCTGACCGCCCTGCCCTCGTGCATCTGGCGGCTGTTCCTCGCCGCCGGTTTCTCCATGGGCTACCAGCCCGAGTGGATGGCCGCCAACGCCGGCGACGCGGCGGACAAGATCTACCTGATCGCGCTCAGCCTGCTCACCGAAGGCCTCGCACTCCTGACCCTCGGCCTCGTCCGCCCCTGGGGCGAGATCGTCCCGTCGGGGATCCCGCTCATCGGCGGCCGCCGCGTCCGCCCGATGGCCGCCGTCGTACCGGCCTCACTGGGAGCGATCGCACTCACGCTGCTCTGGGGCCTGAACCCCTTGATGTACACGGACCTCTTCCACGACCCCCTCGAACCACAAGGCGGCTGGCAGATCCTGATGGCCACGGCGTACCTGCCGCTGATCTTCTGGGGCCCGCTGCTCGGCCTCGTCACCTGGGCCTACTACCGCCGCCGCTGCTCCTGATCAGGCCGTCTCGCTCATCTCGTACCCCGACGCCGCGAGCAGGTGGTTGCCCAGCGCGGTCCGCGAGTACAGCACCGTGCGCCCGTCGCGGCGCGAGTCGACCACACCCGCGTTCCGCAGAATCCCCAAGTGCACGCTCAACGTCGGCGCCGACACATCCAGGGCGTGCGCCAGATGGGTAGTCGACATCGGCAGATCCAAATGGCTGACGATCGCCGCCCGCGTCCGGCCGACCAACTCCGCCAGGGGTGAACCTGTCGTCTCCTGCTGGCTCTCCCACAACCTCCCGAGCCCCCGCGGGGGATAGGTGATCGTCGGCACGTGCGGCGCTCCCGTCACCGGCAGCGCTGCCGGCCACGTGAACACGCACGGCACCAGCAACACTCCCTGCCCAGCCGTTGGCACTCCGTCCGGACACACGAACGGCCGATCGATCTCGATCCGATCGCCGCGGAGCCGCACGGACGGATGCAGATTCCGGAACAACCGATCCAGCCCGCCCGCCGCCAGCTCGTCGAGGCGGAACGCGAGATCCTCCTGCAGCAGCGCGCGCATCCGCCGCCAGTCCGGCTCGACCGCGCGCTGCCAGTAGGTCCGGAGCGCGGCCGTGATCCGAGAGAGCGCTTCCCCAGGATCTGCGATCAGCTCCGGGAGCAGCGCGTTCGGGTTCCCCTCGTGCGTCCGCCCGAGCTCGTCCACCACCAGCTCGTACGGCGTCGCCTCAATCGCGGCCAGTCCGGCGTCGAACCCGGTAGACCGCCGCGGCGGCGCGGGCGTGATGAAGTCCGGGATGTAGCCGACCGGCGGGATCAGGGCCCGCAGCAACCGCAGCGCCTCCGCGACCTCGTCGCCGCCGCCTGCAGCGAAACCCTGGGGCTTATCGCCGGCAGGCGAGGTGGAGCCCCGGCGGTCGTCGCCGGCGCGCGAGGTGATGCTCCGGCGGTCGTCGCCGGCTCGCGGGGTGGTGCCCCGGCGGTCGTCGCCGGCTCGCGGGGTGGTGCTCCGGCGGTCGTCGCCGGCTCGCGGGGTGGTGCCCCGGCGGTCGTCGCCGGCGCGTGGGCTGGTGCCCCGGCGGTCCGCGGTGTTGCTGCGCGGGCGGATCGCGGCGCTGGACGACGTCGAGGTGCGGTTGATGACGTCGTCGCCGAGCAGCGGGCGGACCTTGCGCAACCACGGCCCGTGCACGCTGCCTGACGAGTTGTTGCTCAGGGCCCGCACACTGGTGACCGTCTCCCAGACCGGCGAGAACGCGAACCGGATCCGGCTGACGTCGTCGGTGTTGAGCCTGATGCTGATCACGCCCACCACTCTAAAACCCGCTTGACGCCCGGGCGAGGATTAGCCCAGGAACTAATGTTCGACAGCGTCGCGACGTACCGGAAGGCTTGGTCCCATGACTGTGATCGGCTCTCCGAGGGAGCGCTCTCCGCTGCCCACCGCGTTCTGGGCGCTCTGGGTCTGCCAGCTGGTCAACCGCCTCGGCAGCTTCGTCCAGCCGTTCCTCGTGCTCTACCTGACCCAGGACCGGCACCTGTCCGCCGGTACGGCGGGCGCCGTCGCCGCGGCCGTCGGCGCCGGGTCGGTGGTCTCCCAGCTCGTCGGCGGCTGGCTCTCGGACCGGATCGGCCGCCGCCGGACCATGCTGATCGGCTTCCTCGGCACCGCGGCCGCGCTGATCCTGCTCGGCTCGGCGCGCTCGCTGGAGACGATCGCCGCCGCCGCGTTCGTGGTCGGCCTGACCGGCGACCTGTTCCGCCCGGCCGTGCAGGCCACGGTCGCCGACCTGCTCCAGCCGAGAGAGCGCGTTCGCGCGTACGGACTGCTGTTCTGGGCGATCAACCTCGGCTTCTCGGTCTCCACGGTCAGCGCCGGCGTCCTGGCGAGCATCGGCTACAACCTGCTGTTCTGGATCAACGCCAGTACGTCGGTGATCGCGGCGCTGGTGATCTGGCGGATGGTCCCGGAGACCCGGCCGGTGCTCGACGACGAAACCCCGCGGCGCGCGCTGCTGCCCGTCGTCCTGCGCGACACGACGTTCCTGCTGATGGTCCTGCTGCAGATCGGCTACGCGACGATCTACTTCCAGGGCTACTCGACCCTCCCGCTCGCGATGGCCGCGGACGGGTTGCCGAGCTCGACGTACGGGTTGGTGATCGGGCTGAACGGCGTGGTGATCGTCGTCGTGCAGCCGTTCGTCAACCGGCGGCTCGCCGCGTTGGACCGCCCGAAGCTGCTGGCAGGCTCGATGCTGATCGTCGGCGTTGGCTTCGGGATCGGGGCTGCGGTCGACAGTTGGTGGGGGTATGGCTTGTCGGTCGTCGTGTGGACGGTGGGTGAGATCGGCTTCGCGGCGGTGATCGGCGCGGTCTTCGCGGACCTCGCGCCGGTCGATCTGCGGGGTGGGTACATGGGGCTGGCCGGGAGCATGTCCTTCGGCCTCGGCAGCGTGATCGGCCCGCTCCTCGGCACCAACACGCTGGAGCACGCCGGCCCGATCGTCGTTTGGCTGGCCTGCGCCGGGCTCGGCGCCGTGCTGTTCCTCGGCCAGCTAGCGCTCTCCCCGGCCTTGCACGCAAGAGCCGCCGAGAACGCCGCCACTGTTCCCGCGCCCTGACCACAGGATCTCTTGCAGATGCTGGCCGGCGTCGTTGGAACCCATTCTTGAAGCTGCACGCAGCAAGACTTCGGAGTCCCGCGACACCGCGAACCCGCTGACCTGCGGCACGATCTCCGGCACCAGCTCGACAGCACTCCGCAGGTCCCCGGCCCGTACGAGCGACGCCAGCAGATACCCCGACAAGCTGTACCGACTCCGCGCACCCGTTGCCGTCTCCAGCGTCTCCGCGAAGATCCCGGCCGCTCGCTCGTCCTCCCCGAGCCCCGCCCACATCGTCGCCTCGAAGATCGCGAACTGCCGCGGATCCACCCACCCCGCCCACTCCGGATCCGAGGCCGAGAGGCCATCCAGATACCGGCTCTCAGCCCGCGCGAACGCGCGCGTCGCCTCGCGACGCAACCCCATCAGCGCCAGCGCCTGAGCCTCCCGCGCCAGAAACAACGCCGACACCAGCCCACTCGCCCCATCCAGCACCGGCCGCACCAACTCGAGCACCCGCTCCGGGTGCCCGGACGTCTGCGCCTGCAACGCGAGGTTCTGCACCGTCAGCAGCTCCAAGCTCCGATGCCCAGCCCGCCGCAACAACCCCAGCGCCTGCCAGCTCACCCGCTCAGCCGCTGCCGCATGCCCCGCATCGTGCAGAAACCACCCGTACACCTCGAGCAACTCGCCCAGCCCCGCCAGCAGGTCCCGCCCGACCCCGCGCTCCGCGGCCGCGCTCTCCCCGCGTTCTGCGGCCGCACTCGCCCGGCGTTCCGCGGCCGCACCCGCGCTCTCCCCGCGTTCCGCGGCCGTGCTCTCCCCGCGTTCCGCGGCCGCGCTCTCCCCGCGCTCCGCCACCGCGCCGGCCCCACGCCCGACCGCCGCCCTCGCCAACCGCTCGTACGCCGTACGCACCACCGGCCGCGCCACCCGCGCCGCCTCCGCCCCACCCCACCGCTGGTCGACCTCGAGCAACCTCCGCACCACCTCGTGCAGCTCCTCCGCGACCACTCTCCGAACCTACCCACCGACCCCCGCCACCCGCCCGGACGCGGCGACTCCTCGCCAACCCCGTCGCATAGGGTTGCCCCATGACGGAGCCGACGATCGACGTGGTGGTGTTCGACATCGGGGGAGTCCTCCTGGACTGGAACCCGAACTACCTGTACGCCGACCTGATCCCCGACGACGACCAGCGCCGGCACTTCCTGACGGCGATCACCACGCCCGACTGGAACATGCAGCAGGACGCCGGCCGGCCCTGGGCCGAGGCCGTCGCGGAGCTGACCGCGCTGCACCCCGAGCACGCCGAGTGGATCGCCGCCTACGACACCGGCTGGCTGAAGATGCTCAAGGGCCTGCTCCCGGGCACGCCCGACCTGCTGAAGGAGCTGCAGGAGCTCGGCGTCCCGACGTACGCGCTGACGAACTTCTCCGGCGAGAAGTGGGAGATCGCGAAGGAGACCTTCCCGATCCTCGACTCGTTCACCGGCGAGATCGTCTCCGGCCACGAGCAGGTCGTGAAGCCCGACGAGAAGATCTACCGCCTGCTCGTCGACCGCTTCGCCCTGGACGCCTCCCGCACGTTCTTCACCGACGACGTCCAGCGCAACATCGACGGCGCCCGCGCAGCCGGCCTGCAAGCCGAGCTGTTCACCTCCGCGGACGTCCTCCGCACCCAGCTCCGCGACCGCGGCCTCGCACTCAAGCCCTAGCCGGCCACGCACGCCCTGGCGCGTTCAGCTCGCTCCGACCGCCAGGGCCTCCGTGAACTTCGACCCACCACCAAGGTGTGCGGCCTCGACGATCAGCATGTTGTCCTGGCAGGTCGGCGCGGTGATCGCCGTGTCCGGGGGAGTGCTGAAGATGACCTCCGGCTTCGCCACCCCCGGCCGCCACCGCTGGATCTGGTACGACTCCACCCCGCCCGTCATCAGGCGGACCTCCCAGTGGATCCAGCTCCCACACGCCACGATCGTGTCGGTCACGATCGATCCGAGCGCCCGCGCCGCACCACCCGGAGTCTCCCGCAGGTAAGCCCGGCTCTGATACTGATCGGGATCATCCGCCCCGATCTCCGACCAGACCGTTGCCCCACGCAACGAAGCGCCGCTCCACTGAATACAGTTCTTGCTCGCAGCAACCGGCTGTGCAGCCCCACCAGCGAGCGGCGCCGTGAACAACCGCTTGCACCGCTGCGAGCTCTGCGGCGCAGTGATCGTGCTGTACGTCACCGAGTCCGCCGACACGACCGGGTCCGCGATGTACCCGGGATCAGCCACGCACGTCACGGTCCGCGCCGCCAGCGTGTCCAGCGAGGCGATCACCAGGCACGACCGCTTCTTCGCGTCGGTACTGCTGTAGGCGAACGTTCCGTCGTACGCGCCGATCTCCGGCTCGGAGATCCGGGGGAGCGCTCTCTGCGTCGCCAGATCCGTTCTCGCGCCGGTCCCGAGGTCGTAGCGGAAGGCCCGGATCTGCGGGTTCGGCCCGTCGGAGCGGATCTCCTCGATCAGCGCCCAGCGGTCGTCGATCACCACCGGCGACTGCGCGACGAACCCGGCCGGCGGAGCGTGCCGTACGACGACCTTCTTGCTGGCCCGGTCGGTCACCGTGGTGATCCCGGCCTCGTCGCTGCCGCGGGTGACCAGGTACTTGCGCTGCTGCGTGACGACGTGCTGACCGTCGACGGGCTGGCGCAGGAACTTCGTCCAGACCGGCTTCCCGGTCGAGCCCCCCGGCGTCGGGGTGGGCGTACCGGACGGCGGTTGGCTCGGCGTACCGCCGGGTCGCGGCGGCGTGCTGCTCGGCGTACCGGACGGGCTCGGAGAACCGGAGGGAGCGCTCTCCGGTGATCCCGAGCACCCGGCCGTCAGGACGGCGACCGCGGTGACGGGGATCAGGATTCGACGACGCATCGGCCTACAGACCGATGTTCTTGAACTGGTTGGCCAGCGTCGCGTTGAACATCGCGGTGGCCGGGATGTTGCGCGGGCCGTCGGTGACGTTGCCGCGGCTGTTGAAGCGCCGCTCGTTGAACACCTCGAAGATGCCGATCGTCTTCGCCTTGGTGTCGTAACCGCGGCCGACCTGGTAGTGGCCGCTGTGGTTGAAGGCGAGGTACGGGAAGTACCGCTTCAGCAGCTGCACATGCTCGATCACGGGCGCCGGGGCGCCGTCGCCGAGGTGGTTCTGGTGCACCTGGAGGAACTTGGCCGGCGTCCAGTGGCTGACGTTCTGCACGATGTAGGTGCCGGCGGCCAGGTCCCAGTTGGTCTTCAGGTTGGTCTGCTTGACCATCGCCGAGATCGCCGTCCCGGAGGTGGTCGCGCCGAGGTCCTTGGCCCAGGACGCCTGGGTGTCCTTCTGGTTGTCGTCGGCCCAGTCGATCGACTGGAAGGTCGCCGGGCCGCACCAGTACCCCTTGTCCTGCGAGGTCTGGAAGCCCTTCATGATGTAGTTCGCGGCCGGCTTCGGCTTGGAGACGGTCGGCGGCTTCATCGGCGGCGGCGTCGGCTTGGTGGTCGGACCACCCGGCGTCGGTACGACGGTCGGCCCGGCACTCGGCGGCGCCACGCTCGCTCCCGCTGCCGGTACGCCGGTCCGTGCGGCCTCACCCGTCGGAGCAGTCGTCGGCGTGCCGGACCCCGGCGCCGTCGACTCGCCCGAACCTGGCACCGCAGCCGGCGGATTCCCCTCGGCGTCCAGCTCCCGCAGCGCCCGCGCCTTGTCGCGTCCGTCCCACGCCGCCTGCATCTCGTCCAGCTCGGCGTTGGTCCGCTCGCCCTTGGTCATCGCCGCCCGCTCGGCCACGAACGCCGCCGGGCTCAGCGCCCCGGTCGCGATGTCCTGCTCGGCCGACACCCCGGCCCGCAGGTCGTCGCGCGTCGCGTCCGGCTCGACCACCGTCGAGCTGATCTGCGCCCCGGTCGGCAGCGTGTCGACGAAGCCGAGCCCGAGGCAGTAGTTCTCGGTCTCGAGTTTGAAGCACCGCATCACCTGCTTGGACTGCTCCGCCGCCGTCGCCCGCAGCGTAAGGTTGCTCGGCGACGTCGCCGCGACCTGCCCCGCGAGCTCGCTCCAGCTCCGCGCCACCGGCGGCTCGGCCACCGTCGTGTCGTCGGCCGGCGGCGTCGAAGGTGACGCGACCGGCGTCGCGTCATCGGCCGGAGTCGCCGCGTCGTTCGGCGTACCGTCCGCCGGCTCGACCCGGTCCGAGACCGGCGGCGCCGTACTCGGCACCTCCTCGGACGGCCGGCTGACCGGATCCCTGGGCACGAACTCGTAGGCCCGGGCCTGCGGTGCCTGCGTGAGCAGGACCCCCAGGGTGATCAGTGCGGCAGCCCCCCGTGTCGCTGTGCGCATGTTAACTCCCGTTGGGCGTGTGACTTGTGTGACTGTAGGTACGCCTGAGGCCACACTACGTGCTCATGGCAACAACTGGGAGTGGCGTCCCCGAATTACAACGGTGTGATCGCTCGGCGCCGCCGAGCCCACCGCACTGCGGCCTGGTGGGAGCCCGCCACTAGACTTACGTGGTCCTGCCCCGCGAAGGAGTCTGTGTGTCGGTCCAACCCATCCGCCTGTTCGGCGACCCCGTGCTGCTGACCAAGGCCGACCCGGTCGTCGACTTCGACGCCGAGCTGCGCCGCCTGGTCGCGGACCTGACCGACACGATGCAGGCCGCGCCCGGCTCCGGCCTGGCCGCGCCGCAGATCGGCGTTGGCCTGCGGGTGTTCACCTACAACGTCGACGGCGAGATCGGTCACCTGGTCAACCCCGAGCTCACCCTCGGCACCGAGGAGCAGTTCGGCCCGGAGGGCTGCCTGTCGATCCCCGGCCTGACCTTCGACTGCCGCCGCGCCGAGCACGTGATCGCCCGCGGTTTCAACATGTACGGCGACCCGGTGCTGATCGAGGGCGACGACCTGCTGTCGCGCTGCATCCAGCACGAGACCGACCACCTGGACGGCGTCCTGTTCGTCGACCGGCTGGACCGAGAGACCCGCAAGGCCGCGATGAAGGCGATCCGCGAGGCGGAGTGGTCGGGCCTGTCCGGCCCGCCGCAGATCAAGGTGTCCCCGCACCCGACGAACGGATTCGGCCTGTGAGACTCGTCTTCGCCGGCACCCCCGAGGTGTCGGTCACCGCACTCGAGGCGATCGTTGCCAGCGGCCATGAACTCGTTGCCGTCGTCACCCGTCCCGACGCCCCCGCGGGCCGCGGCCGCAAGCTGGTCGCCTCCCCGGTCGCCCAGTACGCCGAGCAGCTCGGCGGCGTCGAGATCCTCAAGCCGGTCAAGCCCAGCGACCCCGAGTTCCTGGCCCGACTCACCGAGATCGCGCCCGACTGCTGCCCCGTCGTCGCGTACGGCGGGCTGCTGCCGCAGGCCGCGCTCGACATCCCGCCGCACGGCTGGATCAATCTGCACTTCTCGGTGCTGCCGGCCTGGGGGGGGGGGGGGGGGGGGGGGGGGGGGGGGGGGCGGGGGGGGGGGGGGGGGGGGGGGAGGAGGGGGGGGGGGGAGGGGGGGGAGGGGGGGGGAGAAGGGGGGAAACCCCCCCCCCCCATCCCCCCCCCCCCCCCCCCCCCACCACCCCCCCCCCTCCCCCCCCCCCCCCCCCCCCCCCCCCCCCCCGGTGCAGCACTCGATCATCTCCGGCGACGACGTCACCGGCGCGAGCACGTTCCGGATCGTGAAGGCGCTCGACGCCGGTCCGGTGTATGGCGTACTGACCGAGCCGATCGGCGCCCAGGACACGTCCGGTGACCTGCTGACCCGGCTGTCGAAGTCCGGCGCGAAGCTGCTCGTCGACACCCTCGACGGGATCGAGGCCGGCGTCCTGCAGGCCGTCGAGCAGCCGGCCGACGGCGTCACGATCGCGCCGAAGCTGACCGTCGAGGACGCCGAGATCAACCTGAAGCACCCCGCGCGGCAGATCGACCGGCTGGTCCGCGGCTGCAACCCGGCGCCCGGCGCCTGGACGACGTTCCGCGGCGAGCGGCTGAAGGTGCTCGCCGTCGCGCTGACCGACGAGGAGCTGGCGCCCGGCGTACTGGACGCGGCGAAGTCGTCGGTCAAGGTCGGAACCGGCAGTAAGGCGATCGAGCTGGTCACCGTCCAGCCGCAGGGCAAGAAGCCGATGGCCGGGGCCGACTGGGCCCGCGGCGTCCGGATCACCGCAGACGATCAGTTGGGCACCGAGTGAGCGACCGCAGTCCCCGTAACCGCGCCCCGCAGAAGCGCCCCGACAAGGTGCGGCAGGTCGCGTACCGGGTGATCCGCCAGGTGAACGGCGAGGACGGCTACGCCAACCTCGCCCTCAACAAGGCGCTCCGCGACCAGCGCCTCGGCGGCCGCGACGCCGCCTTCTGCACCGAGCTCGTCCACGGCACGCTCCGCTGGCAGGGCACCTACGACGCCTTCCTCGCCCGCAGCGTCTCCCGCCCGCTCGCCGACCTCGACCCCGAGCTGCTCGACCTGCTGCGGCTGGGCACGCACCAGCTGTTGCGCATGCGCGTCGACTCGTACGCCGCGGTCAACGAGATGGTCACGCTGACCCGCGCGGAGGTCGGCCAGAGCCGCAGCGGCCTGGTGAACGCGGTGCTCCGCAAGATCAGCCAGCGCAACCTCGACCAGTGGATCGCCACGGTCGCCCCGAAGCCGGAAGAGGATCGCCTCGGCTACCTGGCGATCGCGAAGGCCCACCCGCGCTGGGTGATCGAGGCCTTTTCTCAGGTCCTGGAGGACGTTGAACCCGTTCTCGACGCTGACAACGAGCCCCCGAAGGTCACCCTGGTCGCCCGCCCCGGGCTCTCCGACGTCGACGAGCTCATCGAGGCCGGCGCCAGCCGCGCCCGCTGGTCGCCGTACGCCGCTGTGCTGCAAGGCGGCGGCGACCCCGGTCGCATCCAGGCCGTCGCCACCGGCCGCGCCGGCGTCCAGGACGAAGGCTCGCAGCTCGTCGCCACCGCCCTGGCCACCGCGCCGATCGACGGCAACGACGTCCGCTGGCTCGACCTCTGCGCCGGCCCCGGCGGCAAGTCCGCCCTGCTCGCGGCGATCGCCAACCAGGGCGAAGCGGTCCTGACAGCGGTCGAGCCGCAGAAGCACCGCGCCGAGCTCGTCCGGTCGAACCTGCGCGCGATCCCCGGCGAGCACCAGGTCCTGATCGGCGACGGCACCAAGCCGACCTGGCCGTCGGGCTGGTACGACCGGGTCCTCGCCGACGTCCCGTGCACCGGCCTCGGCGCACTCCGCCGCCGCCCGGAGGCCCGCTGGCGCCGTACGCCGGACGACGTCACCGAGCTGCGCCCGCTCCAGGAGGCCCTGCTCGCCGCGGCGATCACCTCGGTCCGCCCGGGCGGCGTCGTCGCGTACGTGACCTGCTCGCCGCACCCGTCGGAGACCCGGGGGGTGGTCGACGCGGTGCTGGCGCGCCGGCCGGACGCCGTACTGGAGGACGCGCGAGCGTTGTTCCCCGGCGTACCGTCGCTCGGGGATGGGCCGGACGTGCAGCTCTGGCCGCACCTGCACGGCACCGACGCGATGTACCTGGCGCTGATCCGCCGGTCCTGAACCGTGGACCGGTGTCAGGCGCATTGAGTCGAACGGTCATGATGGAGGGGTGACAACGACCGACACCCGTCCAGTACGCAGCAGCCAGCAGCTCCAGATCCTCGGGCTCGCCGCGTCCTTCGGCATCGGTCTGCTGGTCGCGATCCAGTCCCGCGTGAACGGCGACCTCGGCAACCGCCTAGGCGACGGCGTCGCCGCCGCACTGATCTCGTTCGGCTCCGGACTGGTCGTGCTGCTGATCGTCTCCGCGCTCGTCCCGCGCGTCCGCGAAGCACTCGCCCAGGTCTGGCACACCATCCGTACGCCGTCCGCCGGCGCGGGCGGCCCGCTGCGCTGGTGGCAGTGCATCGGCGGCCTGGCCGGCGCGTTCCTGGTCGCGACCCAGTCGATCACGGTCGCGGTGATCGGCGTCGCCGTCTTCACCGTCGCGGTCGTCGGCGGCCAGGCGATCAGCAGCCTCGTCGTCGACCGCCTCGGCTTCGGCCCCGCGGGCCCGCAGCCCTACACGCCGCTGCGTGTGGTCGGCGCGGTCGTCGCGCTGCTGGCCGTCGTACTGGCTGTCTCCGATCGCCTCAGCCACCCGTCGGGTCTGCTGCTCGCGATCCTCCCCGCCGTCGCCGGCATCGGCACCGCCGTCCAGCAAGGCATCAACGGCCGAGTCGCCCGCACCGCCTCCGGCGACGCCTTCGGCGCCCTCGCCGCCGGCACCATCAACTTCATCGTCGGCACCAGCGCTCTGCTCGTCGTCTTCCTCGTCGACCTGGCCTTCCGCGGCGCCCCCCGCCCGCTCCCGACCGACCCCTGGCTCTACGTCGGCGGCCTCTGCGGCGTCGTCTTCATCAGCTCGGCCGCCGCGGTCGTCCGCATCGTCGGCGTCTTCGTCCTCGGCCTCGGCACGATCGCCGGGCAACTCATCGCCAGCCTGCTGATCGACCTGTTCGCCCCGGCAGCCGACACGGAGGTCACCTTCTCGGTCATCGCCGGCACGTTCCTGGCGCTCGCGGCGGTGGTCATCGCTGCGATCCCGAACCTGCGCCGAAGCTGAGAAGTACAAGAACAGAGAAGTACAAGAACAGAGAAGTACAAGAACAGAGAAGTACAAGAACAGAGTCTCTGGTTGCTGCCGGTTTTCGGCTGACCCGAGACTTCGGTTGCCGTCAGCGAACGTGGCGCTCAGGCGGTCATCATCGTGATCGATAGGTCGCGAACCGACGGCTCTGTGGGACCAGGCTCCCACGGTCGGAAGTTGATGACTGGCTTCGGCCGGGTGTGCCTGATTCGGCTCAGTATCGGCCCGGTGGTCCTCTCTGGAACCGCACACACCTGCTTCGGCCTGGCCAGGTGCTCCGCCGAGCGCTCCAGTCGGCCCGGCAGATCATCCGTCGGAGGCTTGGCGGCTGCCAGGCCGCCACCTTGTAGACTTCCCCCTTGCGACCAGGGGAACCTGCCTACACCGCCGGAGGACCGCAAGCGGCATGACCAAGCAACCGCCGATGCTCCCCAATGATCACTGGGTATCGAAGGGGTATCAGAAACACTTTGCCGACGACATGCATCGCGTCGCGATCCTCGACTCCCAGAGGGGTAGGGTAGTCACCAAGCGCCCGATCAAGGGGAACTTCTGCCGGCGCGGGTTCACGACTTACCTTGATCGCTCCGGACGCACAAACCGAGAACTCGAACTCGCTTTCAGTGACGTTGAGGGGGTATGTCCTGAATCGAATCAGACAAATATCGCCGGCGAACTGCGGACCCGATGAGATGGCTGCGGTGGCTAACCTCTTTGCCATACACATGGTTCGTAACCCCGCTTTCAAAAACATGCACGAGAAGATCATGCGGGAGTTTCGTGCCGGCGGCATTCAGCGGTTCGCCGCTCGACCCGACCTTCTTGCGAGATTCGAAGCTCAGTTCAAGCGCCCACCCAATGAAGGCGAGATAGAACGGCTTGTCGTGAACACCTACGATGATTTCGCAGGTGATCCCGCAACAGCAGTTGCCTCGACAGCACGGCAGCACGATCAAATAGCAGATCGCCTGAACCAGTTTTACATGCAGTTGGTTGTCATTGCGCCCGACCTCGACCTCCCAGGATTCGCGATCAGCGATGTTCCGGTAGTACATGCGCAGACTGGCACCGGAAAGTATGGCTTTCGGGATCGCCTAGCCGTACTGGACGCCAATCTGATCATCGGCCCCCTGAGCAGGACGATGGCGGCGTGTTTCACAGCGAAGCCCTTCCCGACTGCCGTCCTTGACTCAAGCCAAGACATCGACACCATAAACGCGGTGTTCATCCGGGCTGCACTGCAAGAAGTCGCATGCCACCCGGTCGAAGCCGGATACCTCGAAGGAGTCTGCGGTCAGCTCGACCAGCTGCCGATCGAGAAGATGCTCGGCGCGACCGCACGGAACTAGTGCGCGTCCCGCTGGTGGTACCGGCCGCTGCGCGGACCCTCAATCGCGACGGCTGGGACTCTATGTGGGTCACTCGATCACTGCCAGGAGCTCACCCGAGACCTGGTCAAGGCTTGGTTGAAGACCTTCTGATCGGCTTTGGACCCCAATCTTCGGGCAATTTCACAACTGCCCTTCGACGCTGCTGGACCTCCGCTTCAGCTCATCCGTCGCTCGGAGTGAATCCTGCCCGCAGCTCGCTGATCCACTCATGGGCGAACTGGCGGCCGTTCGGGAACTGGTCGCCGCGATCCCAGCGCCAGGTGGTGATCATCGCGAGGACGAGTAGGCGGCAGTCGCGGACGAGCGAGTGGTCGACGTCGGGGTAGTGGGCGTCGACCTCCTCCGGCGCGTGCGCGAGGTCGAACTCGACCGGGCCTCGGCAGCAGGTTTCGAGGTCGATGAAACGCGGGCCCGTCGTGGTCGCGAGGAGATTGCCGGGGTGGGGCTCGCCGTGCAGGAGTTGCTCGGCGGGGTGGCGGTCCTGGATCGCTCGGGTGAGGGTCTGGAGCGCGGTGGTGAGGAACTCGCGGTCCTCGGCGCCAAGGTCTGGGGTGCTAGTGGGGTCGGAGAGCAGTTCGAGAGCGCTCTCCACGCGATCTGTGAAGTGCGGCGACGGCAGGTCGACCTTGCGCATCGCGGCGTGCAGATCGACCAGCGCTTCGGCGTACGCCGGGGGAGTCGCCGCGGGCAGCGGGTCGTAGAACGTCCACAGCGTGATGACGAAGCCGTCGCGTTCGTAGGTCCGCGGCGCGACCCGCGGTTCGAGGGCCGCGATCGGGCCGCCGAGTTCGGCCAGGCGCAGTGCGAGGTCGATCTCGAACTGCGCGACCTGTTCGTGCTCGGGCGCGACCCGGGCCAGGACGTCGGCCGGCAGCACCCGCAGGATCAGCTTGTTGGAGTTGTTGAGGACGGTGGCGTCCTCGGCCGGCAGTCCGAGCTCCGAGGCGATCGACAAGGTCGCCGTGACGGCACGCTGGATCTCTGTCGGCTCCATGGAGTCCTTTCGGTCAGGTGTTCCTGATCAGTCGCGTGTACCCGCCGTACGCGCGCTTGCCGAGCAGTGGCCAGAGCACGCGCACCGGGGCGGGCAGCTCGCCGAGGAACGTGCGCTGCTCCTGCGGCGTCGCGTCCTCGAGGATCGCCCCCAAGAACAGCAGCCGTTTGCGCTTGTCCGCAACGGATTTCGCGCCGCGCTCACCGACCTTGCCCCACTCCTCGACGGTCAGGTGCTCCGCGATCACCGGCAGGATCGCGCTCTCTTCCTCTCCCATGTGCTCTTCGAGGACTGCCGAAGCCTCCCGTACGGCGGCCGCCAGCTCCCGCGCCTCGACCAGGCTCGCGCTCCGCCCCCACTGCGGCGTGAGCTTCTCGATCCGGTCGAGCGCGGCACCGAGCGCGGCGTGCTGGGTCTCCATCCGGTGCACGAGGTCGAGGTGCAGCGTCGCGCGCTCCAGCAGCAGCGGCCAGATCAGGTCGTCCTCGGCCTCGTGGTGGTGGTGCAGCGCGGCGACGATGTCGGTGAGGTGCTCGGCGAGCACCGCCGCGCGCTCGGTGTCACCGGCGCGGACCCCCTCGATCAGGCCCGGCAGCAGCCGGAACTCGCGCCGGAACACCCGGTGCACGACGACCATCGTGTGCGTGTCGGGTCTGGTAGCAGTGGTCATTGTGTCGCCCCCTGTGCGGTGAAGCCGGCGGCCGCCCTCCCCGGGACCGCCGGTTTCAGCTCACGGTACCGGCGCGGCTTCGGGTTGCAGAGGGGTTTTCCGCTTCCTGCCCGAACGGGCCGGACGGCGTACGACGCCCTGTGACACCGCGACTCCGGTGAGCACGACCAGCGCGCCGACCGGCTGGTACCAGGTCAGGTGCTCGCCGAGGATCAGGACGCCGACCGCGATCGCGAAGATCGGCATCAGGTAGGTGACCATCGACGACATCGAGGCGCCGATCAGCCGGATGTTGCGCATGCTGAGCACGAACGCGATCCCGCTGCCCAGCCCGCCGAGCGCCAGCACGCTGCCGATCACCTCCGGCGACAGCGTCCACGGCATCGGCGGCGCCTCACCGGTCACGATCGGCGCCACCACCGCCAGCTGGATCGTTGCGCAGAGCAACAAGCTCGCGGAGAGCGCGGTCCCGGACAGCGTGCTCCCGGCAACGAACCGCTTCTGGTACGGGACGGCGAGCCCGTAGCAGACCGCGGCGGCCATGCAGAGCAGCTGGCCGGTCAGGTCCGCGCCACCTTCGATGTTCCAGGCGCCGAGCACGACCAGCATCCCGAGGAATCCGATCAGCAGCCCGGCCACCCGCTGCGCGGTGAACTTCTCGGTCCGGAACACCAGGACGGCGACCGGCAGCACGACCAGCGGGGTGATCCCGTTCCAGATCCCGGCCAGCAGCGAGGGGACGCGCTGCTCGCCGTACCCGAACAGCGTCCACGGGATCGCGGACCCGATCGCGCCGATCACGAACGTGTGAGCCCAGAGCTTGGGATCGCGGGGGAGCGCTTCCCGCTTGATCACCAGGATCGCCACCAGGACGGCGGATCCGGCGATCACCCGCCCTAGCGCGAGGTACATCGGGTGCAGTTCACGCACGCCGACCGAGATGAACAGGAAGCTGCAGCCCCAGATCGCGGCCAGCGTCAACATGGTGGGAAGCCAGGCCCGTACGGGCGGCTTGTCAGGAGTCGTCAGGGTGCTCACTCCTGACATCTTGCAGTACGCCGGGGACAATTTCCTCTTTCGTTCCGGAATTGGGCAGGATCTGACCCCCGGCGCGCTCAGCGGAACGCGGTGAGGTGCTCGCTCACCCACTCGGCGTACGGTCGCGCGGGCCTGCCGAGGACCCGCTCGACGTCGCTGCTGACCGAGCGCTCGGCCTCGGTCGGGTGCCCGAGGATGTCGAGCGTGCTGTCCGCGACCTGCTCCGGCAGGAACCTCAGGAAGCGCTCTCTCGCGCTCTCTCGCGACAGCTCGGCGAAGCTCACCGGCTCGCCCAGCGCCGCCGAGATCGCCGCCGTCTGTTCCCGCGGCGAGACCGCTTCGGGACCGGTCAGCTCCCACGTCGTCCCGGCGTACGACGGCGTCCGCAGCGCGACCGCGGCCACCTCCGCGATGTCCGCCGGGTGGATCTGGGGGAGCGCGATCTCGCCGTACGGTGCCTCGACCGTGCGCCGCTCCCGGACCGACTGGCTCCAGCCGAGCGTGTTGCTCTGGAATCCGGCCGGCCGCAGCACGCTCCACTCCAGGCCCGATCCCTTCACCGCGTCCTCGATCCCAGCGGGATGCCGTCCGGTGCCGACGCCTTGCGACGACAGCAGCACGATCCGCCGTACGCCGGCCGCTTCCGCCTTGGCGAGGACGCCGTCGACGCCGAACCAACCGCCCGGCAGCAGCAGGAACACCGCTTCCGCTCCGGTCAGATCCAACTCGACGAGCTCGGCCGCCTGATGCCGTACGCCGTCCGGTAGCTCCGCCGCCTTCCGCGACACCGCCGTCACCTCTTCACCGGCCGCAGCCAGCGCCCGAACCAGCGGCCGCCCGATGTTACCGGTAGCTCCAGTCACCACGATCACGTCGTACTCCCACTCTCGATGTGCAGTGGTGACGACGCTACTTTCGGCGTGATAGTAGGTACCTAGGAGAAAGTATTGGACGGAAGGGGACTTGGTGACCGACGTCACGCCCGAGCTGGCCTGCCCCATCGCGCCGGTGGTCGACATCGTGTTCAGCCGCTGGACGACGCCGATCCTGTGGGCGCTGAACGAGTACGGCCGGCAGCGCTTCGTCGAGCTGGAACGCCGGATCGACTCGATCACACCGAAGGTCCTCACCCAGCGCCTGCGCCAGCTGGAACGCGACGGCCTGGTCGTCCGCACCTACCACCGCGAGGTCCCACCCCGCGTCGAGTACGAGATCAGCCCGCTCGGCCTGACCCTCGCGCCCCTGTTCGCCACCCTCGCCGACTGGGCCACCGCCAACCTCCCCGCCGTCGAGGTCAACCGCACGACGTACGACGAGAGCGACCGCCCGCGACCCTGAGGCGTCCGCGCGCCGCGCGACGCGTGCGCCCCGGCCCCGGCCCGCCCCGTCCGCCGCCCGCCGCCCGCCGCGCTCCGCGCCGCGCGACGCCTGCGCCCTAGACCCGCCCGCCACGCTCCGCGCGCGCCCGCGCCCCTGACCTGCCCGTGCTCCGCGCGACGCCCGCGCCCCGGACCCGCGCTCGGCGCGACGCTGCGCCCCCGGACCCGCCGCGCTCCGCGCGACGCCTGCGCCGCCCGCTCCGCGTCGCGCGACGCCTGCGCCCCGGACCCGCCCGCCACGCTCCGCGCGACGCCCGCGCTCCTGACCTGCCCGTGCTCCGCGCGACGCCCGCGCCCCCGGACCCGCGCTCCGCGCGACGCTGCGCCCCCGGACCCGCGCTCCGCGCAACGCTGCGCCCCCGGACCCGCGCTCCGCGCGACGCTGCGCCCCCGGACCCGCCGGCGTTCCGCGACGCCTGCGCCCCAGTCCCGGCCCGCCGCGCTCCGCGCGACGCCTGCGCCCCGGCCCCGCCCGCCGCGCTCCGCGCGACGCCCTCTCGCCCTCGGCGCGCGCCCTGACCCGCCGCATCTCTTCCTTCCTTGCCGACCGGCAAGGAAGGATGGGGTCATGCCTGACTTCGATGTCGACGCCGTCCGTAAGCAGTTCCCGGCTCTCTCCGAAGGGGCAGCGCACTTCGACGGCCCCGGCGGGTCGCAGACTCCGCAGGCCGTCGCCGACGCCGTGGCGCGGACGATGGTCTCCGCGATCTCCAACCGTGGCCGGCTCACCCCGGCCGAGCGGCGCGCGGACGACATCGTGGTCGAGGCGCGCCAGGCGATGGCCGATCTGCTCGGCGCCGACCCGGGCGGCATCGTGTTCGGCCGCAGCATGACGCAGCTGACCTACGACTTCTCCCGCGCGCTCGCCAAGACCTGGGGGCCGGGCGACGAGGTGATCGTCACCAAGCTCGACCACGACGCCAACGTCCGCCCGTGGGTGCAGGCCGCCGAGGCGGCCGGCGCGACCGTCCGCTGGCTCGCGTTCGACCCGGCGACGACCGAGCTCGACGACATCACGCCGCTGCTGTCCGACCGCACCAAGCTGGTCGCGGTCACCGCGGCGTCCAACCTGCTCGGCACCCGACCCGACCTCGACGCGCTCGCTGCCGCCGTACGGCGTACCGACGCGCTCCTGTACGTCGACGGCGTCCACCTCACCGCCCACGCGCCGGTCGACATGGCGTTCGCCGACTTCTACGCGTGCTCGCCGTACAAGTTCTTCGGCCCGCACTGCGGCGTCCTCGCCGCGTCTCCGGCGCTGCTCGAAACGATCACGCCGGACAAGCTCCTCCCGTCCAGCAACGCAGTCCAGGAGCGCTTCGAGTTCGGCACCCTGCCGTACGAACTGCTCGCCGGGACGACCGCCGCGATCGACTTCATCGCGGGCCTCGGGGGCGTCGGCGAGAACCGGAGAGAGCGGTTGCTGAGTTCTCTGATGTTGCTGGAGATCCACGAGGACACGCTCCGCGCCGAGCTCGAGTACCGGCTCGCCGCGCTCGACGCGGTCACCCTGCACGGCAAGGCCGCACGCCGTACGCCGACGCTGCTGTTCAGCGTCGCCGGCCACGAACCGGCCGCGGTCTCGGCCAAGCTCGCCGAGTACGGCGTGAACGCGCCGTCGGGCTCGTTCTACGCGATCGAGACCGCCCGCCACCTCGGCCTCGGCGACACCGGCGCGACCCGCGCCGGGCTGGCGCCGTACACGAACCAGTCGGACGTCGACCGCCTGGTCGAAGCTGTGGAACACCTCGTGAACTGACCGCCAAGGAGGCACCGCCCCATGCCGACCAAACCGATGTTCGCCGCCGCGCTCGCGGCCGCCTTGCTCGTCTCTGCTCTGACGTCCCCAGCGGAGGCCACTCCGCTGGGGGCGCCGTCCGATCCGGCCCGCGCGGAGCTCCGCGGGATGCTCGAGAACGTGGTCGGTGCCACCGGCAAGCGGTACAACACCCGCGACGACGCCGGCCACGTGATGGACACCGTCAAGATCATCCAGGACAGCACCGGTGGCTACCTCGCCGTCTCGCACCACCTCGCGACCGACGGGCATTTCCGCGTCAACCTCGCGACCTCGACCGATCTCCTGAACTGGCACTGGGAGCGCGAGCTCGCCGGCAGCAACACCGGGCCCGCGTCCCAGCCGACGATCGCCCAGGCGTCGAACGGCGGCTTCGTGCTCGCCTGGGAGCAGGAACGGCCCGGGGGCGGCGACAACCACCTCGCCTTCCGGTACTACGCCAACCGCGCCGATCTCCTGGCCGGTCGCGTCGGCCGCTCCTTCGACGCCCCGCGGCGGCTCTCGACCTGCGCCGAGGGAACGCCGAACATCTACAAGATCACGCTCTCCCCGGACATCGACCACTCCACGATCGACCTCGGCGGCCACTTCTGGTCGAACTGCGACGTCGACCGCCAGCAGCGCGGCACGCTGCGGAACTTCAACTCCTGGGCGACGTCCGCCCAGCCGACGTTCGACAACGCGCTGCTGCACTGGGGCGTCAAGGGCAACATCGGCGACCGGGACCAGGTCGGATTCCGCGGTTTCAGCTTCGGCCTGATCGAGGGCCAGTTCACCAAGGGCGACTTCGGGTCCTGGCGCACGTTCGTCTACGACTACCAGACCGGCAACGCGGATCAGACGACGATCCGCACCGACGGAGGCAGTACGGCGTTCGCGAACCCGACGGTGAGCGCTCTCCGCGCTCCGAACGGCGCTCCCGCGCTGCTCTTCACGCTGTTCGTCCCGAGCGAGGGTGCGGCGCCGGGAGAATCAGGAGAACTCGTCTACTACAAGACTTACTAAAGTCTGTGGGGTAAATTCCCTCGGGTGAGCGAACCCCGCCAGGTCTTCGTCCAGATCAACGCCACCGACGCCCTCGCCCCAGCGACCCGCGAGGGCGACCGGTGGACCACGCGCGGCGCCGAGATCACCTGGTCCGAGGCCGATGCGCCCAGCGCCGCGCTGAGCGTCGGGCCCAGCACCACGCCCAGCACCACGCCCAGCACCACGCCCAGCGCTGCGCCGAGCACCACGCCCAGCGTCGCGCCGAGCATCACACCCAGCGTCGCGCCGAGCATCACGCCCAGCGTCACGCCCAGCGGGCCGGCTGCCGGCGCTCGCGGTGGCCAGATCACGGTCAGCGCCCCCGGCGCGATCTCCCGCGTCGCGCTCCGCTGGGAGCGCGCTCTCGCGGACCAGACCCTCGTTCTCGGCGACGCCTGGGAACGCTCGTACGGCGACCTGCAGTGGCGCCATCTCCAGCCCGAGCGCCTCCTCCCGTGGTACTGGCTCGCCCACGACGAGCGCACCGGCGTAACCACCGGCATGGGCGTCGACGTCCACCCGGCGGCCTTCTGCTCCTGGACTGTCGACCGCACCGGCGTCACCCTCTGGATCGACCTCCGCAACGGCGGCGGCCCGACCCAGCTCAACGGCCGCAGCCTGACCGCAGCCGTCGTCCGCGAGTTCCCAGACGCCGGCACGCCGTGGAAGACCCTCGAAGCCGCCACCGAAGCAATGAGCGCGCACCTCCCGGCCCGCCCCGACATCGGCCCGATCGTCGGCGCGAACAACTGGTACTACGCGTACGGCGAAGGCTTCGACGAGAAGGCCGTCCTCCAGGACGCCGCCACGATCGTCGAGCTGGCCGACGGCCACCCGGTCAAGCCGTTCAGCGTCGTCGACGACGGCTGGAACCCCGGCGGCAACGGCTCCGGCGGCCCCTGGGAGAGCGGGATCCCGGGACTCTTCGACGACATGGCCGCAACAGCAGCCGCGGTCAAGCAGGTCGGCGCGCGACCCGGCCTCTGGTTCCGCCCGTTGCTGTCCCGAGAGAGCGGTCCCTGGGGACATCCCCTCGGCGGCGAAGCCCCCGGTCGTGCGCTCGACCCGACGTACCCCGAGGTCCTCGACCTGGTCCGCGGCGACCTCCAGCGGTTCCGCTCCTGGGGCTTCGAGCTGGTGAAGCACGACTTCAGCACGTACGACGTGTTCGGCCGCTTCGGCCCGGCGATGGGCGCACGGCTGACCGACGCCGGCTGGCAGTTCCACGACCCGACCCGGACCACCGCCGAGATCGTGCTCGACTTCTACCGCGAGATCCGCGCCGCCGCCGAGGACCTCGTCCTGATCGGCTGCAACACCGTCGGCCACCTGGCCGCCGGGCTGGTCGACGTACAGCGCAGTGGTGACGACACGTCCGGTCGCGACTGGGAACGGACGCGGAAGATGGGCGTGAACTCGCTGGCTTTCCGCTTGCCTCAGCACCGGCGGTTCTTCACCCTCGACGCCGACTGCGTTCCCTGTACGCCGCAGACGCCGTGGGCGCTCAACGCGCGCTTCCTGGACCTCGTCGCTCGCTCGGGGAGCGCTCTCTTCGTTTCCGTGGACCCGGCCGCGCGGACTGCGACCACCGATCGGGAGCTGGGCGACGGTATACGGTTGGCGCTCAGTGGTGGTGATCAGCTTGAGCCGCTGGACTGGCTCGTGAACACGACGCCGAACTCCTGGGGGACCAGCGCCGGCACCGTCCACTACGACTGGTCGCTGCCGTGGGGCGCCGACCCGGCTGCCGGGTGAGGTGAGAGCGGTGCGAGGACAGGGGGAGTGGTGAGCACCGAGCAGCCGCCGGCTGTGGTCCGCCGGGGTACGAACCTGGACCGCGTCGGAGGGTTCAACGACAGCGTCGTCCTGGACGCGATCCGCCGCGCCGACCAGCTGCTGAGCCGCGTCGAACTCGCCGCCGCCACGGGGCTGTCCGGCCAAGCGATCTCGAACATCACCCGCCGACTGCTCGACGCGGGCCTGGTCCGCGAAGCCGGTCGCCAGAAGAACGCCGGCCTCGGCAAACCGCGCACCCTGCTGGAGCTGGAGCCCACCGGCCAGTACGCCGTCGGCGTCCACCTCGATCCAGCGGTCGTCACGGTGGTCGTCCTCGACCTCACCGGCGAGATCGTCGCCCGCCGCCGCGCCGAAACCGAAGTCGTCGCGGCCTACGCCCAGCAGACGCCCTCACCCGGCGGCTCGGCCAACGCCCAGTCCACGTCGCAACCCGGCGGCTCGGCCAACGCCCAGTCCACGTCGCAACCCGGCGGCTCGGCCAACGCCCAGTCCACGCCGCAACCCGGCGGCTCGGCGTACGCCCAATCGTCCCCGCCGCCCCGCGAGACAACAGCGCCTTCCCGCGACGACCCCGACGCTCTCATCGACGGCATCGCCGCTATGGTCGAGGAAGTCATCACCGAAGCCGGCGCCCACCGCGACCGCATCGTCGGCCTCGGCATCGCCGCCCCCGGCCCGATCGACGTCGAGCGCGGCGCGGTCGTCGACCCACCGAATCTCACCGCCTGGCACCTCGTCCCGCTCCGCGACGCTCTGCGCGACCGGACCGGCCTGCCCGTCCTGCTCGACAAGGACGTCACCGCCGCAGCCTCGGCCGAGAAGTGGGCCGGCGGCCCGAACGGCCGCGGCAGCTTCGTCTTCTTCTACCTCGGCACCGGCATCGGCGCCGGTCTGGTGATCGCCGACGAGGTCGTCCGCGGTACGTCGGGCAACGTCGGCGAGATCGGCCACGTGATCGTCGACCCCGACGGCCCGCTGTGCTTCTGCGGCCGCCGCGGCTGCGTCGGCGAGACCAGCCAGCCGCGGTACCTGGTCCAGCAGGCCGTCCACTCCGGAGTCATTGCCCACGGCATCGACCTCGACGACCGGCACGCCGTCGACGTCGCCTTCGCCGAGCTCTGCGCGACCGCCGCCGACCAGCCCGGCACCGCCCGCGAGATCGTCACCACACTGGCCGGCCGGATCGCTAAGGTCGTCGAGGACATCGCCAACCTGCTCGACCTCGAACGCGTCGTCTTCGGCGGCCCGCACTGGGACCGGCTCGCCCCGTTCTTCGGCGACTCGATCCGGGAAACGCTCAGAGAGCGCTTCCTGGTGCGCTCGGTGCACCCGTTCGACGTCGCCGGCACGGCGCTCGGCGCCGACGTCGGCGCGGTCGGCGCCGCCAGTCTCGTCCTCGACCACACGTTCTCGCCGAACCCGTCCGTGCTGCTGCTCGGACCGCCGGAGAGCGCTCCCTCCGGATCCCGTCCCGCTCCCGGCGTGAATACCGCCGGGTGAATCCTGTCCCGCTGAAAGGTGATGTGTTGATGATCGACCCCGACGTGCTGGCCCGCGCCACCGAGGAGGTCCGCCAGGCCACCGGCGACCCGGTGATCGCGACCATGTTCCAGCAGTCGATGGCGCAGAACCTGCCGGCCGTGGCCGAACGCCTCCCCGACGGTACGACGTTCGTGCTGACCGGTGACATCCCGGCGATGTGGCTGCGCGACTCCGCCGCGCAGCTGCGCCCGTACCTGGTGCTGTGCGCTGACGACCCCGGTCTGCAGGACGTGCTGATCGGCGTACTGCACCGGCAGCTCGAGTACGTCGCGCTCGACCCGTACGCGAACGCCTTCAACCGCGAGGCCAACGGCGCCGGCCACACCACCGACCTGACCGAGATGTCGCCGTGGGTGTGGGAGCGCAAGTACGAGATCGACTCGCTGTGCTTCCCGCTCGACCTGGCGTACAAGCTGTGGAAGATCACCGGCCGCGCCGACGTGATCGACGAGCGGTTCCGGACCGCGGCGGTCGCGATCCTGGATCTGTGGACCGTCGAGCTCGACCACGAGGCGAACTCTCCGTACCGGTTCGAGCGCCACGGCGAACCGGTCACCGACACGCTGGTCCGCGAGGGCCGCGGCCGCTGGACGCAGCCGACCGGGATGTCGTGGAGCGCGTTCCGGCCCAGCGATGACGCGACCGAGCACGGGTTCAACGTGCCCGGCAACATGTTCGCCTCCGTCGTGCTCGGGTACGTCGAGGCGATCGCGACCGAGCTGCTCGGCGACCCGGCGCTCGGCGCCCGCGCCAAGCAGCTGCGGGCCGGTATCGACGAGGGCATCGCGCAGCACGGTACGGTCGAGCACCCGGCGTACGGGCGGGTCTTCGCGTACGAGGTGGACGGCGCGGGAGAGCGGTTGCTGATGGACGACGCGAACATGCCGAGCCTGCTGTCGGCGCCGCTCAGCGGGTACGCCGCCGTCGACGACCCGACGTACCTGGCCACGCGGAAGCTGCTGCTGAGCCCGGAGAACCCGTACTACTACAGCGGTACGCACGCGTCGGGGATCGGCAGCCCGCACACGCCGCCGCACTACGTCTGGCACATCTCGCTCGCCGTGCAGGGCCTGACCGCGACCTCGGCCGAGGAGCGCGCACAGATCCTGGAGACGCTGCGTGACACCACCGGCGGGACCGGGCAGATGCACGAGGGCTTCCACGTGGACGACCCGAACCAGTACACGCGTGAGTGGTTCTCGTGGGCCAACGCGATGTTCTGCGAGCTGGCGCTGGCGCACGCTGGGCGCCGGCTGATCTAGCCGCGCTCGAAGAGATCCTTGTTCCACCCAGCAACATCGAGGACGGCTCGGAGAAGCACCGAGTCCCCGAGCCGTCCTTCCAGTAGTTCTTCGACAGGTGCGGTGCCGAGCCCGGGTCGGTAAACATCCAGGGCCTGTCGCCGACGCTGCTCCGCACCCGCGCTCTCCGCACCCGCCCTCTCCCGGCCCGCGCTTTCCTCCTCACCGCCGGCCCGGATCTCCTCCAACGCCACATCGCCGCCGGCTCCTACAACCCGCCCCGACCCAACCGGCCGCCCGGCCAGCTTCTCGACAGCCTCCCGCCCCGCGACCACATCCGCCGCCCGAAGCCGCGCCCCCAGCGCCGCTCCCTCAGTCGCCTCCAGCACCGCCGCCCCGATCGCCACATGATCCGGATGCCCGGTCAACCCGTCCCGCCCCACACTCAGCACCAGCTCGGGCCGCACCTCCACCAGCGCCCGCCGTACGGCTTGAACCAAGATCGCGCTCTCCGCCTCAGCAACACTCCCGGCGCCAGCGCCCCCGCTATCAACCCACTCGCCGGCCTCCCCGAGCCATCCCCACTCAGCGATCCCGAGCAACGCGCACGACCGGCTCAGCTTCTCCCCGCGAACCCGCCGCGCCTCGACCTCACCCAGCCCCGCATCCTCCGAAGCCTCCCCACCGGTGGCGACCCGCAGCACCACCCGCCAGCCCGCGTCGGAGAGCGCGATCACCGCCGCTCCCGTCGCGAACACCTCGTCGTCCGGATGCGCATGCACCACCAGAGCAGTCCTCACCGCTACACGACATCACGCCGCCGGGTCGTCACCATCGCTAGCCCGACGAACACCACACCGTACGCCGCCAACGTCGCCAACGCCCGCCCGCCGCCAACAGCGTCCCGCACCCCAGGCGGCGCATCCGCTGCGACCATCCCCGTGACGCTGAACACCAACGCCCCGGCGTTCGCCCCCGGCAACGCGTCCGTCAGCACCTCCAGATCCGGCAGCAAGCTGCTCGCGACCCCAGCCAGCAACGTCTCGATCCCGAGGATCCACACCACGCCGAGGCCGATCGGCAGCGCAACGTTGCGGAAGGCAACAGCCAGCAACGCGCCCGCCAGACACCAGATCGCCAGCACCAGCCACCCACCAGCCAGGGCGCGAACGATCTTCAGCGCACCCGGCCAGGCCATCGACCCGCCCTCGGCCGCCGCGATCCCGATGCTGCACAGGGCGCACGCCACGAAGATCCCCAGCACCCACACCGCCAGCATCGTGAACAACCCGAGCAGCTGCCCACTGAGCACCGAGATCCGCCCAGGCCGCTGCGTGAGCACGGTCTTCAACGTCCCCCAGGTGTACTCCCCGCCGACCACGATCGCCCCGAGAACAAGGGAGAGCGCTCCCGCGAACACCGGGAACCCACCGATCGTGTTGTCCAGCACGCGCCCCGGCAGCAGCCCCCGCAGCACCTCCGCCGGCGGGATCCCCGTCGTCTCCGGGTTCCCGTCGCCGGTCAGATAGCCGACGTACGGCAGCACGTACCCGAAGATCAGGCTGAGCACGAGCCCGGCCCCGAACAGCACCCAGACCGCCGACCGCTTCCGCAGCTTGATCAGCTCCGCGTGATAGCTACCCAGCATGAGCCTTCTCCTCCGTGGTCAGCTCGAAGAACACGTCCTCGAGCGCTCTCTCCGTACTGCGCAGTTCCGACACCGCGATCTCCGCCTGCACCAGCAGTCGGTTCAGCTCGGCGGCGCGGTCCGGTGAGACGTTGGCGCGCAGCGTGTCGTCGTACAGGTGCACCGCGTCGGCGCCGAGAACATCGCGGAGAACCGAGTGAGCGCTCTCCAGCGGTCTCGCGCGGATCACCAGCTCCTGCTGGCCGCGCAGTTCGTCGACGTCGTGCTCGGCGACCATCCGGCCGGCGTTGATGATCCCGACCCGGTCGCAGACCTGCTGGACCTCGCCGAGCAGGTGGCTCGACAGGACCACGGTCCGCCCGTCCGACCCGAGTTCGCGGATCAGCCGGCGCATGTCCCGCATCCCGGCCGGGTCGAGCCCGTTGGTCGGCTCGTCGAGGATCACCAGCTCCGGGTCCTTGAGCAGCGCCGCCGCGACCCCGAGCCGTTGCTTCATGCCCAGCGAGTACGTCGAGAAGCGGTCCTTGGCGCGGTCGGCCAGGTCTACGAGTTCGAGCACCTCGCGGACGCGGGCGCGCGGCACCTCGGCGTACTCGGCGAGCAGCCGCAGGTTGTCGAGCCCGGACAGGTACGGGTAGAACGCGGGCGACTCGATCATCGAGCCGGTCCGCGCGAGCACTCGCGCCTGACCCGGTGCGCCCCCGAGGACCTCGACGCGCCCGCTGGTCGGCGCGATCAGGCCGGTGAGGATGCGCAGCGTCGTGGTCTTGCCGGCGCCGTTGGGCCCGAGGAACCCGTAGACCTCACCCGGCCGGACCACCAGATCGACACCATCGACCGCGAGGGTGTCGCCGTAGCGCTTGGTCAGGCCGTGCACCTGAACCATCGGAGCAACTGTCGTTTCCATGCTCCGACAGTGCCGGGCAACAGGTGTCGTGCGCGTCGCCCCCGAGGAGGCATCGCCTGTACCGCCGGGGGAGTACTACCCAAGCCCGGCCTGTCTGCTGCCCGAGCCACGCCGGCTGCTTCTACCCAAGCCAGCCCGGCTACCAGCCGAGCCAGCCAGTCCAGCTACCCGAGCCAGCCCGGTCGGACCAACCCGGTCTGGTACGCCAGCACCACCAGCTGCGCCCGGTCCCGCACCCCGAGCTTCACCATCGCCCGACTCACATGCGTCTTCGCTGTCGCCGGGCTCAGCACCAGCCGCGCCGCGATCTCGTCGTTCGACAACCCCTCGCCGACCAGCGCGACGATCTCCTTCTCCCGCTCGGTCAGCACGTCGAGCTCCTTGCTCGCGTGCGGCTGCCGGCTCCGCGTCGCGAACTCGGCCACCAACCGCCGCGTCACCCCCGGCGACAACAACGCGTCCCCGCGCGCGACGACTCGCACCGCCTGCAGCAGCTCCACCGGCTCGGTGTCCTTCACCAGAAACCCACTCGCCCCGACCCGCAAAGCCTCGAACACGTACTCGTCCAGGTCGAACGTCGTCAGGATCACCACGTGAACATCGGAGAGCGCTTCCTCGGCCCCGATCTGCCGCGTCGCCTCCAGCCCGTCGGTCCCCGGCATCCGGATGTCCATCAGCACCACATCAGGCTTCTCCGCCCGAGCCACCTCGACCGCCGCGGCCCCGTCCGCCACCTCACCGATCACGGTGATGTCGTCCTCGGCGTTCAGCAACGCCCGGAACCCGGCCCGCACCAAGGCCTGATCGTCCGCCAGCAGCACCCGAATCATGCCGCCCACGCTAGGGCATCCACCCGGTCAGCCAAGCCCTCGCCGGGCCCTCGCCAGGTTCCCGCCGAGCCCGCGCCGAGCCCCCGAGCTCGCGAAGGCCAGGTTGCAGGACGAGTTGTCCAGGTGCATGTACTCCGAGCACGGGTTCGACGCGGTGATCCGGCCGGTCTCCGGCGTGGCTGATCTTGTCGAACAGCTCGCGGGCGTCGACGGGCGAGCGCCGGCCCTCCCACCCGATGCCGTCAGGCGAGCCCCGCGTCGTGAGCCAGCAGCGCGATCTGCGTCCGGTTCCCCAGCTCCAGCTTGGTGAGGATGTGCGAGATGTGCGCCTTCACCGTCGCCAGGCTCATGAACAGCTCCGTCGCGATCTCCGCGTTCGCCTTGCCCTGTGCGACCGCCAGCATCACGTCGTACTCCCGCGGGCTCAACCGGGAGAGCGCTCCCTGCGCCTGCGTGTGCGCATCAGCCTGCGTCGCCGCCCGGTCCATCAACCGCCGCGTGATCGCCGGCGACAAGATCGGATCACCAGCAGCAACCCGCCGTACGGCGTCCACGATCTGCGCCGGCGGCGTGTCCTTCAACAGGAACCCGCTCGCCCCGGCCCGCAACGCGTGCAGCACGTTCTCGTCGGTGTCGAACGTCGTCAGCACGATCACCTCCGGCGGGTTCTTCCGCTCCCGCAACCGCCGGGTCGCGACGATCCCGTCCACCCGCGGCATCCGCAGATCCATCAGCACCAGATCGGGGAAGTGCGCGTCGATCGCGCCCGGCACCTCGTCCCCGTCGGCCGCCTGCGCGACGACCGCGATCCCGTTCGCCCCGTCGAGCATCATCTCCAGGCTGGCCCGGACGAGCGCGTCGTCGTCCACCACCAGCACCCGGATCGCCGCCGCTGTCTCACCCATAGGCGTCACCGTAGTCACTCCGGCCAGGGCAACGCAGCATGCAGCCGGAACTCGCCCGCCGTCTTCCCGTGATCGAGCGTCCCGCCCGCGAGGTTCACTCGCTCGGTCAGCCCAACGAGCCCGGTTCCGCTCCCAGGCGCGGCCGGTACGCCGTTCCCGCCCGGGTTTCGCAGCTCGATCACCAGCCCGTCACCCGGCCGCCCCCGCACGATCACGCTGACCGGCCGCCCGGCCGCGTGCTTGCGCGCGTTCGTCAGCCCTTCCTGCACGACCCGGTACGCCGTACGCCCGGTGGCTGGCGGCAACGTCTCGGCCGCGCTCACCTCAGCGGCGTACGAGATCGCGCTCCCCGCGTCTCTCGACTCCTGCACCAGCGCGTCGAGATCGCCGAACGTCGGCTGCGGCCGCCCGCCGGGCAGCTCGTCGATCTCGCCGTCGCGGAGCACGCTGATCACCTCTCGCAGCTCGTCGAGCGCCTGGTGCACCCCGGTCCGGATCACGCCCGCGGCCTGCGCGAGTTTCTCCGGCGAGGAGTCCGGCCGGTACTCCAGTGCTCCGGCGTACGTCGCGAGCAAGGACAACCGATGCGCGAGCACGTCGTGCATCTCGCGCGCCATCTTCGTCCGTTCCAGCATCCGCGCCTCGGCCACCCGCCGGCCCTGCTCGCTCTCGGCTCGGAGAGCGCGCTCTCTCAGTGATCCGAGCAGCGCCCGGCGTGCCTGCGCCCACTGGCCCCAGGCCATCAGCGCGGCGTGCACCGCGATGTCGACGATCACGTACCAGAAGAGGTTCAGCCCCTCGACCGGCCGCCAGAGCCACTGGATCAGGTGCCCGACGGTACCCGCGAGCGCGATCAGCGCGGCGACCTTGAGCGGCCGCCGCTGCGCGACCGTCAGCGTCCCGACCGTCGACGGCGGCGTCGCGGCGGGGGAGAGGACGGCGAGCGCGGACAGCGCGAGCGCGGACTGCACCGGGCGCCGGGCGAGCGGGAGAATGAGGCCGACGGCAACGATCCCGACGATCACGTCGAGGATCAGGTACCGCGATCCGTCCGGACCGGACTGCCGCCCGAAGATGGTGGCGGCGGTGAGGACCGCGACCGAGGCCACCCCGACCACGTCGCCGACCCAGCGCGGCGGCTCGCCCGGGATCCGCAGGTCGGACTCGTTGGAGCAGGTCGCATTCATGCCCCCGAGCCTAGATCCGGCCCGGTCCGGGCGACCACCGACCAAAGTCGATGCCGGACCGACTTCCGGGCAGGCGGCCCCGGCCCCGCGGCCGATGCCCGGGATCGCGCTCTCCGGCGACTCTGGTCGCACATCGACCCGCTCACCGGAAGGCACGAAGATGACCATCACCGCGAACAAGCCCCGCACCCGCGTCGAGGGCAAGAGTCGCCTGGCCGTCGTCGGCGCGACATCGGCCGCGGCCCTCGTCGCCTGGGCGGTCCTCGGCCCGCTGGCCGGCATCGACCTGCAGGCCGAGCAGGGCTCCGCCACGATCGACATCACCTGGGTCTCGGTCTTCGTCTCGGCGACCCTGATGGCGTTCGCCGGCTGGGGCCTGCTGGCGCTGCTCGAGCGGCGTACGGTCAACGCCCGCAAGGTGTGGACGGTGATCGCCGCGTGCGCCTGCATCATGTCGCTCGGCAGCCCGTTGGTCGCCGGGATCGGGATCGGCGCGAAGCTCGGCCTGGCGTCGCTGCACCTGGTCGTCGGCGCGGTCGTGATCGCCGGCCTGCACCGCACGGCCTTGTCGGTCTGCGAACGCTGCAACTAACGTGACCACCGAGATGAGGAACTGGAGCGGTTACCGGACGGCGAAGCGCGACCTGATCCGCTCGCTGTCCGGCACGGTCCTCGAGATCGGCGCCGGCAGCGGCGCCAACTTCGCCGACCTGCCCGCCGGCGTCGAGTGGATCGGCCTGGAGCCGAACCGCCGGGCACGGGCTCAGCTCGCCCGAACGGCTCCTGAGAAGCGAGTGCTGGATGCCGGGGCCGAGCAGATCCCGTTGCCCTCAGCAAGCATCGATGGCATCCTCTCGACTGTCGTGCTCTGCTCGGTCGCCGACCTCCCCGCAGCGTTAGCCGAGCTACACCGCGTCCTCCGCCCCGGCGGTCGCTTCGTCTTCGTCGAGCACGTCGCCGCCGCGCGTGGCAGTACGACGTACCGGCTGCAAAAGCTGGCCGCCCCGCTCACCCGCCGCTTCGACCGCGGCTGCAACCCGGCCCGCGACATCCAGGTCGCCATCGACCAGTCCGGCTTCACCACGCTCCAGCTGGAGCACTTCACGATGCCGGGTCTGATTCCCATCCCGTTCATCGCCGGCGCTGCTACCAGGTAGGCGAGGACAGCCGAGCCGCCCGGTAGAACCCCTCGATGTGCTCGGTCACCAGCTGCGCCGCGTCCTCGCCCCGCCCGCTCCTGATCGCGGCCACGATCCCGTGGTGCTCAGCCCGCAGTGCGACCGCCGTAGCGTCCCAGTCCGGCAGATTCGGTACGGCGGCCAGCACGTACTGGTGGATGGCCGACCGCAACGACCCCATCACCGCAGCGATCAGCACGTTGCCCGCCAGCCCCGCCAGCGCGACGTGGAACTCCGCGTCGAGCAGGTGGAACTCCTCCGGCGACAGCCCGTCCGCATCCATCCGCTCCAGCAGCCCCTCGGCCTCTGCCAGCTGCAGCCCCGTGTCGGAGCCGAAGCGCGCCGCAGCCTCCCGCGCCGACCAGGACTCCAGCAGCACCCGCGTCTGCACGATGTCCTGCATCGGCAGATGACTAGTGGCCAGGTGCAACCGCAGCAACGCCGTCAACGGCGCAGCAGGCTCAGCCACGATCACCGCACCCGCCTCCGGACCAGACCCAGTAGCAGTCCGTACGACGCCCAGCGCCTCCAGCACCCGCACCGCCTCCCGCACCGACGGCCTGCTGATCCCCAGCTGCTCAGCCAGCGCCCGCTCACCCGGCAGCCGCCCACCCAGCCGTAGCCGCCCAGCCGCGAGGTCAGCCTCGACCTGCTGCAGCACCAGCTCGTAGTTCTTCACGCTGGCGAGTCTAGCTGCGTGGTCGGACCACAGGCTATGCTGTGGTCCGACCACACTCGCGCGACTTCCGAGGATGCCCCGATGACCGAACGCCAGATCCCTCGCTGGTCCGAGCTGAAGCCGCTGCTGCGGGCCAAGCCGGTCACGGTGAACCCGACCGAGCGCCGGCTGGAGAAGGCGCTCACCATCGCGGACCTGCGCGCGATCGCGAAGCGCCGGACGCCGCGCTCGGTGTTCGACTACACCGACGGCGCGGCCGAGTCCGAGATCAGCCTGCAGCGGGCCCGCCGGCTGTTCGCCGAGATGGAGCTGCAGCCGTCGATCCTGCGCGACGTCGGCGACCTCGACCTGAGCACCGACATCCTCGGCCGCCGCTCCGCGCTGCCGTTCGCGTTCGCGCCGACCGGGTTCACCCGGATGATGAACCACGAGGGCGAGAGCGCGGTCGTCAAGGTCGCCCAGGACGTCGGCATCCCGTACGCGCTGTCGACGATGGGCACCACGTCGATCGAGGACGTCGCCGCGGCCGGTCCGGATGCCCGCAAGTGGTTCCAGCTGTACGTGTGGCGTGATCGCGACGCGGGGGAGGACCTGGTCAAGCGCTCGGCCGCCGCCGGGTACGAGGCGCTGATGCTGACCGTCGACGTACCGGTCGCCGGTGCGCGGCTCCGCGACGTCCGCAACGGCTTCACCATCCCGCCGTCGCTGACCGCCAAGACTGTGCTCGACGCGTCACTGCACCCGGCCTGGTGGGTCAACCTGCTCACGACCCGCCCGCTGACCTTCGCCTCCCTGTCCAGCTGGGGCGGCACGGTCGCGGAGCTGCTGGACCAGCTGTTCGACCCGACCATGACGCTGGACGACCTGAACTGGATCCGCTCGATCTGGGACGGCCCGCTGATCATCAAGGGCATCCAGACCGTCGAGGACGCCCGCCGCGTGGTCGATGCGGGCGCTGACGCTGTCGTCCTGTCCAACCACGGCGGCCGGCAGCTGGACCGGGCGCCTACACCGCTGCGGATCCTGCCGGACGTCCGCAAGGCCATCGGCTCCGACGCCGAGGTCTACCTCGACACCGGCATCATGAGCGGCGCTGACATCGTCGCAGCGATCGCCCTGGGCGCTGACGCGTGCCTGGTTGGCCGCGCGTACCTGTACGGCCTGATGGCCGGCGGTCAGCGTGGTGTCGAGCGGGCGGCGCAGATCCTCACCACGGAGGTCAAGCGGACCATGGCGCTCCTGGGTGTCCCCAGCGTGGCTGACCTGAACCCGTCACACGTCCGCTTGCCCTGACGCGTCCAACGGCAGGTGGGCGATCACGCGCAGCCCACCTGTCGGCGTACGGCCGGCTGTCAGTGTGCCGCCGAGTGCTGTGGCCCGCTCGCGCATCCCGGCGATGCCGTTGCCCTCGCGCGGCGGACCGGTGAGCGACTCACCGTCGTCGTCGACCTGCAGCACGAGCGTCTCCTCGCCGTACTGGATCCGGACGGTGGCAGCCGTCGCCTTCGCGTGCCGTACGACGTTCGTCAGCGACTCCTGGATGATCCGGAACGCCGCCCGGTCCAGGCCGGTCGGCAGCGGCCGCGGATCGCCGTGCACGACCGTGTGCACCTCCAGCCCGGCGCGCGACGTGTTGCTGATCAGGTGATCGAGCCGCTCCAACCCGGCGACCGGCTGCCGGGGCGCTGACTCGTCGGTCTGCCGCAGGATGCCCACGATCGACCGCAGCTCGACCAGCGCCTCCTTGCTCGCGTCCTTGATCGCCGACAGCGCCGGGCCGGCCTGCTCGGGCTTGCGATCGACCAGGTGCAACGCGGTCGACGCCTGCACGTTGATCAGTGAGATGTGGTGGGCGACGACGTCGTGCAGCTCCTGAGCGATCCGCAGCCGTTCCTCGCTGGCGCGGCGCAGCTCCTCCTCCTCGCGGGTCCGCTTCGCTGCCATCACCCGGTCGCGGTGCGCCCGGAACAGCTCGGCGAGGAACCCGAGGACGAGGAAACAGGTGCCGACGAGGAGGATCTGGTACACGTTCTGGTCGTTGATCCCGAGCACGAAGCGACCCAGGATGTGGCCGGCGTACAGGGCGGCGATCGCGGTCCAGCCCGCTGATCGGTGCCCCGCGCGGATGGCCGCGAACACCGCGATCACGAAGCTGAAGATCACCGGCCCGTAGCCGTACTCGCGCAGCATGTAGACCAGCGTCGAGACAGCTGTCGCCCACAGCACGGGCACCGGGTGGGTCCGGAGCCAGTACAGCGACACCGAACCGATCAGCACGAGCACGACCAGCAGCCAGTCGGCCGCGCGTCGGCCCGGCTGGTTGTTGCTGGCGCCGATCGATCCGACCACGGCCAGCAGTGAGACGAACGCCGGCAGGGCGATCCGTCGTACCTGGGGCCAGAAGGTCGTGGTCACTCTCAGAACACTAGAGGCCGCGACGGCGAGGTGTCGTCGTCGCCACGGAGTACTCGCGCCTGCTTCACCCGGAGTACGTCAGTACTTGACGTTGTAGATGCCTTCTTCGTACGTCGGCCCGTAGTACTGCTCGAGCTCGGCCAGGTCGTCGTTCGGCCGGTCCAGCGCCTTCGCGATGGTGGCCCGGTTCGGGACGGCGTCCGGCTCCCAGGTCTCGGGCTTCCAGACCTTCGAGCGCAGGAACGCCTTCGAGCAGTGGTGGAAGATCTCCTCGATCTCGACCAGCAGCGCCAGCTGCGGGCGGTTGCCCTTGACCACCATCTGGTCGAAGAACGGCGCCTCGCGGACGATCCGGGCCCGGCCGTTGATCCGCAGCGTCTCGCCGCGGCCCGGGATCAGGAAGATCAGCCCGACGTTCGGGTTGGTGACGATGTTGGTGAAGCCGTCGATGCGCCGGTTGCCGGCTCGCTCGGGGATCGCGATCGTGCTGTCGTCGAGGACCAGCGTGAACCCGGCCGGGTCGCCCTTGGGGGAGACGTCGCAGCTGCCGTCGGCCGCCGAGGTCGCGATCAGGCAGAACGGCGACGCGGCCAGCCACTCCTTGTCGAGGTCGTGCAGCTCCTTGCGGACCTTGGCCGACGCGTGGGAGAGCGGCTCGGGGACGACCTCGCGCAACTCTTCGTGGGTAGTGATCTCGACCAGTCCGGGGATGTCCATCAGGCGGCGTACTCCTCTACCGGTGAAGGCTGGACCGCCTGGCTGGCGGGCCGAGTCTGTGCGGCCCATCGTACGGCGGGACCAGTCGCGCAACTGGTCCCCAGGAACAGCGCTCCGACCACCAGCCACCCGATCGGACCCCACCCGAGGATCAGCGTCGTCAGCAGCACCGGGCCGAGCATCCGCGCGATCGCGGGGCCGGTCCCGAAGAATCCCTGGTACTGGCCCTGCTGCTCGGCGGGCGCGAGCCCGAAGCTGATCTCCCAGGAGCCGGAGGCGAGTTTCATCTCGCCGAAGGTCAGCAGCGCGGCGGCCGCACCCAGTACGACGGCCGTCGCGGCCGGGGGAGCGCCGAACGCGGTCAGCGCGAACACCGCGCAGGCGGCGAGCATCGCGATGCCGGCGATCCGCACCGACCGCGTCGCCGTCCGCAGGTTGGTGACGCTGCGGGCGACCCGGACCTGGAACACGGTGACGCCGAGCGTATTGATCACCAGCAGCGAGGCGACGACCCAGCCCGGGGCGTTGGTCCGCTCGACGATCCACAACGGCGCGACCAGGCTCAGCAGCGGCATGAACATCAGCATCACCGCGTTCAGGAGCGCCAGTACGGCGTACGGGCGGTCGCGCAGCACCGCGAGCCTGGGCTCGCCCTTCGTCCGTACGGCGACCTCGACGCGCGGCACCTGCCTCAGCAGCACGGCCGCCACCAAGAAGCTGACCGCATCGATCGCGAACACCGTCAGGTACGCCTGCGTCGTGTCGAACTTCAGCGCGACCCCGCCGAGCGCGGCCCCGACCGCGAGCCCGCCGTTCGCCGTCGCCTGCAGCGTTGCGCGGATCCGCGTCCGCTCCTGTGGCGAGACCAGTCCCGCCAGGAGCGCTTGCCGGGCCGCGGTCAGCCCGGTCTGGCTGCTCGCGTACGCGATGGCCGCCACCAGGAACAACGGGAAGCTCCGAACCACCAGAAACGACCCCACCGAAACCGCCGTCGCCAGCGCCAGCACGATCGCCACGACCCGCGGGCCGCACCGATCGGCCAGATGCCCGAGCGGTACGCCGGTGAGGAACCCCACCAGCCACGCGATCGTCAGTCCCAGCCCCACCTGCGCGGTCGACAACCCGACCACCCGCGTGAAGAACAACGCCGACGTGACGATGAAGGCCCCATCGCCCACCGAGCTCACCAACTGCGCCGCCGCCAACCGCTTCGAGGTCGTCATACTCCGACCTTAGATCCGCACCGGCCCAGCACAACGGTCCATTCTGGTCGCTCTCAGATGGGCCAATATTTCCCTGTGGACAACTCCGGAAGCGCCCGGTTTCCACGGCATCTTCTTTGCATGACCTTCACCGACCTCCCCACCGACTGGCGCCTGCGCCCCCTCACCGATCCCACCCTCACCCGCGACGTGGTCGACCTCTACTCCACCGCCGGCGACCGCAGCCGGGGCGCCCTGACGCTGATCATCTGCGACCACCACGACCACTTCAAAGGCGCCATCGCCATCGACCTCCGAGACCTGATCCCCGACCCCATCCCGGACCACACGCCCCGCCACCGCTCCCGCCGCCGGCATCCCACCATCGCGGCGCCTGCCGCGCTCCCTGCCGCGCTCTCCGCCACGGCGCCCGCGTCGCCTCTTGGCGCGCGGTTCGCCGTGCCGCCCACCCTGCAGACTCCCGCGGCCTCCACGGGCTCCCACCACCCCGCGGCGATCGCACCCACCTCCGCACGCCCCACCAACAAGGCCGCCGCCCTACGCCCCGTCATCCGCCCACTCCAGGTCTACCCCGGAGGCTCTCTCGTCCTGGCCCTGGGCCGCCGAGGCCCCTCCACCACCACTGTCACCGACCGCGAATGGGCAGACGCCGCCACCCGGGTTTGCCGCTCCCTCGGCGTCCGCCTGCTCAGCTTCTATGTGGCCTCACGCGACACCGTCTTCCTCGCCGACCTCACCACCGAAGCCTCCGACCTACCGATCGCAGCCTGAGGAGCCGCACATGTCACCGCACCCCACGAGGCCTGAACTGCACACTGATCCGCGGCCCGATCCGCCCGGACGCCTTCGGAATCGCATGCTCCCAAGTCCGCTGACAGGACCCACCCATCACGATCAGATCCCCATGCCCCAAGGGATACCGGATGGTCGAGCCAACAGGCCCACTCACCGAGCCCGGCCGAGGCCGCAATGCCAGCACCCGAGGCTCACCCACCGAAAGGATCGCGACCATCGTGTCCTCCCGCTCCCCACGTCCCAGCTTGTCGCCGTGCCAGGCAACGCTGTCCCGCCCGTCCCGGTAGTAGCACAACCCAGCAGTCCGGAACGGCTCGCCCAGCTCCTCGGCGTAATGCTCGCTCAACATCTCCCGAGCCTCGTCCAGGATCGGCAGCGGCAACGTCACGTTCTCCCCGTAGAAGCAGAGCAGCCGCGGTACTTCTACCACCCGGTCGTACATCTGCCGCCGCTCCTCCCGCCACGGCACGTCCACGGCGAGCCGCTCGTACACCTGATCGGCTCCCGACAACCACCCCGGCAGCACGTCGATCCACGCCCCGTGGCTCAGCTTCGTCCGCTGCACCGCGTCCAGCGACCCCAGCTCAGGATCAGCGAACGCATCCAGCAAGGACGCTTGAAGGTCAGCACCCATAGCGCCACTGTACCCGAGATTCGAACATATGTTCCCCTGACTGTCGATCGCCTGACCGACGCCCACCACCACCTGAAACCAGTGGTGCCCGTGGGACGAATGAGGCACCTTCCACCCTGCCCCTCACCCACGAAAGACTGCCCCCATGACCAGCACCCTGATCCGGAACTGCGCAGTCCTGGTCACCCCCGACTCGGGCGACTGCTTCGTTCAAGACGCCCAAGACATCCACATCACCGACGACACCATCACCGCCGTCACCCCGACCCAACAGAACCCACTCCCTGACGCAGAGGTTCTCGACGCCACCGGCCTCCTGGCGATCCCCGGCCTCACGAACGCCCACACCCACACCCCGATGGTCCTGATGCGAGGCGCAGCCGAGGACCTCTCCCTGGACAACTGGTTCAACCAGAAGATCTGGCCCATGGAAACCAACCTGACGCCAGAACGAGTGAGAGTCGGCGCCCGCCTGGCCTGCGCAGAAATGCTCCTGTCCGGCATCACGTCCTTCGCCGACCACTACTTCCACGCCGACCAAGTAGCCCAAGCTGCCGTAGAACTAGGCATCCGAGCCGACCTGGCCCCCACCTTCTTCACCTCCACCGGCCCCGAAGCAAGAGAAGCCTCCTTCGCCACAGCCCGCCAGATCCGCGACCTGGGCAACCCCCGAATCACCGCGAGCCTAGGCCCGCACGCCCCCTACACCGTGTCGGAAGAAGACCTGACGCGCACCGCAGAAGTAGCCCGCTCCGAGAACTTCCGAATCCACCTCCACGCAGCAGAAACCCGAGAACAAACCACCTCCTCCCTGACCCACCACAACGCCACCCCCATCCAACTCCTGCACCGCACCGGCATCCTCGAAGCCGGCGCCCACCTGGCCCACGCCTGCGCCCTCACCGACGAAGACGTGACCCTCCTGGCCCAACACGCCGACCGCACCGTCATCGCGACCTGCCCCAAGGTCTACCTGAAACTTGCCATGAGCAACACAACCCCCATCCGCAACCTCCAAGCCGCAGGCATCCCAGTCTCCATAGGCACAGACGGCGCAGCAGCCCACAACACCCAAGACATGTGGGAGTCCCTCCGCCTGACGGCCCTCACCGAAAAGCACAAGGAGCAAGACGCCACCTGGATGTCCCTCTCCCAAACCCTCCGCCTGGCCACCCACCCCAACACCCTCACCTCAGGCCACCCAGCCGACATCACCCTGGTAGACCTCTCAGCCCCCCACAACCAGCCCCTCCACAACCCCCTGGCAGCCCTCGTCTACTCCATCCGCCCCACCGACGTGATCCACGTCCTGGTAGCCGGCCACCTGGTAGTCCACAACCAGTCCCTGACCAACGCCGACCTCCGCGAAATCCTCAACCAGGCCAACGAAGTAGCCCACTCCCTGGTAACCCTCACCACCCCCAACGCTATCCAGCACTACGCGCCATGACCCCCGCCGACAAGGACTTCAACCTCCTCCGCCCCTCCATCAACCGCGAGTACGGCCCCAAACCCCTCCCATCCCACCGAGACCATCAAATCCACACCCTCTTGTCTGCCGCCGTCCCCGGCCTCTCCTTCCAAGCCCTCAAACTGAAAATGCCCCTGGGAGCAGCCGGCGTCCTGGCCACCTACGCCGAACGTGCAGCCTCCCTCGCCGTCCGAGACAGAGACCCCAACCAGATCCGCACCGCCCTCATAGCAACAGCCGTAGCCCTGGACCTCACCGACGACTTCCGCGACGTCATCCCGTCCCTGGCCCTCCTCTACCGAGCCGCCGAGCTCATCGACCTCGACCCACTCGGCGAGTTCCGCACAGCCGCCACCCTCCTCGACCTCCAAGCCCCCGAGCTCACCAAGTTCCCAGCCCGCTCCCCAGCAGACCGCTCAATCCAAGCCATGGCCTACATCGAGTCCACCGACGCCCAAGGCTTCAGATTCCGAAGAACCTGGTAACAACACCCACCCCAGGAGCCCCCGTGCCGAACCCACCCCACCGCGCCGGCACCAACCCCGAAGAGCGGGACGCAATCCACGCGCGATGGGTCGCCCGAAGGACGCGCTCCACCGCCGACCCGGCCTACCTCGAGACCTGGTACGACGAACAATGCGGCGCCAGCCGCTTCTGGTTCCCGCTCGCCGGCGACCTCGGTCACGACCACGGCGCGTGCGCCAACCCCGCGTCTCCGCACGACCGCACCGTCATGTTCGAACACGACGGCTGCGACGCCTTCACCCCTTCAGGGACCTGGGCTGTCCCCGAAGAGATGTGAGCCGGTCAGGCCCCCGTCGGCCAGGACTCGGTGACGAGCCTGTGGGAGAGCGGGTAGTCGCGCAGCTCCGTCCTCAGGTGGTGGCCCAGGGCAACGGTGTTGGACGGGTCTGCACGGCGCGCACTGAGCAGGTCGGTGATCCACTGCGCGGTCTGCGGGATCGGTCGCGGGTCGCCGGTCAGGAGCGCGGCCCAAACCGCATGCAGCGTCTGAGTGACCGCGTCCTCGACGATCTCGAGGCTGGGGTCGACGTCCCACGTCGCCTGCAGACGCCCGGCGATCTCGCGATGGGACAGCTCCAGCGTCGCCTGTTCCGCCGACGCCTCGGCGGGCAGTGGTTCGGCCGCGGGGACGACCGTCGGCAGTTCACGCGCAGCCAGTACGGCGCTCGGCGCGTCGGCGGCCCACGCGGTCGCGCCGAGAGCGCGCGCCCGTACGTCGTCGACTCCGAACGCCGCGCCGCCCACCACGATCGGGATTCCGGCCGTCGTACTGGCTTCCACGAAACGCCGAGTGGTCGGCAGCGCACCCAGCATCGAGCAGCTGACCGCCAACGCGTCCGGCCCGTGATCCTGCAGGTACTGGCCGAGCCGCAGCGGCGAAGTCGAGGCCCCCAGCAGCGTCGTGTCCCATCCGTCGGCCCGCAGCGCGCAGTCGATGATCATCGCCGGCAGCGCGTGCCACTCCCGCTCAGCGCAAGCGACCAGCGCCTTGCCCCGAGTCACCGGCAGCTGCCGCGTGTACCGCGCGACAGCCTCGGTCGCCGCCGCAGCCACGGCCGTCGCCGCGTGCTCCTCGGCAACCGTCCAGTCGCCGCGCTGCCACCGCGTCCCGACATTGCGCTGGGCAGTCGCAACAACGTCGGTCAGTACGACGACCGGCGGTACGCCCTGCGCCAGCTGGTTCTCCACGACCTCCAACGCCGCCGACGTGTCGACAGCGGCCAGCGCGAGCTCGAAGGCGTCGAGGGCGTCGAGGGCGTCGTTCGCCGGTACGGTCAGCTCTGCCATCCGAGTGATCCTCCGCAACTGATCGCCAGCAGCGCGATGTCGTCATGGGCGCGGCCGTCCAGGTGCTCGACGACGTCCTGCTCGACGGCGCCGCAGATCGCGTCAGCGCCCGCGCCGGCGTACTCGCCGAGCAGTCGCAGCAGCCGATCCGTTCCGTAGAACCCGTCCGCACCGCGCGCCTCCTCGACGCCGTCGGTGGACATCAGCAGCGCATCGCCCTGCTCCAGGCGCACGGTGATCGTCGGGTAGGCCACATCCGGTACGACGCCGGCGACGGTGCCCTCGATCGGCAGCTGCTCAGCGCGCCCGTCGGCCCGAACGAGAACCGGCGCAGAGTGGCCCGCGACGGCGACGTCGATCTCGGCAGCCAAGCCGTCCGCGGCCGCGCGGATCCGCAGACAAACCAGCGTGATGAAGCGGTTCGACGGATCCTGAGAGAACACGGTATTGAAGGCAGACAGCAGCGCACCCGGTTGCCGCTCGAAGTGCGCGGCCGTGCGAAGGCTCTGCCGGGCGCGTCCTGTCAGTACCGCGGCGTCGACGCCCTTGCCGCAGACGTCGCCAAGGACAGCGAGCCATTCGTCACCCGCACGGAACACGTCGTAGAAGTCACCGCCGATGTCGAGCTGCTCCACGGCCGGCCGGTACCTGGCGGCGAGGTCCACCCCCGGCACCGCGGGAAGCTCCGGCGGCACGAGGCTCTCCTGCAGCGCGGCCGCGACCCGGCTGCTCTGCTCGTACAGCCGCGCGGAGTCGAGGGCGAGGGATGCCCGCGCCGCGAGCTGCTCACCGATGGCGACGTCAGCCTCGGAGAAACCGCGCCCCTGGCCGCGAACCATCACCAGGGCCCCGAGGGTGACGCCACGCGCCGTCAGCCCAAGCCCGAGCACGTCGACAGGACGCAGCGCCGCGGCCTGTTCCCGCAACGCGGCGTGCGGAACCATGCTGGCCAGCGCGTCGGAACTCATCTCCTCGAGCGCCACATGCAGCAGCTCGGTGTGCCCGGTCGTCAGAATCCGCTCGAGCACCTGCCCGGCGATCATCCGCCGGGAGACCTTCACACTCGTCGCCGGGTTTTCACCACCCCAGACCGTCAACGCACCGGTCCGTGGGTTGATCCACACCAACACAGCCCACTCGGCGAACTCCGGCTGCACCCCGCTCAGCAACTGCAGCACACACCGCCGCAGATTGAGAGACCCGGTCATGCTGACCCCGATCTCCTCGACAATCTCCGGCCGCACACCAGCCGACTCCACCGGTACGCCGAACGCCTCGCCGCGGACACCAACGGACTCACCGCGTACGCCGGACGCCTCGTGGCGGACGCCGACGGACTCACCGTGTACTCCGGACGACTCCGCCCGCACGCCAGCTGATTCGGCTGCAACGCCAGCCGCCTCCGCCCGTACCCCGGACGCCTGCTCCAACAGCGAGCCCCCGGTCTCACCCGATCCGCTCTCCCCGGGCATCATCCGCGATCACGATCCCGCCCCGGCGGCGGTCCGTCAGCCTGTGGCACTCCAGGCGCAGGCGACGCCCCGCGACCCTCCGGCGAGGGCGGCGCGGACGGTGCATCTGGCAAGTGAGGCAAACAAGTCTCCTGAGCTGAGCCCGGCGCCTGCACTGCACCTGGCGGGTTGAACATGCGGGATTCCTGCGCGGGGCTTGGCTTCTGCGTGGGGTCTGACGCTTGCGTGGGGCGCGGCATCTGCGCCCGGGCCGGCACCTGCGCCTGAGCCGCGTCCGGCACCTGCGGTGCACTCCGCGCCTGCTCGGCGGCTCCGCCGGAAAGGCCTTCACCAGCCGCGGCAAGCTGCTCCTCGGCGAGCACAGCAGTCAGCTCGTCGAGCGTCGGATAAACCGTGAACACCTTGTCCAGCTTCGTGATCCGCAGAATCTTCTGAATCCGCGGCCGCGGCCCGACCACCACCAGCGCACCCCCGTGCGCGAGCGACTCCTTGTGCGCCCCCACCAGCACCCCGAGCCCGGACGAGTCCATGAACTCGACATCAGCCAGATCCACAACGATCGGATGCGCCCCGAGCAACTTCTTCAGCAGCCCGGTCAGCTCCGGCGCCGTCTCCAGATCGAGATCGCCGTGGACCCGAACCAGCGGACCGGGCCCGGAGGTGTCGAGTTCGAGAGTGAAGGAGGCTTCGTCGTCGGTGAGCACGTCGGCTCCTCACCCCGTCACCTGCCGTGGTGCCAGGAGCCGGTCAGACGACCCGCAGAACGCGGGCCAGGGCAGTGGCTACAGGTCCGAACCACCGAATCGACCCTCAGATCTATCACCCACCGCCGACCGGTTCAACAACCCCGGCGCGCCACCACCCGCCGTACACACGCCCTCAACACAACCGCACCTCCTGTGATAAGGACCAGCAAACACAACGCGCCCTGCCCGAGAAACACCGGGCAGGGCGCGTTGCGGTCGAGAGAGCGACGTCAGCTCACCGTGAAACTCTTCGCAGGGCTGACTCCGGTGGCGTGGTCGCCGTCGGACTGGAAGACGACCCGGTAGGTGTAGCTGGCGCGGGCGGTCGGCTTGATGGAGAAGCCGTAGTTGCCTGTCGAGTTCAGCTTCGTCGACGTGATCGTCGTCCAGGTCGATCCGGTGGACCGCTGCAGGTACACCGGCGAACCGGCGTGCTGCGGGCGGACGTAACCGTAGAACGTGGTCGACGCGCCCAGCTTGATCGCTGTTGCCGACAGGTTCGCGGTCAGCGTCGGGCGGACGTCCGTCGTCCAGTTGCCGGTGCGGGAGCCGAGCAGCTCCGGCGAACCGTTGTAGCCCCACGCGAAGATCGTGGAGTACGTCGGCTGGTAGGTGACGGAGTACGTACCGGTGGCGCTCGTCGTGACGCGGGTGATCTCCCGCCAGGTCGAGCTGTTCTTGTTCCGGCCGTACAGCGACACCAGTACGCCGGCCAGCGGCGCCTTCGTGTCGACCCGCACGACGCTCCCGTTCAGCGTGACCTTGCCGCCGAAGTCGAGCGCGGTCGCGTTGCCGGTCATCGTCGTGTACGTCCCGGTCAGGTTCGCCGCGACCGACGAGCTCCACTTGCCGCTGCGGTCCTTGACCCACGCACGGAAGGCGTAGCTCGTGGCGTTCGCGAGGCCGGTCGCGGTGGCGCTGGAAGCCGGGCCCATGTACGCCGGGGTGCCGGTGTTCGGCGCGCCCGGAGCAACAGTGCCGGCGTTGCGCCGCACGACGACCTGGTCGAGGTCGGTGATCCCCGGCAGCGTCCACTTCATCGCGGCCGCGGCGTACTGCCCGGTGACCGAGAAGTTGGTGATCGGCGCGGGAGCGACGTCGACGGTGCGGAAGAAGACCAGGTAACCACCCGGCATCGCCGTGCCGCCGGTGTTCTTCAGGCCGCGCACGGTGACCCGGTACGGCGTGTTGTCCTGAAGGGTCGGCGTCGGGTCGATCGTGATCTTCCGCGTCGCCGCGTCGTACGACGAGGTGGTCGGGATGACCGCACCGGTCTTGCCGTGCAGGAGCTGGACGTTCGTCGCGTTGACGCTGGCCGGGTCGGCGTCCTGGGACAGGGTGACGGTCGGCGACGCGGTCTGCGCGACGCCCGAGGCCAGGTCGGCCGGGAAGGTGTCACGCACCCACTGCGGCTGGCCGACGCCGGAGTTCGGCAGACCGCCGGCGGTCACGCTCAGGCTGTACGGGCGGCTGTCGCGCGACGGGTTGTAGCTGCGCACCACGAAGTACGCGCGCCCGGCCGGCAGCTTCAGCTGCACGAACTCCGAGCCGCCGAAGGTGTTGTCGGCGTACCCGATCAGCTGGAGCTGCTCGTTGTAGATCGCCAGGACCGGGTCGAAGTTCTGCGCCCGGTTGCTGTCGTCGTACGCTGGCGGAACCACCCGGACCGTCACGTCGCGGGCGGTCGCGGACTGTGCGGCGTACCAGTCCTCTTCGCCCTCGGTGCCGATCGAGCCCGAGACGGTGGCGTGGTCCATGAAGGTCGCGCGGGCCGGAACGTCGTTGCCGTCCGGACCGGCGGTCCAGAACGCCGGCGCCCAGCTGCCGCCGAGGGCCTCGGTGGCGTCGAGCACACCGGCGCCGTAGAACGGGTCGCGGCCGTGCGGGCCGGCGTCACGCGCGGTCGCCTCGAGCCGGGCCTCGACCTGCGCCGGCGTCCAGCTCGGGTACTTGTTGCGCACCATCGCGGCCACGGCGGCGACCATCGGTGCCGAGAACGAGGTGCCGCTGCCGCCCCAGTACGGGAGGTAGCCCGGGTCGGTGAGCGCGCGCGGTCCGGTGGACAGGATGTTCCAGCCCGGCGCGGAGATGTCGACCGAGTCGCCCCACGAGCTGAACGTGGTCAGCACGCCGTTGTTGTCGGTGGCACCGACCGAGATGGTCTCCGGGAAGGCCGCGGGGTAGCGGGCCGAGGAGTCGTAGTGGTTGCCGGACGCGGCGACGACGACGACGCCCTTGGCGACGGCGTTCTTGACGGCGGCGTGCATCACCGGGTTGTAGCTCGGGCCGCTCAGCGACATGTTGATCACCCGGGCGCCGTGCGACACCGCCCAGTTGATCCCGGCCACGACGGCGGAGTCGGACCCGCTGCCCTCGGAGTCGAGCACCTTGACCGGGAGGATCTTGGCGTTCCAGGCGACGCCGGCGACACCGCGGGCGTTGTTGGTGTTCGCGGCGATGATGCCGGCGACCATCGTGCCGTGGCCCTCGTCGTCGTTGGCCGACGCCTTCGGGTTGAGCGCGTTGTAGCCGGTGTAGACGCGGCCGGCCAGCTCCGGGTGGCCGCCGTCGACGCCGGTGTCGAGGACCGCGACGGTCTGGCTGCCGGCGGTCTTCGACAGGTCCCAGGCCTGCGGCATCCGGATCGTCGACAGGTACGCCTGGTCGGTGCGGTAGTACTCGTCGTTCGGGACGGCGGCGCTGGTCCGGACGTAGTTGAGCGAGGCAACCTCGACGCTCGACTCGGACTGCAGCTTCTTCAGCAGCTCCGGGGCCGTGGCGTTGCTGGTCACGGTCGCGTAGTCACCGTCGACCGGTACGGCGGCCTGGCGGCTGTTGTGCTTGGCAAGGACCGTGGCCCGGGCCGAGGCGCTCGCCTTGGGCGAGAACTTCACCAGCACCGAGTGCGGGTCGTAGGCCGGGGCCGCCGGGTCGGGCTGGCGGTCCGGGACCTGGAAGGCGTTGTAGAAGGGCTTCGCCGGGGCCGCGGACACCGACGAACCGGTGACGGTGACCAAGGTGGCCGCGACCAGCGCGGCCGGTAGCCCCAGCTTCAGGAGGTGGGACGGGCGGATGGGTAACACAGGACCCCCCCAAGGGTCTCAGAGTGACATTCTGGGCCGGAGTATGTCAGAGCCGGGGGACAGTTTTGGGGGCGCCGGGATGTCAATAGCTGCAATTCTTGGCGCCGGGGGATTCAGTACGACGGACGCGGGGAATCGCCGCCGGCGGTTCCAGGGTGGGGACTGACCGGTTGAGGAGTCGTGGCGATGGCTGATGGGGCTGCACCGAAGGCGGATCTGGCGGGGTGGGCGAAGGCGCCGTTCACGGGTGGTGGGCTGACCTTCGACTGTTACGAGAAGGGCACCGGGCCGGGGGTGGTGCTGATCCCGGAGATCCCGGGGATCACGCCGGAGGTGCTCGGGCTGGCGGAGCATCTGGTGGCGGAGGGGTTCACGGTGGTGGTGCCGTCGCCGTTCGGGTCGCCGGGGCGGGAGGCGACCGTCGGGCACGGCGCGGCGGTGTTCGCGCGGTTGTGCGTGACGAAGGAGTTCCGGGCGTTCGCGGTGGACGCGGAGCGGCCGATCACGAAGTACCTGCGGGCGGTCGCCGCTGATCTTGCCGCGCGTACGCCGGGACGCGGCGTCGGCGTGATCGGGATGTGCTTCACCGGTGGGTTCGCGTTGGCGACCGCGGTGGAGGACGTCGTCCGGGCGCCGGTGATGAGTCAGCCGGCGACGCCGTTCCCGCTCGGGGCGGCGCGGCGGCGGGATCCCGGGGTGTCGCGGCAGGAGCTGGATCTGATCGCGGAGCGGACGCGGAGCGACGGGCTGTGCGTGCTGGGGTTGCGGTTCACGAAGGATCGGGCGGTGCCGGCCGAGCGGTTCGCGACGTTGCGGGAGCGGCTCGGCGACGCGTTCGAGGTGATCGAGCTCGACTCCGGGCCGGGGAACGCTGGTGGGTTCGCGAAGGGCGCGCACCAGGTGCTCACCGCCGAGGTGCGGGAGACCCCGGGGCACCCGGCGCTCGCGGCCCGGACCCGTACGGTCGAGTTCCTCCGCGAACACCTGAGCCCGAGCGCCTGAGCCCGAGCGCCTGAGCCCGAGCATCTGAGCCCGAGCGCCTGAGCCCGAGCGCCTGACGCGAGCCCGCTGACGGTGCCCTGGGCAACGATCAGCGGAGCGGGCGGAACGTACGCCGTACATCGTCCGTCCACTCGACCGGGATCTCCCACGGGATGAAGTGCCCGCCGCGCGGATGGCAGGTGATCGAGGTGTGGTTGTACCAATCGGCCCGGTCGCCGGCGAGAAAGCTCTCGATCCGCTCCTCCGCACTCCCGACCCCCGGCGGGTTCTCGTAGTCGACGAACGTGATCCCGGTCGGCGCCTCGACGACCGGCCGGCGGTCGTGCGACGGCGCCCACGGGTACCGGTTGTTGTTCGCGTACGTGCGGATCGACGTCTCGATCGCGTCGCCCGCCCAGAAGATCGTTGCGTGGGTCAACAGTTCGTCCCGGGAGAACACGTTCAGCACGTCCCCGCCGTCGTCGCTCCACTTGTCCCAGCGTTCGAGCAGCCAGGCGAGCATGCCGGCGGGGGAGTCGGCGAGCCCGAACGCGAGCGTCGTCGGCGCGAGCATGTGCGCCGACAGATGCACAGCGAAGCGCTTCTCGACCTCGAGCAGACGATCCCGGACCTCAGGAGAAAGCCCCTCGGGAATCGGCCGACCACCAGTGATGTCCCACGCCCGCTCGCCGTTGAAGAAGTCCAGCTTCAGCGCAGACCCGATGTGGATCCCCAGCAACTCGTCCGCGTACTTGTGCCCGAGCTGCCCGGTCACCAGCGCGCCCACATCGTTCCCGGCCGCGGCGTACCGCGAGTACCCGAGCACCTCGGTCATCAGCGAGTTCCACACGTCGGCGATCTTCCAGAAGTTCATATCCGGCTGCGCGAGCGGCGTCGAGAAGCCGAAGCCGGGCAGCGACGGCACGATCACGTCGAAGGCGTCCGCGGGATCACCGCCGTACGCCGCCGGGTCGGCGAGCCGGTCGATCACCTTGGCGAAGTGCCAGAACGTCCACGGCCAGCCGTGGCTCAGGATCAGCGGGACCGGCCGCGGCCCGACACCGGCCTTGCGCAGGAAGTGCACCGGTACGCCGCCGACGTCGGCCCGGTAGTTCGGGAACGCGTTGATCGCGCTCTCCGACGCTCTCCAGTCGAACCCGTCGGCCCAGTACGCGACCAGCTCCTGCAGGTCCGTACGCCGTACGCCGTAGTGCCCGTCCTCGTTGCCGGCGTCGAGCGGCCACTTGGTGGCGCGCAAGCGGGCGCGAAGGTCGGAGAGGACCTCGTCAGAGACGTGGATCGGAGTCGGGTCGAGCGGGAACGGCGTCGGCATGGGAGCCCTCACAAGGAGTGGTCGCGGCGGTTGGCGTGGTCGGGGCGGCGCGGTCGGATCAGTCGGGGCGGTCGCGGCGGTCGCGGCGGTTGGCGTGGTCGAAGCGGTCGGGGTGTCCGGCGCGGTCGGATCAGTCGCGGCGGTCGGAGCGGTCGGGACTGTCGGCGGAGGCGATCTCGGTCAGGCGTTGCAGCACCCCGGCGGATCCCGCCAGGAGAGCGCGATCTTCGGCGCTCAGCTGGTTCACCAGCTCGGTCAACCGCTCGACCCGGCTCGTCCGGCGCGAGTCGACGATCGCCCGTCCCTCGGAGGTCAGCGACAGCAGCATCGCGCGCCCGTCGCGCGGATCGGGAGCACGGGAAATCAGACCGTCGCGTTCGAGCTTCGCGACCAGGCTGGTCAGCGCCGGTTGCTTGAGCTGCTCGGTGGCGGTCAGGTCGGTGAGCCTCAGCGGCCCGCGGCGGGCCAGCGTGTGCAGGACGGACAAGGTGGAGAAGTTGAAGCGGCGGACGGACGGCAGCCGGATGAAGATCGTGGTGAAGTCCTCGATCGCCGTCGTCAGGGCCTCGAGATCGGGGGTCTGCTCGTCCACGGTCCCAACCGTATCAATTTTCGATGTAACCGAGCGCGGTGGAAGACCGGCCGGTTTCGTTGCGTGTGGTTACCGACACGTGCTGACGGCAAGTGTTAAGGGCGCGTTGGGAATTACGCCGCCGGGATTGCCCGGGAGCCCTGCGGGCATTGGAAGAGGTGGACGAGGTGACTGTCGCGCCCAGGTGGATCAGGCGCGTCGCACCGGCTGGGGTCGTTGCTCTGCGCAAGGCTTGTTCAGCCCTGTGTGACGCTCGGTGATTTGCTCTGGTCGCACCCCCTGCGGGCATGGCACCATCGGCCACCGGGGAGACACGTCATCAGGGGGCGGCGAATGGCGAGAGCCAAACGAGCGAACCGCGGCGACACCGAGAGGTCGCGCTGGTCGAACGGTACGACCGACGACAGCCGGCACGATTCCGGCTGGGGCGCCCAGGTGGTCGTGGGCGGCACCCAAGCTCAACCACCAGGTGGTACCTGGGCACCCGGTACGCCGATGCCGATCGCGAACGGTGGCACTGGTGAGGCCGTCGCTCCGAACCTGGCCGGCCCGGCCGCGAAGAAGACCGCGGACGACGCCACCAGAACGCCGGACAACGAGGGCGAGCCCGCAGCCGGTCTGAGCGCCACGGGAGCCGGCCCGAACACACCCAGCCCCACCGGACCCGACGCAACCAAACCCGGTCCAGCCGCATCAAGCTCCACGGGCAGTCCCAGGAACCAACCGCACAGCACCACGGATGAGACCGCCGGGAAGAACTCCGGTCAGGCCGCCGCAGCGAGAACAGGTGAGACCGCCGCAGTGAGCACGGGTCAGACGGCCGGCGTGATGCCGCCCGAGAACGCGCGGGAGCGCTCTCCCGAGAACGCGGGAGCAACCGCGCCGCACAACGCAACCGGGCCGCACAACGCAACCGGGCCGCACAACGCAACCGGGCCGCACAATGCAACCGGGCCGCACAATGCAGCCGGGCCGCACAATGCAGCCGGGCCGCACACCGACGCACCGCACCCCACCGACGCCCCGCGCAACGTGGACTGGCAGTACCAGGCCGCGATCAACGGGCGCACGGTCCCGGTCGGGCCACGCCAAGCCGGGTTCGGTACGCCGGTGCGCGTGGACGAGATCGCGCTGGCCGCGAAAGCGCTCTCCGAGGATCTGCTGGCCGCGACCCAGGGCATGCCCGAGACGGTCGAGTCGCGGCAACTCCGCCGGGACCTCGACGAAGCAGTCGAGACCTTCCGCGCGGTCGCCAGCGAGCTGCAGTCGACCGCCGGCAGCCTGGTTCGTCTCGCCGCGAGCGAGGGACAGGTCTGCGGTGTGACCTGGGGTGTGTGCCCCGATCACGGCCTGACGCTGATGAACGTCGGCGGCGACGTCGCGACCTGTCACGTGCTCGGCTGCCACCACGAGCAGCAGGGCCCGAGCGAGCGGTGTGCGCAACCGGTCGCGTACAAGGTCGTCGACGTGGCCGGCCCCGCGCTGTTCACCTGCGCCGGCCACGCCATCGCCTGCCGCCTGCACCTGGACGGCGCCGTCATCACCCTGGCGACGGACAGCCTCGAGCTCCTCTGACGCAGGGGCAACCGCCCGGCCACCGGCAGAAACCGCCGACGGCCGGGCGCCCCGACCAGCGTCGACGCGCGCCCCGACCAGCACCGACCTGCGCCGACGCGCGCTCCGACAGGCGCCGAAGCGCCGCGCCGAGTGCGGACGCGCTAGGAGATCCGGCAGGACGTCAGATGGTCGTTCGCGTTCGGTGACAGCGTCGTGAAGTTCGGCTGGTTCGCGGTCCACGTCCACGCCTGCCCGCCGAAGTTGTCCTCGCTGTACGCCGTGACCGTCCACCCGGCCGGGATCCGCACCGACGAAGCCCAGTTGTCCTGCACGCCGGCCGCCTGCAATGCATCCCGCGTGTAGTTGCCCTTGGCAAGCGCAGCCCCAGAGGCGCCCAGGTAGTCCACGTGCTCGAAGAACACCACCCCGCCGGTCCCGGCAGAAACCACCGGCGGCGTAGGCCGGTTCGGCGTCAACGGAATCTGTCCCTTGAACATCCGCCCACCGTCGTTGGTCAGCCGCAGGTAGTAGTCCGACGAACAGGCCGTCCCGTCCTCGTCCAGCGCCCGGATCCCCGACCCGGAAGGAACGAAGGCCGCGCTCTCCGCGGTCTTGGCGATCTGGTTGCCCTCGTTGTACTCGTCGAACATCGAGATGTACATCCCCTGCACGCCGACCCGCGTCAGGTTGTAGAACTGCCGCCACATCAGGTCCCCGTGCCGCCGGTGCCCGGACTGCAGATCGCCCGGGATGACGCACGGCTGGTAGTCGATCCCGAAGGCGTTGCAGTCGGCCTGGTCCTGCTGGTTCACGTTGTTGTAGTAGTGATCCGCACCCGCGACGTCCTGGATCCGCCCCACCATCCACGGCGAGATCATGTTGAACGCGTGGTACACGTCGAGATACCCGGCGCGTGAGTCCTCGACCCCGCGCCGCCAGTGCGTCGGCACCCCGCCGATCACGTAGCACCCCTGACCCTTGAACCAGTTCACGACGTCCAGGCACACCGACGCCGGGAACGCCTTGTTCGGCTCGTCGAACCCGAACCCCCAGATGCAGACGACCGGCTTCCCGTTCTGCTTCGCGTACATCGGCGAGGCCGTGTACGCGCGCATCTTGTTCGTCCAGTCCTGCTTCATCTCCGACTGCATGTTCTGCCAGTCGGTCGCGTCGTACATGATGTAGAACTTCCGCCCGTACTGCTCGGCGGCCTGGCGCACCTTGGCCGCCATCGCGTCCCGCGTCGGCCCCTCACCGCCGAACGGGTTGAATCGCTGCAGCGCGGCCGTGTCGCAGCCGTGCTGCTGCATCCACTGGAAGTGCGTGTTCACCGCCTGCTGGTCGTACGACGAGAACAACCGCGCGGGCTGCCCGTTGCCGAGGTTCGCGTACGCCGTCTGGTACGTCGCGGAGTAGTCGCGGACGTCGGGCCAGCTGCCGAGCGCGTTGTTGGACGGGGAGGGCGGCTGTCCCCAGTTCTGGCTCCAGTGCCACCAGCCGTTGATCGGGGCGCCGTCGCCGGCGCAGGCGAACCAGCCCTGGTAGCCGACGGTGATCTTGCCGACCACGTCGCCGGGCGGGCTGGCCTGCGGGGCCGCGGAGGCGGACAGAGCGGTGCCGGCCGTCGAAGCGGCGGCGGCGGTGGCCGCGGAGGCGGCCAGGAAGGTACGTCGGGTCAGTGTCATGGTGCAGGCTCCTGAAAGGGGCGGACAGGACTGCGGAGAGTGGCCGCAAAATATCAACAAAGGAATGAAAATCCAAGATCGAAACTGTTTCGCTCCGACCTCTTGACGGCAACCACGCCGGTACTTAGTTTGTTGCCTCAACAGACTAAGTCTGTGACTGGCATCACACTAGAGGGTGCCGTTCTCCTGTCGGGGGAGAAGGGGTGGGGTCTGGTGACGCTGACCGACGGCAGTCGGCCGGGCGGTGGCGTGGTCGCGGCCGACCACGTCTCCCTGCGCCGCAACAACCTCTCCGTGGTCCTTCGGCACGTCCGGTCCGCGGGCCCGAAGTCGCGGGCCCGGATCGCCGCCGACACCGGCCTGAACAAAGCCACCGTCTCCAGCCTGGTCGCCGAGCTCGTCGAGCGTGGTCTGCTCCGGGAAGGCCGCGCTGAGTCCGAGCGCGGCGCCCTCGGCCGCCCCGGGCAGCTGGTCGAGCTCGACGGGAGCGCGGTCTGCGGAGTCGGCGCCGAGATCAACGTCGACTACCTGGCCGTCACCGCCCTCGATTTGAGCGGCGACACCGTGATCGAACGCCGCGTCCCGCTCGACGTCGCCCACCTCGACCCCGGTACGACGCTCGACCACCTCGCCGAGCTCGTCGGCGAGGCGGTCACCGCGGTCGAGGCCCGCGGTGGTCAGACCGCCGGCGTGACGCTCGCGGCGCCCGGTCTGGTCGAGAGCTCGACCGGCGCGCTGAAGCTCGCGCCGAACCTGAAGTGGGGCGAGCTGCAGATCGTCGACGCGATCCGCGACCGGCTCGGCGGTCCGGCGTACCCGGTCCGGGTCGACAACGAGGCGAACCTGGCCGCCCTGGCGGCGTACTCGGAGCTGCGCAAGGACGCCGGGAGCAAGGTCGAGGACATCGTGCTGCTGACCGGCGCGATCGGTGTCGGTGGCGGCATGGTCGCGGGTGGACACCTGCTGCGCGGCGGCAGTGGCTTCAGCGGCGAGGTCGGGCACATGCCCGTGGCGCCCGCTGGTGGGATCTGCGGCTGCGGCCGGACCGGCTGCTGGGAGACCGTGGTCGGCCTGACCGCGCTGCTCAACAAGGCGACCGACGCCGACGACCCCGTCCGCGACCCGTCCCTGGACGTCGAGCAGCGGCTCGCCGAGATCACCCGGCGGGCCGAGGCCGGGGGAGCGCGCACCCTGCGCGCGCTGGCCGACGTCGGGACCTGGCTGGGCATCGGCGGCGCGATCCTGGTGAACATCCTGAACCCGGACGTCCTGGTCCTCGGCGGGTACTTCGCCGTCCTCGGTCCGTGGCTGAAAGAGCCGCTGGAGAGCGCGATCCGCGACCGCGTGATCGCTCCGAACGGCGGCGGCTGCCGGGTCGTGCAGTCCGAGCTGGGCTTCACCGCGGCGGTCCGGGGCGGCGCGCAGATCTCGCTCGACCAGGTCTTCCTGGACCCGACCCTGATCGGCCGCGAGGCGACCGGAGTCGCGCAATGAACGAAGCATCCGCGGGACGTGGACCGCGAGGCAACCGGAGTCCCGCGATGAGCGAAGCACCCGCGGGACGAGGGCAGCGAGGCGACCGGAGTCGCGCAATGAACGAGGCACCCGCGGGACGAGGGCAGCGAGGCGACCGGAGTCGCGCAACGAACGAAGCATCCGCGGGACGAGGGCCGCGGCGATGAGCACGGCGGGGACGAAGGATCTGGGCGGGGCGAGGACGAGAGGTGATGGGGTGGCCGACGAAGAACTGTTGCGGATGACCGGGATCGTCAAGGAGTTCCCCGGCGTCCGGGCGCTGGACGGCGTCGATCTCGACGTCCGCCGGGGGGAGGTGCACTGCCTGCTCGGCCAGAACGGCGCCGGCAAGTCGACGCTGATCCGGGTGCTGACCGGCGCGCACCAGCCGGACGAAGGCACGATCGTTGTCAACGGCAACGAGGTTGCGCTGAACAGCCCGACCGCCGCGATCGATCTCGGGATCGCCGCGATCTACCAGGAGCTCGACCTGGTGCCCGACCTGAGCGTCGCCGAGAACGTGTTCCTCGGCCACGAGCCGGCCCGGTTCGGGATGACCCGCCGGCACGAGGCGAACACCAGGGCCCGGGACCTGCTCAAGGGGCTCGGCCACGGCGAGATCCCGGTCGGCCGGACCGTCGGTCTGCTGCCGGCCGCCGGCCAGCAGGTCGTGAGCATGGCGAGAGCGCTCTCCCGTGACGCTCAGCTGATCGTGATGGACGAGCCCTCCGCGGTGCTCGACTCCGAAGAGGTCGGCAACCTGTTCCGCGTCATCCGCGACCTGACCTCGCGTGGCGTCGCGGTCATCTACATCTCGCACCGGCTGGAGGAGATCCGCGAGATCGGCGACCGGGTCACCGTGCTCAAGGACGGCGCGACGGTCGCCACCGGCCTGGACGCGCGCCAGACCGCGACCTCGGAGCTGATCCGGCTGATGACCGGCCGCTCGATCGAGTACGTCTTCCCGCCACGCGCCGCGATCGACAAGAACGCGCCGACGGTCCTGGAGGTCACCGGACTGTCCCGCCCGCGCGAGTTCGAGGAGATCGGCTTCGAGGTCAAGGCCGGCGAGATCCTCGGCTTCGCCGGGCTGGTCGGCTCCGGCCGGTCCGAAGTACTGGAGACCGTGTACGGCGCACGCAAGGCCGCGACCGGCGAGGTCCGCGTCGACGGTGTCACGCTGCGCCCGGGCCGGGTCCAGGCCGCGGTCAAAGCCGGCGTCGGCCTGGCCCCCGAAGAGCGCAAGAGCCAGGCGCTGCTGCTCGACGAAGCGGTCTACAAGAACATCACGGTCTCGACGATGCAGCGCTTCGCCAGCGGCGGGTTCCTGAACGGCCACGCCGAGAAGAAGGCCGCCGAGGAGCTGACCAAGGCGCTCGACGTCAGGCCGGCCGGGGTCGACCACCCGGTCCGCAACCTGTCGGGCGGCAACCAGCAGAAGGTCGTGCTGGCCCGCTGGCTGCTGCGCGACTGCCGGGTGCTGCTGCTCGACGAACCGACCCGCGGCGTCGACGTCGGCGCGAGGTCGGAGATCTACGCGCTGATTCGCAAGCTGGCCGCCAACGGGGTCGCGATCGTGCTGGTCTCCAGCGAGGTCGAGGAAGTGCTCGGTCTGGCCGACCGGGTCGTGGTGATGCGGGAGGGGCGGGCCGTGCACACCGGTCCCGCGCAGGACATCGACGAGCACCGGGTCCTGGACCTGGTGATGGAAGGAAGTGCCGTGTGATGAGTGAGGAAGTCGCACGTTCGGAGCCGGACGCGAAGGTCCAGGACGCGGTCCCCGGTACGACGCCCGCCGGTACGACGCCCACCGGTACGACGCCCGCCGGTACGACGGCCTCGACACAGGCCACCACCCGCCAGCCCGGCGCCCCACGCAACGGCGGCGGTACGGCGGCGCTGCTGCGCTCCGGCATGGGCCGCAACGTCGGACTGGTCGTCGCGCTGGTCCTGCTCTGCCTGGTGGGCCTGATCACCGCCGGCGACACCTTCGCCACCAGCGCCAACCTGCTGACGATCCTGCGGCTGGCCGCGGTGATCGGCGTGGTCAGCATCGGGATGACGTTCGTCATCACCGGTGGCGGCATCGACCTGTCGGTCGGCGCGATGCTCGCCCTGGCGTCGGTCTGGGCGACCACCCTGGCCACGCAACAGATGGCAGCCGACTTCCACTGGATCTTCATGGTCAGCACCGCCCTGCTGGTCGGCGCCGCCTGCGGTCTGGTCAACGGCCTGCTGATTGCCTACGGCAAGATCGTCCCGTTCATCGCGACGCTGGCGATGCTGGCCGGAGCGCGCGGCCTGGCCGAGATCATCTCCGACCGCAAGACGCAGATCATCACCGTCAACCCGTTCCTGGACGTCTTCGGCGGCTCGGTGATCGGCGTACCGGTGCTGGTCTGGATGTTCGTGATCGTCGCCGCGCTCGGCTGGGTGGTGCTCAACCGGACCACCTTCGGACGCCGGACGTTCGCGGTCGGCGGCAACGCCGAGGCGGCCCGCCTGGCCGGTATCAAGGTGCAGCGGCACACCGTCGCGCTCTACGTCCTGGCCGGTCTGTGCTGCGGTATCGCCGCCGTGATGCTGATGGCCCGGACGACGACCGGCAGCTCGACCCACGGTCAGCTGTACGAGCTGGACGCGATCGCGGCCGTGGTGATCGGCGGGACGCTGCTGTCCGGTGGCCGCGGCACGATCGTCGGCACCGTGTTCGGCGTACTGATCTTCACCACGCTGAACAACGTCTTCACCCTGAACAACCTGAGCATCTCCGCACAGTCGGTGGCCAAGGGCGTGATCATCGTGATCGCGGTCCTCCTCCAGCAACGGCTGGCCGCCCGCTCGAGCACCACCTAGATGTCGAACAAACCCCTGCAACCGAGGAGGACAAGGATGTCCGCACGACCCGCCCGCTTCCTGAAGGTGGCCGGTATCGCCGGCCTGAGCTCGCTGGCGCTGATCGCCTGCACCAGCAACACGCCGGAGGCCGAGAAGACCTCCGACACCGGCGCCACCCAGGCCGTGGCCGGCGGCAAGAACGACGAGCCGGGCAAGAAGGTCCGGATCGGCTTCTCCGCCCCGGCCGCCGACCACGGCTGGATGGGCGCGATCACCAAGGCCACCCAGGCCGAGGCGAAGAAGTTCTCCGACGTCGAGCTGATCGTCGCCGAGGGCACCAACGACGTGAACCTGCAGATCAGCCAGGTGGAGACCTTCATCAACCAGAAGGTCGACGCGATCGTGCTGCTGCCGTTCGACGGGGCCGCGCTGACCGCGGTCGCCACCAAGGCGATGGACGCCGGGATCACCGTGGTCAACGTCGACCGCGAGTTCGGCAGCACCTTCGCCGCCCGGACCACCGTGCTCGGTGACAACAAGGGCATGGGTGTCTCGGCCGGCACCTACATCTGCCAGGAGCTGAAGGGCAAGCCGGACGCGGTGGTCGCCGAGATCGCCGGCATCGACTCGCTGCCGCTGACCCAGGCCCGCAGCCAGGGCTTCAAGGAAGCGCTCGCGGACTGCGGCCTGAAGGTCAGCAACCGGGTCCCGGCCGAGTTCACCGTCGAGTCCGGTGAGAAGGCCGCCGCGAACCTGCTCCAGGCCGCGCCGAAGATCGACGCGATCTGGAACCACGACGACGACCAGGGCGTCGGCGTCCTGGCCGCGATCAAGAACTCCGGCCGCAAGGAGTTCTTCATGGTCGGCGGCGCCGGCTCGGCCAACGTGATGCGCGACATCAAGGCCGGCAACACGGTGATGCGGGCGACGGTCATCTACCCGTCCACGCAGGGTGCGGACGGCGTCCGGCTGGCCCGGCTGCTGGTGCAGAAGAAGTCCCTCGGCGACCTGGTGGAGGTCGAGGTCCCGCGCACCGTCCAGCTGTACGCCCCGGTCGTCACCAAGGACAACGTCGACCAGTACCTGCCGACCGCCTTCGAGAGCTGAGAAAGGGAACACACGGTATGACGAACCTGGGCATCGGCCTGATCGGCTACGCCTTCATGGGGGCCGCCCACTCGCAGGCCTGGCGCAACGCGCCGCGCTTCTTCGACCTGCCGCTGCACCCGGACCTCAACGTCCTGTGCGGCCGCAACGCCGAAGCGGTACAGGCTGCCGCCGGCAAGCTCGTCTGGAGCACGACCGAGACCGACTGGCGGGCGCTGCTGCAGCGTGACGACGTCCAGCTGGTCGACGTCTGTACGCCGGGCGACAGCCACGCCGAGATCGCGGTCGCCGCGCTCGAGGCCGGTAAGCACGTGCTCTGCGAGAAGCCCCTGGCCAACACGGTCGCGGAGGCGGAGGCCATGGCCGACGCCGCGGCCAAGGCGGCCGCGCAGGGGATCAGGTCGATGGTCGGGTTCACCTACCGCCGGGTCCCGGCCATCGCGCTCGCGCGCAGACTGGTGGCCGAGGGCAAGGTCGGGACCGTCCGGCACGTCCGGGCGCAGTACCTGCAGGACTGGATCGCCGACCCCGAGGCGCCGCTGTCGTGGCGCCTCGACAAGGAGAAGGCCGGCTCCGGCGCGCTCGGTGACATCGGCGCGCACATCGTCGACCTGACCCAGTTCATCACCGGTGACCGGATCGCGGAGGTGAGCGGCCGGCTGGAGACCTTCGTCAAGGAACGTCCCAAGGCGGAGGCGCACAGCGGCCTGTCCGGTACGGCGAGCGCCGAGCGCGGCCCGGTCACCGTCGACGACGCCGCGGTGTTCATCGCGAACTTCCGCGGCGGCGCGCTCGGCGTCTTCGAGGCGACCCGGTTCGCCACCGGCCGCAAGAACGCGATCCGGATCGAGATCAACGGCTCGAAGGGCAGTCTGGCCTTCGACTTCGAGGACATGAACCTCCTCCACTACTACGACGCGACCGAGGACGCCGAGACCGCCGGCTTCCGGCGGATCCTCGCGACCGAGCCCGTGCACCCGTACGTCGCCGCCTGGTGGCCCCCTGGCCACCTGCTCGGCTACGAGCACGGTTTCACCCACCAAGTGGTCGACCTGGTCACGGCGATTGCCGAGGGCAAGGACCCGGAGCCGTCGTTCGCCGACGGCCTCCAGGTCCAGCGCGTGCTCGCGGCCGTCGAGGACAGCTCGAACTCCCGAGAATGGCAGGAGATCCCCGAATGAACGCATACACCCCGAGCAAGGCCGACAAGTTCTCGTTCGGACTCTGGACGGTCGGCTGGGAAGGTGTCGACGTCTTCGGTACGGCGGTCCGCGCGCCGCTCGACCCGGTGCTCGCGGTCGAGAAGCTGGCCGAGCTGGGCGCCGCCGCCGTCTCCTTCCACGACGACGACCTGGTCCCCGACGACGCCCAGCGCCAGGCGGTGCTGGCCCGGTTCGGCAAGGCGCTGTCCGACACCGGCCTGGTCGTCGAGATGGCCACCACGAACCTGTTCAGCCACCCGGTCTTCAAGGACGGCGGCCTGACCGCCAACGACCGCGACGTCCGGCGGTACGCGCTGGCCAAGATCCTGCGCAACGTCGACCTGGCCGCCGAGCTCGGCGCGTCGACGTACGTGCTGTGGGGCGGCCGCGAGGGCGCGGAGTCCGGCGGCTCGAAGGACGTCCGGGCCGCGATGGACCGGTACAAGGAGTCGATGGACCTGCTCACGACGTACGTGCGCGAACAGGGCTACGACCTGCGGTTCGCGCTGGAGCCGAAGCCGAACGAGCCGCGCGGCGACATCCTGCTGCCGACGATCGGGCACGCGATCGCGTTCATCAACGACCTCGAGCACCCCGAGCTGGTCGGTATCAACCCCGAGGTCGGGCACGAGCAGATGGCCGGCCTGAACTACGCGCACGGGATCGCCCAGGCGCTGTGGCACGGCAAGCTGTTCCACATCGACCTGAACGGCCAGCACGGGCCGCGCTTCGACCAGGACCTGCGCTTCGGCGCCGGCAACCTGCGCGAGGCGTTCTGGACCGTCGACGTCCTGCAGGGCGCGGAGGGGCAGCCCGGGTACGACGGCTACGTGCACTTCGACTACAAGCCGCCGCGCACCGAGGACCTCGACGGCGTCTGGGAGACCGCCCGCGGCTGCATGCGCAACTACCTGATCCTGCGCGAGAAGGTCGCGGCGTTCCGGGCCGACCCCGAGGTCCAGGAGGCGCTGGCCACGGCCCGCGTCGCCGACCTGTCGCAGCCGACGCTCGGCGCGGGGGAGTCCCTCGACGAGCTGCGCAAGGCGACGTACGACCCGGAGACGCTGGCCGCCCGCGGCCTCGGCTTCGAGAAGCTCGACCAGCTCGCGATGGACCACCTGCTCGGCGTCCGCTGACGCACTTTCTGCAAGTAGCTGTTCGCAAGTAGCTGTACCAGGGCCGACGCCCGGGGACCCGCCCCGGAAACCGATGGAGCGCGCACCTTATCCGACCCATAAGGAGCACCCTCATGCACCAGCTACGCAGGCGCCTGCACGGCACGGTTGTCCGTGCCGTGCTGCTGGCGCTGATCGCCGCCTTGGCGATCCCGCTCAGCGCGTTACCCGCGCGGGCCCACCCGGGCCACGGGGACGAGACGTTCAACGCGCTGATCTTCAGCAAGACCGCCGGTTTCCGGCACGACTCGATCCCGGCCGGGATCCAGGCCATCAAGGACCTGGCCGCGGGCAACAACTTCACCGTCACCGCGACCGAGGACGCGGCGATGTTCAACGACACCGAGCTGGCCAAGTACGAGGTGGTCATCTGGCTGTCGACGACCGGTGACGTGCTGAACGCCGACCAGCAGGCCGCGTTCCAGCGCTACATCCAGGGCGGCGGCGGGTACGCCGGTGTGCACGCGGCCTCGGACACCGAGTACGAGTGGCCCTGGTACGGCAAGCTCGTCGGCTCGTACTTCGACAGCCACCCGGCCGGTACGCCGAACGCCAACGTCAAGGTGGAGGACCACGCGCACCCGTCGACCGCCGAGGCGCCGACGACGTGGAACCGCACCGACGAGTGGTACAACTACCGGACCAACCCGCGCGACAGCGTGCACGTGCTCGCCTCGCTCGACGAGACGTCGTACGCCGGCGGCAACATGGGCCCCGAGCACCCGATCGCGTGGTGCCAGGACTACGACGGCGGCAGGGCCTGGTACACCGGCATGGGCCACACGATCGAGTCGTACGCCGACCCGGTCTTCCGCACCCACCTGCTCGGCGGCATCAAGACCGCCGCGGGCGTGCAGCCGGCCGACTGCGGCGCGTCGCTGAGCGACAGCTACCAGAAGGTCGCCCTCGACGACGACACGTCGAACCCGATGGAACTGACCATCGCCAAGGACGGCCGGGTCTTCTACATCGACCGCAACGGCGCCGTGAAGATCGTCAAGACCGACGGCTCGGTGGTGACCGCGGGGACGCTGAACGTCTACACCGGTCAGGAGTTCGGCCTGCTCGGCATCGCGCTCGACCCGGCGTTCGACACCAACGGCTTCCTCTACCTGTACTACTCGCCGGCCGGCGCCGAACCGTTCGACCGGGTGTCCAGGTTCAAGGTGAACGGCGACACGCTGGATCTCGCGAGCGAGAAGCAGGTCATCCGCGTCGACACCCAGCGCGACCAGTGCTGCCACGCGGGTGGTGCGCTCGAGTTCGACAACAACGGCAACCTGTTCATCGCCACCGGTGACAACAGCAACCCGTTCGACTCCGACGGCTACTCGCCGATCGACGAGCGGGCCGGACGCGCCGCCTGGGACTCCCAGCGCAGCAGTGCCAACAGCAACAACCTGAACGGCAAGGTGCTCCGCATCCACATCGAGGCCGACGGCAGCTACACCGTTCCCGACGGCAACCTGTTCCCGGCTGGTACGGCGAAGACGCGGCCCGAGATCTACGCGATGGGCTTCCGCAACCCGTTCCGGATCGGCATCGACCCGAGCACCAACCACCTGTTCGTCGCCGACTACGGTCCGGACGCCGGGCAGGTCTCGCCGACTCGTGGCCCGGACGGCCGCGTCGAGTGGGACATCCTGGACAAGCCGGGTTTCTACGGCTGGCCGTACTGCGTCGGCAACAACACGCCGTACAACGACCACGACTTCGCGACCGGGACCTCCGGTGCGACGTTCAACTGCGCGGCGCCGGTGAACAACTCGCCGAACAACACCGGCATCACCCAGCTGCCGGCGGCGATCCCGGCCAGCCTGTGGATGGGCAAGTCGACGACCGGCGTACCGGAGATCGGTGGCAGTGGCGCGCCGATGACCAGCGGTGCGTACAAGTTCGACCCGGACAGCGACTCCGACCGCAAGTGGCCGCAGTACTTCGACGGCAAGGCGGTCTTCGCGGACTGGAACGACAGCCGGCTGTTCTCGGTGCAGCTCAACGACGACCGGAACAAGGTCGCCGACGTGTCCCGGATGCTCGGCAAGCTGAACTTCATCCGGCCGCACGCGCTGCAGTTCGGGCCGGACGGCGCGCTGTACGTGATCGAGTGGGGCAGCGGGTTCGGCGGCAACAACGCCGACTCCGGCGTCTACCGGATCGACTACGTGCAGGGCAACCGGGCGCCGATCGCGCAGTTCACGACCGACAAGGTCTCCGGTCCGGCGCCGCTGACGGTCGCCTTCGACAGCACGGGATCGCGCGATCCCGACGGGCAGCCGATCACGCTGGCCTGGGACTTCGACGGCAACGGGACGACGGACTCGACCGAGGCCAAGCCTTCGCACACCTACACGACACCGGGCGTCTTCACGGCCCGGTTGACTGTGACCGACAGCGACGGCCGCACGGCCGTCTCGAACCGGTCGATCACCTCGGGCAACACCGCGCCGACGATCTCGATCGAGGCCCCGCTGGACGGTGGCTTCTTCGACTTCGGCGACACCATCAAGTACAAGGTGACGGTCACCGATCCCGAGGACGGGACGGTGGACTGCCAGGACGTGATCACCCAGCCCGCGCTCGGCCACGACGAGCACGCGCACGGGTACGAGCAGTACCACGGCTGCGAGGGGACGTTCCCGCTTCCTGGTGACGAGGGGCACGTCGGCGCGAACATCTTCGGCATCGTGACGGTGAAGTACACCGACAAGGGTGCCCCCGGCACCGGTGCGATCACCACCGAGAAGGTCGTGCAGCTGCAGCCGAAGACCCGCGAGGCGGAGTACTTCGACGAGACCGGTGGTCCGGGCTCGACGCCCGGCGTACAGGTCGAGGACACCGGCGACACCGCCGGTGGCGGCAAGAACATCGGGTTCATCGAGGACGGCGACTGGTGGGGCTGGAAGCCCACCAACCTGACCGGCATCGACCGGATCGAGCTGCGGGCGGCCTCGCCGGACGCGGGTGCGACGGTCGAGGTTCGCCAGGGTTCGCCGACGGACGGCGCCGTGGTCGCGACCATCCAGGTGACGCCGACCGGCGCCTGGCAGACGTACGGGAACTTCTCGGCGCCCGTGAGTGGTGCCGCGCTGACCAGCGGGCCGCTGTACTTCGTCAAGACGACGGGTCAGCTGAACGTGAACTGGGTGAAGTTCCTCGGCAAGGGCGTCACCGAGAACCAGCGACCGTTGGTCACGGCAACGGCTTCGGTTGTCCAGGGCAAGGCTCCGCTGAAGGTGGACTTCACCTCCTCGGCGACCGACCCCGAAGGGGACCTGCCGCTGTCGTACGCCTGGAGCTTCGGCGACGGCGCGACCGGGACCGGTGAGTCGCCGAGTCACACCTACACCGTGGCCGGCACGCACACGGCGACGGTCACCGTGACCGATGCGCGCGGTGCGAAGGGGACCGCGAAGATCGTCATCAAGGTCGACTCGCCGGCACCGCCGACCTGTCTGACCGGTCGCTCGGACGGCTTCGAGGGGACCGCTCTCGACACCGGACGGTGGAGCGAGGTTGTCCGCGGCAACCAGGAGCTGACAGTTGCCGGTGGCAACTTGGTGCTGCCGCTGACGGCGACCGACATCTACGGCACCGGCAACACCGGTACGCCGAACATCGTGCTCCAGCCGCTCCCGGCCGGAGCCTGGCAGGCGACCGCGAAGCTGACCATGCCCGCACGACTGGCCTACCAGCAGGCCGGCCTGATCGTGTACGGCGACGACGACAACTACGCCAAGATGGTGCTGCAGGGCCGGTCGACCGGCGCCCCGTCGGCGAACGACCGGATCTTCCAGTTCATCCGCGAGGAAGCCGGTACGCCGAACGAGGTGGCCGCGTCGAACACCGCCAACCTGGGGGCGGCCTACCCGGACACGGTCTGGGTCCGGTTCACCAGCGACGGCGCCAACCTGAAGGCGGCGTACAGCGCGGACGGTGCGACCTTCACCGAGATGAGCGAGACCAAGCAGCTGGCCGGGATCAGCAACCCCCGGATCGGTCTGTTCGGCCTGGCCAACCGGACCGAGGCGCTGCCGCTGTCGGCGCAGTTCGACTACTTCAGCATCATGCCGGACGACACGGCCGAGGTCCCGACCCCGGACGACGAGTTCGCCGGTACGACGCTGGACGCGTGCCGCTGGTCCGCGATCGTGCGGCCCGACCCGGCGGCGTACCGGGTGACCGGTGGTGCGGTCGAGATCGACACCAGCAACGGCGACATCTACCAGGGCACGGCCACGAACCCGAAGAACCTGCTGCTGCAGCCGGCTCCCGACGGTGACTGGACGATCGAGACCAAGGTGGACGGCTCGGCGTTCAACGAGGCCTACCAGCAGGGCGGCCTGATGGTGTACGGCGACGACGCGAACTACGTGAAGCTCGACTACCTCGCGACCAACGCCGCGGGCTCCGCGGTGACCCGGGGGATCGAGCTGCGCAGCGAGGTGAACGACGTACTCGTGTCACCGCAGCCGAACGCTCCGGCGCCGACGCAGGGAGTCTGGTACCTGCGCCTGGCCAAGAGCGGGACGACGTTCACCGGCTCGTACAGCGCGGACGGACTGGCCTGGACCGCCCTCCCGGCCGTGACGAACCCGGCGCTGGCCTCGGCGAGCTTCGGCATCTACGCCTTCGGGGTCGACCAGACCGCGTCGAAGACGGCGAAGTTCGACTACTTCAAGCTGGTCCGGGACACGGTCGCTCCGCAGGTCAGCCTGTCGCTGAACCCGTCGGCGCCGTCCGGGCTGAACGGGTGGTGGAACGACGCGGTCGTCGCGACGGCGATGGCGACCGACAACCAGCCGGGGCAGGTGTACCTGGAGCAGAAGGTCGGCGACGGGGACTGGTCGGAGTACACCGCTCCGGTCAGCTTCGGGACCGACGGGACGCACACCATCCAGGTGCGGGCCTCGGACACCGCGGGCAACGTGTCGGAGCCTTCGTCGGTGACCGTGAAGGTCGACCGGACGGCGCCCAAGTCGGTGGTCACCGGCTTGGCGGCCGGTGGGAAGCTCGGCGTCGCGTCGACGGTCGCGGTCGCCGCGACCGCCGAGGACGCGCTCTCCGGGCTCTCCGCGGTGACGCTGCGGGTGGACGGCAAGGCGCTGCCCGCCGGCGGGAAGCTGGACGGCGTCGCGCTCGGGCTCGGTGCGCACGAGCTCACGGCGACGGCGGTCGACAAGGCCGGCAACACGTCGGTGACCAAGGTGCCGTTCACCGTGGTCACGTCGTACGCCGAGGCGGTCAAGCTGGTCGAGCGGTACCGGGTCGCCAAGACGTTGCCACTGGCAACGGCCACGGTGCTGAAGGTGCAGCTCGGCCTGGCCGAGCAGGCGCAGCGCAAGGGTCTGCGGGTGGTCGCGACCGTCGCGCTGGACCTGTACCTCGCGCAGGCAAGGACGGTGCGGGACGTCCCCGCCCGGACGTTGCTGACAGCTGTCGGGCAGGACCTGAGGAAGAAGATCTGACCCGATGAAGACGTCGCTGAGCGGGACCGCACCCTGTCCGACGCGGAGAGGCGTGCAGGAGCTCCCGAGCGCCCTGGTGGTTCGGCCCCACCTGGACGCGCGAGAGAGCGGTCCCGCCCAGCGCCGGGGGCTTCACCGCCCCGTCCCCGGCGCCCGGCCAAGCGCTCCGGCCGTGCGCCGGGGACATCCCCTGACTCACTCATCCCGCCCTTCCCGCTTTCCTTCAAAACCCCAGCCCTCGCCGACCTCCACCCGCAGGCCCTCCTCCGCTCCGCGCTTTCCCTCACCTCAGCTTCTCCCGCCCGCCCCAGCCCGGCTGTTCGTCGTACCGACTGAAGGAGTCCAAGGAAATGGCTCGACCGATCACCCTGTTCACCGGCCAGTGGGCCGACCTGCCGTTCGAGGAGGTGGCTCGCCTGGCCTCGGAGTGGGGCTACGACGGGCTCGAGATCGCCTGCTGGGGTGACCACCTCGACGTCCGGCGTGCGGCCGAGGACGACGCCTACGTCCAGAACCGGCTCGACATCCTCGAGAAGCACAACCTGAAGGTCTGGACGATCTCCAACCACCTGCTCGGCCAGGCGGTCTGCGACGACCCGATCGACGCCCGCCACCAGGCGATCCTGCCCGCGCACATCTGGGGCGACGGCGACCCCGAGGGCGTCCGTCAGCGGGCGGCCGAGGAGATGGGCGTCACCGCCCGCGCGGCCCGCCGCCTCGGGGTCGACGTCGTGGTCGGCTTCACCGGTTCGGCGATCTGGAAGACGGTCGCGATGTTCCCGCCGGTCCCGCAGTCGATGGTCGACGCCGGGTACGCCGACTTCGCCGACCGCTGGAACCCGATCCTGGACGTCTTCGACGAGGCCGGCGTGAAGTTCGCGCACGAGGTGCACCCGTCGGAGATCGCCTACGACTACTGGTCGACGACCCGCGCGCTGGAGGCGATCGGCCACCGCGAGGCGTTCGGCCTGAACTGGGACCCGAGCCACTTCGTCTGGCAGGACCTCGACCCGGTCGGCTTCCTGTGGGACTTCAAGGACCGGATCTACCACGTCGACTGCAAGGACGCCAAGCGCCAGGTCGGCAACGGCCGCAACGGCCGGATGGGTTCACACCTGGCCTGGGGCGACCCGCGGCGCGGCTGGGACTTCGTCTCCACCGGTCACGGCGACGTCCCGTGGGAAGCGTGCTTCCGGATGCTCAACACGATCGGGTACGCCGGACCGATCTCGGTCGAGTGGGAGGACGCCGGCATGGACCGCCTGGTCGGCGCCGCCGAAGCGCTGCAGTTCGTTCGCAGCCTCGCCTTCGACCCACCCACCGCGTCCTTCGACGCCGCGTTCTCTTCCTAGCCGGCCGTTTCCTCCTCACCCCCCGCAACCGCGAGCCCAACTGGGCACCTTGAACACCAACTGGGGGCCTTGAACAAGACATACCTTGTTCAAGGCCCCCAGTTGGTGTTCAAGGTCGCGCGTTGGGGCGGAGCGCCTGTGGTGCCGAGGTCCTGCCCAGACCCCGGCACCACAGGTGTTCTAGGGGCGTCCGGGCAAGCGGTAGTTGTCGCCGAGGACCTGCCCGCGGTTGGGCTTGTAGAGATCGAAGCCCTTCGAGTTGCACTGCAGACCACCGTTGATGCAGTGGCTCACCAGGGCCGCCAGCGTCGGGACGTCCCAGGCGTTGAAGAAGTCGTAGTGCCAGGTGTACCCGCGTCCACTGGCCAGCCGGACGTCGGTCACGTCCCCGTCCGCGGGGAACGCGATCTTGAACTCCAGCATCGGTACCGGGTTCGGGTGACTGGCCGGGCAGGAACCGTTGACCGGGTAGGCCATGTGGCTCTTGTGGTCCGGGGTGTCGAGATCACGTCCGTTCCAGCAGCTCGGGGCCTGGTACCGGATGTTCAGCTGGGTCCCGGCCGGGCAGTTCGCCGGGAAGTCCCAGTTGTGCGTGCTGTCACCGCACTCCCAGCCCTCGACGGCGCCGGGTGAGGTCCTGAAGTCGTTCAGGGTCGCGGTCGGGCTGCCGACGACGTACCGGAGACCCGGCGGGAACGGCCGGACCGCCTGGTAGTCGAGGATGCCGGACTTGTAGTAGATGACCTGGTGCCAGGTCTGCTGCACGGGCTGGCTGGTGCCGGGTCCGCGGAACATCGTCGGCCACCAGTACGCCGACAGGTCGTCGGGGTTGAGGCAGGTGGTCGCGTAGGCGCCGGCAGCGTTCAGGCTGCCGAGCGTGGTGGACGCGTTCGTCGTCTTGTTGCCGACGAAGCTGTGCTCGTGGGACGCGCCAGGCATGTTGGGGAACACGATGGGGTCGTCGGTCGCCCGGTGGTTGACCGTGCAGTTCACCTGGAACTCGTGGTGGGTGACCAGGTCGTCGGCTTGTGCCTGGGTGCCGGCGACGGCGGTGAGGACAGCGCTGAGGGTCAGGGCGGCGGTGCCGCCGGCGAACAGGATCTTCTTCCTTCTGCTGAACACGGATCTCCTCCTGTCGGGGGATTCCGCGGGGCGGTGGGCAGGAACTGGGTACTACGCGGCCCGCGGTCTGGGAATCGCGGGAGAGCGCTCTCTGGAACAGCGTCGATCGGGCCGTCCGCGCTGTCAAGTGGTCCCCGGTTCCGGAACCGGCTGAGCGTGAACGAGCGGTTGACAAGCTGTCCGGCGGCGGCCACGATCGGACCGCGAGAGAGCGCTCTCTGACTCTCGCGCACCGTTCCCGGCGGCTGCCCCGCCGGGTTCCGGTCGCTGTGCCGTACCGCCTCACGCACACAGCGAAGGAGCACCACTCGATGATTTCTCCTACTCCGCCACGACGACGTGTGCGGTCTTTGCTCGCGGCAACTGTCGCGGCCTCCACCCTCCTGCTCGGCAACCTCGTCCTGCAGGCCGCGCCGGCCCAAGCGGCGACCCTGCTCTCCCAAGGCCGCCCGGTCACCGCCTCCTCCTCCGAAGGCGCCGGTACGCCGGCCACCGCCGCCGTGGACGGCGACCTGAACACCCGCTGGTCCAGCGTCTTCAGCGACCCTCAGTGGTTGCAGGTCGACCTCGGCTCCGCCGCGACCGTCAGCCAGGTCGTGCTGCGCTGGGAGGCCGCGTACGCGACGGCGTACCGGGTGGAGATCTCCGACGACGCCCAGACCTGGCGACCGCTCGCCAGCACCGCCACCGGCGACGGCGGCACCGACACGCTCGCCGTCAACGGCTCCGGCCGCTACGTCCGGATGACCGGCACCCAGCGCGTCGGCGGCTACGGCTACTCGCTCTGGGAGTTCGAGGTGCACGGTACGCCGGGCACCGGCGGCCCGCCGCAGGGCAACGGGACCGTCCAGGTCGCCGGCAGCCAGGGCAACTGGCGGCTGCTCGTCAACGGTCAGCCCTGGCAGGTCAAGGGCCTCACCTGGGGACCGGCCGCAGCTGACGCGCCGCAGCACCTCCCGCAGCTGAAGTCGATCGGCGTCAACACAGTCCGCACGTGGGGGACCGACGCGAGCTCGAAGCCGCTGTTCGACTCCGCGGCCGCGAACGGGATGCGCGTGATCGCCGGCTACTGGCTCCAGCCTGGTGGTGGACCCGGCAGCGGCGGCTGCGTCAACTACGTCACCGACACGACGTACAAGCAGAACATGCTCGGTGAGATCCGGCGCTGGACCACGGAGTACAAGGACCACCCCGGTGTGCTGCTGTGGAACGTCGGCAACGAGTCCGTGCTCGGGCTGCAGAACTGTTACTCCGGCGCGGAGCTGGAGACGCAGCGCATCGAGTACGCGAAGTTCGTCAACGAGGGCGCGAAGGCGATCCACGCGATCGACCCGAACCACCCGGTCACCTCGACCGACGCGTGGACCGGCGCCTGGCCGTACTTCAAGCAGTACTCACCGGATCTGGATCTGCTCGCGGTCAACTCCTACGGCAACGTCTGCCAGGTCAAGCAGGACTGGATCAACGGCGGCTACACCAAGCCGTACATCCTGACCGAGGGCGGGCCCGCGGGTGAGTGGGAGGTCCCGAACGACGCCAACGGCGTACCGAACGAGCCGACCGACCTCCAGAAGCGCGACGGCTACCTGCAGGCGTGGAACTGCATCACCGGGCACACCGGGGTCGCGCTCGGCGCGACACTGTTCCACTACGGCAACGAGAACGACTTCGGCGCGGTCTGGTTCAACATCGCACCGGGCGGCGAGAAGCGGCTCTCGTACTACGCGATCCGGCAGGCGTACGGCGGCCCGGCGGGCGGCAACACGCCGCCGGTGATCACCGGGATGTCGCTGAGCCGGACCACCGACGTACCGGCCGGTGGGACCATCTCGGTGAACGTCGCGGTCAGCGACCCGGACGGGGATCCGCTGACGCACGAGTTCAAGGTCGGCGGCAAGTACATCGACAACAGCGGGTCGCTGGTGACGACGCCGTCGTCGGGCAACGGACCGTTCACGGTGACGGTGCCGCAGCGGCTCGGGGTGTGGAAGCTGTACGACTACGTGCGCGACGGCAAGGGCAACGTGGGGATCGAAACCCGGTCGTTCCGGGTCGTCGCTCCGCCGGTCGCCGGGACGAACGTTGCCCGGGGCAAGCCGGTGACGGCGTCGTCGTACCAGCAGGTCGGCAACGGTGCGCCGTACCCGCCGTCGAACGTGACCGACGGGAACAACGCCACGCGCTGGGCCAGCGACTGGTCGGACCCGCAGTGGATCCAGATCGATCTCGGCTCGGTGCAGTCGTTCGACCGGCTGCAGCTGATCTGGGAGGGCGCGTTCGCGCGGGCCTACCGGGTCGAGGCCTCCGACGACGGCGCGAACTGGCGGCAGGTCTACACGACCGCCGACGGGAACGGTGACGTCGACGATCTCGCGGTCGCGGGGTCGGGGCGGTACGTGCGGCTGACCGGGACCCAGCGGGGGACCGGGTTCGGCTACTCGCTGTACGAGTTCGGCGTCTACCGGCGCTGAGCTTTCTCCTTGGTCCGGCGGCCTCGTGGTGAGGCCGCCGGGCCTGTGGACAACCGACAGGGGACCGAGCGTTGTCAGAGATAACATCCGTTGCCATGACCCGGACGCCCACTTTGGAAGACGTCGCGACGGTCGCCGGCGTGTCCCGGGCGACCGTGTCGCGCGTGATCAACGACGTCGCCACCGTCGCCCCCGCGCTGCGCACGAAGGTGCAGCACGCGATCAAGAAGACCGGCTACCGCCCGAACTCGGCCGCGCGTGCGCTCGCCGGCAGCCGGGCGGGCGCGGTCGTGCTGGTCGTCTCCGGCTCCGACGGTACCGCCGAACAGATCTTCAACGACCCGTTCTTCGGCCGGGTCGCCGGCGGCATGATCGCGCACCTGAGCGCGCTGGGCATCCCCCCGATCGTCGTCGCCGCCGACTCCGACCGGGCCCGCGCCGACTCCGTCGCCCTGATCCGCCACGGCCGCGCCGACGGCGCCCTCCTGGTCTCCACCCGCGCCGACGACCCGCTGCCCGGCGTCTTCGTCGACGCCGGCCTCCCCGCCGTACTGTTCGCCCGGCCGGCCCTGCCCGCGCCGATCAGCTACGTGGACCTCGACCACGAAGCCGGCGCCGCACTGGCCGCCGACCACCTCATCACCAGAGGCTGCCAACGGGTCGTCACCATCGCCGGCCCCACCGACGTCCTGGCCGCCCAACACCGCCTCACCGGCTTCCGCCAGGCGATGGCCCGCCACGGCCACCCCCACGTAGCAGTAGCCCACGGCAACTTCACCCAGGACAGCGGCGAATCCGCCATGCACCACCTGCTCTCGACGGTCCCCGACCTCGACGCCGTCTTCGCCGCCAACGACCTGATGGCCGTAGGAGCCCTCCGAGCCCTCCGCGACACCGGCCGCCCCGACGTAGCCGTCATCGGCTTCGACAACAGCGACCCGGCGATCAACGCCGACCTCACCACCATCGCCCAGCCCCTGGAGGAAATGGCCGCCGAGATGTCCCGCCTCCTCCTCGCCCAGATAGCCGACCCCACCCAGGCCCCACAGTGCAGGATCTTCGAACCCCGCTTGGTCATCCGCGCGTCGGCTTGATCAGCCGAGCAGGGGTTCGGTTTGGGCTTGCAGGTAAGGGATGCGGAGCTGGTGGGCCCAGCGGTTGACCTCGGTGGCTATTGCTTTGGCGGCTTCTTGGTTGCCTTCGTCTTTGGCGAGGACTGCCAGTAGAGCTTGTTGGGCGAGGGTTCCGGGGAGGTGGCCGGCGGCTTGGCGTTGTTCGGTGGAGAGTTGCCAGTGGGTGCGGGCTCGGGGGAGGTCGCCGGCGGTGTGGGCGTGGTCGCCGAGGTGGCGGTGGGCGTAGGAGGCTTGGAGGGTGTCGCCGGTGGTGTTGCAGAGGGCCAGGGAAGCTGAGTAGTGGGTGAAGGCTTCTTCGGGGAGGGTGTTGAGGTTGTCGGCGATCAGGCCTTGGTAGAAGAGGATCGTGGCTCGGCGGGAGATGTCGGGGGCGGTGGCTTCCAGGGATTTGGCTTGGGTGGCCAGGGCTTCGTCGGGGGCTGGGGTGAGGAGCTTCAGGAAGTAGGAGTGGCGGAGGTCGAGGAGGGCGTGGTCCCAGGCTTGGGTGGGGGTGAGCTGGAACTTGGCTAGAGCGGCGAGGGCTGCGGGGGAGTGGGTGGTGCGTTGGGCGAAGTCTTGGTCCACGGCCAGGTCGGCGAGGGCCAGGGCCAGGTGCGGGCGCTCGGTTGGGCTGACCTCGGCTGACTCGAGGAGGGCGCGGGCGGGGTCCCACTGGGCTGCTCGGGCCAGCAGGGTGGCGGCGGTGAGGACCTGGGGGAGCGGGAGTTCGGCCATGGCGCGAGGGTATTTCGACGTCGAAAAGTTTGACAACTAAGCTTCAGTCGCTGAACAGTACGACGGGTGAAGGATTCGATCGACGACCACGTCGCGCTGTGGTCGCAGGAGCAGGCCGATCTCGACGGGCGGGTCGAGGGGATCGTCGTACGGATGCAGGTGCTGACGCGCTACCTGGATCGGCGGCGCGACGCGGTGCTGGCGGCGTACGGGCTGCAGTGGTGGGAGTTCAAGACGCTGCACATGTTGCGACGCGGCGGTACGCCGTACCGGACGACGCCCGGTGCGCTCGCGAAGCAGCTGGGGATGTCGCCGGCGGCGATGACGAACCGGCTCGATGCGCTGGAGCGACGTGGGTACGTCGAGCGCACGCACGATCCCGACGACCGGCGGAAGGTCGTCGCGACGTTGACGCGCGCGGGGCGTGCGGTGTGGGAGCGGGGAATCGACGAGATCCAGCAGGTGGAGCAGGAGCTCGTGCGGACGCTGGCGGCGAGGGATCAGGACGTGCTGGAGGGGCTGCTGCGGCGGCTCGTCCGAGCGACCGAGGGCGAGTGATGTCATGAACGGGGGATCTGGTTCGACGTACCGGTGAAGGCACCGACGGGGTGCCGGGAGCTGGAGGTCGGGCGATGGACGGGTTGGGGCTGTTGGTGGCGCGGGAGAACGTGACGCAGCAGGTGCGTGAGGGGGACGCGGGAAAGGATCGGCGGCTCGGGCCGGTCATCCAGGTCGGGTGGCGGTGGGTCGTCGGGGTCGTCCGGGAAATCGGGCGACTGGAGACCCGGAGGCGTGGCACAGTCCTGCGGTGACGGAAAAGACGGAGCTGTTGGCGGCGTACGACGGGCAGTTGCGCGGGGGCGCGGAGACGTCGGGGGTGCCGAGTACGGCGGACGGGCCGGTGGTGCGGGTCGAGTACCCGACGCGCGGGTTCGTGAGCTACCGGTCGCTGGAGGGGCTCGACGGGGACGAGCTGGACGCGCTGATCGCGCGGCAGCGGGAGTTCTTCGCGGCGAAGGGGCAGGCCGTCGAGTGGAAGACGCGGGGGCATGATCGGCCGGCGGATCTGCCGGAGCGGCTGATCGCCGCGGGTTTCGTGCCGGAGGAGCGGGAGACAGTGGTGATCGCGGAGAGCGCGATCATCGCGGATCTCCTGACGGGGCGGGACGTGGTCGACGGGGTGACGATCCGGCGGACGACGGAGCTGAGCGACTTCGAGCGGATCGCGGCGATGGAGTCGGCGGTGTGGGGCGAGGACTGGTCGTGGCTCGCCGCGGATCTGGTCAGCCGGAACGCGACGGGGAACACCGACATCTACGTCGCGGAGGCCGAGGAGAGCACATTGCCGAGCGGCGAGCGGCAGGTTGTCTCCGCGGCCTGGTCGGTGCGCAAACCCGGTACCGACTTCACCGGCCTCTGGGGCGGCTCGACCCTCGCCGACTGGCGCGGCCGCGGGATCTACACCGCGCTCGTCGCCGTCCGGGCGATTCGCGCCGTCGAGCTCGGGTTCCGCTACCTCCAGGTCGACGCGTCCGACGACAGCTCGCCGATCCTGCAGCGGCTCGGGTTCGTGCCGGTGACCACGACGACGCCGTACGTCTTCACTCCGGACGGTCACGGCGGTCACGGGCAGTAGCGTGCCGCAGATCTCCCGCTCCCGGCGCTCGGGAGATCTACAGTGGTGCGGCGTTCAACTGGTAGACAGGACAGATGCAGCAACTCCGCGCGCTGGGGATCTCAGCTCAGGCCGAGGCCATCTACCTCGACCTGATCGCGCGCGGCGCCCTCGATCTCACCGATCTCGCCGAGCGGCACGGGACCGATCTCGACGTCCCGCTCGGTGAGCTGGCCGCGATCGGCCTGGTCGAACGATCCGACGACAAGGTCCTCCCGCAACCGCCGCACCGCGCGATGGAGGCCGTCGCGCAGTGCCGGACGAAGGAAGCGGAGCTGGCCCGGGAGAGCGCTTCCTTGCTCTCCGAGCTGTGGACCGCGGGGATCGGGCAGCAGACGTACGTCGAACTGCTTCCGTCGCTCGAGGTGACCCGGAGCGTGATCAACTCCGTCCAGGTCGACGCCGAGCAGCGGGTCCGCGCGATGACGGTCGGCAACATCGCGACGCCGACCAATCCGCAGATCGTCGAGGGCCTGTTCGACGCGCTGGCCCGCGGCGTCACCTACGAGGTCATCTACGGCACCCGCGTCCTGCAGGACGCGAACGCGCTGCGGATGGTCCAGCAGTGCGTCGACGCCGGCGAGCAGGCCCGGGTCTTCCCCGACATCCCGCTCAACCTGACCATCGTCGACGACCGCTGGGCCCTGCTGGCCGCCCGTACGACGGTCGGCGAGATCGTGAACTCGGCGGCGATGGTGGTCCACCAGTCGCCGTTCCTGACCGGGCTGGTCGGGATCTTCGACGCGCTCTGGCGGGTCTCGGTCCCGATCACCGGGGGCACCGAGAACACCGAGGCGATCGGCGCGCCGGCGCTGGAGACGAAGCGGTTGCTCACGTACCTGAGCGCCGGGCTGACCGACGAGTCGATCGCGCGGGAGTTCGGCGTCAGCGAGCGGACGATCGCGCGCCGGATCAGCAGACTGCAGGAGACGCTGGGCGCTCAGACCCGTTTCCAGCTGGGCGTCCAGGCCTCACGGCAGAACTGGCTCTGATCCCGGTACGGCGTACCGGCGGGCCGCCTCAGCGCGCCCGCTCGTAGACCAGCGCCATCTCGCCCAGCTCACCGGTCTCCTGGTGCGCCAGCGTCCACTTCGTCGCCGGCAGTCCGTCGTCGAACAGCCGCGCGCTCCCGCCCGCGATCTCCGGCACCACCATCAGGTACAGCCGGTCGATCAGGTCCGCGGCGAGCAGCGGCTTGATGACGCTGGAGCTGCTGCAGACGAGGATGTCGCCCTTGCCGTTCTCCTTCAGCTCGGCGACCACCTCGGGAGCCGGCGCGTTCACCAGCCGGCTGTGCTCACCCGGCGGCTCGGTCAGGGTGGTCGAGAAGATCACCTTCTCCACGTCGGTCAGCCAGCGCGCGTACCCGCGGTCGTGCGGATCGGCGTTCTCGTCCTCGGCCAGCGGGGGCCAGTAGCCGAGAAAGCCCTCGGCGTTGAGCCGGCCGAGGACGCAGGTGGTCGCGCCTTCCCAGATCCGGGTCAGCTGGTCGCGGGCGACGTCGGTGGCCACGTACGGCCCGATCGCGGCGAAGTCGGCGGGCCCGCCGGCGCCGTGGTACCGGCCGTCGAGGGTGATCGCCAGGTTCGCGCGCACAGTGCGGTTGCTCATCTCGGTCTTCCTTCTACTTGGTCTGTTCGGACTTGATCTGTTCGGCGAGGTTGTCGAGCACCTGCGCCCAGCCGGTCTCGATCCCGGCGATGTACGGGACCGCGTCGACGGTCGTCTCGGAGATGCTCACGTCGAGCCGTAGCCGCGTTCCCTCCGGTACGGCGGCCAGGCTCAGGTGGTAGTCGGCAGAGAACGAGATCGCGCTCTCCGCGTCCAGAACGGACAGCCCGAAGCTCAGCCGGCGCGCGTTCTCCGCACGCCGCACCGCGCCTTCGGACCGGTACCGCCCACCCTCGGCGTCGCCGTACACCAGTACGGCGCGACCGCCGGCGGCCGGTTCGAGCAGGCACTCGACGACGGTCATCGAGGGCGGGGCCCACCAGTTCGCGAGCAGCGCGGGCTCGGTCCAGTGCCGCCACACGGCGTACGGCGTACTGGCGAGGACTCGCTCGAAGGTGAACCCGCGGCCGTCGGCCCAGCGGTCGGCCTTCGCGAGCACCGTGTCGGCCTGGATCGCCGCCCGGTACCGCTCGAGGACGTCGCGGTCGCCCGCGTGCGCCTCGGTGGACTCGGCCAGCGCGTGCAGCCGCAGCTCGAACGCCCGCAACGGCTCGGTCTCGAGCGCGTAGACCCGGCGCTGTCCCAACGGGACGACCGCGACCACGCCCGCGCGGGCCAGCGTCTGCAGGTGCTTCGTCGTCTGCGGCTGCCGGAGGCCGGCCAGTTCGGCCAGCTCGCCGACCGTCCGCGGGCGCTCGGCCAGCAGCTCCACGATCCGCCACCGGGCGCTGTCGCCGAGGGCTGCTGCGATCTCTTCCATGCCCTGAGTATTCACCAATCTGAATATTCTTGTCAATGAATATCTAGGCGCTGGTTTGGTGACGGCGCGCTGAGGCTAAGATGCCCAGGGTGACCGAGGGGACAGGCGCTCATGCGCAGCGCTCGCAGACCTGTGGTGCGACGGCCGAGATGAACACACCGGGCGTCAGCGCGCACGACCAGCACATCTGCCGCCGGCCGGCGGACCACGGGCCGGACCACCGGTGCTCGGTCTGCCCGCACCAGTGGACGGCCAGGTAGTCCGGCCGGACCGCTCCGCACCGGCCGCTGCCCGAGGGGTGTCGAGAACGCGATATCGGCTCCGACGTTGCTGACGGAGGCGCCGAGGTGGCGCCGTACCGGGAGGAGCTGGAATGAAGTACATGCTGCTGATCCACTCGAACAAGCAGGGCTGGGACGAGATACCGACCCTCTGGTCGGACCAGGACGTCAAGGTGATGGTCGAGTACATGCACGACCTCAACCGCGACCTGCAGGCGTCCGGTGAGCTGGTCGAGGTCCGCGGGCTGACCGGCCCGGGGGACATGAAGACCGTGCACGCCGACGACGACGGCGAGGCGATCGTCACCGACGGCCCGTTCACCGAGACCAAAGAGGTCCTGGCCGGGTACTGGGTGATCGACGTCGCGAGCGAGGAGAGAGCGGTGGAGATCGCTCTCCGGGTCTCTCTCGCGCCGGGCCCGGGCGGCCGCCCGACCAACCAGAACGTCGAGGTCCACCCCGCCGACGCCCAGCCCCCGGCGTAATTCGCTCGCCGGACCACGGCCCGGCTGGCTAGCGTCGGCGCTCGTGGATCCCAAGGAGATCGTCCGGCGCGGGTACGACGCCTTGTCGGAGCGCTACGACCAGGCGTATGACGGTGAGTCGAAGTACCGGGACTGGATCGACCAGCTGACCGCGCGTCTCGACGCCGGGAGCCGGGTGCTCGACATCGGCTGCGGCAGCGGCCTCCCGCTCGCCCGCGAGCTGGCTGCTGCCGGGCACGCCGTGACCGGGGTCGACATCAGCGAGGTCCAGATCCGGCGGGCCCGGGAGCTGGTGCCGGCGGCGGAGTTCATCCGGGCCGACGCGGCGTCGCTCGATTTCGCTGACGCGTCGTACGACGCTGTGGTGTCGTTCTACGCGCTGATCCATCTGCCGCAGGACGAGCAGCGGGAGTTGCTCGCGAAGATCGCTCGGTGGTTGCGGCCCGGTGGGTGGTTCGTCTGTACGACGGGCGATCGGCCGTGGACCGGCGTGGACGACGACTGGCTCGACAGCGGCGTCACCATGTGGTGGAGCCACGCTGATGCCGACACCAACCGCGCGTGGATCACGGCGAGCGGGCTGACGGTGGAAGCCCAGGAGCGCGTGCCCGAGGGAGCGAACGGGCACGCGCTCTTCTGGGCGCAACGTCCGGGGTGACGAGGCGCCGTACTGCGCAACGCCCGGGGTGAGGCCTAGGCCGGCCCGTCCTCGAGCTGCCGTACGACGTACTCGGCAACAGCGCGCATCCCGGCTTCGTTCGGGTGGTACGGCACCACCCCACCGAGCCACGGCGGCCGCAGACTGAACCCAGTGGTCCAAGGCTCAGCCGATCCCACTGCGTGCTCCTTGCTCACCCCGGAGACTGCCACCAACTCGGCCCCCGACTTCTCCGCGGCCGCCGCGAACACCCTCGCCAGCCGGTCAGCCATCAACGCAACGCTCGGAAGCTGCTCCTCGTTCAGGGGTACATCGAGCCGCGGCCGTGTCATCGGCCCGACCACCGCGAGGTAGTCGACCAGGAGGACCCGCGCCGAGGGAGCGCGATCTCGGATCTCCCGCACGATCTCGGTCAGCCGCGCGGCAGTTTCGTCGTACGCCGAGTCGTCGCGCAGGTAGCTCACCCGGGCGCGGATCCGGTTCGCGGCCCGGCGGCCGAAGATCGTGGCGGGGAGGGCGAGCGTGTTCAGCGTGCTGCCGCGGATGAACGCGCCGATGTACTCGAGGTCGTTGCCGCCGACGGTCACGGTCACCAGCGCGGTCTCGGGTCCGACGGCATCGATCTGCGGCGCCGCGTCGTCCTGCCGGTCAGTCAGCAGATGGGCGGTCGTGGCGCCGGAGTACGTCACGTCGGTCAGCTCGAGCCCGAGCCGCTCGGCCACCAGCTGCGGATAGTTCCGCCCGGACCGCCCCGCAGCCTTGTCCACCACCGGCGATATCCCCGGTCCGGCCGCGAACGAGCTTCCCAACGCGACGTACCGACTCCCAGAAGCGATCACCCCGCCAACCTACCGGCGCCCCGGGATCGCGCTCTCAGCTGGCCAGGGATCGCGCTCTCAGTTGGTCCAGCGGCCGCGGTGAACCAGGTCCTCCGTCGGCTTGCGGCGCTTGCTCAGGTTGCGAGGCGGCTCGTCGGAGTAGCCGATCGAGATGGCGCCGATCGGCATGAAGTTGTCCGGTACGCCGAACTGCTCGCGGTACACCGGGATGCGGTCGGCGGGAAGGCCGAAGAAGCAGGCGCCCAGGCCCTCGTCGACGGCGGTCTGCAGGATCAGCAGCGCGGACATGCCGGCGTCGACGTCCCAGTACGGGACCGGCCACCAGTCCTCGGCGCGGTCGGTGTGGCCCTTGTCCGGCTCGGCGTAGCGGTCGAGGTAGGCGTCCTTGTTGGAGTGGACGACGATCAGCAGCGGGGTCTCGATGTTCGCGGCGAGCCAGTTCTCCGGCTCGTCCTCGGGGCGGGCGGCGTCGCGGAAACGGGCGATGTCGTCCTGGGTGTCGAGCACGAGGTACCCGAAGCCCTGGGAGAAGCCGGCCGACGGCGCGCGGAGCGCGTTGTCGAGCATCCGCTCGACGATCTCCTCCGGCACCGCCCGCTGTACGTCGTACCGCCGAACCATCCGCCGCCGTCGCACCACATCCTGAAAGTCCATGGGGGCAAGGTACGTGCTCAGTCGTCGCCGCGGTACGGGAATTCGGACAGGGCGGTCAGCGACCGGCGCCGATGTGCCGCGAGCACGCCGGGCGCGGCATACTCCACGCCGTGAGTGACGACTTCGGGAGTTCCGGGATCAGAGAGCGCGTTCTGGCGGGCTGGGCCGCGGCGCCGGTGCGGTTTCGGGAGGACGCCAACGCCGAGGAGGATCTCGCGCTCGGCGGGTACCTCGACCGGGTGGTGGTCGAGCTCGCGCAGAACGCGGCGGACGCGGCCGTGCGCGCAGGAGTGCCCGGGCGAGTGCGTTTCTCGTTGCGCGGCCAGACCCTCGTTGTCGCGAACACGGGTGCGCCGCTGACGGCCGCCGGAGTCGAGTCGCTGGCGACGCTGCGGGCGTCGGCGAAGCGCGACGATGATCTGGAGCGGTCCGGCGGCGATCTGCGGCAGCTTGATCCGCGGGCGGTCGCGGTCGGGCGGTTCGGGGTGGGCTTCGCCGCGGTGCTGGCGGTGAGCGATGAGCCGGTCATCCTGTCGCGGAGCGGCGGGGTGCGGTTCTCGCGCGCCGACACGGCGGCGGCGGTTGCGGCGGTTGGGTCTGATGGGCTGGATCTTGAGGTACGCCGGCGCGACGGGCAGGTTCCCGTACTGCGGCTGCCGTTCGACGCGGAGGGTGAGGCGCCGGAGGGATTCGACACGGCGGTGATCCTGCCGCTGCGCGACGACGCCGCGGCTGAGCTCGTACGCCGGCTGCTCGCCGACGCGGGCGATCCGCTGCTGCTCGCACTGCCTGGCTTGGAGCGGATCGAGATCGACGTCGACGGCGAGGAGCAGGTGCTCGCCGATGTGTTGTCGCGATGGACCGTACGCCGTGCTGCGGGAGTCCTCGACGAGAGCGCGAGAGAGCGGTTGCTGGCGGACCGGACCACCGAGGAGCGAGCGCGCCCGTACTGGTCGGTGCTGTGGGCACTCCCGCGGTCCTCGGAGACGGTGGTGCCGCGGACCGTGTTCGCGCCGACGCCGACGGACGAGTCGCTGTCGCTGCCAGTGTTGCTGTTGGCAACCTTTCCGTTGGATCCGTCACGGCGGCATGTCGCGAAGGGCGCGCTGACGGATCATCTGGTGGAGAAGGCGGCGCAGGCTTACGCGAGGCTCTTGGAGACGCAGGCCGAGGCGGGCGCGGACGTGCTGCCGCTGGTGCCGACCGGGCTCGCGGCCGGTGCGCTCGACGGGGCGCTCCGCGCGGAGATCATGAAGGTGCTACCGGGCACGCCGCTGCTGCGGGGACTTGGTGGCGACGAGGCCGTCGGCGGTACGGGTCGTGCTGCCGACGGGGTTGGGACCGGCGGCGGGGACGCGAGATTGATGGCGCCCCGAGACGCTGTGTTGGTGGCGCCTCGAGATGCCGTCGTTGTGGCCGGTGCTGACGAGGCGTTCGATCTCGTGCTGGCGCCGATGGTCAGCGGGCTGGTTCGGGAGCGCCGGCAGGATCGGGCTGCGCTCGAGGCGCTGGGCGTGCGACGCCTCGAACTGGCTGAGGTCGTGGATCAGCTCGGCCAGGTCGCGCAGCCGCCGGAGTGGTGGCGGGAAACGTATAGAGCGCTCTCCGGGATGGTCACGGATGCTCTCCTGCGTGAGTCCTTGGGGACGCTGCCGGTGCCGCTCGCTGACGGCCGGTTGGTGCGAGGCGTTCGCGGGCTTCTGCTACCGGGGCGCGAGCTGCCGAACGACGTGCTGGCGACGTTCGGCGAGTACGGCGTACGGGTGGTGCATCCGGACGCGGTGCACGAGACGCTGGAACGGCTGGGAGCGCTCCCCGCGACTCCGCGGACGTTGCTGGAGGACAGCGCGGTGCGCGCGGCGGTGGAGAACTCCGCGGACGCTGACGACCCGGAGCTGATCGCGGCTGCGGTGCTCGGTGTGGTCGCGGTCGATCCGGCGCAGGCGGACGGGCTGTGGTGGTTGTCCGACCTCGTACTGCGCGACGCCGACGGCGAACTGGTGCCGGCGAACGCGTTGGTGGTCGCTGGGTCCGAGGCCGAGGCGGTGCTCGACGAGGAGGAGGTCGCGCCGATCGCGGGCGACCTGCTGGAGCGGTACGGCGTCGAGGCGCTGGCGGCTGTTGGTGTGCTGAGTTCGCTTGGCGTGGTCGCCGCCGCGGACGTGGTGCTCGACGAGCTGCCGGAGGAGCTGGCGGATCTCGACGGCATCGAGGACTGGGCCGACGACGTGGCGCCTGACGGGTCGCGGTACGGCGTGACCGTTGGCGAGCTGGTCGCCGTGCGGGATCTCGACTGGGTGGTCGACGATGCTTGGCCGCGGGTGCTGGAGATGTTCGGGACGTCGCCGGAGCTGCGACGTGCGCTGGTGGATCGGCCGCGGGTGGTCGGTCCGGACGACCGGTCGTACGGCGTACCGTCGTACGCCGCGTGGTGGATCCGCGAGCGAGTGCTGCTGGAGGACGGCGAGCCGCTGGCCGGGCGAGCGGACCCGGAGGTCGACCCGGTCCTGGCGAGCCTGCTCGATCCCGCGCCGGAGTGGACGAGCCGGTTGGACCCGGAGGTGCGGACGGCGGTCGGCCTGGTGCGAACCGTGGCTGACTTGGATGTCGACGGCGTGGGGGAGCTGCTGGATCGGCTGGCTGATCCGCAGCGCGAGATCGGAGAGAGCGCGATCTTGCAGCTCTGGCAGCAGCTGGGAACGCTGAAGATCTACCCGGACTCGGCGCCTGATCGCGTGCGGGTGCTCGGCGGAGCGGCCGAGCCGCACGGGACTTGGGGCGAAGCGGCTGAGCCGCACGGCGTCGTGGGTGAGCTGGGGGAGGGGACCGAGCTGCACGGCGCCGCGGGTGAGCTGGGCGAGGGGGCTGAGCCGCACGGCGCCGCGGGTGAGCTGGGGGAGAGGGCTGAGCCGCACGGCGCTGCAGGTGAGCTGGGCGAGGGGACCGAGCTGCACGACGCCGAGGGCGGGCTGCGTGAAGAGGCCGCGCAGTACAGGGCCGCGGGCGAGCTGAGCGAAGCCGCCGGCCTGCACGGTGCCGGGGGCGAGGGGGCCGGGCTGCGCTGGGCCGAGGGCGATGACGCGGAGCCTCTGGGCTCCGGCTATGACCTGCAGGGCGCCGAGGGTGAGGTGCTGAGTCGGGTGGTCGCTGTTGCGGATGCAGTGGTTGCCGATGGGCCGATGTGGTTGCAGCGGACGGATCTCGGTGGGTTTGTGGTTGCGTTCGGAGTCGTCGCCGATGGGCTGAGTGATCTTCTGGAAGTGCCGATGGCCGGAGAGGTTGCCGGGGGCAAGGTCGAGGGGATGGGTACGGCGGCTGAGGTGCCCGCGATTGTGCGGGAGTTGGTGCCTCAGGTGCCTGAGGTCTGGTGGGAGCACGAGGAGTTGCTCGTGGATGGGGTCGAGGTTTCGTGGTGGGTCAACGAGAGTGGTGAGCCGCACGCGGCGACGTTCAACGGGCTGGCGAAGGCGCTCGCGTGGGCTGCCGGGCGGTGGGATCAGCGGCACGTGATCCTGGCGATCCTCAGCAACCCCGGGCGCGCCTCGGAGCTGCGGATCGACGCTACCTTCGACCCGGTACCGCCGAACGCCTGAGGAGATCAGGGCGGGGAAGCGGCAGCCTACGTCGAGCTGAGATCCAGCCCGGCGTCGAGGGGGCGACCGGCAGGCAGCGCGTCCAGGACCTCGCGCGGCGCCAGCGCACGGTACGCCGCGTCCGGTCGCGCCCCGAGGGCGTCGTTCACCGTCGAGAACGCGATCCGCAGTGCCACGAACGCCGTGAGGCCGAAGATCTGGCGGTCGGTCCAGCCGGCCGCCCGGAGCGGCTCGAGATCCGAGGCAGTCGTCGCGTTCGGGTCGCGGGTGATCTTCCGAGCCCAGTCGGCGAGAGCGCTCTCCGCCGGCGACAGCACCGCGTCGTCACCAGCAAGCACAGCAGCCGCATGCGCCCCCGAGCTCTCCCCGGCGAGCTTGGTGCCCCAGGCAACAGAGCAGTACGTGTCGCCGAGCGTCGAGGCCATCGCGGTCACCAGGATCCCGCGCGTTCGGAGGTCGAGATCATGGGTCTCGACCACCGAACCGATCACCGCGAACAACGCGTCCTTGAGGCCCGGCTGGAACGACCACAACCGGGTCAGGTTCATCACGAACCCGAGATCCTCCCGCTCGGCGGCGAAGCTCGCCTGCATTGCGTCGTCGGGCGGAGGAAACGGCAGAAAACTCATCAGCGCAAGTCCAATCAGGAGAAGGAGTCTAGAAGCCCGTGCAGCAAGGGGTTCTCGATGTCGGTCGCGATCAGTCGCGCCGAGGTGACCGCCTGGGGGTCGCCCAGCCGGCCGAGATGCAGGTTCCCGCGGACGAGCAGCTCGCGCATGTCGCATCGCGCAGCCAGCCCGACGAGCTGGGTCGCGAACGACCGCGACCGTCCCGCATCCCCGTGATCCGACGCGGTCTGAGCCGCAGCATCGAGCACGTGACCGTGGATCCACTGATACCGATCCGGCTCGCGACTAGACCGCAGCGCGGCCTGATCGAGCCAATGCACAACCCCCGGATAAACCCCACGCACAGAGGCCAGCAACCCGAGTCCCCGAGCCGCGATCCCCTCCCAGCAAGGGTCGTTGACCTGACACCCCAACGCCCAAGCCTGCTCGAATCCGTCGGCCGCGGCGTCAACCTCCCCGGCGTACAGATCGAGCTCGGCCAGCAAAGCCTGCGGCCACGGCAGGAACGCGACCCACCGCTGCTGCCGCACGAGATCCAGCGACTCGGCAACGACCGCCCGCGCCTGGCTGTACTCCCCGCGCAGCAGATGCGCGCGCCCGAGGATCGACAGCGACCACGCCTGCTGCCGCGGATCGCCGCAGCGCGCGGCCAGCTCGACCGACTCGCCCAGATGCTGCAGCGCGGACGGATAGTCGCCCAGGTCCGACGCGTTCATCCCCCGTACGCCGAGAATCGCCGCGTTCTCCTCATCGGTCTCCGCGAGAGCAGACGCTCGCGCTAGCCAAGCCTCGGTCGTCGTACGCCGCCCGGCCTGGACCTCGACGAACCCCAGTTGCCGGTACGCCGTGACAACCGTCGCCCGATCACCAGCGCGCTCGGCAACGAGAATCGCCTCCTGCAACGTGATCGCGCCTTCCTCGTCGCGCCCGCGGACGGCGTGCACGAGAGCGCCGCCGAGAGCGACGAGAGCGCGACCTTGCAACTCCGTGTCGCCGCAGCGCGCCGCCTCGGAGACCGCTCTCCGCAGGCACTCGAGCCCCGACTCGACAACCCCCGCGGCGACGGCCGCCCGGCCGGCTTCGAAGGCGCTCAACGCGCTCGCCCGGCTGCCGACCGCGCTCAGCGTCGGACCGCGATCGACCGTCGACGCTTGGCGTAGCGTTGCCGAGGCCTCGACGCCGAGCTCGCGCCGCAGCATGTCCTCGCAGACCGCTACTTGACGCAGGGCAGCCGGCCGATCGCCCGCGACCGCGAGGCTGCGGACGAGCAGCTCGTGGTTGCCTTGTTCGAGCGGGTTGGCCGCGACCGCCCTGCTGGCGAAGGGGATCGCGTCCCGTGCGCGCCCCGCCGCGACGAGCCCGACCGCGGCTTCCCGCAGCCGGGACTCGACGGCGGAGGCGACCCGGTGCCGCTCGACCATCAGCCAGGACTCGAAGTCCGGGCAGCTGTCGAGCTCGACCCCTTCGAGCAGCTCGCCGTCGATCTCCAGCAACTGCGCGGGCTCGGCGAGCGAGAGCACTTGCAGCACGTCCACACTGAGTCCACCATCGAGCGAGAGTGATACTGGATCGCCAGAGAGCATTGGTGAATTGAATGCCAACGCTCGCCGCAACTCAGCCAGCGTCCATCGCAGCGCCCCCAGCGGATCCTCCGCGTCCGCGAACAGCAACTCCGCCAGCCGTTTCCGCGACGGCGGTCGCTCGGCAAGCAGGACGTACGCGAGCAGCGCCCAGCTCTTCCGCCCCCGCGGCGCCCGCGCCGGCTCCCCGTCGTACAAGATCGCCGGTCGGCCCAACAGCCTGATCTGCCCCTCCATACGTCCCACCCCCGATCCTCAGTGTGGACCAGCAGGTCCGTGGTTGTCAGCGACGGACGCCGACCGCCTCCAGGTACTCCGCGTGCGCGGCGATCGTCCCGTCGTCGGCCTGGTTGAACGACCGCGGTACGTCGGCCAGTTCCGCGGCGAACTGCGCGCGGTCCGAGTCCGACAACGTCGAGGCCAGCTTGGTGATCGGGCCGTAGAACTCGCGGAACCACTCCGAGAAGTGCTCCGCCGAGTGGTAGCGGAACACATACTCCCGCTTCTCGAGCGCGACCCACTCGACCCGGTCGCCGAACAGCTCGTTCAGGTGCTCCTCGGTGCCCCACAGCACGGCGGGCTTGACCCCGGCTGGCGGCGGCGCCCACTTGCCGACCACCTTGAACATCTGCCCGACCATCCCGGTCGGGGTCCAGCTGGAGAGCGCGATCTTGCCGCCCGGCTTCGTCACCCGGACGAGCTCGTCCGCGGCCCGCTGGTGGTTCGGCGCGAACATCACGCCGACGGTGCTGAGCACGAGGTCGTACGCAGCGTCCGGTACCGGCAGGTTCTCCGCGTCGCCTTCGGTGAAGGTGACGGGCAGGTGCTCGGCGGTCGCGCGTTCGCGGCCCTGCTCGAGCAGGTTGGTGGCGTAGTCGACGCCGGTCGCCTCGGCAAAGCGGCGAGCGGCGGCGAGCGCCGCGTTGCCCTGGCCGCAGGCGACGTCGAGCGCGCGTTGCCCGGCCCGTACGTCGGCCGCCTCGACGAGCAGCTCGGCGATGATCTGCAGGGTGTTGCCGACCCGCGGGTAGTCCCCGGTCTGCCACCCGGCGCGCTGCTTGTCCTTGATCGCCTCGAAATCGACGGTGGTGCTGGTCATCAGTGGTCTCCCCCTGGAAGTGGTTGGTGCAGCCAGTCGACGCAGCCACCGTGTGACGCGCCGTGTGACAGCACGAAAACCCCGACGATCACAGAGCGCGAGCCATCGTTGTCAGAGGTTGGTATATCCACTGAGCAGCGGATATCGGCGAATTCTCCAAGCCAGGCAGCAAAGTCTTGCCATCGTTGTCATCGCTACTTATAGTCCGAGAAACGTTTCAATCCGTGATCCCGCATCCAAAGCAAGTGAAACGGAGATGCCTTACGTCACACCGGCCGGGCGCGATCGACCGCGCCGTCCGCGGCCGAGAACCACCCTCGGACCGAAGGAGATCCGATCGTGAACGCACCCCGCCCGCAGTTCGAAGACGTCCAAGCCGTTGTGCGCCACCAGTTGAGCCGGCGCAGCGTGGTCGGGGGAGGTGCGGCGCTCGGACTGTCCGGTCTGCTGGCCGCCTGCTCCGGCGGCGGAGGCTCGTACTCCGACAAGCCCGCCAACAAACCTGCCGCCACCAAGTCGGTGCAGATCGGCAAGGCGAACATCCCGACGCCGCGCGACCAGACGGTCGTGATCGGCCAGGTCGAGTACAACGTGTTCGACAGCTTCAACACGATGATCCCGAACGGCTGGCAGTCCGGCGCCGGCTTCGAGTCGGTCTGCCGCGAGGCGATGTTCTACCTGAACCTGGCCAGCGGCGAGCTGAAACCGTGGCTGTGCAAGGAGTACAAGTACAACGACGACTTCACCGAGCTGACACTGAACTTCGAGCCGAAGGCCAAGTGGAGCGACGGGAAACCGCTCACCGCGAACGACTTCAAGTTCACCGTGCTGCTGCTCAAGGACCGCAAGGACCTGTTCGGTGGCGGCGGTGACCTGGGCGAGTTCGTGCAGTCGGTCGACGTACCGGACGAGCACACCGCGGTGATGAAGCTGAAGAAGCCCGGCCCGCGGATGCACTACAACTTCATCGCGGCGATCGCGAGCCCGAACATGGAGATCCTGCCCGAGCACGTCTGGAAGGGGCAGGACCCGACCAAGTTCAAGGAGAACCCGCCGACCCGCAGCGGCCCGTACAAGCTGAAGCAGACGATCCGCAGCCAGCGGATGTTCGTCTGGGAGAAGAACCCGGACTACTGGGCCAAGGACGAGGTCGACCCGCCGCCGCAGTACATCGTCTACCAGAGCACGGCCAAGCAGCTGGACTCGGCGGCGCTGGCCTTCGAGCGGGCCGAGTTCGACGTCGGCTCGATCGACGAGCAGCACGCCAAGCAGCTGCGCAACACCGGCTACCCGGCGATGGTCACCACCCAGTTCCACGACCCGAACCCGCGGATCATCTGGCCGAACTGCGACCCGGCCCGCGGCGTGATCGGTGAGCCGAAGATGCGGCAGGCGATCAACTACCTGATCGACCGGGAGAAGATCGGCACCTCGATCTGGCCGGTGAAGGTGCCGGCCGCGATCTACCCGTGGGCCGACTACCCGAGCAACGACCCGTGGAAGAACGACGCGCTGGCCGAGAAGTACAAGTTCGAGTACAGCCCGGACAAGGCGACCGCGCTGCTGGACGAGATCGCGCCGAAGAACGCGGCCGGCAAGCGCACGTACAAGGGCAAGGAGATCAACCTCGAGATCATCACCGCGGCGCCGGTCGACGGTCCGGAGTACGCGATCGCGAACGTGGTCAAGACCGATCTCGCGAAGGTCGGCGTCCCGGCGACGCTGCGCAGCCTGAGTGGTCCGGTGCACAGCGAGAAGTTCGAGCGCGGCGAGTACGACCTGGACTCCAACTGGGACGGCTTCGCGTTCGACCCGCAGCAGCTCTACACCAACTGGACCAGCGACAAGGCGCAACCGATCGGCAAGAACGCCGCCGGCAAGAACAAGCAGCGCCTGAAGGATCCGGCGCTCGACGCGGTCTCGGCCAAGCTCGCGGTGCTCGACCCGAAGAGTGACGAGGCCAAGCCGCTGCTCGAGCAGGCGCTGGAGATCTACTTCCAGCAGCTGCCGCTGATGCCGGTGATCCAGACCGGTTACCCGTCGTACTTCAACACCACGTTCTGGACCGGGTGGCCGACCGACGAGGATCTGTACCAGGTGCCGCTGAACTGGTGGCCGCACTTCATCTTCGTGCTCGGGAAGCTCAAGGCGACCGGTCAGAAGGGGCCGGCGTGACCGCAACCGCGCCGCCGGCCGAGGCCGTGGGAGAGAGCGCGGAGAGCGCTCCCTCCCGCGGGATCCGGGCCTGGCTGGCGCGGCACCCGCTGGCGGCGTACGCGATCCGCCGGTTCGGGCTCTACCTGGTCGAGCTGTGGGGCGCGCTGACCATCGCGTTCTTCTTCTTCCGGCTGATCCCGGGCGACCCGATCCAGACGCTGATCCAGACCCTGCAGCAGAACTACGTGTACAACCAGCAGGCCAGTGCGGAGGTGATCGCGCGCTACCAGACCGAGTTCGGCCTGGACGGCAACATCTTCAGCCAGTACCTGAAGTACATGGAGAACCTGATCCTGCACGGCGATCTCGGGCCGTCGCTGATCAACTACCCGACGCCGGCCCAGGACGTGATCCTCAGATCGTTGCCCTGGACAATCGGTCTGCTCGGGATCGCCGCGGTGCTCAGCTGGGTGTTCGGCGTGATCATCGGCGCTGTCGCGGGCTGGCGGCGCGGCAAGTTCAGCTCCACGATCCTGACCAACCTGTCGATCGCGCTCTCGCACGTCCCGTTCTTCTTCGTCGCGCTGATCCTGGTCTACGTGTTCGCCTACACGCTCGGGCTGCTGCCGGCGCGATCGGCGTACGACTCGACGATCAGTCCCGGGTTCAGCCCGGACTTCATCGGCAGCGTGCTCAAGTACGGGTTCCTGCCGGCGATGTCGATCGTGCTGATCGGGACGTTCAGCTGGATCCTGTCCACCCGGATGCTGATGGTTCCGGTGCTCGGCGAGGACTACCTGGTGTACGCCGAGGCGAAGGGCCTCAAGCCGTGGCGGATCCTGACCTGGTACGCGCTGCGCAACTGCTACCTGCCGCAGATCACCGCGTTCGGGATCTCCCTGGGCTTCATCTTCAACGGCAACGTGCTGGTCGAGCAGCTGTTCAACTACCCCGGTCTCGGGACGACGCTGGTGACCGCGATCCAGCAGCTCGACTTCAACACGATCCTCGGCGTCACCGACATGGCGATCTTCTCCGTGCTGACCGCCGTCCTGCTGCTCGATCTCCTGCTGCCCCTGCTTGACCCGCGCGTCAAGTACTGGAAGTGATCGCGATGAGACTACTGACCGCGACCGGACACACGATCCGGCACAGCCCCCGGCTGGCGACCGGGCTGGCGATCCTGGCGGCGATGGTGCTGCTGGCGATCTTCAGCCCGCTGATCGTCGGTGCCATCGGCAACGGTGACGACCCGCTCGAGTTCGCGGCGTACGAGAAGTGGCTGGTGCCCGGACCGGACCACCTGCTCGGCACCGACCAGTTCGGCCGGGACGTATTGGCGATGGTGGTGAGCGCGACCTCGGTGTCGCTGCAGATCGGCGCGATCGCCGGCGTGATCTCGACCGTGGTCGGGGTGATCGTCGCGTTCGTGGCCGGTTACAAGGGCGGCTGGGTGGACGGCGTGCTGTCCACGTTCACCGGGATCCTGCTGGTGATCCCGACCTTCCCGCTGCTGATCGCGCTCTCGGCGTACGCGAAGAACGTCAGCCTGTTCCAGGTCGGCGTGATGATCTCGATCTTCAGCTGGCCGTTCGCGGCCAAGACGATCCGGTCCCAGGTGCTCAGCCTGCGTTCCCGCCCGTACGTCGACCTGGCGCGGGTCAGCAAGGCCCGGGACCTCGAGATCATCGTCACCGAGCTGCTGCCCAACCTGCTGCCGTTCATCGGCGTCGGCTTCGCCTCGTCGGCGCTCGGCGCGATCTTCGGCCTGGTCGGCCTGGAGGTGATCGGGCTCGGGCCCGGCGGGGTCATCGATCTGGGTCAGATCATCTTCAACGCGATCAACACCGGCGCGCTGACGCTCGGCGCCTGGCCGATGTTCGTGGTCCCGATCGTGCTGCTGACGCTGCTGTTCGCGGCGCTGAACATGATCAACATCGGTCTCGAAGAGGTCTACAACCCGCGGCTGAGAGGAGTGGCCGGTGAGTGACGACGAGATCGTCCTGGACATCTCCGGTCTGGAGGTCGCCTACTCCACCAACAAGGGCGAGGTGAAGGCCGTCGCCGGTCTCGACCTCGCCGTACGCCGGGGCGAGATCCTCGGGATCGCGGGGGAGTCCGGCAGCGGCAAGAGCACGCTCGCCGTCGCGCTGCTCCGGCTGCTGAAACCACCGGGCAAGGTCACCGCGGGGAGCGCGATCTTCCGTCCCCGCGGGCGTTCTCCGGTCGACCTGTTGAAGGTCGACGGCGAGGAGCTCCGGGTCCTGCGCTGGAGCGCGCTCTCGTACCTGCCGCAGGGATCGATGAGCTCGCTCAATCCGGTGATGCGGATCGGCGACCAGTTCCGCGACGTCATCCTGGAGCACGCGCCGGAACGCAAGAGCACGCTCTCCGAGCTGATCACGCGGTTGCTCGGGCAGGTCGGGCTGGAGCCCGAGGTGGCCCGGATGTACCCGCACGAGCTGTCCGGCGGTATGAAGCAGCGCGTCCTGATGGCGATCTGCGTCGCCCTCGAACCCGACCTGGTGATCGCCGACGAGCCGACCACCGCGCTCGACGTGACGATCCAGCGCGTGATCCTGCAGAGCCTGGTCGACCTGCAACGCGACTTCGGCGTCACGCTCGTGGTGATCTCGCACGACATGGGCGTGCACGCGCAGCTGGTCGACCGGGTCGCGGTGATGTACGAGGGCAAGCTCGTCGAGGTCGGCGACGTACGCCAGGTCTACAAGCGGCCGCAGCACGAGTACACCCGGCAGCTGATCGAGTCGATCCCGCGTCTGGGGAGGAGAGCATCGTGACCAAGACGATCGAGCTCAGTGGCGTCCAGCAACGGTTCCACGCCCGCGGAGCGGCCGGCGGCTACCTGACCGCCGTCGAGGACGCGAGCTTCACGCTCTCCCCGGAACCGCCGCAGGTGGTCAGCCTGGTCGGCCAGAGCGGCAGCGGCAAGTCCACGATCGCGCGTAACGTGCTCGGCCTGCAGAAGCCGACCAGCGGCACCGTCAAGTACGGCGGCAAGGACATCTTCAAGCTCGACCGCGCCGAGTACGACGACTACCGCCGCAACGTGCAGCCGGTCTTCCAGGACCCGTACGCGATCTTCAACCCCTTCTACCGCGTCGATCGGGTGCTCTGGAAGGCAGTCAAGAAGTTCGGCCTGGCCAAGACCCAGGCCGACGGACTGAAGCTGATCGAGCAGTCGCTGGAAGCCGTGAAGCTGGAGCCCGAGCGCGTTCTCGGCCGGTACCCGCACCAGCTCTCCGGTGGCCAGCGGCAACGGGTGATGCTGGCAAGGATCCACATGCTCCGGCCCGCCTTCGTGATCGCCGACGAACCGGTGTCGATGCTCGACGCCCAGGTCCGCCGGCTGTTCCTGGACATCCTGCTGGACTTCCAGCGCGAGCACGGGATGACGACGCTGTTCATCACCCACGACCTGTCGACCGTCTATTACCTCGGCGGCCAGGTGATGGTGATCAACCGTGGCCGAATCGTTGAACGAGGCCCGGTCGACACCGTGATGCACGAACCCTCGCACCCGTACACGCAACTGTTGCTGGACTCGATTCCACAACCCGACCCCGACCAGCGCTGGACCGGCCGGATCGAGGTCGACGAACTGTCCGGTACGGCGGAAGCGGGCACGCCGAAGGCGGCCGCACCGGAGACCCCGATCATCTGAAAGACGTATTGAGTCGGGGTCCGGCGGCCATTAATTCGGGGTCGTCAGGGCTTTGCAAGATCGTCACTCTGTGCGTCTCTTGACGCGCGAGGTGAGGGCTCGGTTACCGTGAGTTCGTATCCAGCCGGACTGGCCGAGCGTGGGGCGAACTGGGCGCCCCGAGCAGTCGTCCGCCGGCCAGTTCCGTCCCGCACCGGTGTTGCCGCCGGTGCCTGGGCGGGGGCTCGGCTGGACCATTCGCCGTCGAACCACTGACTGCTGCCTGCCCACAACGCCTTTTCTGCCTGCCCGAGTAAGAGCCGTCCGTCCGATCGCTGACGCCTGCCCGGATGTCCCCGGGCCGCTGCGTGCTGCGACCGGACGGTCCGAACCGAATGGTGGTGCATTCCGCGTGACCCTGACCGAACCGGCGTCGTCCGACGCCCAAGCGCAGCGACCGCAACTCAGCCTCGGGACCGCCGCCGCGCGGAACCTGGCGACCACGACCAAGTCCGAGCCGCAGATGCAGGGCATCACCTCGCGGTGGCTGCTGAAGATGCTGCCCTGGGTGCAGGTGAACGGCGGCGCGTACCGGGTGAACCGCCGGCTCAGCTACGCCGTCGGCGACGGCCGGGTCACCTTCACCACCAGCGGCGCCGAGGTCCGGGTGATCCCGCAGGAGCTGTGCGAGCTGGCGTTGCTGCGCAGCTTCGACGACGTCGAGGTGCTGACCGCGCTGGCCGATCGCTTCGAGCAGCAGGAGTTCCAGCCCGGTGACGTGATCGTCGAGCGCGGCCGGCCCGCGGACCGGATCTGCCTGATCGCGCACGGCAAGGTGAACAAGATCGGCGCCGGCAAGTACGGCGACGAGTCGGTGCTGGAGACGCTGGCCGACGGCGACCACTTCACCTACCGGGCGATCCTGGAGTCCGAGGACTACTGGGAGTACACCGTCAAGGCGATCACGCCGTGCACGTTGCTGACGCTGTCGCAGGACTCCTTCGAGGACCTGGTCGGCCGTTCGGACAGCCTGCGCGCGCACATCGAGGCGTTCCGGGCCAACCCCCAGCCGGAGTCCGACGAGTACGGAGAGGCCGAGATCGCGCTCTCTGCCGGTCACGAGGGTGAAGCCGACCTGCCCGGTACGTACGTCGACTACGAGACGACGCCGCGCGAGTACGAGCTGAGCGTCGCGCAGACCGTGCTGCGGGTGCACAGCCGGGTCGCCGATCTCTACAACCACCCGATGGACCAGACCGAGCAGCAGTTGCGGCTGACCATCGAGGCGCTGCGCGAGCGCCAGGAGCACGAGATGGTGAACAACCGCGACTTCGGCCTGCTGCACAACGCGGACCTGAGCATGCGGATCCCGACCCGGAGCGGTCCGCCGACGCCGGGCGACATGGACGAGCTGCTCGGCATGGTCTGGAAGGAGCCGGCCTTCTTCCTCGCGCACCCGCGGTCGATCGCGGCGTTCGGTCGTGAGTGCACCAAGGCCGGGATCTACCCGGACAGCGTCGACTTCGGCGGCCACCGAGTCCCGGCCTGGCGCGGCGTCCCGATCTTCCCGTGCAACAAGATCGGCGTCAGCGAGACCCGGACCAGCTCGATCATGCTGATGCGCACGGGGGAGGACAGCCAGGGCGTCGTCGGCCTGCAGCAGACCGGTCTGCCCGACGAGTACGAGCCGGGGCTGTCCGTGCGCTTCATGAACATCAACGAGAAGGCGATCATCAACTACCTGGTCAGCGCCTACTACTCGGCCGCCGTCCTGGTGCCGGACGCGCTCGGCATCCTCGAGGGTGTCGAGATCGGCCGCGAGGGCTAGTACCGGATGAGAGCGCCGAAACCACCGGGAGCCGCCGCCCGGCTCGTCTCCCACGTCGGGCGGGACGCGACAGACGAGCCGGGCGGCCCACCACCGGGCCAACACACCAGTACGCCGGTCGCGAGGGCCGGGAGCAAACAGCCGTACCAGCTTCCCGACTTCTACGTCCCGTACCCGGCGCGGCTCAACCCGCACCTGGAGCAGGCCCGCGAGCACAGCCGCGCCTGGGCCTACGCGTTCGACATGATCGACGTACCCCAGGACGGCAAGGCGATCTGGGACCTGCACGACTTCGAGTCCCATGACTACGCCCTGCTCTGCGCGTACACGCACCCGGACGCGAGCGCCGCCGCGCTCGACCTGGTCACCGACTGGTACGTGTGGGTCTTCTACTTCGACGACCACTTCCTGGAGCTGTACAAGAAGACCCAGGACACCGCCGGCGCGAAGGCGTACCTGGACCGGCTGAACGCGTTCATGCCGGTCGAGGGCCCGATCACGGAGACGCCGGAGAACCCGGTGGAGCGCGGTCTCGCCGATCTCTGGAACCGGACGATCCCGTCGATGTCGGCGGGCTGGCGGCGCCGGTTCGTCGACACCACCGAGGCGCTGCTGGCCGAGTCGCTGTGGGAGCTGTCGAACATCACCGCCGGCCGGCTGGCGAATCCGATCGAGTACGTCGAGATGCGCCGCAAGGTCGGCGGTGCGCCGTGGTCGGCGAACCTGGTCGAGTACGCCGTCCAGGCCGAGGTCCCGGACGAGGTCGCGCACCTGCGGCCGATGAAGGTGCTCAGCGACACGTTCTCCGACGCGGTGCACTTGCGCAACGACCTGTTCTCCTACCAGCGCGAGGTGGAGACCGAGGGCGAGCTGAACAACGGCGTGCTCGTCGTGGAGCGCTTTCTCGGATGCTCTCCGCAGCGCGCGGCCGATCTGGTGAACGACATCCTCACCTCACGGCTGCACCAGTTCGAGAACACGGCGCTCACCGAGGTGCCGCCGTTGCTGGAGGAGCACGGTGTCGGTCCGCAGGGCCGGCTCGACGTCCTGGCGTACGTGAAAGGCCTGCAGGACTGGCAGTCTGGCGGGCACGAGTGGCACCTGCGGTCGAGCCGGTACATGAACGACGGCGGTCAGGCGGCGACGCTCGGGCCGAGCGCGTTCTTGGACGGCCCGAAGGGGCTCGGGACGTCGGCGGTCCGGATCCTGCAGTCGATGGTCTCGTCAGCGCCGTACCGGGTCCGCAGTCACACGCACCGCCCGTACGAAATGGCGGAGCCGTACGAGCTGCCCGAGCTCTACATGCCGTACGACGCGAAGCTCAGCCCGCACCTCGGCCGGGCCCGCGCCAACGTCCTGGAGTGGGGCGAGCGGATCGGGATCACCGACGGGCTGGTCTGGGACCGGCACCTGCTGGAGATCGCGGACCTCGCGTTGTGTGCCTCCGGCATCCATCCCGACGCCGAGCCGGACGCGCTCGACATCTCCACCCAGTGGCTGGCCTGGGGAACGTACGCCGACGACTACTACCCGGTCGTCTTCGGCCGAACGCACGATCTCGCCGGTGCGAAGGCGCAGAACCAGCGGCTGTCCGCGCTGATGCCGCTGGACCTGCAGAGCGCGATCTCGCCCGCGAACGGGCTGGAACGCGCTCTCTCGGATCTCTGGACGCGGACCGCCGGGCCGATGACCCCGGAGGCGCGGACGGCGTTCAAGGCCGGGATCGACTCGATGACCGACAGCTGGCTGTGGGAGCTGGCGAACCAGACCCAGCACCGGATCCCCGACCCGGTCGACTACCTGGAGATGCGCCGGCGCACCTTCGGGTCGGACCTGACGATGAGCCTGTGCCGGATCGGGCACGGCCGGACAGTCCCGCCGCGGATCTACCGGACCCGGCCGATCCGGGCCCTGGAGAACGCGGCCGCCGACTACGCCTGCCTGCTGAACGACGTGTTCTCGTACCGCAAGGAGACCCAGTACGAGGGCGAGCTGCACAACGGCGTCCTGGTGGTCCGGAACTTCCTGGACTGCGACCTGCCGACCGCGTTCGCGACCGTGGCCGCGCTGATGGAGGCCCGGATGAAGCAGTTCGAGCAGCTGGTCGCGGTCGACCTGCCGGTGCTGTTCGACGACTACGACCTCGACGACGACGCCCGCCGGGTGCTCACCGGGTACGCCGAGGAGCTGCAGAACTGGATGTCCGGGATTCTCGTCTGGCACCAGGGCTGCGGCCGGTACGACGAAGCCGAGCAACTGCACATCCCCCGGAAGCTGCTGGGCGGCACACCCGGGCTGGGGACGTCGGCGGTGCGGATCCCGCGCCCGGCGAGTGAGAAGCGACTGGAGGGTGCACTGTGACGACATCCGAGACCGAGACCAAGCCGCAGCTCAGCCTGGGTACCGCGGCGGCGCGGCAGCTGGCCAGCACGACCAAGTCCGTCCCGCAGATGCAGGGCATCTCGCCGCGATGGCTGCTCCGGGTGCTGCCCTGGGTGGAGACCAAGGGCGGCGCGTACCGGGTGAACCGCCGGACCAGCTTCGCGGTCGGCGACGGCCGGCTGAGCTTCTCCGTCGCCGGCGCCGACGTACGGGTGATCCCGCAGGAGCTGACCGAGCTCCCGCCGCTGCGTGAGCTCGACGACGCGGATCTCCTGCAGGAGCTGGCGAACCGCTTCGGGTTGGAGGAGTACGAGCCGGGCTACGCACTGACGGAGTTCGGAAGCCGGATCGACGACGTGCTGTTGGTTGCCCACGGCAAGATCAGCAAGGTCGGCGTCGGCCGGTACGGCGATGGCACCGACCTGGGTACGGCGGCCGACGGCGACTACCTGGGCGAGCAGCTGTTCCTCGACCCGCCGGAGAGCATCTGGGAGTACACCGCCCGGACGACGACCCGGTGCACGGTGCTGCGGCTCACCCGGCAGTCGCTGGAGGAGCTGAAGAACCGCTCCGAGACGCTGCGGGCGTACCTGGACGAGATCCGGTCCCGGCCGCGGCAGCCGCAGAACAAGAACGGAGAGGCCGAGATCGCGCTCTCCGCGGGACACGCGCTGGAGGACGACCTGCCGGGGACCTTCGTGGACTACGACCCGGCGCCGCGCGAGTACGAGCTGAGCGTCGCGCAGACGATCCTGCGGGTGCACACCCGCGTCTCCGACCTCTACAACCACCCGATGAACCAGACCGAGCAGCAGCTCCGGCTGACCATCGAGGCGCTGCGCGAGCGCCAGGAGCACGAGCTGATCAACAACCGCGACTTCGGGCTGCTGCACAACGTGGACTTCAAGCAGTGCCTCTACCCGCGCAGTGGTCCGCCGACGCCGGACGACTTCGACGAGCTGCTGACCCGGCGGCGCAAGCCGCGCGCGCTGATCGCGCACCCGCGGGCGATCGCCGCGTTCGGCCGCGAGTGCACCAAGGCCGGCGTCTACCCGGAGAGCCAGCTCGTCGAGGGCCACCGCGTCCAGTCCTGGCGCGGCGTCCCGATCCTGCCCTGCAACAAGATCCCGATCCACTCCGACAACACCACCTCGGTGCTGGTGATGCGGACCGGGCTCGAGGACGAGGGCGTGATCGGGCTGCGCCAGACCGGGATCCCGGACGAGGTCGAGCCGGGGCTGAACGCCCGGTTCATGGGGATCGACGAGAAGGCCGTCACGTCGTACCTGGTCAGTACCTACTACTCCGCCGCGGTGCTGGTCCCGGACGCCCTCGGCGTCCTCGAGCACGTCGAACTCGGCGGATGAGGAGCGCGCGATGACGACAGTCGAACAGACCGGACCCTCCACGGACCCACCGGTCCAGCGGGTGCAGAGCACGGAGATCCCGGCCCAGCAGCTGCTGGCCTGGTCGCGGGACCAGGTCGAGCCGGCGCTGCGCGAAGCGGTCGGAAGGATGCCGCTGGCCACGCAGCGGATCACGAACTACCACTTCGGCTGGGAGGACGAGGACGGTACGCCGACCCGCGCGGACGGCGGCAAGGCGCTGCGCCCGGCGCTCGCGCTGCTGGCTTCGCAGGCCGTCGGCGGTACGGCGGCGGCCGGCGTACCGGCCGCTGTCGCGGTCGAGCTGGTGCACAACTTCTCGCTGCTGCACGACGACGTGATGGACTGCGACACCACCCGCCGGCACCGGCCGACGGCGTGGACGGTCTTCGGGCTCGGTCCGGCGATCCTGGCCGGTGACGCGCTGCTCAGCCTGGCGTTCGACGTACTGGTTGCCAGCGGCCACCATGCCGCCGACGAGGCGGCGAAGATCCTCGGGCAGGCGGTGCAGGAGCTGGTCGAGGGTCAGCTGGCCGACGCGCACTTCGAGACCAGAACCGAGGTCGCGCTCTCCGAGTGCATCCGGATGGCCCAGCTGAAGACCGGCGCGCTGCTCGGTTGCTCGACGGCGCTCGGCGCGTTGCTGGGTGGCGGGCGGCCCGACCAGGTCGATCACCTGCGGCTGTTCGGCGAGGACCTCGGGCTGGCGTACCAGTACGTCGACGACCTGCTCGGGATCTGGGGCGACCCCCGGGTGACGGGCAAGCCGGTGCACTCCGACCTGCGGCGGCGGAAGAAGTCGTTACCCGTGGTCGCCGCGCTCAGCTCGGGCACCGAGGCCGGCCAGGCCCTGAGCAGCCTGTACGGCGGGTCGCAGGACCTGTCCGACGCCGAGCTGATCCGCGCGGCGGACCTGATCGAGCAAGCCGGATCGCGCTCTCAGAGCCAGGCCCAGGCCGACGCCCTGCTGACCGCGGCCCTGGGGGAACTGCGGTCCGCGGCAACCGGGCGGCCGGCGGACGACCTGGAGCGGCTGGCGCGATTGGCGACCCGCCGGGACCGATGAGTTGGGGGGAGCTATGCCGAAAAGTACCGAGGATCTGCGCCGCGCCGCCGGCGGCGAGCCAGTGGCGGGCGTGGATGCCGACGCGCGGCTCGCGGCCCGGCACGCCACCAAGGATGCCGATCCGAGCGGTTTGACAGGTGAACCGCCGGCCGCGATCGCGCGCACTGTCCTGCTCGCGTCGCCGCGCTCGTTCTGTGCGGGGGTGGAGCGGGCGATCGAGATCGTCGAACTGCTGCTCGACCAGCGCCGGCCGCCGGTCTACGTGCGCAAGCAGATCGTTCACAACAAGCACGTGGTGGCCGACCTGGAGAGCCGGGGAGCGGTCTTCGTCGACGAGCTCGACGAGGTCCCGGACGGCGCGATCGTCGTGTTCTCCGCGCACGGCGTCGCTCCCGCCGTCCGGACCGAGGGGGAGCGGAGGGGGCTGGACGTGGTCGACGCGACCTGCCCGCTGGTGACCAAGGTGCACGCCGAGGCCCGCCGGTACGCCGCCCGCGGCGACACCGTCGTCCTGATCGGGCACGCCGGCCATGAGGAGGTCGAGGGCACGATGGGTGAGGCGCTCGCCCAGACCGTTCTCGTGGAGAGTGTCGAGGACGTGGCCGCGCTGGAGGTCGAGGACCCGACGCGGGTCTCGTACCTGACCCAGACCACGCTCGCCGTCGACGAGACCAGCGCGATCCTCGATGCCCTGCGCAACAAGTTCAAAGGGCTCCGGGGACCGGATTCCGCCGATATCTGCTACGCGACGACGAACCGGCAAGAGGCGCTGGGAGCGCTCTCCGAGGAAGCCGATCTCGTTCTCGTGGTCGGCTCGGTGAACTCGTCGAACTCGGTGCGCCTGGTCGAGCTCGCCGAGCGCCGGGGCACTCCGGCGTACCTGATCGACGACGCGTCGGGGGTGCGCGAGGAGTGGCTGGACGGCGTCCGGGTGATCGGTCTGACCGCGGGGGCGTCCGCGCCGCCGCGGCTGGTCGAGGGCGTGATCGAGGCGCTGCGTGAGCGCGGTCCGGTGGAGGTGGTGGAGCGGGAAGTCGCCCAGGAGACCATCCACTTCACGCTGCCGGTGGCGGTGAGGAACCCGTGACGGCGGTACACGGGGCGCCGGCCGGACAGGGGGCGTCGAGCGGAGCAGTCGCCGCAACCGCGGCCGCGGCGTCCGGCGCCCCGGCCGGAGCGGCCTCGGCTGGAGTCGCCTCGGCTGGAGTCGCCTCGGCTGGAGCCGCCCCGGCCGGAGCCTCCGCGTCCGGCGTCGCCCTGGGAGGACGCGCCGCGTCCGGCGTCGCCCTGGGAGGAGCCGCCGCGTCCGCCGCCCTGGGAGGAGGCGCCGGGGCCGGCGCTTCGGTTGGACGTGCGGCGTCCGGCGGCCCGGTCTCGCTCGGGTTGCCGGCGCTGCCGCCCGCCCGGCGGAAGTCGCGGCAGTTGATGGTCGGCAACGTTCCGGTCGGCGGCGGGGCACCCGTCTCGGTGCAGTCGATGACGACGACGCCGACCTCCGACGTGAACGCGACATTGCAGCAGATCGCGGAGCTGACCGCCGCGGGCTGCCAGATCGTGCGGGTCGCCGTACCGTCGCAGGACGACGCGGACGCGCTGCCCGAGATCGCGCGGCGCTCGCAGCTGCCGGTGATCGCGGACATCCACTTCCAGCCCAAGTACGTGTTCGCGGCGATCGACGCGGGGTGCGCCGGGGTCCGGGTGAACCCGGGAAACATCCGCAAGTTCGACGACCAGGTCGCCGGGATCGCGCGGGCCGCCGGGGCGGCCGGCGTACCGATCCGGATCGGGGTGAACGCGGGGTCGCTGGACCAGCGGCTGCTGGCGAAGTACGGGAAGGCGACGCCGGCCGCGCTGGTCGAGTCGGCGCTGTGGGAGTGCTCGCTGTTCGAGGAGCACGGATACCGCGATCTCAAGATCTCGGTGAAGCACCACGACCCGGTGGTGATGATCGCGGCGTACCGGGAACTGGCCCGGCGCTGCGACTACCCGCTGCACCTCGGCGTGACCGAGGCCGGGCCGTTGCTGCAGGGAACCATCAAGTCCGCGGTCGGTTTCGGCGTACTGCTTGCCGAAGGCATCGGAGACACGATCCGGGTCTCGCTGTCGGCGCCGGTGGTCGAGGAGGTCAAGGTCGGTGCGGGAATCCTGGAGTCGCTCGGGCTGCGGGAGCGCTCTCTGGAGATCGTCTCCTGCCCGTCCTGCGGCCGTGCGCAGGTCGATGTCTACACGCTGACCGAGAAGGTCGCGGCAGCGTTCGAAGGTTTCCCGGTGCCGTTGCGGGTCGCGGTGATGGGCTGTGTCGTGAACGGGCCCGGAGAGGCCCGCGAGGCCGATCTCGGCGTCTCGTCGGGCAACGGGAAAGGACAGATCTTCGTCCGGGGTGAGGTGGTCCGGACGGTACCGGAGAGCCAGATCGTGGAAGCGCTGCTCGAGGAGGCGCTGGCCCGCGAGTGGGGAGGAAACGACGAATGACGATGACCTTCAGTGGTCTGTTCTGGGTGGTCGGGCTGATGATCGTGACCGCCGTCCTGGCGGTGATCCTGCGCAAGGCCCGGCAGCGGTTCGGGCGGGAGGCCAACAACGAGGTCGCCGGCCAGGTGTTCACGATCGTCGGCGGGGTGAACGTCGTGATCGCGGCGTTCGTGCTGATCTCGCTGTTCGACGCGACGTCGTCGGCCAAGGACAACACCTACCAGGAGGCGAACTCGCTGGTCGCGGTCCGCTGGGCCAGTGACTCGCTGGCCGAGCCGGCGCGGTCCAAGATCGAGGATCTCGCGCAGCAGTACGCGACGCAGGTCGCGGAGGAGGAGTGGCCCGATCTGCGGACCGGAACGCCGGTGAGTGAGCACGGGTGGGAGCTGCTGTCCCAGCTGCAGAACGAGGTGGAGCGCGTTCCGACCAAGACCGATCGTGAGGAGGACAGCCGGGTCGAGGCGTCGACGCAGCTGTGGAACGTGTACCAGGCTCGCCAGGTGCGGCTGAACTCCGCCGGGAGCGGGGTGAGCGCGGTCGTGTGGTTCGCGATCGTGGTCGGGAGCGTGATGTCGATCGGGCTGATGTTCATGTTCGGCGGGCCCGGGGTCTACTCGTACGCCGTGATCGTGGCGATGTTGTCGGGCGCGATCGCGTTGATGGTGTTCGCGATCTACCAGCTGCAGAACCCGTTCAGCGGTGGGGCGAACGTCGGGCCGGATGCGTTCGTGGCGGCGCTTTCGCGGTTGAGTCGCGGAGGGTGAGTGCGGATGCCGGGTGGGGCTGTTCGTGAGGTTTCGGGTGAGGTCGGGGGCGCCCGTCGGATGAGGCGGTCGCGGTCGCGGCGGGGCAGAGGGTCTCGCCTTCCGCGGGGCAGAGGGTCTCGCCTTGGGCGGGGCGGGGCCTTGGGGTTAGCGGTCGGGTTGACGGTCCTTCCCGTCGTACTGGTCGCGGGGGAGTCGTCGGCTGACTCGTCGTGCTCGGTGCTGCAGGTGGACGCCAGCGGGCCGGTGTCGCTGTCGCGGCTGCGGCGGATCGAGCTGCCGTCGGGGCGAGTGAGCGATCTCGGCCGGCTCTCGTACCAGGTCGACGCGTTGGGCTACTCGCGTACGCAGGACCTCGCGTACGGGATCGCAGTGCGCGACAAGCACGGCTGGCTGCACCACGATCCGCACCTGGTGTCGATCACCCGGCGCGGGACCGTGACCGATCTCGGCGAGATCCGCCGCGGAGTCGGCGGGATCGCGGACCCGGTCGCGGGAGCGGTCTCCGGGAACCGGCTCTACCTGCGCGACACGCTGCGGCTCTACACGGTCGACATCGACCCCGGCAGCCGGACGTTCAAGAAGGTGCTCCGGGTGGTCCGGCTGAAGACGCTGATCGGGACGCTGACGCTGGACGACTTCGCCGTCGACTCGTCGAGCGGCTTGCTGTACGGCGTTTCGACGCTCGGGATCGGGCCCGCGAAGATCGTCAGCGTCGACCCCGGCAGCGGGACGATGCGGGCGGTCGCCGCGGTGCGCGGGGTGCCGTCGATCGCGTCGTACAGCTCGGTGGTGATGTCGGGCAAGACCTTGTACGCCGTGCACACGCATCCGGGGCTGAGGAGCCGGATCGTGAAGATCGCGCTCTCCGGGGAGGCCCGCGAGGTCGGGTCGTTGCCGTCGGTCTGGAGCGGGGACGCTGCTGGTTGCCTTGGGCAAGTGGTCGTGCCACCGCCACCGCCACCACCGCCCCCGCCGCCTCCACCACCTCCGCCGCCGCCCCCGAAGCCGAAGCCGCCGAAGGTGACACCGAAGCCGCCGGCGCCGCCGCGAACGGTGCGGCCCCCGACGCCTCGGCCGACGCCGACGCCGACGCCGGTGGTGCGGCCGACGCCGACACCCACGCCTCGGCCGACACCCACCCCGACGCGGGCGATCGAGCTGCCGCCGCCTCCGCCGCGGACGACGCCGACGCCTCGGCCGACACCCAGGCCGCGGCCGCCGGAGGTGACGCCGCCGCTCGTCAGCGCCGCGCCGCGGTTGGCCGCCGTACCGAAGGAAGAGGACCGGACGGTACAGGTGCTGCGGCGGTGGTCGATGGCGACGCTGCTGGTGATCCTGAGCGGTGGAGCTGCGATGGCGGCCCAGCGTCGGATGCGGAGGTCGTGAGGTGCGCGGCCGCGTGGGCGGTGGCGCCGGGAGCGAGGGCGACACGGGAGCCGGCGTCGCGGCCGAGGGCGGCGCGGGAGCGAGGAGGTGTTGCGACCAGGTCGCGTGAGGAGGCGGCCTGGTGGGGAGATTGAAGATGAGTCCGGCTCAGTTCGACTGGGGGTCGGCGGTGCTCGGAAACAGGGAGCGGTCACACTATGTGCGTGAAGCGGTTGACTCAGCGTAGTTTGAACGACACAAACGGCCAGCGGGCCGCCGGACGGACACGGAGGGTTGCCATCGGCCGCCCGGTGGGGACGTTCTAGGCGAGTGGCGGTGCGTAGGGCGAGTGGTGACCGGCCGGAAGGACCTCGGCTGGTGGGTAGGGAACGCGAGACGCGGCTGCTCCGGGCCGCGCTGGCGGCGGCACCGAGTCTGGTGCTGGTGGTCGGAGAGGCTGGGACCGGCAAGAGCCGGCTCGTCGCCGAGATCGCGCGGGACCATCCGGCGCGCTGGCTGACGGGTCAGTGTCATCCGATCCAGGACCAGGCGCCGCTGACCCCGGTGCTCGAGGCGCTGGCTCCCGTGATGGACGCGCGACCAGGCACCGGTACGCCGTGGCGTGGCGAGCTGGTCCCGGGGATGCGGCACTCGGTGTTCGCGCGGGTGACCGAGGTGCTCGGCGGGCTCGGCCCGGCGGTGCTGTTCCTGGAGGACCTGCACTGGGCCGATCGGGGGACGCTGCAACTACTGCGGTTCCTGGCGAGCCGGCTGCCGCGCGAGGTGCGGCTGATCGGGACGTACCGGCCGGAGGACTCACGCTCGGCCGGGGAGATCACGGCGCTGGCGGGATGCGTGCGCGCGGGCACGCGGACGACGGAGATCCGGGTGCAACCGTTGCTGGCGGCCGGCGTACGGGAGATGGCGACACGGCTGCTCGGGGTGGACGCGCTGCCGGAGCCGGTGGCGAACGAGCTGTTCGAGCGGACCGGTGGGTTCCCGTTCGTCGTCGAGGAGTTCCTGCGGGACCTGCCGGTTGGTCCGGACGGGCTGATCTCCGCGGTGGAGCGCGCTCTCGCGGAGACCCGGGCGCCGGTCGCCTTGCGGGCTTCGGTGACGATCAAGCTGGAGCAGGTGTCGGAGGCCTGTCGGCGCGTGGTGTGGGCGGCCGCCGTACTGGATTCGCCTGCGGCGGACAGTCTGGTCGGCGCTGTCGCCGAGGTGCATGGGATGGAGTTGACCGAGGCGGTCGACGTCGGGTTGGCGCGCGGGTTGCTGGGGCAGGTACGGCCGGGGTTGTACGACCTGCGGCATGCGTTGGCTCAGCGGGCGGTGTACGAGACGATCCCGCCGGACGAGCTGCGGCGGCTGCATCGGCGGGCTGCTGAGGCGTTGGCCGCGCGGGAGCCGGGAGCGCATGCGCGGATCGCCGATCACTCGCGGCGGGGTGGGCTGATCGACGTTTGGCTGGCGCAGGCTGAGTTGGCTGCCGGGCAGTTGGTCGCGGCGGGAGAGGCGGAGAGCGCGATCTCGCAGTTGCTGGAGATGCTCCGGGTGGAGGTGCTGCCGTGGGGTGATCGGGCGCGGCTGGCGACGCGGCTCGGGCAGGCGGCGGTGGAGTCGTCGCTGTGGGCCGAGGCGGTGGTCGCGATTCGGATGGTGCTCGATGAGGCGTTGACGCCGAGCGTCGAGCGGGGTCGGCTCCGGTTGGCTCTCGGCGTCTTGCTCCATGATCGGGCGGGGGAGTTCGGTACGGCGCGCCGGGAGCTCGCGGCTGCCGTCGCGGAGCTCGCGGAGGATCCGGCGAGCGCGGCGTGGGCGATGTCCGCGCTGGCGGTGCCGACCTCGGGAAGCGAGGAGATCGCGGAGCATCGTGCGTGGATGCACCGGGCGTTGCGGCTGCTGGGGGAGACCCGGCTGTCGGCCGGGGCTCGCGGTGCCGCTGGCGCCGGGGCTTTGGATGATGCGGCGGGGGCGGGTGTTGCTGGAGTCGCCGGGGCCGGGCCTCGGGTTGATGCGGCGGTGGCGGGTGTTGCTGGAGTCGCCGGGGCGATGGTGCGGCGGAACCGTGCTCGGCTGGGGGTGGCGCTGGGTGAGCTCTCCGGGGTGGACGAGTCGGCGTACTCGGCGCGGGGGCTCTTGTGGTTGGGGCACGACCGGAGAAGTGCGGCGTTGCCTGTTGGGGTGGGGACGCGGTTGTGGCAGGCCTGGCTGGCGGGGGACTGGGAACTGCTGCCGGAGCGGTTGCTGAGGGCAAGGGTTGTGGGGGAGACGGCGCCGCTCGTGCAGGCGGAGCTGGATCTGATCGATGGGCGGATGCGGCTGGCGCAGGGTGAGGTTGCCGGGGCTCGGGAGCTGTTGCTGACCGTCGGTGGGGAGCTGCCGGTACGGGCCGCGGCGCTGGCGACGGTCGGTCGGTTGCATGTGGCATCGGAGCAGGGCGGCGCAGCACTGGAGGCGATCGAGGAATTCGTCGAGGTCGTCCGGCGCAAGGACGGGTGGGCTTGGGCGAGCGAGTTCGTCGCGACGACCTGCTTGGCGATGGATGCGGTCGGGCGCCGGGAGGACGCGCTCGGGTTGCTGGGTGAGTTCGAAGCCGGTCTCGCCGGTCGCGACGCTCCCGCATCCGTTGCCGCGAGCAAACTCGTGCGAGCGTTCGTCGTTGGCGACCTCCCCTTCGACGACGCGGCCGCGGCGTACCGCGCGATCGGGCGCCCGTACGACGAGTGCCTGGCCCTGGAGGAGAAGGCGCGCCGGGCCTTGGACGTCGGCGATCCGGCGCAGCTGGTCGCGCTCGCGTCGACGTACGAGAAGTTCGGCGCCCGCTGGGACGCGCGCCGCTGCCGCGACGCGCTGCGCGAAGCCGGCGTCACCGTCACCACACGCCGGGGTCGGAGAGGTTACGGGAACGCGCTCTCTCCGCGGGAGAAGGAAGTGGCCCGCCTGGCCGCCAAGGGTCTGAGCAACAGCCGCATCGCCGCCGAGCTGACGGTGTCGGTCAGCACAGTCGAGGACCACTTGACCAACGCAATGCGGAAGCTGAAGGTCCGCTCCCGCCATGAGCTGGGCCCGTTGGTGAACCCGTGAACCCGAACCCGCCGCGCAGGGTTGGGACTGCGCGGCGGGTGGGGGTCAGCGGGTGTGGATGCCCGGGTCGGACAGGCTCGGCTTGCCGGTTTCCACGTGGCCGGCGAGGCGGCGGGCCCAGGCGTCCTCGGCGGTGCTGGTGAGGCTCACGTCGTACCAGCTGTGGCTGTGGTGCAGGTCGACGGTGTAGCGGGCCGACGTACCGGCGCGGACCTTCAGCTGCTTCGGGTGGCCGCCGTACGCGTTGGTGACGGTGATGTGGTGGTCGACCGTCGACGAGTTGGTGATCGTCAGGTCGAGGTCACCGGTGCGCGCGTTGTGCCGCGCCTTCACCTCCGGACCCGGGACCGGCTTGCCGCGGAAGCTGCGGAGGAAACCGTTCGGGCCGTACACGTCCAGGTCGTAGACGCCGTGCGAGTACGTCGTGTTCCAGCTGTCCGCGAGAGTCTTGCCGGCGCCGGTGGTGTACGTCCACGGACCGTCGGTCCGGTTCGCCGCCGCGACGTGGAACTGCGCGGCCGCCTCCGGGCCGGACTCGAACGACAGCGTGTACTTGCCGGTGCTCGGCGTCACGTTGCCGTCGACAACAGGTGCGTACGGCAACGGACGGGTCTTGCGGCTGCCGCGCTCCTGCACCGGCAGCTTGCCGACCGCGGGCGGCACCGGCTTGTAGTCCGGGTGCCGGTCGCCGTCCGGCGGCTGGTACGACGAGGTGTCGGGCAGCCGCGCGGGCCGGCTCTGCTCGGTGCTGAAGTCGAACGCCGAGGTGAGGTCGCCGCAGATCGCGCGCCGCCACGGCGAGATGTTCGGCTCCTTGACGCCGAACCGGCGCTCCATGAAGCGGATCACGGATGTGTGGTCGGAGACCTCGGAGTTCACGAACCCGCCGGTGCTCCACGGCGAGACCACGATCATCGGAACGCGCTGCCCGAGCCCGTACGGGCCGGCGGCGTACTTGCTGCTGCCGGCGAACAGATCCGGGCCGACGGCAACGGTCGACAGGCCCTGGTTGGCCGAGGCCGGCGGGAACGGCGGGACGACATGGTCGAAGAAGCCGTCGTTCTCGTCGTACGTGATGAAGAACGCGGTCTTGCTCCAGACCTCGGGGTTCGAGGTGAGCGCGTCGAGGACCTGGGAGATGTACCAGGCGCCGTAGTTGGCCGGCCAGTTCGGGTGCTCGGTGAACGCTTCCGGCGCCGCGATCCAGGAGATCTTCGGCAGCTTGTTCGCCTTCACGTCGGCGCGCAGCCGGTCGAACAGACCGTCACCGGCGGCGACGTTCGTACCGGTCCGGGCCTTGTCGAAGAGAGCGCTCCCCGGCTGGGCGTTGCGGTACTTGTTGAAGTAGAGCAGCGAGTTGTCGCCGTAGTTGCCGCGGTAGGCGTCGTCGATCCAGCCCCAGCCGCCGTCGGCGTCGAGCCCGTCGCCGACGTCCTGGTAGATCTTCCAGGAGACACCGGCGCGCTCGAGGCGTTCGGGGTACGTCGTCCAGTCGTAGCCGAGCTCGTCGTTGCCGAGCACCGGGCCGCCGCCGGTCCCGTCGTTACCGGTGTACCCGGACCACAGGTAGTACCGGTTCGGGTCGGTGGAGCCGATGAACGAGCAGTGGTAGGCGTCGCAGATGGTGAACTTGTCGGCCAGCGCGTAGTGGAACGGGATGTCCTCGCGGGTCAGGTAGGCCATCGTGGTCGCGGTCTTGGCCGGGATCCACTGGTCGTACTTGCCGTTGTTGACGGCGTGGTGCCCGTCGCCCCAGCTGTGCGCGAGGTCCTGGATGAACTGCATCCCGAGGTCGTTCACCTGCGGCCGGAACGGCAGCACCTCCCGGGCGCCGTCGGACTGGTGCCACACCGACTTCCCGTTCGGCAGGTTCACCGGCCGCGGGTCGCCGAACCCGCGCACCCCCTGCAGGGACCCGAAGTAGTGGTCGAACGACCGGTTCTCCTGCATCAGGACGACGATGTGCTCGACGTCCTCGATGGTTCCGTGCCGGCGGTGCGCCGGAATCGCGGCGGCGGTCTCGATACTGCTCGCCATCGCGGCCAGGGCGGCGGAGCCCCCGGCCATCTGCAGGAACCGGCGACGGTTGACTTCTGCCATGCTGCATCTCCTCGTGGGCGGTCGAACGGAGCTTTCCCCATCAGCACTGCGGCGCGGACACCCGTTCGGGAACACCCGAAGACCAACACATGAACGAGCACCGCGCAGGACGCTACGCGCGAAACTGCCCGTTAACAAGATTAAATGCGCAGTGAATTGCACACCGTGGGCTGCGTAGGCTCGTCACCCATGACCGACTCCGTCTGGTACGTCGCCTACGGCTCGAACCTCGCCCAAGCCCGCTTCCACTGCTACGTCACCGGCGGACGCCCGGCCGGTGGCAAACGCGACTACTCCGGCTGCCGCGACGGGCAACTCCCGGCGGGGACGGCCGCGGTCGAGATCCCCGGAGGACTGGTCTTCTCCGGCGAGTCCGCGGTGTGGAGTGGCGGCCGAGCGTTCTACGACCTGGCGGCGCCGGGACTTGTCGCCGGTCGCGCGTACCTGGTGACGCGTGAGCAGTTGGGCGACATCGCCGCGCAGGAGATGTACAGAGAGCCGGGGAGCGCTCTCGCGCGGGATCTCGTCGGCGCGCTCGACGAGATCGACTCGGTGCGGGTCCTCGGGCCGGGGCGCTACGAGACGGTTGCGCGAGTGGGGGAGCGGGAGGGCGTACCGATGTTCACCGTGACCGACGTGGGTGCGGGTGAGCTCGAGCCCGCTGCGCCGAGTGCTGCTTATCTGTGGTGGATCGCGGCTGGGCTGAAGGAAGCGCACGGGTGGAGCGCCCGGCGGATCGCGGAGTATCTCCGCCGGGCGCGTGGTGTCGTCGGTGCGTGGGAGCTGGACGCGCTCCTCGCGCTGGCTACTCGTACTGAAGTGCCTCCAGTGGGTTGAGGCGTGCCGCTCGGCGGGCCGGCCAGATGGCGGCGAGGATGCCGACGACGATGGACAGGACGGCGAAGATGATCAGTTGGGACGTCGGGACGGCGAAGCTGACTTCTTCGAGGCGGGCGGCCAGGAGGAGCGCCAGGCCGAGGCCGAGGACGATGCCGATGGCGGCGCCGATCAGGGCGGTGATGACGCTTTCGTGGCGGATCATCTTCTTGACCTGGCCGCGGGTGAGGCCGACGGCGCGGAGCATGCCGAGTTCGCGGGTGCGTTCGAAGACGGTCAGGACGAGCGTGTTGACGATGCCGAACAGGCTGACCAGGACCGACAGGGCGAGCAGGACGTACAGGACGTTGAGGATGCTCTTGATGCCGTCGGTCTGGGACTTCTTGAACGCGTCGCGGTCGAGTGCCTTCGCGTTCGGGAACGTGCTCAGCGTGCGGTCGAGCGCGGCCGTGTTCTCGGCGGTGACGCCGCCGGACAGGTTGACGAACGTGTAGACGTTCAGCGGCTGCGGGTTGTTCGCGTCGAACGCCGCGGTCGACATCGTCACGTTCCCGAACGGCGAACCGCCCGCGGGCGGCCGGAACACCCCGAGCACCTTCAGCGTCAGCGCCTTCCCGGTCACCGTCGTCAGCGCGAGCTGCGACCCCGGCGCAAGCCCGTGCTCGTCCGCGTAGTCCGCATCCACGATCGCCCCGTCGCTCCCGAGCGCGGCCAGCGACTCCTGCGACCCCGACCGCCAGTCGAACGTCAGCAGCTCCGGCGCGGCCGCGTCGACCCCGGTGATCTGAATCCTCTCCCCGTACGCCGAAGCCTGCCCGCCGCGCACGCTCGTCACCGCCGACACCCCAGGCGTCGTCGCCACAGCGGCGGCGACCTCCGGCGGCAGCGGGCTGAAGTTGTTCTGCGCCGTGATCGCGTAGTCCGCGCTGAAGATCCCGTCCACCGCGTCCTCGAACGGCTTGATGATCCCGGCGCCCAGCGTCGCCACCAGCGTCACCAGCGCGAGCCCGATCATCAACGCAGCCGCAGTCGAAGCGGTCCGGGCAGGATCGCGCCGGCTGTTCTGCCCGCCGATCGTCGTCGCCGGCCCGTCCGGCAGCACCCGCGGGAACTCCGCCGTACGCCGGAACACCCGCTTGACCAGCCAGACCAGCGCCAGCACCGGCCAGACCAGAATCGTCAACGTCACCACCGACCACCGCGCCACCGGATCCGACGCCGCGGCCAGCGGCTTCACCAGCCGCGCAGAGAACAGCGCCACCCCGACGAACAGCAGCAGCACACCCCCACCGAGCATGCTCAGCAGACTCGACGTCGGAAGCCCGTCGACGAACAGCCCGACCACCACCAACGCGATCCCGGCGATCGCCAGCAGCGCCGCACCAACCGGCCGGTACCGGTTGAAGCGCCCCGGAACCGGCTTCGCCCCTTCCCGTACGGCGGCGATCGGCGGCACCCGCGTCGCCCGCCACGCCGGCCGCAGACTCGCGAACACCGTGACCAGAATCCCGACCAGCAGCCCGACGACGATCGTGCGCGTCTGGAACACGAGCCCGTTGTTGGGCAGCGTGAACCCGACCGCGTCGAACAGGTTGAACAGCCCGGTCGCGATCCCGAGCCCGAGCAGCAGCCCGGCGACCGACGCCAGTACGCCGGTGATCAGCGCTTCGAGCACCACCGACCCGAGGATCTGCCGCCGCGACGCACCGAGCGTCCGCAGCGTCGCGAACTCGCGGGTCCGCTGCGCGATCGTGATCGACAGCGAGTTCGCGATCACGAACGAGCCGACGAACAGCGCGATCCCGCCGAAGACCAGCAGGAAGGTGCGGAAGAAGTCGAGGAACCCGCTGGTGTCGGCGGCGTCCGCGGCGGCCTGCTCCTCCGCCGTCCGGACCTGCGTGCCGGCCGGGAGAACCTTGCCCACGGCATCGACCAGTTGTTGCTGCGTCACCCCGTCCTTGGCGGCGATCAGGATCTGGTCGTACTGGTTCCCCTTGCCGAACAGCTGCTGCGCCGTACCGAGGTCGAACCCGGCCAGCGTCGCCCCACCGATCGACGCGACCTGCCCGAACTCGACCAGCCCGGAGACCCGCATCCGCTCGGCCGGGCCGCGGGCCTGGACGCCGATCTCGTCACCGGCCGCGAACCCCTTCTCCTTCGCGGTCTGGGTGTCGATCACGACCTCGCCCGCGCCGGGCCAGCTGCCGCCGACCAGCGTGAGCGCGTTGAACTGCGGCAGCGCCGGGTTGACGCTGAAGCCGAGGTTGGGCGCGCCGCCGAAGACGATCGCCTTCCCGTCGCGGCCGATCAGCTGCGCCTCGCCGAACACGCTGCCGTCGGCGGCGCCGACCTCGGGCAGTTTCTCGATCACCGGCAGCGCGCTCGCGGCGAACGGCGGCGCGACGCCGCCCGCGGAGTCCGTGGTGGTGTCGAACGCGGTCTTGCCGGTGACGGTCGCGTCGGTGTTCTTGTAGTTCTCGGAGAAGATCGAGTCGAAGGCGCCGGTGATCGAGTCGGTCAGCACGTACGTACCGGAGATCAAGGAGACACCCAGTACGACGCCGATCGCGGTGAGCGCGGTCCGGAGCTTGCGGCTGAGCATCCCGGCCAGCGCGAACCGGATCACTGCAGGTCCAGCGTGTCGATCACCTGCAGGATGTCGTGCTGGCTGATCCGCCCGGTCTCCTTGACGATCCGGCCGTCGGCCAGGAACAGGATCCGGTCGGCCATCGCCGCCGCGCGCGCGTCGTGGGTGACCATCACGGTGGTCTGCCCGTACTCCTCGACCGACTGCCGCAGCAGCTCGAGGATCTCCTTGCTGGTCCGCGAGTCGAGGTTGCCGGTCGGCTCGTCGGCGAACACGACGGTCGGCTGCGAGACCAGCGCCCGCGCGATCGCGACGCGTTGCTGCTGACCGCCGGACAGCTCGGCCGGGCGGTGCGTGAGCCGGTCGGCGAGCCCGACCCGCTGCACCAGCGCGTCGAAGTACGCCGGGTCGGCGCGCCGGCCCGCGATCGTCAACGGCAGCAGGATGTTCTCCCGCGCGGTCAGCATCGGCAGCAGGTTGAAGAACTGGAAGATGAAGCCGATGTGCTCGCGGCGCAGCTTGGTCAGCTGGTCGTCACCGAGGGTGGTGATCTCGGTCCCGGCGATCCGGACCGAGCCGGACGTCGGCCGGTCCAGACCGGCCAGCAGGTGCATCAGCGTCGACTTGCCGGAGCCGGACGGCCCCATCACCGCCGTCAGCTGCCCGGGTTCGATCCGGACGTTCACCCCGTGCAGCGCCCGGACGGCGGTGTCGCCCTCGCCGTACACCCGGACCAGGTCCTCGGCGAGTACGGCGTCAGTGGTCTGGTTGATTGGTTCGTCCGTGCCGATCATTGCCCCTCCCGGCAGATCAGCGGCCCCCAGCCGATCGTGTCCTCCCTGATCTGCCGAGTCTGCTCCCGCCGCCCGCGCGACCACAACGCCTTTCCGGGACAAGTGGGGGACCGGTCAGGGTCACCCGCGCGGGTGCGGGCTGGTCCGGAGCCACCACTCCGCGAACGCGACGTGCAGCGCGAAGGCCAGCCAGAACGCGACCGCGAACGCGTCCGGGAAGTCGAGCCAGCCGGCCGCGGTGAACACGAAGATCCAGATCCGGATGGTGCCGACGCCGATCCCGACCGCGAACGCGCGGATCATCCAGCGGCGATGCTGTACGACGTCGTCGCGCTTGATCGCCCGGAAGGCGTTCACCAGGCAGACCAGGAACCACAGGCCGAACACGACCGACGCGCTCGCTTCGCCCGGTCCGCCGTACGGGTGCAGTACGCCGAACACGATCGCGAACGCGCCGCCGAGGAGCGCGCAGCTGAGCAGCACGCGACCGAGGCGGCGGTGCAGGGTGTAGTGCTTGGAGCGGATCCGGTGGGCGAGCTGGATCGGGGCGCCGATCAGGTAGACGACCGAGGGCGCGATGTGGAGGTAGGCGAGCCAGGGGTGCTCGACGTACGCGCGGTCGATCTCGTCGGCGGGCAGGGTGCCGTCGGCGAGGTGCGGTACGTCGCGCACGATCCGCCCGACCGCGAACGCCAGCACGATACCGGCGAGCAGCACGATCAACCCCTGGACGAGGCGTAGTTTGCTGGGCTTCGGTGTCACCTCGGTCTGTGTCATCTGGGTCTCCCCCTGCCGGCCGCCCCTCCGCGGACCCGGCTGGATCCGGCGACTCTGTCTCGACGCTACGGACGGCCGCTTTCATCTGCCTGTCATCGAAAACGGTTCGTGCTGGCGGATGACAGGGGGCGAGGATGACCGGATGGACGACGTGCTGAAGTACTGGGGACTCGCGGGATCCGTGCTGCGACCGGTCGGGCTGGGGTGGAACAACACGAGCTACTTCGTCGGCGATTTCGTCCTTCGGGTGCACCTGAACGCCGGGGTTCCGGAGTACGAGCACGCGGTGCTGCGCGGACTGGGGGAGCTGTCGTTCGCGGTGCCGGAGCCGGTGCTGACGGAGGACGGCCGGACGTGGGTGCCGTTCGGGGAGCGGGTGGCCAGTCTGTGCCGGCGGATTCCGGGGGAGCACCCGGTGCGGTCGGATCTCCGGCAGGTCGAGGCGTGTGGCCGGGCGCTGGGGGAGCTGGACGTCGCGCTGGCCGAGATCGAGGGATTGCCGGCGCGGAAGCTGTGGAACGGCGACCTGACGCTGGTGCATCCGTTGGTGCCGGATCCGGCGGAACTGCTGGAGGAGGTGCCGGGGGTAGGGGAGGTGCTGGCCCGGATCCGGCCGCGGGACGACCTGCCGGTGCAGGTGATCCATGGGGACATCGGCCCGACGAACGCGCTGGTCGTGGGAGAGCGCGTCACCGGGATCCTGGACTTCGAGTTCACCGGGCCGGGGTACCGGGCGATGGATCTCGAGACCGGGCTGTCGAGCTTCGGCGGTGACGAGTGGACGCTGCCGAGACCCTGGCCGGTCAACGACGCGTTCCGGCGCGGCTACTTCGAGCGGTTGCCGTTGAGCGACCACGAGATCGCGGCGCTGCCCTGGCTGCAGATGGTGCGCGAGGCAACGACCTTCGTGCACTGGGCCGGGCGGTGGCGGGCCGGGCTCACGTCGTACGACGACCTGCGCGCCCGCGCGGAGCGGATGCTGCAGGTCGCCGAGCTCGTCGACTGGTGAGAGCGCCGGGGAGCGCTCTCCCGGATCAGATCGTGATCACGAGCTTGCCGCGCGGGTGACCGTCGCGGAGATGGTGGATCGCCTTGGCGGCTTCGTCGAGCGGGTAGGTGCGATCGATCGCGGGCTTCACCTTCCTGGCCTCGATCAGGTCGCGGAGCTCGACGTAGTCCGACGCGCGCTCGGCGCTGATCAGGCCTTTGAGCTGCTGGCCGACGAAGAGCGAGAGCAAGCCGGCCCACAGCGTCCGGCTCATCCCGCCGAGCAGCCCGGTCGTCTCGCTGCCGATGATCACCAGCCGGCCCTTCGGCTTCAGAGCGCGGCGCAAGATCGCGAGAGAGCGGTTCCCGCCCGTGTCCAGGATGAAGTCGTACGCCGCCGCCGGCAGCTCGTCGCGGGTGTAGTCGAGCGCCTCGTCGGCGCCGAGCTCGCGGACCAGGTCGAGCTTCGGCGTACTGCAGACGCCGGTCACGTGCGCGCCCGCGGCTTTCGCGAGCTGTACGGCGTACGAACCGACGCCGCCCGCGGCCCCGAGCACGAGAACGCGCTCTCCGGCGCTGATCCCGCGCGTCCCCTGCAGCGCGGTCCCGCCGGAGACCGGTACGGCGGCCGCCTGCTCGAAGGCCAGATTGGCCGGCTTGCGGGTCAGCTTGTCGACGCGGCCCACGGCGTACTCGGCGAACGAACCGGTGCGGCACGTCCCGTACACCTCGTCGCCGACCTTCAACGACGTCACGCCCGGCCCGGCGGCCTCGACCACCCCGGCGACGTCCCGCCCGCTGACCCGCACCCGCGGCGCCCGCAGCCCGATCCCGAGCCGGACGATCTTCGGCTCCCCGGCCATCAGGTGCCACGTCCCCTGATCGACCCCGGCCGCCTTCACCCGCACCAGCACCTCGTTGCCTCCAGCAACGGGCTGCGCGATCTCGCCGACCCGGAGCACCTCCGGCGACCCGTACCGGTCCTGCACGACTGCCCTCATGATTCCTCCCCTGGATACTGGAACACGTCCTCGAGCGGCGCCCCGAACACCGCCGCGATCTGGAACGCGAGCTCGAGCGACGGCGAGTACCGCCCCTGCTCGATCGCGATCACCGTCTGCCGCGTCACCCCGATCCGGCGCGCCAGCTCGGCCTGCGTCATCTCGTCGTGGGCGAACCGCAACGTGCGGATCGCGTTCGTCACCCGCGTCGGCTTCACCACGGCAGGCCCCGCCGGTAGGCGACGATCCGCGCGACCGACCCGAGCACCGCGGACAGGAAGAAGGCCAGGTAGACGGCGTTGGCGATCCAGAAGTGCTCGACCTTCAGCATCGCCAGCCCCATCGCGGTGACCCCTCCGATCACCACGAACGACTGCCCGACCTGCTCCCCGAACCGCGCGATCTCCCGGTCCCGCTGATCCGTCTGCGGCCCGTCCTCCTTGCCCCCGGCCGCCGCGACCACGATCTCCAGCACGATCGCCGCGACGATCGCGAGCCCGATCGACCAGAGCATCACCGCGACGTACGGGGTGTCGCCCCAGCTCCCGTCCACCCGCCGCAGCACGATCACGGCGTACACCAGGTAGCCGATCACCGACACCGTCACGAACACCCAGGCCCGCTTCTCCTGAAACGCCACCACAACCCCCTGAGTAAAAAATCTTTGACACCTCGAAGGTAAAGCACACCGGACACCGTGTCAAAGATTCTTTACAGCCCAAGGCCAACGAAAAGCCGGGCGAGGGAGGCCCTCGCCCGGCTTCGCGTTCCAGGAGCTACTTGGCGAGCGCCACGCAGCTCGTCGTGGACTTCTTGGTGGGGTCGGACTCCGACGTGGCCGTCAGGGTGACCTTGCCGATGGCGGCCGAGCGGCCGTCGTACTTGGCCTGGACCGGGACGGCGACGGTGGAGCCCGTCTTGGCGGTGGTCAGGGCGTTGGGCAGGTTGACCGACCAGCCGCGGCCCTCGACCTTCGCGGTGAGGCGGTAGACGTCGCTGGTCAGGTACTTGCTGACGTCCTCGGGGTGCTGGCCGGCAGGGGTGGCGGACTTGCCGGTGTTGGTGAGCGGGAAGTTGCAGGTCGCGAAGCCGGCGCGGCCGGGCAGGCCGACCGTGGGGAGCAGGCGGACGCCGCGCTTGGCGGGGCCGGCGCCGTCGAGGGAGCGGACGGCGACCGTGTACGACAGGATGCCCTTGCTGTCGCGCTTCACGTTGGTGACGTAGAAGTGCAGCCGGTTCGCCTCGTCGACGTACTCGTACTCGCTGCCGGAGTTCGTGCCGGCGTGGAACAGCGCGTCGGACAGTTGGCGGTAGTCGCCGATCGTGATCGGGACCTTGGTGCCGTCGGGCAGGACGTAGTCGGTCATGTCGATGTCCTGCGGGTTGGCGTCGATCACCCACTCGAACGGCGCCCGGTCCTGGTCCTTCGTCTTGGCCAGCAGTACGCCGGAATCGGGCGTGAACGAGTCGGTGCCCATCCGGTCGACGACCTCGAGCGTGTAGTTCTGGTACCCGCGGCCGTCGCACAGCGGGTCGGTCGCCGTGCTGCACGCGGGGGCGAGGTCACCGCCGCCGAGCGTGATGTTGATGCCGGACAGCCCGGCCGGACCCGGCTGCGCGACCCGCGCGGTCACGTCCGCGACCACGACACCGGACTGCGCGAGCGCGGCCCGGTCGAGCCGGAGCACGTTCTGCTCGTCGACCATCTCGAGCTTGATCTTGTTCCGCAGCATGTGCTGCGCGCCCATCGACGCGCCACCGGTCGCGGGGATCATCCAGCGGCTGTGCGGACCACCCGGGCCGTTGAAGCTGCCGCGGCTGAGCATCTCCCAGACGCCGGTGTACGCGCGCCGCGGCGGTACGCCGTACGGGTTGTTGTAGTTGTCGCCGATGCCCAGGATGTGGCTGAACTCGTGCGCGTAGACGCCCATCCCGGAGCTCTCGGCCTGCGTCGACGAGCCGCCGCCGGCGTTCGGCCAGATCGAGGCGCCGGCCTGCCAGGAGGTCCAGTCGACGTACCGGGTGTCGGACCAGTTCGGCAGCGCCGGGTCCGGCGGGCCGAACTCGTCGGTGACGTCCTCCTTGGTCGGGAACTTCATCATCCCGAACTCCTGCCAGGTGGACGACTCGTCCTGCCCGGCGCTCAGGAAGAAGACGAAGTCGAACCCGGCCGGGACCTCGGCGCCCTGGTCGGCGACCCAGGCCGCGCGGCCGTCGGTGCGCAGGTCGCGGTTGCAGTTGTCGCCGGCCGGGCAGGCGCCGTCGCCCTGGAACTCCATCGCGTACTCGTGCGACTTGCCGGGCATCCGGTACGGGCCGAACGCGTCCAGCTGGACGCCGTACCGGCCGCCGGAGTCCTCCATCCAGTACTCGTGCAGGGTGTGGCCGCGGTTGAGTGCACCGGGCTTGTTGAGGAAGTCGTGGTAGAACTGCGCGACCTGATCGCGCGGTACGCCGTTGGCCTCGGCGCTCGGGTTGCCGAACGGCGTCGAGTTCTTCGGCTGGGTGACGACGAAGTCCTTGTCGGAGTAGTCGACCAGGACCAGCGCGCCCTTGAAGGTGCGCTGCGAACCGGTCTTCGACGGGTCGGACCAGTTCGTCCCCGGCGGCTTCTTGTAGTCCGACCAGGTCATGTGGTCGGGGTTCTCCCAGTTCTGGGGATCGATGGGGGCACCGAACGCGCCGGTGCCGCTGGTGGGACCAGCCAGGCGGTTCGCAGCAGGCGCCGGCTGCGACTGCTGCCACGGCTGCTGCCGCGGCCAGTGGTCGAACTGCCAGGCGTTGACGGGGTCGGGCTGGGCGGCGACGCTGGCCGGCGCGGGCGACGCGAGCGCCACTCCGGCAACGGCCGCGGCGGCAAGCACGGTCACCAGCCGCAGGACAGGACGGGACTTCCGTTGAACGGGCACGGGCGGTATCCGATCGACGATGGGCGGGGAACTTCCTGCCCAAGCATGCCCCGATCGAACCGTTGGCGAACAGTAGTGATCTGCGGGTTTTCCCCTGACCTACGATCGTGAGATGACTGTATACAGTATGTAGCGCAGGCGCTAGCCTGTGCTCTTGCGCACTGTCGTAGAGAACGGAGGACTCGTCCCCCATGTACTCAGTCACAGACCCGGCCACGGGTGAACTGGTCGAGGAGATCGAGAACGCCAGCGACGAGCAGGTTCGGGCGGCCATCGAACGGGTGCACACCGGCTTCACGGCCTGGCGGCGACGGCCGGTGGCCGAACGGGCCGCGATCGTCGCACGGGCGGCGGACCTGTTCGCCGAGCGGGCCGACGAGCTGGCGGCGATCATGACGCTGGAGATGGGCAAACGGATCAACGAGGGCCGCGGCGAGGTCGGCATCGTGGTCGACATCTTCCGGTACTACGCCGAGCACGGCCCGGATCTGCTCGCCGACGAGCCGCTGAAGGTCAAGACCGGCGACGCGGTGATCACCAAGGAGCCGATCGGCGCCCTGCTCGGCGTGATGCCGTGGAACTTCCCGGTCTACCAGGTGGCCCGTTTCGTCGCGCCGAACCTGGTGCTCGGCAACACCATCCTGCTCAAGCACGCCTCGATCTGCCCGCGCGCCTCGGTGGCGATCGAGCAGATCCTGTACGACGCCGGCGTACCGGACGACGCCTACGTCAACGTGTTCGCGTCCAGCCGGCAGGTGCCGTGGATCCTCGCCGACCCGCGGATCGTCGGCGTCTCGCTGACCGGGAGCGAGGCGGCCGGGATCTCGGTGGCGGCCGAGGCGGGCAAGAACCTGAAGAAGACCGTGCTGGAGCTCGGCGGGTCCGACCCGCTGATCGTGCTCGACACCGACGACCTCGACGAGACCGTCAAGGCGACCGCGACGGCCCGGATGCGCAACTGCGGCCAGTCCTGCAACGCGCCGAAACGGATGATCGTGCTCGCCGACCTGTACGACGAGTTCGTCGACAAGCTGACCAAGCGGGTCTCGGAGTACTACGTCGCCGGTGACCCGTCGGATCCCAAGACGACGCTGCCGCCGCTCGCGTCGATCGCTGCTGCCGACGAGGTGGCCGAGCAGGTGGCGACGGCGATCGAGCAGGGTGCGACGCTGCGGACCGGCGGGCATCGGGTCGGGCCCGGCGCGTATCTGGAGGCGACGGTGCTGACTGATGTCACGCCGGAGATGGATGCCTACCGGGACGAGATCTTCGGTCCGGTGGTGCTGGTCTTCAAGGCCGAGACCGAGGAGGAAGCGATCGCGATCGCCAACGACTCGCCGTTCGGGCTGGGGGCGAGCGTGTGGGGGACCGACGCCGAGCGGAACACCCGCGTCGCGCGGCAGATCGAGGCGGGCATGGTGTACCTGAACAGTGCTGGTGGGTCGTCGGCGGATCTGCCGTTCGGTGGGATCAAGCGGTCGGGTCTCGGCCGGGAGCTGGGGCCGGCGGGCATCGAGGAGTTCATGAACAAGAAGAGCATTCGGCTGTGACGTGAGCCGGGGTCGCACGAGAGCGGCCCCGGCTACTCCGAACCGCCGGCGAGCGCGCCTTCAGGCGCGCGATCGGGCGCGGTTGAGCTTCCCGGCAGCCGCCCCGGGTGAGCGCGCGATCGGGCGCGCGAAAAGGCGTCGATCTCCGCGGGTGATTGCGGGGAGGATGGCGTGATGGGTGAGTGGGAGCGGGTTGAGCGGCTGGATGCTGACTGGGCAGCTGGGGAGGTCGCGCGACTGACCGGGGTTGAACTCGTTGTCGAGGGGCCTTGCCGGGGTGGTGAGGTCGGTGCCGCGTTCGTGCGGTGGCCGGACGGGCGTCGCTCGGTGTTGAAGTGGCGGCCGGGGATTCGGGTGGAGGGGCTCGAGCGCGGGCCGTTGGCGGTGGTCGAGGTGTTGCGGGCCGTGGGGTATCCGGCGCCGCGGACCGAGCTCGTGGTGCAGGTCGGCGATGCCGTGGTGACCGTGCAGGAGTTGATGCCTGGGGCAACCATCGAACGGTGGGACGACGAGCTGCTCGATCAGGTTCTCGAGCTGAACGCCTTGCAGGCGGGAGTTCTGGCGGGAACCAAGATTCCGCCGTTGCCGTTGTACCTGCAGAGTGACGGGCCGGGGTTCTGCCTGCACGAGCCGCTCAGACAGCGTGATGCGCGGACGGCCGCGCTGGAGCGGCGGATCGCGGCGGTCGAGGTCGAAACCCTCGCGGGCGACGATGCCGTGCACGTGGACTTCCATCCCGGGAACCTGCTGCAGACCGACGGAAAACTCACCGGGGTGATCGACTGGGACGGCGCCGGGCGCGGGCATCGCGGGTTCGACCTGGTGACCTTGCGGTTCGGCGTCAAGGAAAGCAAGCGGCTCGACAGTCTGCTCGACGAGCTTCCGTACGACGTACTCCGGCCCGCCTGGGCGAGCATGAGCCTGCGGATGGTGGATTGGGCGATCCGCCACTTCCCGCCCGGCGAGGTCGACTACTGGGTCGACCTCGCCGAGCAGCGGATCTGAGAGCAGCCCGCGCGAGGTCAGGCGGCGGCGAGCTCCGACGCTGCGGGGGAGTGCCGCCGGTCGAGCGCACCCGAGATCAGCGCCAGCACCAACGCACCCGCAGCCATCGCCGCTCCGGCCCAGTTCGTCGCCGCGTAGCCGTACCCGGCCGCGATCACCAGCCCACCAAGCCAAGCCGCCAATGCGTTCCCGAGGTTGAACGCCCCGATGTTCACCGCCGACGCGACAGTCTGCGCGGACGACGCGCTCGCCAGTGTCCGCAATTGCAGCGGCGGCGTGGTCGAGAATGCGAACCCGCCGAGCAGGAACAGCGTGATGATCGCCGGCACCGCCCAGTGCGCGGTGAACCCGAAGACCACCAGCACCAGTGCCAGGGCGCCGAGCGACGTGTAGAGCGTCGGCATCAGCGCGCGATCGGCGTACCGGCCGCCGAGCAGGTTCCCGAAGACCATCCCGATCCCGAACAGCACCAGCAACCACGAGATCGCGCCCTCCGGCAGCCCCGCCTCCTCGGTCATCATCGGCGCGATGTAAGTGAACGACGCGAACACGCCGCCGAACCCGAGCACCGTCGTCCCGACCGCGAGCCACACCTTCGCGCTCCGGAACACCGCGAACTCCGCCCGCAGGTTCCCGCCCGCGGGACGCGCGATCTCGGGGACCAGCGCCGCGATCCCGATCAGCCCGAGCACACCGAGCCCGGCGACCACCCAGAACGTCGCGCGCCAGCCGAGACCCTGGCCGATGAACGTCCCCATCGGGACGCCGAGCACGTTGGCGACGGTCAGCCCGGTGAACATCAGCGCGATCGCGCTCGCCTTCTTCTCCGGCTTCACCAGGTCGGAAGCGACCACCGCGCCGACCCCGAAGAACGCGCCGTGGCAGAGCGCGGTGACGATCCGCCCGGCCATCATCACGCCGTACGACGGCGCGAGCGCGGACAGCACGTTGCCCGCGACGAAGATCGCCATCAGCAACAGCAGCAGCTGTTTGCGGCGCATCCGGTTCCCCAGCGCCGTCATCGGCAACGCGCCCACGGCCACGCTCAGCGCGTACCCCGTGATCAGCCAGCCGGCCGCCGGGATGGACACGCCGAACTCGGTCGCCACCTCCGGCAGCAACCCGGCGATCACGAACTCCGTGGTCCCGATCCCGAACGCGCCGATGGCCAGCGCGAGCAGAGCGAGCGGCATGACAAGGCCTCCTGATGACTACGACGACTACCAGCGCCGACAATACTTGCACACGCCGACTAATGGCAAACGCCGGGTTCCCGGAGGCGAAGAAAGGGCCGCCGTCCCGAAGGACAGCGGCCCCGACGGAGGATCAGCGACCGACGAGCTCGTACCGCACCTGCGTCCAGAACCCGTCCGGCCGTTCCTCGCCGTAGATGTCCAGCACGTGCTCACCGGCGCCCAGGGCCGGGACGTACGCCCACAGCCCCCAGATCTTCACCTTGCGCCGACCGAGCAGCACCTTGCCGGGCAGTCGCGGAATCGGCGTCGGCTGGTCGTTCGCCAGCTCGACCACCGGCAGGTCCACACCGTCCAGCACCGCCCGGGCCCCGGCTCGCGGGCAGACGATGTCGAAGTCCACCGGCCCCCAGATGTTGAACAGCGGGAAGAACACCGGCCGGTCCGCCGGTACGTCGAGCCGTCGCTTCACCGCACCGCCGTACGTGCCGGCCAGGAACCACACGTCGTCCGGCTGCCGCTCGGCGTTGAACTCCCCGGTCGGGTCACTGATCGGAGATCGCCCGCTCTTCGCCCCGTGCACCCACTGGAGCCAGCGTCTGGCCAGCTCCGTCCCACCCTCGATCGCACTCATGAGCGCGGATCCTAGTCCCACTCCCAGGCGATCCCGATCAGCCCCGGATCGGTGGTCGGGGCGACGACGTGGACCCGCCCGTCCGGGCTCATCATCAGGTCCTGGTGCACGAGGTCCGGCCCGGTCGAGTGCCGGCGGCGGAATTCGGTGACCCGGACCGGCATCGCGTCCCGGTGGAACTGGACCTCGAGCACGTGGTGCGTCCCCGGCCACTCGTGGAAGCGGTAGTACTGCGTCGACGGCATCCCGCTGCGGTCCTCGATCGCGTAGTGCACGACCGCGGTGTCGCCGGGGTGCAGGGTGCGGTCGAGCAGCAGTTCGCCGAGGATCGCGCCGGCCTCGGGGTCGCGCGCGACGCGGCCGGTCCGGCAGCCGGTCAGGCCGTTCGGCTTGATCAGCGCGACGTCGCAGCCCGGTTCGCCCTGGTGGACGACGATCTGGCGGTCCACCTCCTTGATCGCGACGACGGTCTGCAGCACGCGTTTGGAGCGCAGGCTGCGGTCCGCGCCGATGACGATCTCCTCGACGACCGTGACGCTGCGCAGACGTCCGTGGGCGTCACCGCGGACGACCTCCAGCAGCCGCGTCAGCGTCGCCGCGTAGTCGACCACGGCGTACGGGCGGTGCGTGACCGCGGTCTCCGGGCGCGCGGGCGGGATCCGTACGGCGAGCCAGCCGGCCGGGAGGTCGAGCAGCTCTTCCAGTGCCGTCACCACGGCCAGCGACCCGGCGCGGGGGAGTCGCCGGCCGCTCTGCCAGGTGCTCAGCGTGGCGATGCCGACGTGCAACCCGCGCTCGGCCAGCCGGGCCTGGATCCGGTTGAGGGCGAGCCCGCGGTCGGCGATTGCGATCCGCAGCGCGTCGGCGAACGGCGTCTCGGGACCGATGTCCGGTACGTGAAAGCGCGTCTGCATCCAGTCCGACCCTCCTGGGCAGCGAGTGTAAACGTTCACAGTCCGCGACCGCAGCACCGCGTACGGTGCTGTTCACCCCGTGGACCGCGTTCACACCGTGTACGCCGGGCCGCCCGGACCGCTTGCTCCGGTGTGAGCGGGTGATCACGATGAGTGGCCTCACCCGCCCCAGAGAAGGAGGCCCCATGAGGAGGGTCAGCACGCACCGCCGCTGGTCATGGCTCGTGGCAACGATCGCCGGGTTGGCACCGCTCGTCCCGATCACGGCGGCGGCCGCCGCGCCGCTCCCGGTCGCCCCGGTCGCGCAGCAGGTCGCCGCCAGCCGCTACCTCGACGTGAACGGCCAGGCCCAGGAGAAGTCGAACTGGTGCTGGGCCGCGACCGGCAACAGCATCGCCAAGTACTACGGCAAGACCTACTCGCAGAACCAGTTCTGCAACATGGCCTTCGGCTACAACCAGAACGCCGCCTGCCCGAACGACCAGGCCACGCTGGCCAACGACCAGCGCGCGTTCCGGACGATCGGGATCAGCCAGGGCAGCTACGTCAGCAGCACGCTGAGCTTCGCCACCCTGCAGACCGAGATCAACGCCAACCGCCCGGTGATGACGCGGATCGGCTGGAAGTCCGGCGGCGGTCACATGATGGACATCATCGGGTACGACTCGTCGAACTCCACGATCGAGTACTACAACCCGTGGGGCTCGGACCCGCGCTACAACACCTCGACCTACAACTGGTACCTGAACAACTCGCAGTTCCAGTGGACGCACTCCCTCTACCGGATCGGAGCCTGAGGATGAGGAAGCTTCGGTGGGTGGGCGCGCTGGTCGGCGGACTGGTGCTCGCGGCAACAGCAGCCGGTACGGCGGGCGCTGCCGCGCCCGGTCCGGATCTCGCGGCGGCGAAGGCGGCGGCGCACTCGGCCCAGGCCGGTCAGCTGATCGCGAAGGCGGCGCAGCGGTTGCCGCAGGCCACGGCGAAGGCCGGCACGGTGGTGCAGCAGGACGCCGTACCGGTGTACGCGCTGAACCCCGAGTTCGTTGCGGGCAAGTCGGGCGAGGTGGCGTCGCTCTGGTACGTCGCGACGTCGGCGTCGAAGGGCGGGGCGGCGATGACCGTCTACACCGCGCCGGACGCGGCCGGGACGTGGTCGGCGGTGAACGTTGCCAGCGGCAACACGGAGGCGAAGATGGCCGGCGCGGCGAAGGGCGCGCAGCTGTTCACCGAGCCGCAGATCGGAGCCTGGTACGCGCTCTCCGGCGATCAGGTCCGTGCGCTGAACTCGTCGGCGACCGAGGCGATCGGGAGCAAGCCGGTCAGCCTGGGCACGTACCAGCAGAAGGTCGCCGACCGCTACGCCGACAAGCAGCCCGGCAGCCAGTACGACGCTCGAGGCACCGCGGGCGGGTACGACGTGACGACCGAAAGCAACTCGACGGTCAACCTCCCGCTGGTCGTCGGAGGCGGCGCGGCCGTCGTCATCCTCGGTGCCTACACGCTGGCGGTCTACCGGCGCCGGCACGCCTGATCCTCCCCTGAACCCCGGCGAGTCCGCGCCGGGGGAGTGCAAAAGACCGGGCCCCGCGGCAGTGCCGCGGGGCCCGGTCGGGTGGAGGGAGGGTCCACGCGAAGCACCAGGGTCAGGACCTGGTGCCGTACAGGTGCTCGATCGCCAACTGGTCGAGCTGCTCGAACGCCATCCCGCGGCGCCCGGCCTCCTCCGGGTCGAAGTCCTCCGCGCGCAGCGTCGCCAACGACTCCCCGGCAGCGAGCGTCGGCTGCGCGAGCTGGTCCAGCCGCGCGTCGAGCAACGCCTGCTGCACCTCCGGGTCGTTGCGGAAGGCACGGACCTTCGCGCGCAGGATCAGGTAGTTCCGCATGCACCCGGCCGCCGACGCCCAGACCCCGTCCAGGTCCTCGGTCCGCGGCGGCTTGAAGTCGAAGTGCCGCGGGCCGTCGTACCCGCCGTGCTCCAGTACGTCGACCGTCCAGAACGCACCGCGCGCGTTCCCGGCGCCGAAGCGCAGGTCCTGGTCGTAACGCGGCCCGTTCTGCCCGTTCAGGTCGGCGTGGAACAGCTTCCCGTGCCACAGCGCCTGCGCGATGCCGTGCGCGTAGTTGAGCCCGGCCATCTCCTCGTGCCCGACCTCGGGGTTCAGCCCGACCCGCTCGGAGTGCTCCAGCGACTCGATGAACGCCAGCGCGTGCCCGATCGTCGGGAGCAGGATGTCGCCGCGCGGCTCGTTCGGCTTCGGCTCGATCGCGAACCGGATGTCGTAGCCCTGCTCGACGGCGTACGAGCCGAGGATGTCGAAGGCTTCCTTGTACCGATCGAGCGCCGCCCGCACGTCCTTGGCGGCCCCCGACTCGGCGCCCTCGCGACCGCCCCACGCGACGAACGTCTCCGCGCCGAGCTCGGCCGCCAGGTCCAGCTGGTCCGCGGTCTTGCGGATCGCGTACCGGCGGACGTCCCGGTCGTTGTTGGTGAAACCGCCGTCGCGGAAGACCGGGTGCGAGAACAGGTTTGTGGTCACCATCGGGACCTTCAGCCCGGTCTCCTCCAGCGCGGCCCGGAACGGCTTCAGGTGCGCGTCGCGCTCGGCCGCCGTACTGCCGAACGGGAAGACGTCGTTGTCGTGGAAGGTGATGCCGTAGGCACCGAGGTCGCTGAGCTTGTGCACCGCCTCGGCCGGGTCCAGCACCGGGCGGACCTCGCCGCCGAACACGTCGACGCCCTGCCAGCCGACCGTCCACAGCCCGAACGAGAACTTGTCATCCCGGGTGGGCTCGAAATCCATGGTGTTCCTCTCAGAAGGTGGGTTAGCGGCTGAAGCCCGCGGTCAGACCGCTGAGCAGCTGCCGGCGACCGATCGCGTACAGGATCACGATCGGCAACGTGGTCAGGACGACGGAGGCGAGCACCGCCGGCACGTTGACGGAGTACTGGCCCTGGAAGGTCCACAGCGCCAGCGGAAGGGGACGTTTGTCGGGGCTCTGGGTCAGGATCAGTGGCAGCAGGAAGCCGTTCCAGACCCCGAGGCCGTTGTAGATGGCAACGGTGACCAGCGCCGGCCGGGTCAGCGGGAGCGCCAGGCTGCGCAGCATGCCCCATTCGGTCGCGCCGTCGACGCGCATCGACTCGAACAGTTCCTTGGGCACGTCGCGGATGAAGTTGGTCAGCACCAGCACCGACAGCGGAATCGAGAACGCGATCGACGGCAGGATGATCGCCAGCAGGCTGTCGTACAGGTGCATCTTGATGATCAGCAGGTAGACCGGGATGATCGTCGCCTGCAGCGGGATCGCCAGCCCCATCAGGAACAACCCGTTCACCCCGGCCAGGAACCGGCTGCCGGCGCCACGGACGATCGCGTACGCCGCCATGAAGGCGATCGCGACCGCCGGGACGATCGTGCCGGCGGTGATGATCACGCTGTTCAGGAAGTACCGGGGGAAGTCCGACGCGATCACCAGCCGGTAGTTCTCCAGCGTCGGCTCGGCCGGGATCGCGAACGGGTTCTGGCTGAAGAACGCGCTCTGGTCCTTGAACGAGGAGACCACGATCCAGTAGACCGGCACGATCACGATCGCCAGCCACACCCACCCGGCGGTCCCGCCGAGCCAGTTCAGCCGGAGCAGCTTGCGCCCGTACGACGTACTGCCGCTGACCGGCCGGGCCGCGGCCCGGGTGCTCGTCACCACAGCCATCTCACGCACCTTCCTGCTGGCTGGCCGTCGTGCTGCCGCCGAGCCGGCGCAGGATCAGGGCCAGCGCGAGTCCGATCAGCACCAGCAGGACCGCGATGACGCTCGCCGGTCCCATCAGGTTGGCCTGGAATCCCCGCTTGTACATGTCGAGCGCGAGCACCCGGGTCGCGTCGCCCGGACCGCCCGCGGTGAGCACGAAGATCAGGTCGAAGAAGGTCAGCGACCCGACCACCATCAGCGTCGACGAGGTGATGATCGTGTACTTCAGCTGCGGCACGGTGATCGAGAAGAACTGCCGGACCCGCCCGGCGCCGTCGATCGCGGCGGCCTCGTACATCGTGGTCGGGATCTGCCGGACGCCGCCCTGGTAGATCAGCGAGTGGAACGGGATGAACTGCCACGACACGACGAAGATCACCACGCCGAGGGCGAGGTTGTCCCGGCCCAGCCAGTCCTGGGTCAGGAAGCCGATGTGCAAGCCGGCGCCGAGGCCGAAGTTCGGGTCGAGCAGCGCCTTGTAGGTGATCGCGATCGCGGCCGAGCTGAGCAGCAGCGGCACGAAGTACAGGACGGCGAGGAACGCGCGGTAGCGCTGCCGGCCGGCCAGGAAGACGCCGAGCAGCAGGCTCAGCGGGGTCTGGACGAGCCAGGACAGGATCATGATCTCGAACGTCACGAACAGCGCGTGCGGCAGGCCGGGGTCGCTGAGCACCGTGCGCCAGTTCGACAGACCGGCGGGGTTGATCGCGCCGAGGCCGTCCCACTGGGTGAAGCTCAGCACCAGGACGCCGACCAGCGGCACGACCCCGAAGACCGCGAACATCAGCAGCGCGGGCAGCACCATCCACACGACCGGACCGCTCCGCCCGACCTTGCGCGCGGAGGCCGGGGGAGCGGCTGTGGTCACTTCCCGATCACCGCGTTCATGCTGTCGGCGAACTGCTGCGGGCTGATCGAGAGCTGGAACAGCTTGGCGATGTTGTCGAGCAGCGCCTCGGCCTGGGTCGGGCTGAGCGCCTGGTCCCACGACTGCCCGAAGTACTTGGCCTTGCTGGAGGTGTCGTAGACGAACTTCAGCCACTCGGCGTCGTTCTTGTCGGTCACCGAGGCGAGCTTGGCCTCGGCGCTCTTGACCACCGGGATGTTGCCGGCGCCGACCCAGGCGTCCACCGAGGCGTCGTCGAGGGTGTTGTTGGCGAGGAACTTCTTCGCCGTCTCCTTGTCCTGGTCGCTGGCCTTGGACGAGATCGACAGGTACGCCGCCGGGTTGCCGACCGAGTTGCTCGGGTCGCCCTTGCCGCCCTCGACCGGCGGGAAATTCATGTATCCCAGGTGGCCACCGGTGACGAAGTCGCCGCCGTCGGCCTTCATCCCGCCGTAGGTCCAGGCGCCGTGCAGCATCATAGCGGCCCGGCCGGTGTAGAGCAGCGCCTGGTCGGCGTTGGAGTCGGCGGTGATCGAGGAGAAGCCCTTGATGAAACCGTTGGCCTTGACCAGTTTCTGGACCTCCTCGAGCGCCTTCAGCGACGACGGGTCGGACCAGGCGTTCGGCTTGCCGTCGAAGATGTTCTGGAACACCTCGCTGCCGCCGATCCGGTCGTACAGGAACTCCAGCCACATCATGTTGGTCCAGCGCGACTGGCCGCCGAGCGAGAACGGCGCGATCTTGGCCTCGTTGAACTTCGGGACCAGGTTCATGATGTCGCCCCACGACTTCGGCGGCTCGGCCCCGACCTTCTCGAACACCTTCTTGTTGTAGAACAGCACGATCGGGGTGGTCGCCTCGACCGGCATCGCGTAGATCTTGCCGTTCACGGTCGCGGCCCCGAAGGCGGACGGGAAGATCCCGTTCTTCAGCTCGGCGTTCTGGCCGAACCAGCTGGTCAGGTCCTCGACCTGGTTGGCGTCGACGTAGCTCTTCAGGCCACCGCCGCCCCAGCCCCAGATCAGCGTCGGGCCCTGGCCGGCGCCGATCGCGGTCTTGATCTTCTGCTTGAACGCGTCGTTCTGGAACTGGTTGGTCTTGATCTGCGAACCCGAGTTCGCGTCGTTGAACCGCTTGACCTGCGCGCCCCGGATGCCCTCCTGCGGCTGGCCGGTGAGGAACCAGTACGTCGTGGTGCCGGCTGCGCCGTCACTGCTTCCGGTCGAGCCGCCGGAGCTCTGCGGACCGGAGGTGCCGCAGGCGGCCAGCCCGGCCGCGACGGCGCCGGCGCCGGTCAGACGGAGGAACGTACGCCGAGAAGTCGTCATGGGATCCACCCTGATCTCCGAAATCCTGGCCGCGATGACTTCACGGCGGTTAAGACTGTGTTTCGTAACGTAGGTTTCGGTGATGTGGCTGTCAAGGTCTTGAAACTTTCGACTTTCAGGCTGCAATCTTAGCGATACATGCCGATCGGAACAGCGAAATGTTTCGAGATCTGCACCGACTTTGATCGATCAAGAAGGAGACTTTCGTGGCAGCTCGAGACGATCGGCCGTGGCTGGACACTGCGCTCACGGCGGAGGAGCGAGCCGGGCTGCTGCTGGCGGCGATGACGCTGCCGGAGAAGGTCGCGCAGCTCGGCAGCCGCTGGATCGGCAACGACATGGCCACGGCGCAGGAGCTCCCGGCCGAGGAGACGCTGAACAACGTGGCGCCGATGCAGGACGTGTTCGCCGAGGGCGGCGCGGTCTCGCTGGAGGACGCGAGCCGCAACGGGCTCGGTCACCTGACGCGGGTCTGGGGCAGCGTTCCGCTGACCGCCTCGGAGGGTGCGGCCGAGGTCGTGCGGCAGCACCGGATCGTGCTCGAGGGTTCGCGGCTCGGCGTACCGGCGCTGGTGCACGAGGAGTGCCTCACCGGCTTCACGACGTACGGCGCGACCGTCTACCCGACGGCGCTGGCCTGGGGTGCGACGTTCGATCCCGAGCTCGTCGAGCGGATGGCGAGTGCGATCGGGCGGGACTTGGCCGCGGCGGGTGTGCACCAGGGGTTGTCACCGGTGCTCGATGTCGTGCGCGACTATCGCTGGGGTCGCGTCGAGGAGTCGATCGGCGAGGACCCGTACCTGGTCGCGATGGTCGGTTCGGCGTACGTGCGCGGGCTGCAGAGCTCCGGGGTCGTTGCCACGCTCAAGCATTTCGCCGGGTACTCGGCGTCGCGGGCCGGGCGCAACCACGGGCCGGTGTCGATCGGGCGCCGGGAGCTGCTCGACGTCATCCTGCCGACGTTCGAGACCGCGATCGCGACCGGCGGCGCGGGGTCGGTGATGACGTCGTACTCCGATCTCGACGGGCTGCCGGCGGGGGCGGATCCGTGGCTGTTCACGGAGCTGCTGCGCGAGGAGTGGGGGTTCGACGGGACGGTCGTGTCGGACTACTGGGCGGTGCCGTTCCTGGCGACGATGCATCGGGTTGCGGAGGACACCGATGCGGCCGGGGTGCTGGCGCTGACAGCTGGTACGGATGTCGAGCTGCCGGACACGATCGGGTTCGGCGAGGGGCTGATCAAGCGGGTCGAGTCGGGTGAGGTGCCGGAGGAGCTGATCGATCGGGCGGCTCGGCGGCTGCTGGTGCAGAAGGTGAAGCTCGGGCTGCTCGATGCGGAGTGGACGCCGGAGGCGTCGGTGCAGGCGGTCGAGCTGAACTCTTCTGGGAATCGCGAGTTGGCGCGGGAGGTCGCCGAGCGGTCGGTTGTTCTGCTCGACGCCGGTACGGCGCTGCCGCTCGGATCCTTCGCAGGAAAGGTCGCAGTGGTCGGCCCGTGCGCGGCCGAGCCCAAGTCGTTCATGGGCTGCTACGCCTTCCCCAACCACGTCCTCCCGCGCTACCCGGAACGTGCCCTCGGCATCGAGGTGCCCTCGGGACTCGATGCCCTGCGCAACGAGTTCCCGGACGCCGAGTTGCTGCACGCCCCTGGTTGCGAGGTGCAGGGCAACGATCGCTCCGGCTTCGCGGCCGCGGTCGAGGCGGCGCGTGACGCCGACCTCTGCGTGGCGTACGTCGGCGACCTGTCCGGCCTGTTCGGGCACGGCTCCTCGGGTGAGGGCTGCGACGCCGAGGACCTGCGGCTGCCCGGCGTACAGGCCGAGCTGCTGGAGCAGCTGCTCGACACCGGTACGCCGGTGGTCGTGGTGGTTGTCTCGGGCCGGCCGTACGCGCTGGGCGATTTCGCCGATCGCGTTGCCGGGCTCGTGCAGGCGTTCATGCCCGGGCAGGAAGGTGGCGCGGCGGTCGCCGGTGTGCTGAGCGGGCGTGTGATGCCCGGCGGCAAGCTGCCGGTGCAGATCCCGCGGCATGTCGGTGGGCAGCCCGGTACCTACCTGCAGCCCGCGCTCGGGAGCGTGGAGAGCGCGGGGATCAGCGGGCTGGAGACCGTCCCGCTGTTCCCGTTCGGCTTCGGGGCGTCGTACACGAGCTTCTCGGTGGGAGAGCTGCGGCTGAGCGAGACCGAGATCCCGACCGACGGCGAGCTGACCGCGACCGTCCGGGTCCGCAACACCGGCGAGCGGGCCGGCGACGAGGTCGTGCAGCTCTACCTGCACGACGTGGTCGCGCAGGTCGCGCGGCCGCTGAAGCTGCTGATCGGGTTCGCGCGGGTGTCGCTGGAGCCGGGTGCCGCCGTCGACGTGACGTTCCGGGTCGACGCCGACCGGACGGCGTACACGGGACCGGACCTGCGCCGGATCGTCGAGGCCGGCGACATCGAGCTGCTCGCCGGAACCTCCTCGATCGACCTGCCCGCGCGGGGTACCGTGCGGGTCACGGGGGCGACCCGGGTGGTGGGGCACGATCGTACGATGGTCACCCCCGTCGGCCTGACGCCCGTCAGCGCAGCAGGAGGAGAGTGAGCAGGTGCCGTCGTTGAGAGGCCGGGTCACGCTGGCCACCGTCGCGGCCTCCGCCGGGGTCTCGGTCGCGACGGTCTCCAAGGTGCTCAACGGACGCAGCGACGTCTCCGAGTCGACCCGCGCGCGGGTGCAGGAGGTGCTCCGCGAGCACGAGTACGTCGGCCGCCGGCCCGAGCCCGCGGTCGAGCGCGCCGCGGTCGAGCTGTTCTACCAGGGCGTGCTCAACAGCTACTCGCTCGAGGTGATCCAGGGCGTCGTCGAGGCCGGCCAGGCGGCCGAGGTCGACGTGGTGGTGAGCGCGCACCCGCAGCGGGCGCAGGGACGGACCGCGTCGACGCCCGGCCGCGCGGCACCGTGGATCCGCGAGATGACGGCCAACGGACGGCGCGCGGTCATCGGGATCACCTCCGAGCTGACCGCGGCCGATGTGGCCGCGCTCTCGCGGGCGCGGTTGCCGCTGGTCGTGGTCGACCCGATGAACGTCGTACAGCCTGAAGTGACGAGCGTCGGGTCGACGAACTTCGCGGGCGGGATGGCGGCGACGCAACACCTGCTGTCGCTCGGGCACCGGCGGATCGCTTACCTCGGCGGGCCGCCGACGTCGGGGTGCAACCAGGCGCGTCTCAGTGGTTACCGCGGCGCGATGGACGCCGCCGGAGCCGCCGTGCCGAAGGAGTACGTGTGGCTGCGGGAGTTCCTGTACGACGACGGCCTCGCGGGTGGCGCTGCGTTGCTGGACCTGCCGGAGCCGCCGACGGCGATCTTCGCGGGGAGCGACGAGGTCGCGCTCGGCGCGATGGAGGCCGCGCGGGCGCGGGGGCTGCGGGTGCCGGAGGACTTGAGTGTGGTCGGCTTCGACGACACGCAGGTCGCTCGGTTGGCTTCACCGCAGCTGACGACGGTGCGGCAGCCGATTCGGGAGATGGGTGCGGTGGCGTTGCGGACGGCGCTGCAGTTGGCGGCGGGGGAGAAGGTGGACTCGCACCATGTGGAGCTGGCGACGCAGTTGATCGTGCGGGATTCGGCGACGGAGCCTGCGCGGGTCAGCTCGTAGGCGTGCGAGCCGGAGCCGCTGGGCCGGCGCGCGCGAGCTGGAGTCGCTGGGCCGGAGCCGCCAGGCGGGAGCCGCTGGGCCGGAGCGCGCGAGCTGGAGTCGCCGGGCCGGAGCCGCCAGACGGGAGCCGCTGGGCCGGAGCCGCCAGGCCGGAGCCGCCGGGCCGGCTTTCAGTGCGGCGCTGGGCCGGTCGACTCGCGGATGATCAGCCGCGGGACGAGCGAGATCTGCTGACGTGGCGACTCCGGATCTTTCAATCGCGCCCGGAGCACGTTCACCGCGAGCCGCCCGACCTCCGACTTCGCCGGCGACACCGCGGTCAGCGGTACGTCGGACAGATCCGCGACCTCGTCGTCGTAGCTGATCACCGACAGGTCTTTGGGAACTTGAATGCCTCGCGCGAGCGCGGCGGTGAGCAGCAGGTTCGCCTCGCGATCGGCGAAGCAGATCACGCCGGTGACGCCTGCCGCGAGCAGATCGTCGAGGAAGCGATCGGCATCCGCGGTGGTCCAGCGCTCGGCTGATCTGGTCAGGACGACGTCTTCCTTCAGCCCGGCGTACACCTGCGGGGCTGTGTGCGGGCCGGTCCGTTCGAGGTACCCGATCCGCGTGTGGCCGAGCTGCCGCAGATGATGCACGGCGGCACGCGCCCCGGCCGCGTGGTTGGAGCCGACGAACTCGTGCACGGTCGCCGGATCTTCGAGCCCGCGCTCGACGAGTACCACGGGAAGATCGAGGCCCTCGAGCATCCCGCTCTCGCGAACCCCGCTGTCGCCCGCAGACCCGCTGCCGCCCACAGACCCGCTGCCGCCCACAGACCCGCTGCCGCCCACAGACCCGCTGCCGATCGCAGGCCCGTCCCCGCGGTGCGCCGGCTCGTCCGGCGCGACGATCAACCCCGCGACGCCCGCCGCGATCAGACTCTCCAGCGCCCGGCGCTCTTCCGCCCGATCCCACTCCGTGCTGCGCAGCATCATCTGGCCGCCGTGCTCGGCGAGCTCGCGCTCGATGCCGACGATGATGCGCGGGAAGTAGTACGTCATCGACGGGACCGCGACGCCGACCAGCGGGCCGACCACCTGATCGGCGATGTACATCCCGGAGCCCTGCCGGCGGTACACCAGTCCGTCCTGGACGAGCAGGTCGACGGCACGCCGTACGGTGTTGAGACTGACCCCCTGCTCGTCGGCGAGCTGCTGCTCGGTCGGCAGCTTCCCGCCGGGCCAGCGCAGGCCGGCGATCCCGCGGCGCAGCTCGTCGGCGAGGTGCCGCGCCTTCTGGCCGCGGGCGATCGGCTCTGTGCTCACGGAGGCGAGCTTAGCGGCGGCGTCGCGGAAAGTCATTAGAATGAATCTCTTGCCAAAGAGTATGACCAGGGCCAGACTCGTTCGACAGTGATCCCGCCGACCCCGAGGAGACATTGTGCGACGCCGGACCTTCCTGACCCTCTCGACCGCCACCGCCGCGGTCACTACGCTGAACCTGTCGACGGCCTCCGCCGCGTCGGCCTCCGCCTTCGCGATGACGGCCGCGCCCGCCGACTTCGCCGCGCTGCGGACCAAGTGGGCGACCGCCCTCACCGGCCGGGACGTGATCGACCCCGCCGACCCCGACTTCAAGGCCGCGCTCGGCCGCATCGACACCGCGGTCGCGTCCTCGCTCACCAAGCTCGACCGGTCCGCCGGGCGGAAGCTCGTCTTCACTGACCAGCCGCTGACCGCCGACCCGTCGGTCGCGAACACCTACGTGCGGCTGGAGCAGATGGCGACGGCGTGGGCGACGCCCGGTTCGGCGTACCACCAGGCGCCGGCGCTGCTGGCCGACGTACTGGCTGCTCTGGAGTCGATGAACACCCTGATCTACAAGGCCGGATTCGTTGAGTTCGGCAACTGGTGGTCGTGGGAGATCGGCGCGACCCGGCCGCTCGCGTCGACGATGGTCCTGCTGTACGAGGAGATCCCGGCCGAGGCGCGGGCCCGGTACTGCGCGGCGATCGACCACTTCGTCCCGGATCCGTACTACATGTTCCCGCCCGCGCGCCGCGCTCTCTCGACGGGCGCGAACCGCGTCGACCTGTGCCAGGCGATCATCGTGCGCGCGCTCGTCACGGAGGACGAGGCGATGCTCGTGCACGCCCGCGACGGGCTGAGTGACACCTGGCAGTATGTGACGACCGGCGACGGGTTCTACCGCGACGGCTCGTTCGTGCAGCACACGTGGGTCGCCTACACCGGGACCTACGGGCACGTGCTGCTGAGCGGGATCGGCCGGCTGCTCGGGCTGCTGGCCGGATCGCCGTGGGAGGTGACGGACCCGAAGCGGCAGATCCTGTTCGACTCGGTCGCGAAGGCGTACCTGCCGGTGGTGCACGACCTGCGGATGACCGACTTCGTCCGCGGCCGCGCGGTGTCGCGCTCGAACGCGTCCGACCACGACGACGGGTACACCGCGGCCGAGGCGATCCTGCGGCTCGCCGGTGGGGTCGACGCGGCGCTGGCTGCGCAGTGGCGGTCCGCCGTCGCCGGATGGGTGCAGCGCGACACCTACGGCAACATGTTGACCGGGGCAACGATCCCGCGGGTGGCGCTGGTGAAGTCGCTCGCCGGGGTGACGCCGTCGGCCGAACCGGACGGGCACACGCTGTTCGCGAGCATGGACCGCTCGATCCACCGGCGCCGCGGCTGGGCCTACGCGATCTCGATGGCGAGCCAACGCATCGCATACTACGAAGCCGGCAACGGCGAGAACGACCAGGGCTACCACACCGGCTCGGGCATGACGTACCTGTACGACCGCGACAACGGCCAGTACGCCGACGCGTTCTGGCCGACCGTCGACCGCTATCGGCTGCCTGGCATCACGGTCGACAAGCTCCCGCTGCCGCCGAAGGCCGGCGGCGAGTGGGGCGCGGCGCGACCCACAGCCACGTGGGTCGGCGGTTCCACCCTCTCCGGCTACGCCGCCGTCGGCCAGGACTTCGAGGGCCCGGTCTCGCCGCTGCGCGGCCGCAAGTCGTGGTTCTGCCTCGACGAGTACGTCGTCGCGCTCGGCGCCGGAATCACCGGCTCTTCAGGCCACGCCGTCGAGACCATCGTCGACAACCGCAACCTCCACGCCGCGGGCACCAACCGCCTGACCGTCGACGGCCGAGTCGAGGTCCCCTCACTCGGCGACACGGCGTCCATCAAGCGCGCCCGCTGGGCCCACCTCGAAGGCGTCGGCGGCTACGTGTTCCCCGGAGGGAGCGCTCTCCAGGCTCTCCGGGAGTCCCGCACCGGCTCCTGGCGCGACGTGAACACCGGCGGCGCGACCACGCCGATCACCCGTCGCTACCTCACCCTGTACGTCGACCACGGCGTCGACCCGGTCGACGCGTCGTACAGCTACCTGGTCGCCCCCGGCGCCACGCCCGCCCGCACCCAGCAACTCGCCCGCTCCGCCAGCCTCCGAGTCCTCGCCAACACCTCCGACGTCCAAGCGGTAGCCGACACCAATCTCCTGCTGGCCAACTTCTGGACCCCCACCCACGTCGCCAACCTCTTCGCCGACACCCCCCTCTCCGTCATCCAGCACCGCCGCGGCCGAGACCTCGAGATCGCGCTCTCCGACCCAACCCAGTTGGCCACCACCATCCGCCTGCGAGTCCTGCTCCCTGGTGCCCGCGTCGTGCGAGCCGACGAGGGAGTCACCACCCGCCGCACGCTGGTGGGCCTGGAGATCACCGCAGCAGTCGCTGGAGCGGCCGGCGCCACACGGACGATGACCGTCCGTCTGCCCTAGGCCGCGTGGTTCACCCAGCCGCGTGCGCTCGCGGCGCTTGAGCGTCCCGTCCACCCCGCGTGCGCCGGCGGCGCTTGAGCGTCCCGCTCACCCCGCGTGCGCCCGCGGGCTCAACCATCCCGCCCACCCCGCGCACGTTCGCGGCGCACGGGCGCCTCGACCACCTTGCGCGGCGCTCGTGCGGGGCGACCATCTGCGCGGCGGTCGTGCGGCCCGACCGCCTGCGCAGCTCAGCCGGCCGGATACGGTCAGGGCGCTCAAGCGCCCCGCCCACCCCGCGTGCGCCCGCGGCACTCGAGCGTCCCGTCCACCCCGCGTGCGCCCGCGGCGCTCAAGCATCCCGCCGACCCCGCGCACGTTCGCGGTGCACGAGCGCCCTGCCGACCCCGCGTCCTCCCGCGGCGCTCAAGCATCCCGCCGACCCGCGCACGTTCGCGGTGCACGAGCGCCTTGACCACCTTGCACGGCGCTCGTGCGGCCCGACCACCCGCGCGCCGCACGAGCGTCCCGACCGCCTGCGCGGTTCAGCCGCCCGGATACGGTCAGGGCGCTCAAGCGCCCCGCCCGCTTGGGCTCCTGCACCTGCACACGCTCGGCGCTCTAGCGCCCCGCCCACCTGCGGCTCACATGCTCGCGACGCTGAAGCACCCCGAGCGCCTGCGGCGTTCGAGCGTCCTGCCCGCCCATGTGCGCCAGCGGCGGTTCGAGCGTCCTACCCACCTTGTACGCCCGCGGCGTTCGAGCGTCCCGCCCGCCCGCGTCCGCCCGCGGCGTTCGAGCACTCCGTCCACCCGCATCCGCCCATGGCGCTCAAGCACCCAGGCCCACCGCCGTACCGGCCCTGAGTTCCCTCGCCTTCCTTCCCTTTCCCGCTCGCCAGCCGCAGGCGGGCGAGCGGGGAGATGGGGTCTGGACCCCATGGTCCAGCAGCAATCGCCCGACAAGACTCGTCGGACAAGGTTTGTTGCCGTCGGCCTCCACACCGGCGGGACGAGAGTCGAGGTGACTGATGTCCGCACCGCTGGTGATCGACGGGAAACGGGACGGTGTCATGCAGGCAGGTGATATCGCTGTCGGGGTGCCGACCGTGACCGTGAGCGATCCGGTGGCCAAGGCGGTGCGGATGATGGCGGTCGGGCGCCTGCCGGGGCTGATCGTGGTCGACGACCGGTCCCGGCCGGCCGCCGTACTGCCGGGCTCGCAAGTACTGCGGCTGGCGATCCCCGGGTCCTTCCAGGAGGACCCGATGCTCGCGCGGACGGTCGACGAGGCGAGCGCCGACTCGTTCTGGCGCGAGCTCGGGGGCCTCACCGTCGGCGACTGCCTGCCCCGCCAGCCGTTGCGTCCGGCAACAGTCTCCCCGGACGCGACGCTGCTGGAGATCGCCGCTCTGATGGCTCGCCTGCGGAGCCCGTTGGTCGCGGTCGTCGGGGCGGACGGCGTACTGCTCGGTGCGATCACGCTGGAGCGATTACTGACCAGCTTGGCGGTGACAGGTCCCGGCGAGCCGCCGCCGGTCTGACCTGTGCGGCCGTACGTAGCGCTGGCGATCTTCGCGATCGCGTTCTTCTTCATCGCCACCGAGAAGGCGAACAAGGTCAAGGTCGTCCTGCTGGCGGCCGCCGCGATGGTCCTGCTCGGGCTCGCCCCGGGCTCGGAGGTGTTCTTCTCCGAGCACGAGGGGATCGACTGGAACGTCATCTTCCTGCTGCTCGGGATGATGATCATCGTCGGGATCATCAAGCAGACCGGCGTCTTCGACTACCTCGGCATCTGGGCCGCCAAACGCTCCCGCGGCGAGCCGTACCGGCTGATGGTGATGCTGATGGTGATCACCGCGATCGCGTCGCCGTTCCTCGACAACGTCACCACGATCATGCTCGTCGCGCCGGTCACGGTGGTGGTCTGCGACCGGCTCCGGATCCCCGCCCAGCCGTACCTGATCGCCGAGGTGCTCGCGTCGAACATCGGTGGCGCCGCGACGCTGATCGGTGACCCGCCGAACATCATCATCGGCAGCCGCGCCGGCCTGACCTTCAACGACTTCCTGGTGCACATGGCACCGATCGTCGTGGTCGTGTTCGTTGCCTTCGTCATCCTGTCCCGGTTCCTGTTCCGCAAGTCGTTCCGCTACAACCCCGCCGAGATCGCCGCGGTGATGGCGCTGCAGGAGCGCCGCGCGATCAAGGACGGCCCGCTGCTGGTTCGTTGCCTGATCGTCCTGTCGCTGGTCGTCGCGGGCTTCGCCCTGCACTCGGTGCTGCACCTCGAACCGTCGATCGTCGCCCTGGTCGGCGCCGGCGCGATGGTGCTGGTGTCGAAGGTCGACGTACCGGAGGTGCTGCGCGAGGTCGAGTGGTCGACGCTGGTCTTCTTCATGGGCCTGTTCGTGATGGTCGCCGGGCTGGTACACACGGGCGTGATCGAGACGATCGGCCGCTGGGCGGTCGACCAGGTCGGCGACAACTACCTGGTCGCGGCGACCGCGCTGCTGTTCGGCTCCGGCGTACTGGGTGCGTTCTTCGACAACATCCCGTACGTCGCGACGATGACGCCGGTGGTCGAAGGTGTCGTTGCCGAGGCCCCCGATCCGCAGACCGGCGAGTCGCTCTGGTGGGCGTTTGCCCTGGGCGCCGACTTCGGCGGCAACGGTACGGCGGTTGCCGCCAGCGCCAATGTGGTTGCTCTCGGCATCGCATCGCGTACTGGGCACCACATCACGTTCTGGCAGTTCACCCGGTACGGCATCGTGGTGACGGCGCTGAGCATCGCGATGGCGTGGGTCTACGTCTGGCTCCGGTACTTCGCGTGAGGCGCGATGATCCCGTCGATGATCAGCTCCTCGACGACGACGCCGTCCTCGGTGCGCCAAGTGGTTTCTTGCAGACTCATCAGCTCGTTGAAGTCCATACCTGCGACTTCCTGGAGAACCTGGTTGTGCACGCGGGCCACCGCCGTACCGATCGGGTCAACCGGTACGGGACCGACCACCCGCAGAACAGCTGTCACGAGCAGCTCGACCTCGACGCCGTCGCGGGTCACCGCGACCACTCCGATCGGAACCCGCCGCTGACCGCGGCGCCGTCGTCGCAAGACCGCCCCGAGCAGCGCAGTCGCCCCGAGCGCCCCCGCGATCACCGCACGATCCGTCCCGTCGGCCGGCGGCAAGCTGACGATGAGGGAGAAGACACCCATCGCTCGCTCCTTCCGCTGTGTACGCGGTTGGTGCGGCGGGACGGCCGGAGTCCTGGGCCGTCCGCCGCAGCTCCAGTCTCCCCAAGCTTCCGCGGCAGGACCATGAGTGCTACCACCCACCTTCGGCGGGCTGCGTGGACACAACCGGCGCGCTGGGCGAAGGTGGAGCGATGACGTCTGGGATGCGGTTGCCCCTGTACTGGCGCGTCTGTCTGATCAACGGGCTGCTGTTCGTGCTCGGCACGATGGCGCTCGCCTTCCTGCCGGTCACCGTCTCCGCGCGCGTCCTCGTCTCCGAGGCGATCGTGCTCGTCCTCGGCCTCGCGGCGATCGTCGGCCTCAACTCGCTCTTGCTGCGCACCAGCCTCGCGCCGCTCGACCGCCTGGTCCGAACGATGGACGAGGTCGATCTGCAACGCCCCGGGCATCGCCTTCCGGAGGGTCGCAGCGGCGTCACCACCAAGCTCATCCACAGCTTCAACGCGATGCTCACCCGCCTGGAGACCGAGCGCAGTACCAGCAACGCGAAGGCGCTCGCCGCTCAGGAGGCCGAGCGGCACCGGATCGCGCAGGAGCTGCACGACCAGATCGGGCAGAGCCTGACCGCCGTGTTGCTCGGCCTCAAGCGCCTGTCCGACCGCGTCCCCGACGACCTCGCCGAGGAGTTCCGCATGATCCAGGAGACGACCCGAACCGGCCTCGACGAGGTCCGCGAGGTCGCGCGCCGCCTGCGGCCCGGCGTACTGGAGGACCTCGGGCTTCACAACGCGCTGGCTGCGCTCGCGACCGAGTTCTCGTCGCACGGGATGCGCGTTCGCCGCGTGTTCTCGCCTGGCCTGCCGGCGCTCGCCCCGGAGACGGAGCTCGTCGTCTACCGCGTGGCGCAGGAGGCGCTGACCAACGCCGCCCGGCACTCGTCCGCGACCGAGGCCGAGATCGCGCTCCGCCGCCAGGGCCCGTACGTCGTGCTCTCGGTCGAGGACAACGGCCGCGGCGGCCGCGGCCCGATCACGGAGGGCGCGGGCATCCGGGGAATGCGAGAACGCGCTCTCCTGGTTTCCGGCGAGATCTCGGTCGGCCCGGGGCCGCGCGGGGGAGTGCGAGTGGAGCTGAAGGTCACGTGATCCGGATCCTGCTCGCGGACGACCACGCGCTCGTCCGCCGGGGAGTGCGGCTGATCCTCGACAGCGAACCCGACCTGACCGTGGTCGCCGAGGCCGGCGACGGCGCGGAAGCGGTCGAGATCGCGCGCACGACGCCGATCGACCTCGCCGTACTGGACGTCGCGATGCCACGGATGACCGGGCTCCAGGCCGCGCTCGAGCTGTCGCGCCGCCGCGAACCGCCGCGGATCCTGATGCTGTCGATGTACGACCACGAGCAGTACTTCTTCGCGGCGCTGAAGGCCGGAGCCTCCGGCTACGTACTGAAGTCGGTCGCGGACCGTGATCTCGTCGACGCCTGCCGGGCCGCCGGTCGCGGGGAGTCGTTCCTGTACCCGGGCGTGATGAGCACGCTCGTGCGCGACTACCTCGACCGCGTACGCCGGGGCGAGCGGCTCCCCGGGCAGGTGCTGACGCCGCGGGAGGACGAGGTGGTGAAGCTGATCGCCGAGGGGCACTCGTCGAAGGAGATCGCCGCGGCGCTCACGATCAGCATCAAGACCGTCGAGCGGCACCGGGCGAACATCCTGCAGAAGCTCGGTATGCGGGATCGCACCGAGCTGACGAGGTACGCGATCCGCGCGGGACTGATCGAGCCCTAGCGGGGCGCGGGCCGGGCTCGACTGATCGGGCCCTGAGCGGGCGACCCCGGGCGGGCCACCGAGCTGACCCGGTACGCGATCCGCGCGGGACTGATCGAGCCCTGAGCGGACGGCGGGCCGGGCTCGACTGATCGCGCGCTGAGCGTCCCACCCGGGCTGGCCGCGCCTGAGCGTCCGGCCCCAGCCGGCGGGCCGCGCGCTCGAGATCGCCGGAGAGCGCTCCCTCCGGCGCTCCTGCGGCCGGCGGTGCCGCCGCCGACACCGGACCGGTCGCGGGCGGGCCGTCGTACCGGCAAGCTTGTCCGGGAAATCCTTTTCCATCCGGTGATGAGAGGACCGACCGATGCTCGAGCCCGTCGTCGACAAAGGCCCGCTGACCGAGACCGACCGCTTCATCTTCGAGTCGTGGGGGTACTTTCTGATCCCCAACGTGCTGACCAAGGCCGAGGCCGCCGAGGCGTACGACGTCTCGGAGCGGCTGCACACCAGCCGTGAACGCGAGTTCGGCCAGATCGGCCGGACGTACGAGAACGAGCCGGTCCTGGAACGGCTGATCGACCATCCCGACGTCCTGCCGAAGGTCCAGGGCCTGCTCGGCGACCGCTTCGTGCTGCAGGCCGGCTGGAACACGATGCAGCCCGCGCACGCGGGCAACGGCCGCTGGCACCAGGACGGGTCGTCGGCCTTCGACTTCAAGGACCTCGGGTACCCGGTGCCGCTGCTGCAGCTGCGCGTGTCGTACCTGCTCACCGACCAGACCGTGCCGGGGATGGGGAACATGGAGCTGATCCCGGGCAGCCACCGGTCGCGGGTCGACCTACCGGCGTCGATCCGGGAGGCGAACGACGACATCGCGATCGGGCACGTGGTGTGTGCCGAGGCGGGGTCGGCGCTGGTGTTCCACAACGGGGTGTGGCACCGGACGTTCCGGCACGACGGGGACGTCGATCGGTACACGACGCACTACGTCTACAGCCCGCCGTGGGTGCGGGCGGCCGACCGGTTGAGCAACGACCAGGAGTTCCTGGAGCGTACGACGCCGCTGCGGCGGGCGTTGATGGGGGAGTTCGCGCGCCCGGACGCGCCGTTCGGGGCGAACTACGACCCGCTGCCGATCTGAGCCGCTGCCGGCCGCGGGTCATTAGTCAGGCCGCGGGCTCACCAGTCAGCAACTGCAGACAGCAGCCCGGGCGGACCGGCCTCCTGGCACCCGGTGTCACGGACCCGCCGAGGAGTCGGTCGAGCTGCAGAGGCGGCTGATTGCGGTGGTCGTGTTCGTCCTCGTTCGGTGAACCGACCACCTCAGGCCCGGCGGCGAGGTGGTCGGTTCGCGGCGTCGCGTCGTCCTTCGGTGTGCCACCGCCTCGGGTCGGGCGGCGTGGTTGGTTCGCGGCGTCGCCTCCTGCTTCGGTGTGCCACCGCCTCGGGCTTCGCGGCGCGGCGGTCAGCTCGCGCAGTTGATGCAGGTGGTTGCCGTCGGCCTGGCCGCGAGCCGCTCGGCCGCGATCGGCTGTCCGCACACGCGGCACACGCCGTACTCGCCGGTCTCCACTCTCGCAAGCGCCTCATCCAGCCCGGCGAGGCGCTTGCGCGCGTCCTCGAGCAGCGCCGCGGTCTGCGACCGCTCGAACGCGATCGTCGACCCCTCCGGGTCGTGCTCGTCGTCGGTGGAGACCAGCCGGGCCGCCTCCACGATCGCCTCGAGATCACGGGAGAGCGCGATCTCGCGTTCTCTCGTCCGGGCCTGCTCCGCGGCGAGCAGCTTGCTCGGCCCAGCCTCGACCCTCGGCTGGGGCTCCACCGCATCAGGCAGCTCACTTGGCTCCGGCTCCACCGCACCTCCTGATCAGTACTGTGCGCCCATGATCACCTGCGTCGTCGAATACGTCATCGACCCGGCCAAGATCGCGCAGTTCGAGGAGTTCGCGCAGCGCTGGATCGAGCTGGTCAACCGTCACGGCGGCACCCATCACGGGTACTTCCTGCCGTCGGAGGGGTCGTCGGACAAGGCGATGGCCCTGTTCAGCTTCCCAAGTTTCGCGGCGTACGAGGAGTACCGGCAGCTGTTCGGCGTCGACCCCGACTTCGTCGCCGCCGACCGGATCCGCGACGAGTCCGGCTGCGTGCTGCGCTACGACCGCTCGTTCATGCGCCCGCTGCTGCCCTGACCCTGGACAGGCGGACGGGCCGCCGGCGTGATGCCCGCGGCCCGTCCGAGAGGTGGTCCGGTTACTGGATGTCGTCGTCCTGACCGTCCAGTCCGTCCAGCTTGTCCTTGGCGAAGTCGGTGCCCTTGTCGATCTTGTCACCGTGCTCGCCGCCGGTCTTCTCGTTGGCCATGTCACCGGCCTTGTCGAGACCGTCGCTGACCTTGTCGCCGTGGTCGTCGACCGCGCCGGTGGCCTTGTCCTTGAGGTTGTCGAAAACGCCCATGTCGCCGGACTTCCTTTCCTGAAGGTTGTCGCGCCTCACGGTCCATCGCCCCCTCCGCAGGGCACGTGACCGAGGCACTTTCTGACAGGTCGTACGCCGCACTGGTGCCCATCGCGCTCGTTGCCAAACGCCCGTAGATAGTTGCCTGATTGCCTTGTCTGGCAGGCAGATAGTTGCCTGCGCGCTCAAGAAAAGGTGGACGCGACAACCTTCGCGGCGGCCGCGACGAAACGGTTGTCCGGTTCGGCGTCCCGGGCGGTGCGGTGCGAGAACACCGCGACCACCAGCGGCGCCCGTCCCGGCGGCCAGATCACCGCGATGTCGTTGCGGCCGCCGTAGGTGCCCGCCGTGCCGGTCTTGTCGCCGATCACCCAGCCCTTCGGAAACCCGGCGCGGATCAGCTCGGCGCCGGTCGTGTTCGCCTTGAGCCACGCCGTCAGCTGTGCGCGCTCCGGTGCGGCCAGCGCGTCGCCGAGCACGAACGCGCGCAGATCCTTCGCGAACGCGCGCGCCGTACTGGTGTCGCGGCTGTCGTTCGGGTCCCACTCGCTCAGCGCCGGCTCGACGCGTTCCATCCGGGTGACGTCGTCGCCGAGCTCGCGCAGTACGCCGTCCAGCGCCTTCGACCCGCCGAGCTCGGCGAACAGCAGGTTCGCCGCGGCGTTGTCGCTGTACCGGATCGCGGCGTCGCAGAGCGCCGCGAGTGTCATCCCGGTCGCGACGTGCTTCTCGGTGATGGGGGAGTTGGGCAACAGATCCGCCGCGGAGTAGCGGACCAGCTTGTTCATCCCAGCCAGCTTGCGTTGGCGCAGAACGGCGCCGGAGGCAAGCGCTTTGAAGGTCGAGGCGTAGGCGAATCGCAGGTCGGGGTTGTAGGCAACTTCCTGTCCGTTGCCGGTGTCAACGGCGTACACGCCGAGGCGGCCGCCGAACTGCTGCTCGAGCGCGCGGAACTGCGCGGCGTACGGCGTACTGGTGGTCGGCGGCGGCGTGCTGACCGTGGTCGTCGTCGGCGGTGTGCCGGCTGCGGTCGTCGGCGGCGGTGCTTCCGGTCCTGTCGTCTCCTTGGCGGTTCCGCACCCGGCGACCGCGAGCGCGACCATGACCGCAACGACCCCACGCTGTCTTCGCATGCCCCCACTCCACCCGCCCGGACCCATGCGCGTCCAATGCGCGAACGGGTGTTCCGATGCCGAACCGGCATAGCATCGACCAGGTGGATCTTCTAGGAGTTTGCCGAGCGTTCGTCAGCGTCAGCGACCGGGGGAGCTTCACGATCGGCGCCGCCGCGCTGCGGATGTCGCAGTCCGTCGTCTCCCGCCGCGTCGCCGCTTTGGAGGACCGGTACGGCGAACGGCTCTTCGAGCGCACTCCGCGGCAGGCGGTGCTGACCCCGTTCGGGCGCGATCTCCTCCCGGCGGCGCGCGAGCTGATCCGGGCGGCCGACGTACTGGATCATGCGGCGGAGGTCGCCAAGCGACGGCCGTGGCGGCTCGCCGTACCGACGACCTGCGCGACGGCGGACCTGGCTGTTCTGATCGCCGAGGCCCGCCGGCGCGACGTCGTACTGGAAGTGCAGAGGGCCCTCGACCGGGCCCGCCTCCTGCAGACCCAGCAGGTCCAGGCGGCGCTGCTGCCCGCACACCCCGACGAGTCGCACTGGTGCGTGCCGCTGGGCCTCGCCGGTGACCTGACCGTCAAGCGCGTCCACATCGCCAGTCTTCGCCCGAATCGCGGTGCGTCGGAGGCCCGCCGCATCTGGATCCAGCCCGAGGACGACGTCCCGCACATCCGCGACCCGCTGACCCGGCTGCGCGACGCCGCCGGCCTCCGGCCCACTCAGGTCGCGGTCGCCGCCGACCTCACCACCGCGGTGGCGCACACGCTCGGCTCACGCGACCTGCTGCTCTGCTCCCAGGCGCAGGCCGACGACCTGAGCCTCACCTGGCGCCCGATCGGCGATCTCACCCTCAACCGAGGCCTGACTCTGACTCCAGCACCGGGCGTCGACGTCGGCCTCTTCCACGCCCACTTGTCCGATGCGGTAGCCCGCTGCCTGGGAGCCGCGGGAACGCGCTCTCTCGGAGCCCGCCGATGACCGAGTCCCTGATCCGTTCGCTCCGCCAGAACCTCGCCGACGGCGGCCTCCAGGCGAGCATCCTCGTCCGCGACCTCCATACCGGCGCCGAGCTCGGCATCGACCCCGACGTACAGCTCCCGTCCGCCTCCCTCGTCAAGATCCCGCTGGCCCTCGCGACTCTCAACCGCATCCACCACAACGAGCTCGACGGTGCCCAGCCCGTCGAGATCGCCCCCGGCCGCATCACCGCCCCCGGCCCGACCGGCCTCAGCCGCTTCCAGCGCCCGGCGCGGATCGCGATCGACGACCTCGTCTACCTCAGCACCTGCCTCAGCGACGGCACCGCCGCCGACGCACTCTTCGCGCTCACCTCGCCGGCGTACGTCACCGAACTCCTGCACACCTGGGGCCTCGACGGCATCTCCGTCCGCCACCCGCTGCGCGACCTCACCGACACCCCCGCCGACCGGCTCACCGAACCCGCTCTCGCCCACCACCTCGCGATAGATGCCGCCAGCAACATTTCGCAGCTCGACCCCGACCGGGCCAGCTCCGGCAGCGCCCGCGCGTACACGAATCTCCTCGAAGCCCTCTGGACCCCGTCCGCGATCCCCGCTCCTGTTGCGGCAAGCGTCCGCACCCTGATGTCCCACAACCTGCACCGCCAGCGCCTCACCCCCGACTTCCGCTCCGACGCCACCACCTGGTCCTCCAAGACCGGCACCTTGCTCAACCTCCGGCACGAGATCGGCGTCGCCACCCACCCCGACGGCTCGTCGTACGCCGTGACCGTCCTGACGCGCTCCACCGTCCCCGCCGCCACGCAGCCCGCCGCCGACGCCCTCATGTCGACCACCGCGCGCACCCTTCACGACCACCTCCGCCAGCACTGAGAGAGTGTCCGCATGAGACTCCCGTTGCGCGTGGTCCTCTGGCTCTACATCGCGTTCAACCTGCTGCAGGCCCTGGTCCTCACGTTCGACCCCGCCCTCACCGACCGCGCCTACCGCGGCGGCGAGATGACGCCGACCCGCCACTTCCAGTGGTACGCCGTCGCCGGCTACCACGTCCTGATCATCGCCGTCACGATCATCACGATGACGCTCCAGCGAGCCACCGACCGCCGCAAGTTCATCATCGTCAACGCCCTGATGTACCTGCTCTGGGATGCCACCTCCCAACTGGTCTACTGGGGCCCCGAGATCGGCATGGCCACCACCGATCTGATCACCAACGCCGGCGTCAGCATCATCACCGCCGCCATCCTCTTCGCCGTCGCGTACTTCGACCGAGACCCCGCCCCAACGCCGGTCACCCAGTAGCAAAATCCCGCCTTACCAGCCCCGATCCCACCCGCCCCACCAGCCCCAACCCACCCCTCACGACACCCCCGACCCCCCGATGTGAATTTCCCCCACAACCTTTGCTACTGTTCTCCGGTCGGCGCCGCTGAGAAGCGGCCAGACCACCTGTCCGGGTGGCGGAATAGGCAGACGCGCTAGCTTGAGGTGCTAGTGCCCTTTACGGGGCGTGGGGGTTCAAGTCCCCCCTCGGACACCGACCTTAACCACACACGGGCTGATGGAGACATCAGCCCGTTTTTGGTCGTTGTCGTAGACGATCGCCAGTCCGAGTGCCTTGTAGAGCTCGGCGAGATCCATTCGATCCGCGCTGTCCAGGACCCGAGCCATGTCGCCGAACTCAGCGATCATCTGTCTGACGTCATCGGCTGTCAGCCGCTGCGCCGGCTTGATCGCGGCCATCGCCGCCTCAGCGGCACGCTTGTCCAAAGCCGCGGTGTTGTACTGACTGGTCAAGCCGTCGGGGTCCCACCCAGCTTCGAGTGCACGCTGCAGCCGCTTCATCGTCGCTTCAGCCTCAGCGATCCGCCGACGAGCGACCGCCATCTGCACTTCGCTCTCGTCTTCGTCCTCTGCACCGACGAGGGCGTCCACCGTGGTCTGCAGATGCGCAGGGCTGAACAGCTCGGCGATCCACCTATTGATCGGACGCGTGAGGTGCTCCTCGCGGACGTACACCGTCGGAGGATGCTCAAGGGCGATTCGGGTCTCCGGCAGGAGCGTCCGCGCGGCACACCGGTAGAAGATCGCGTGGCTGCGGGGAGCCGCCTCCATCTTCCGTCCGCACTGCGAGCAGCGAATCGTCGACCGAAAGACACAGACGCGCTTCTCGGTGACTCTGTTCCGCTCACGCTTCGAGAAGTTGGTGGGTCCGGACCCTCGCCGTGACCGCAGCACCAGTTGCACCCGGGTGAAGTCCTCGACTGAGACGATCGCCGGGTGAGCAGGCTCCCGCGACCGGACGATCTTGGCCTGCGCCGACCGCCGGAACTGCACAACGTGGCCGGCTGCGACGTCATCGGGGTCGAGCAGCTCCTCGACCTTCTGCCACCGCCCATAGATGGCGTACCCGGTGTAGCGGGGGTTGTCCAGGATCGCCCGCACCGTGCTGTGCTGCCAGCCGTCCATCTTGCGGTGCCGATTCTGCGACGGCGTATGGGCCGACGGGCATGGCACATGCTCGAAGTTGAGCACGGCAGCGATTGCCTTGATCCCGAGCCCCTCGAGATACAGCCCGAAGATCCGCTGGACGACCGGTGCCGCGCCCTCATCGACTGCCAGCACCCGCAACCGATATCCCTCCTGCGCCTTCCGTGGATTCGGATGCGGCCCAGCGTCAACCACGACATACCCGTACGGCGCCCGGCCGCCCTGGTGCTTCCCATCGATCAGGACCTGAGCAGCCATCGCGGCCCGAGTCCGTTTCTGCACATGCTGCCGCTCACTCTTCGACAGCCCACCGGTGATGGTCATCGCCATGTCGTGCACCGTGTTCTCAGGGTCGAATCGACCTCCGAGGCTGGGAATCCACAAGGCAGCCCCGAACCGATCGAACTTCGGCCACGTCAGACTGAACTGGTTCCCATACCAGCACCGTGTGGCCTCACCGACCACCAGGCCGTCCCACTGTCGCCGTGAATCCTTCAACGCGGCAAGCACCTGACTCGCCTGCGTCCGCCGCTCCCACGGCAACGACCGAGACTCCCCGATGTCGAAGTACTCCGCCACGATCGTCCCGCCCAACGGCTCGACAAACCGCTGCGCCTCACCCAACTGCCACGCGTGCGACGTCCGCGGGTCCTGGTTGTCCTCGGTCGAGCACCGCCCGTAGAACGCCAGCCTCCCGATGCCGTCCCCAGCCGCCGGCGCAGCCTCGATGGCCTCCAGCCCGAGCAGGTCATCCAGCGTCTGCCACTGCCCGCCGTCCCCGTCGCTCAAGATCCGCTTCCCTTCGTCCATCCTGCCGCCCCGCACGTCTGCCGGACTCCCAACCTCCTACAACAATCCGGCACAACACACGAGCCGCCTGTGGACAAAGCACCAGCGGCTGGTCCGGCACTCGCACCTCTAGGGGTGCCCCCAACGGCTCTAAGTCTGTTTCCTCCGATCGTCTTGGGTCCATGACGGATCAACGATCGAGCCAGTGCCCGCCCGCGCGCTCTAATCGCCCGACCGGGACTCCTGGAATGAAGATTCCCGGTTCTTCCCAACCGTTCCGTGCCGGACGTTGGTAGCCCAGCGCCGTTGGGCGCCTTTGTCGGCTGCGAAGGACGGATGGAATGAGTCGGTTCTCCAACGCACCGGTCACCAAGGCATGGCGAATGATCGAGGCCCATGCGGAGGCGACCCGGTTCTACCGCAGGGAGTTGCTCGTCAGGCGTACCCACTGGGCGAAGGCTCACCTTCAGGTGCGCGGGCTTGGGCAGGTGCTTGAGCCTGGGTCGCGGTGGAAGGTGGGTTACGCGCCGGAGGGGTGGGCGCATCTGGTCGAGCACTTGCGCCGGAGGGGATTCGAGGATCTGGAACTGGTGGAGTCGGGCCTTGCGATCGTGGCGCGTAACGGACACCTGATCGATCGGTTTCGCGATCGGATCATGTTCCCCGTCCATGGATCGGATCTTTCGCCGGTCGGGTTCATCGGCCGCGGGCGTGGCGGGCGCCCCAAATACCTGAACACATCGTCGACCATGGTTTACCGGAAGTCTGATGTTCTTGTTGGTCTCGCGGAGCAAGAGCAGCAGCTGGAGCGCGGGGTCGTGCCGGTGCTTGTTGAGGGGCCACCGGATGCGATCGCGGTAGGCCTGGCTAGTGGGCAAGATGCGCGGTGGGCTGGAATCGCCCTTTGTGGAACGTCGATCTCAACGATTCAGGCCCAGATGCTTCGCATGACTGCCAGTTCTGACACTGTGATCGTGGCTTTGGACGGCGATCGGGCGGGGCGCGCTGCGGCAGTTCGTAGTCTCCCGACCTTGGCGGCGGAGTTCCCCAAGGTTGTCGTGGCGGACTTGCCGTCCGGTGAGGACCCGGCCTCGTTGCTGCGCTCTGCCGATGGTCGTAGTCGGCTCCGCAACGAACTGACTTCCACCCGTCCGTTGGTCAGCTTGGCCATCGAGCTTGAGCTCGGCCGATGGAGTCGGGTTCTCGATCACGTGAACGGCCGAGTCGGTGCTCTGCGGGCAGTTGCGCCGCTAGTCCGCAAGATGCCGGCAGGACTCGTGGCGGAGGAGGTTGCCCGTCTTGCCAGGACCTTGGACCTTGGCGCTTCGACGGTGACTCGTGAGGTCCTCGACGTCCGCGCACGACGTCGAGCTATCAGGGGAGGGCCGGCCCTGGCTACCTACCCGGAACCTCAGACGCCGGAACTGTAGGGGGAGAAGCTGCAACTGGCGTCCGGTAAGGTGTGAACCTTCGTGGTCTGGGCCACCGTGTTGCAGTGAGAACGTACTTTCGCGAGCTCGCGGGCTGGCAGGTCGCTGTCATCAGCGGCGTATCGTTCGGGGTCTTGTTCGCACTGGTCGTCCGGTATGCAGCAGTTGAGACCTGGATAGCGGCGTTGGTAGCCGGGGTGTTCACTGGACCTGCCTTCGGTCTGTGCATGGCTCTCAGTCGTCAACGGGAGCGGCGCCTGCTGGAAGATCTCGATCTGGCGAGTCTGACGCGCGAGCAGAAGCGGGCAGCGCGGAAGGCGGCATGGCGAGGCCCGATTCCTGCCGATCCGGTGGTCCGTACGGCGGCAGTGGAGTTAGCGCGGGTTCAAGCCGGCAGGGTGGAGTCTTGGTGGTTCCGGGTGCTGGCTGCCGTGATGCTGGTGGTCGAGGTGGTTGCCTCGGTGCTGAACATCATCGACGGTCGCTGGCTGCAGACGATCCTGACCGTTGCCGGCGCGCTGCTCTTCGGGGCGTGCCTGTTCCAGTCCCGGCACTTGCGGCGGCGCATCGCGGCGTTGTCGGTGGACTAGCTCTGCGCGAATTGCACATTCCTGCAATTCCTGCGACTTCTCTTGACTGCTGCTCCGTGACCATCCGCTCCTGACGAATTCCAGGAATCCTGGAGCCCGTCGTCCAGGTTCTTTCTCCACGTTCCGATCGCGAGATTTGCCTCATCAGTAGTCGAGGATCGCGAATGGAGCAGGAATGACTGTCGAACTTGAGCAGCTTCTGAGTGCAGTGGTCGAGTCGGGCTGGGCCGTGGGGCCGGCGGATCGGTTGGCGCGGGGGATCGAGGAGCGGATCGTTGCCTCGGTCCCCAGCCGCACCAAGGCGGCGTTGGGTTCCGAGGAGGCCGAGCAGCGAGCTCGGGTGATCGCCTGGGAGCGGTGCAGAAGCCTTGCGGTGACTCGGCCGGCGGGTGGCGCGACGTGGGGCTATCTCGCAAATGTCGTCCGGTGGCGACTGAAGGACGCGGTTCGGGCCGAGGCGCTGCGTCGTGAGCGGCACCCGATCGTCCAGGTCGTTCCTGACCGGATGGACGAACGGCGTCCGACGGCCCTGGGCCGGCATCTTGACCTGATCGCCGCAGAGCTGCAGAACGCAGGGATGCCTGCGCGGATGGCCCGGCGGCTGATCTTGCTGAGTACCGAGGGGCACCGCCTCGACCGGTCGGCCATCCGCTCGAGGCTGCAGCGGGCAGGCCTCCCGTCGAGCCAAGCGGAGGGGGTGGCGTGGCTGCTGCGTGGCGGCGCGGCGAATCCGTCGGCGCTGGCGCGCCTGGTCAAGGGACAGTCGCCCGACGAGGTCTTCCAGGACCGCGTCGTCCGTAGGTGGCTGCAGGCGGCGGCCGGTCGGGACACGGCATTCTCCGGCGGACGCACCGGAGCCAGGGGAGTGATCACCCAGTTCTCGGTTGTCGAGCCACCGGCGCCGGGGCTGGCTCGTACGGCGTAGTGCAAACCGCCGATCGCTCAGCCGTTGAGATCGCATGACGACTTCTCGGTCCCGACGTACTCACTGGCTTGTCCGGTACTACCGCTGGCAGGCCCGGCTCTACCTGCGCGTGCTGCGCGCTCTGTGGATCATCCCGACCCCGGTCGAGGCATCCCTGCAGCGGCGGCTCGCGCGGCGACCCGGAGGTGCAAACTGACATGGCAACGATTCTTCGCTGGAAGGGCCTGATCGCGGCGGTCGTCGCGGCAGGCGTGGTCGTGTTCGCGGTCGTTGTTCGCTGGCACGGCGAGCCAGACTCGCCGCAGGGTACTGATCCCCAGGCGACGGCGGCAGTTGACGACGGGCCGGCTCAGCTGGAGGCGTGGCGCCGGCCGTCGACCACGGATCCGAAGGTGTACGCGACGGCGTACGCGGCCGCGATCTGGACCTACGACACGGGCCGGCACGTGTACTTCGACTGGCAGGACGCGGTGAAGCTCTTCGCCGATCCGATGGATTCCGGCGGCCCACGGATCGCGGCGAGCATGCTGCCCGACTTCGGGCAGTGGGAGCAGTTGCAGTTGCACGGCAGCACGGCGACGGCTACCGGGGTGACCGCTGTGACGACACCTGAGCTGGTGAGGCTGGAGAGCGGTCCGCAGACGCCTCCGGGTTGGCACGGCTTCGTCGTCCGCGGGCAGCAAGACGTCGAGGTCGACGGACGCCCGCGGGTCGCTCAGCGGTCGGTGACCGTTGCCGTTGTCTGTACGCCGGAGTGCCGATTCTGGTCGGCAACGACCGAAGGGCCACTGTGATCCTGAAGGCTGCCGCTGCGTGCCTCGCGGCTGCGGTTGCTGTCGTTCCGGCGGTGGCAGTGGGCAGGGGAGGGGTGGTGACGCCGGACTGCGCGCTGCCACCAGGTGCTGGGCCGGGGCTGGACGCGGAGCAGCGGTCGAACCTTGCGGTGATCGTTGCTACCGGCGCCCAGTTCCAGGCCGGTGCCGACGGGCAGGTCATCGCGGTGATGACCGCGATGACCGAGTCGTCTCTGCGGAACGTCGCGCACGGCGACGAGGCCGGCCCCGACTCGCGCGGGCTGTTCCAGCAGCGCAACGGGTGGGGACCGCTCGAGGTGCGAATGGATCCGGCCGGCGCATCGGGCCTGTTCTACACGGCGCTGCTCAAGGTGCAGGGCTGGCAGGACATGCAGCCCTGGCTCGCTGCGCAAACGGTGCAGCGCTCGGCGTTCAGCGACGGATCGAACTACCGTGCCAATTACCGCCGCGCGGTGGAGCTCGTCGGCTCCGCCGACGGCGGGCTCGCCTGCGGGTCAGAGCCTCCGCCGGGCGATGCCGCAGGCCTGCCGGGCGCGGAAGCTGCGATCGCGAGAGCGATGAGTTTGGTCGGACAGTCCGGCTACTACCAGCTGTGTGCCCGGCTCGCCGCCAACATCTGGGGCCGCCCGCGGGCGGGATACGCCTCCGCTTCGGAGCAATGGTTTCGGATGGTTGCGGCCGGCAACGCTCACCGCGATCGTCAACCGCCACCGGGCGCGCTCGTCTTCTGGGCGACCGCGGGCCCGTACGGGCACGTCGCCGTGTACGTCGGCAACGGCCGCATCGTATCCAACGACATCGGCGACCAGTTCCCTGGCGAGGGCGGCGTCTACCTCGTCGACCTGGCCGCCGTCGAGACCACCTGGGGCGCGACGTACCTCGGCTGGTCACCCCCGATCTACTCCTGAACCAGAACAACCTCCCGACCCCCGCGGCCGGAGAAGGGTCACACGATGCTCAGCTTCATCGCGCCGATGCACAACAGAATCATTGCCATCGCCTCACAAGATCCCGGCGTCAGCCCGAACTCGAACGGCCTGCCCGGTTTGCCCGCGCTCAAGCAGATGGCCGGCGCACTCGTCACCTTCGGCCTGATCGCTTGCGTCGCCGGCCTGGTCATCTCGGCGGCGGCCTGGGCACTCGGCGGCATCAACCAGAACGCTCACATGGCAGGGCGCGGCAAGGTCGGCTGCCTGATCGCGGCCGGTGCCGCGATCCTGATCAGCTCGGCCAACAGCATCATCCGGTTCTTCATCGGCATCAGCATCGGTTGACCCGATGAGCTGGTCGGACTGCCTCATCAACCCTGTCAGCTGCGTGGTCTCCGACGTCGGCAACTCCGCGGCGAACTCGGTCTGGGAATCGTTCCTCAAGTGGACCGCCAACGGCCTGGGCGACCTCGCAGCAACGGTCTTCAGCACCTTCAGCACCGGTACGACGCCGCGTTTCGACCAGGGCTGGTGGACCAAGAACCTCAACCTCATAACCACGATCTCGCTGCCGATCCTCGTCGCCCTGTTCGTCCTGCAGTGCATCTCAGCTGTCGTCCACCGGGAGCCGCGCAAGCTGGGACGAGCATTGGCAGGTGCGCTCATCGGTACGGCGGGAGTACCACTGGCCGTAGCGGTGATCAGTTCATGCGGTGCGATCGCGGACGAGATCTCGCTCGCGATCCTGGGCAACGAGGCCACCGCAGATGGCATGAAGCGGCTGACCGACATCAGCACGCTGCTCACCGTGGCTTCGCTGGGCGGCTTCCTGCTGATCGCCGTACTGCTCGCACTGCTGGCGTTGTTCGCGCTGTACTTCGTTCTGCTGCTGCGCGAGGTGGCGCTGGTCGCGTTCGTCGTGTTCGCGCCGATCGCTATGGCGAGCTGGACTTGGTCGTCGACCAGGCACTGGCTGCGCCGATGGATCGAGGTCGTCGGAGCGCTGCTGTTCTCGAAGATCGCGATGGCGGTGGTCTTCGCGCTCGGCCTGTCCGCGACCGGCGCCGCGGACCAGGGCAACGCCCCAGCGAACTTCAGCACGTTCCTGGCCGGTGTACTGCTTGTCGCGATGGCTGCCTTCGCTCCGGCCGCCACGTTCTCGTTCATCCACTGGGCCGGCGACCAGAGCCATGCCGCCGCTCGCGCGATCCAGCTCGGCTCCGCCGGTACCACGGCCGCGCGCGAGGGCGTCGAGAAGGCACAGCACTGGGGAGCCGAGCACTTCGGCTCATCGCAGGACAAAGAAGAGGATCCCGTCGGCGGCGTGGATGCCGACCACGTCGCGGAAGACGAGGCGATCATCGACCGCGCAGAGGCCGACGCATCGGAACTGGCGAGCGACGCAGACCGGCCCAGTGGCGGCGATCGCTCCGACGGCGACGCCGAGGCCGCACAGACGAGTGATCAGCCAACTGCTGCCCCAGCACAGCGTGACGCCGGCGACGGCGCTACCGCGATCGCGATCTCAACCAGCGAGGTCTCCGTCGACGGCCCGGGCGTAGGCCAGGCGCCAAGCGACCCGTCAGACACCACCAACGGAGAGGACCGCGCATGACCACCCTGGCGACGCGCTTCCCCAGACCAGAACGCAACACCGTCCTGCTCGGACTCCGTCCCACCCAGGTCGCCCTCCTGGCGGTCGCGGTGGTCCTGGTCGTGCTGACCATCACCACCGACGCGGGCGGCGTGCGGATGGTCGCGTTCATCCTCGCGATCGGCTGCGCCCTGATCGCGCTGGTCCGCGTCGAAGAGCTGCCGTCGTACCGCTGGTTGCTGCTTCGGGGTGCGCATGTCGTACGGATCGCTCGGAAGCGGCAGTCCTAGCGTGCGACCTTCACGCGGCCGACGGCTCATGGATCCTTGCACCTGCCTGGTAGCGAGGGCGTGCTACGCGTCCTGGACACCGAGGCTGCGATTGCCGCGGTCCACGATCCGCGGCGTCGGCGTCTGACTGCGGTCGCCCGGATTGAGGGGCCGGCCCACCTGCTGCAGAACACCGACGAGCAGGATCGCCGCGTTACGGCGTACGGGCAGCTGATCGCAGGTCTGTGCCAGAGCAGCCGGATCGCCCGCGCTCAGATCCTCGAGCGGACGTTGCCGGATCCCGGCGACGGCCTGACCAGCTGGGCGCAGCAGCGTGGCCTCGACCCGAATCAGCCGGCCGGGGCGATCTACCAGGATCTCCTTCGGCACGCCGCTCCGGCGCCGGCCAAGCACGAGACGCTCTTCGCGTTCTCCCTCAACCTCGACGCCGTCGGCAGAGAAGTCCGCAAGCACGGCGGCGGGATCACCGGCGCTATGACCGTCCTGGACGCTGAAGCCCGCGGCTTCCAGCTCGCTCTCGCCGCCGCAGGCGTCGCCGGGTGTTGGCTGAACGCACCCGAGCTCGCGATGAGTCTGCGGGTTGCCTTCGACCCGGCGGCAACCCGCACCGTGCCGAGCATCCATGCGCTGGACCCTTCGGGTGCCGGTCCGCTCGCGATCGACGCCGGCTGGGACCAGCTCCGCACCGACTCCTCGCTGCACCGCGTCTACATCGTCACCGAGTGGCCACGGGTGAAGGCGACCGCCTCGTTCCTCGGGCCGTTGCTGCTGAAGCCCGGCGTACGGCGGACCTTCTCGCTGGTCCTCCAGCCGATCCCGATCGCCAAGGCGCTACGCGAAGCCCGCCGCCACCAGGTCGATCGCATCACCGAGCGGGCCACCCGCCGCAAGATCGGCCGGCTCGAAACCGAGGAGGATCGCCAGGTCGACGCGGACGTGGTCCAGCGGGCGAGGGACCTGGCCGCGGGCCACGGCGATGTGCGCTGGATTGGGCTGCTCGCCGTCTCGGCCGACACCGACGAGAAGCTCGACGAGGCGTGCACGGAGATGGAGATTGCTGCGGCACGCGCACTGATCGACATGCGCCGCCTGGTCGGTCAGCAGCTCGACGGCTTCCTCGCGACCACGATGCCGTTCGGGGCGGGGCTGCGATGAGGATCCGTGGACAGCGCGCCGTCGCGCAGTACGAACCCGCTGGACTCGACCGCGCGGCCCGCCGGGCCGGCCGCCGAGCCGCCGAAGCCCTCCGAGCCAGTTCACGCACGGACCGCAGGAGCGCGCCGGACAAGGATGAGATTGCTTCATCGACGGATCTTGAGCGACGTCCGTACGACGCGCGCCACAGGCTGCCGCTGCTGGTCGACGCGCACCGGGCGACGACCAGGATCCTGCGAATCGCCTACCCTTTCCTCGCTGAAGGCGGACTAGGGGCCGACGGCACCTACATCGGGTCCGACGTCTTCAGCGGCGGCTCGTTCGTCTACGACCCGTGGGTGCTCTACCAATCGAAGGTCATCACCAACCCCAACCTGCTGCTCGCCGGAGTTATCGGCAGCGGCAAATCCACGACAGCGAAAGCGTTCATCACTCGCTCGATCGCCCTCGGCCACAGCGCCTACGTCCCCTGCGACCCGAAGGGGGAATGGAGCGCGGTCGCCGAAGCCGTCGGGGGAGTCGCCATTCAACTCGGCCCCGGCCTGCCGACGCGCCTCAACCCGCTCGACGCCGGCACCCGCCCGGCCGCCGTACAGGCTGACGAGTGGCATAAGGTCGTGTGGTCACGTCGCCGTGCTCTGCTCGGCACCCTCGCCGAGTCCACCCTCGGGCGACCGATGAGCGCCATCGAGCACACCTCGCTCGACCTCGCCCTGGAGACTGCGACCGCCGCCCGTGCCGTCCCGACGATCCCTAACGTCGTCGCGGCGCTCTTCGGCCCCGACCCCGACCGCGCCCAACGACTCGGCCTCCAGGCAGCAGCTGTCGGCGACGACGGCCGGGAAGTCGCCCACGCGATCCGGCGACTGGTCCACGGCGACCTATCCGGGATGTTCGACGGTCCGTCAACGACCGAGTTCGATCCCGCCTTGCCGATGGTTACGCTCGACTCCTCCCGGATCGGCTCCGGCGGCAACGACCACGCCCTGCGCCTCGCGCTGGCCTGCGCGTCGTCCTGGATGGAAGCCGCGGTCTCCGACCCCGCCGGCGGTCAGCGCTTCATCGTGTACGACGAAGGCTGGCGCGTCATGCGAGACCCAGCCCTCCTTCGGCGGATGCAAGAGCAGTGGAAGCTATCGCGCGCGTGGGGAGTCTCCAACGTCCTCATCATCCACCGCCTGTCCGACCTCGCCGCAGTCGGTGACCTCGGCTCCGAAGCACGCGCTCTCGCCGAAGGCCTGCTCGCCGACTGTTCCACCCGCATCATCCTGCGCCAAGAACCCGACCAGCTCGCCCGCACCGCCACCCTGCTCGGCCTCACCGACGTCGAGATCGCCACCATCGCGAAACTCCCCAAAGGCCGCGCTCTCTGGCGCCTGCCCGACCGGTCGTTCGTAGTCCAGCTCGTGCGCCACGCCCGCGAGGTCGAACTCTTCGACACCGATGCGCGGATGTAGCGATGGCGAACAAGACCTCAGGACTCACCACCACGGACTTCGGCATCCTGAGCCTCCTCGCCGCGGCAGGCGCAGCGCTGACGCTGCGCACCGTCGGCGGCCTGTGCAGCCTCATCACTACCGGCCACTGGATCTCCACCCCCGCCGCGTCAGCTCTCGGCGTCCTGATCGACCCCGCACACCCTGCCCTAGTCTTCGGTCTGCCCCAGGAACCATTCGGACCGGTGCTCTACTGGGCGATCGTCGCGGTCATGGTCGCCATACCGCTGACCCTCGGCGCCCCCTACTCACAGTTTCGCCAACACCACGGCGCAGGCACCCGCAGCCGAGCCAGACGCCTCGCCGCCCGTCCAGGGCTGGCCACCCGCGCCGACGTCCAGCACGCCGTCGGACGCCGCCAGGTTGTACGCCGCGGCCGCGCCGCCCGACCAACCATCACCAAACCCCAACCCGGAGATGTCGGCACCCTCATCGGCACCTCCCACGGCCGCGAAGCCTGGGCCTCCGTCGAAGACTCCGTGATCGACGTCGGCCCACCACGCTCCGGCAAGGGCCTCCGCCACATCATCAACGCCATCCTCGACGCCCCCGGCGCCGTCGTCACCACCTCCACCCGCCCCGACAACCTCGTCGCCACCATCGGCCTCCGCGAGAAGGTCGGCCCGGTCGCAGTCTTCGATCCCCAAGGCCTCGGCAAAGTCGAAGGCCTGCGCTGGTCACCGGTCCGCGGCTGCGAAAACCCCACCACCGCCATCGTCCGCGCCGCCGGCTTGGCCGCCGGCGCCGGCTTCGCCAAAGGTGGCGTCAGCGACGGCGCTTTCTGGCACGGGCAGACCGAGATGGCCCTGCGCGGCCTCCTCCACGCGGCCGCCCTCGACGACACCGGTATCGACCGTCTCTACCGTTGGGGCCTCGAGCCAGCCTCGGCCATCGAGGCCGTCACTATCCTCAACCACTCCACCGAGGCCGCCGAGGGTTGGGGCGACACTCTCGACGGCATCGTCCGCATGGACGGCCGCACCCGCGACGCCATCTGGGCCGGCGTCCGCTCCGCCCTCTCGGCCCTAGCCGACCCCGCCGTACGTCGAGCCTTCGACCCACCACCCGGCGAAGGCCTCGACCCCAAAACCTTCCTCGCCGACAACGGCACCATCTACCTCCTCGGCACCGGAGCCGGCGCCAGCGCCACGTCGGCCTTCATCGCCGCCCTCCTCGAAGACATCACCGAAACCGCCCGCCAAATCGCAGCCCACCAACCAGGAGGCCGCATGGAACCCCCGCTGTCCCTCGTCCTCGACGAAATCGCCAACCTCTGCGCCGTCCCGTCCCTGCCGTCCCTCATGGCCGACGGCGGCGGCTCCGGCATCTCCACCCTCGTCGTCATCCAGTCCCTGGCCCAAGCCCGAGACCGCTGGGGCGAACAAGCCGCCGCAGCCATGTGGGACGCCGCCACCCTGCGCCTCGTCCTCGGCGGCTCCGCACAACCCCGAGATCTCCAAGACCTCTCTGCGGTCTGCGGTGAACGAGACGAAGAACTCCGCAACTGGAGCCGTGGGCCGGACGGCGGGTGCACCTGGTCGACCAGCACCCGGCGGCTGCCTGTTCTGTCCCCGGACGTGATCCGGACGCTGCCGTTCGGCACCGGAGTCCTCCTGGCCCGTACGGCGCCGCCGATCCTGCTCAAGCTGAGACCGTGGACGGACAGGCCCGACGCCCAAGCGATTCGGGAGAGCATCCGAGCGAACGGCGGTCGCGGTGTTCAGCGGTGACGCCTTCGCCGACCTCGATGAATTCTCCGATCCGGCAGTCGTGCGGTGGCGGGACCTCTCAGACCCGTCCGTCCTGAAGGCCGAAGTCGACAGACTCCAACTCTGGACCGACTGGGTGATCCAGCGATACCTGCTCGACCACAAGATGATCCCAACGTGCTGGTCGCAGCACGGCAGCCTCATCGAGGAACTGTCCGCACTCCGCACCCTTTGGGAGGGCTGCTTCCACGACGAGGCATCACCCTCAGAGCCCATCACCTTCCACCGCGAGCTGGACCTGGCACTCCGCCGCCTCCGCGAGTGGACGTCCCGCCTCGGCTGCTCCCGAACAACGCACCGGCCCGAACGGCATACCGACTCGCACGACCAACGGCAGCGCGGCGGCGCCGAAAGCCAGCACCTCGAGTAGCAGAGCCCGGATGGCAGGACACCGCGATTGCCCGGTCTCTGACCCGCGGCACGAACGAGTGATCGACTGGAAGGTTGTTGCGGTTGTCACTGTCGGCTCGGCCCGAAGCGCGCCTTCCAACGAACGAGGACAAAAAGGAAAGGCAAACGATTGACCGACTTCCTGGCTCAGCCGCTGACCACAGCTCGGTCTGGGACGCCGTCGAGCAGGGCCGGCTCGCGCGGAATCTCGCTGGTGATGTGGCGAGTTGGCATGCTGCGATCTTGAACCTGCGCTTCACCGAGACGAGCGAACGCCCTGACGACGGCGCCTGGTACCGCGACCCGGCTCCGTACGTCGAGCTGCATATCACGGCGCGCCGGACCGAGGCCGCCGCCTCCACATGTGGGCGCGGGAGTCTGACGACCTCCACGTCGACAGCGGGGGCGGGCACCGTAGCTTCTGTTGGAGATCCCCAAAACCGTCGTACCGCACAACAAAACTGCTGCGGCTACACGCCGTGCCTTCGACATTTTGTCCTCCCCTCAGTGGGATCGGAGGCTGCGATGGCGTGATGGGGATAGCATCTCGGTGAGTCACGCCATATCGAACTGTCGTCGGTGAGTGGCAGCGACCGTCGCGCCGGCGAAAGCGACAGCCAGGCCGAGTGGCACGCCGACGCCGCTCGAGGCGATCGCGAGGCCGATCCCAGCCAGTGCTGCAGCGGCGCACCGGTCCGTCGTTGCCTCGGGGATTATCCTTGCTGGAAAACCAGAAATCGTATAGGCGACACCAGCCAGCAGAGCCAATGTCCACGAAATGATGTCGAAGAACTCAAAATATCTCAGCGCAAATACAATCGTTGCAGCGAGGGCGACTATTCCTACGAGGCATCGCAGTATCGGCCATCGCGCCTGCACTAACAGTTCTTTGAGAATCACCAAAGGGGTAAGGCCGAGGATCGCCGCCGTCACGTAGTAGTTTCGCGATGTTATGTATATTGACGCACCAATGACGGAGGCAAGCGCGGTGCTAAATACTGCCGCTAGCCAGAGACGCCGTCGCCGAATCAATATGATTCCGACTGTGCCCAAGAAGATCATCAGTGCGGCGACAACTGTGGTCGTGGCGCTTCGCGCCTCGACGCGCCACACGATCGCGCCGTAGTCGTCCGCTGTCGTCGGCTCGACAAAATCTCTGTAAATCACCGGAGTGGAGGCATGTAGGGTAGCGACGCCCAAAGCGGTGAGAGAGATTCCGACGAGAATTCGACTGCGAGATGGCGTCAAGATTCGGGCGACGCGTCGGGGGACTCGGAGGCGCCGAATGGTCAGAACTGTGTCCAAAGTGAGTTGGAGCGTCACTCCAAGGCCGGCACCCGCCAGCAACCCGCGGCTAACCAGAGCTGCTTGCGCCTGCTGGTCCGTGACTGACACAACGGCGCCGGGCCAGCCCACGAAGACCGCATCTGGGTCAATCTCGGGTTCGTCCGACGAGAGGTAAGTCGGCCGCAGATCGTAGTCTTCTTCGATCGGATCATCAGGAGGGGTGAGATAGTCGTCTGCGACTGGTCCGATCTCGCACGGAACGTCGCGGTTCGCAGTCCGGCCGACGACGGTGAAGTCCGGAGCGGCTTTAGAAGCAAGGATGCTGGCTCCCACGGGGAGTTGGATGCTTTGACTGGCATCCGCTGCCCTGCAGGTGTCTGGTGGGCTGGGAGATGGCCCGGAAGTTGCTCGAAGCTTGGTGATGAATTCAATGCTCGGCATGCGCAAAATCTCAGTCGTTGCGCCGCCGCGCTCCCAGCGATCAGCATAGCAACTGACCGTCCCGGCGCCGCCATCGATATTGGGAAATTCCAGAATTTGAGTCGACGCCCCTCGCCAAGCTGATGAGGGTTTGATCCAAGAGGGCAAGCCAGTCGAGGTTATTTGTCTCGGGCGGCCTGTGTATCCAATACATTCCTGCTCAAAACCAACATAACGTCGCGTCTTGGCCTTCTCAATGATGATCCAGACTTTTCCAGCAGGGGGAATCTCTATCTGAAGCTCCGCTCCTTCTGAGGTCGCGTTGATGTCGGCTGACAGTCCGCCGAATACGCCGGCGGCAGAAACTTCATTGGTTTCAGTGATTAAGGTGAATCTACCGACATCCATCCCGTCAATCGATTTGGAGGGGGTGAACAACGGTCCGGCGAGAAAGATTGTCCCAGCAGCGAGGATAGACAGGATCGCGATGCGCCCGAATGGCAGCGACGAGGCACGAGAGGGACTAGACCTTCGCTTGCGCCCCGCTAGCGCGGAAGCGCTTTGACGTGCCAAGCGTGCGGATGCAGCCCGACCTGGTCGGCGCCTGGCGCGATGCTCCCGCGCTTGGGGCCGTGCACGACCGATCGACCTCTCGGGTTTGTTGCGGCCAGGCGGCAGCCCCTCTGTCAACCTCTTCGCCAAGTGACTCAATGCACGCTGGAACGGACCTGCAGTCTTCACTCACGCCCCCCGGCGATGGATTGCCCGCAACGGGCTCGATAGAACGAACCGCCGCCCTTACTGCATCTTTGCCAGCCGCTAGGTCTTTGCATAGTCCTCAACGAAACAGCGCGCTCCACACCCGAGCGGTGCGGCGCTGACGTGGCCCGCGAGGTGCTACTTGTCCCTCGCGCGCTCTGGACGGGCACGATCGTGCGACCGGCCACACTCTCGAAGCCCACCGCATCGAGAAGACCCGCAGAGAGCGAAAATCGATCAACTAATGCCTGTACCCGCCAGGCTGCCTTTGCTCCTATCCGTGGTGCAGGTCGTGGTGCGAAACGGTCGAGAAGCATGAGAATCCTGGTCGGTGGTGACAGGGGCCGCGCAACCAGAAGGGCCTCATGCAAGCGGGCGACACGCTGAGTGTCCTCCTCGTAATGAGAAGGACACCCGTTGGATGGACTCGAGCTGGCAACTTGGCCTGGCGCACTGTCTTCAGTACAGCCGTCTCTCCAACTCGCGCATCAGATCGGGATCGATTTCGACAGCGATGGCTGCGCACTCGCGGGCAAGTTCGAGGGCGTACTGTGAGCCCGAGGCAAGACAGGCCCGCAGGACTGCATCCGAGTCGGCGTCACGCATCTGCGCGTAGAAGACGATGGTCTGCCGCCACCAAGGGTCGTCGACAGCCTCGGTCAGCACTCTGACTAGGCCGCCACTGCCGCGGCTTACCCACGGAACGGGGCGATCTTTGTCCACGATATGCCGCGCCGCCAGATAATCCGCGAAGGAGCGATGCGCGAACGCGTAGGTTCGATCCCCGCGTTCGACGATCAAGCCGGCAGTTGCCTCGATGTCGTGGAGCAGTTGCTCCGGTGTGATCGACAGCAGCTCCGGGCCCCCGCGTTCGACGTTCAAGCTGGCGGTTGCCTCGATGTCGTGGAGCATTTGCTCCTGCGTGACCGACGGCAGATCCGAAGCTTCCGCCAGGGCGGCAACCGCGTCAATGCGGCTGATGACGTGGGCCCGGCGCACCATCATCGCGAAGGCCAGCCGGTCGATCACGCGCGCACGCCACAGAGCCGAGATCGACGACTCGGCCCGGCGCTCGAGCATGAAGGCCATGATCTCGGCGTACAAGTGGGCAATTTGCCCCGGCAGTGCGCCCCGGTATTTGTGGACGTTGGCCATCATAATGACCAGCAACGGGTTACTCGTAAGATCGTAGAGGGCCGGCGTCGCCGTCACGCGATCCCAGAGGTCGTCGGCGAGCCTAGCCGACTGTAGCCGTACGTCCGGCCGATCGGATCCGTAGCTATACCGTTCGATGGCAAGGTACCTGGCATGGATCAGCTTCCTCGCCCGGTCTGGAGTGAAGGGTCGGAGCTGAATTACCGTGGCGTTCTGCAGCGGCGCTACGTGATATTCGACCGGACGAGACGTAATCACGAAGCGGTTCGTCGGATGGCTAGCGATGGTGCTCTTTAGCCATTCCATGGCAGAAGCCCGCTGGTCCGGACGGACCTCGTCGAGGCCGTCGATGAGGACCAGGCATCTCCCGGCAGCCAGTTGCCGGTACCACCATCCGACCGGCTCTGTCGATTGCATGTTGGGAGCGCTGAGTTTGGCAAGGTCCGGCAGACTGGGGGCCTCTCTCCAGTTGGCGACATCGCGGGCCGTCAGTGTGATCGGTATTGATCGGTGCCGCCTACGGGGTCCGGCCAGGTCTGAAGCCAGCCGATGGAGGAGCGTGGTTTTTCCGCTGCCGGGGCCACCGAGAACGACCAGCACCGGAGGCTCGTCAGCGTCCAGGTAACTCTCGATGGGATGATCGTCCGCCTCGAGCCCAGCCAGCTCGGGTTTGACATACGTCTCGGCCAGCGTCAATGAGTGCTCTCCGACGGTCACAAACCCTTGCATGTCGACATACTGGAAGCGTGCAGCCGTGTAGCGCAGGTAGTCACGCTCGTATCTGGTGCTGAGAAATTCGAGCAGGCGCGCTGCTCGGGTACGGGCCCAGGATGCTCCGACTGGGGTCGCTCTAGCTACGTCAGCCCGTCGGCTCGCGGCTAGGAAGGTCGCATGTCGCGTGGCTAGGGAAACGAACCGCTCCGCCGGTACGTCGTAGTAGGCGGCGTGTTCCATGGCTACGGTGATGTGGCCGGACAGGGAGGTGCATCGGGCCCACTGGCTGCTGTGCCGGGGATCGTCCGGGAATCGCCGGTCGAGCAACGTGACGGCGCGTTCTGCCCATTCTCGGGCGTCGGCGAACTCCATTTGCAGACGTGTTGCCATGGCGACGAGTCGGTGGATACGAACATGACGGCCGACGAGGCGATCCATGAGGCTCGCATCGATGAGGGGTCCCTCTACCGGTACGACGTCGGTCGATGCAGGCAGGGCCGGCTCGGAGAGGGCGAGCTCTAGATCGATGTCGTCGGTGTCGAGGAAGCTGCACAGCCGCAGAACGTCCAGGGCAGCTGGTGACTCCCGTCGCAATTGATCGTTGTGCAGTAGCCAGGTCGTCGCGACGCTGTGCGGATAGCCCTGAACCTGACCCGCCAGTAAGCGGCCAGCCTCGTCCCGATCACGATAGACCTCCAAGAAGGCTGGAATTGCAAGCTCGTAGGCCTCCAGATAGCTCGCGGCTTGGGCCAGCGCGATGGGTAGATCGCCGAGAGCCTGCGCGAGTTCACCGGCTGCAGCGGGATCGTAATCAGCCACCCGCAAACGCAGGTAATGCAATGAGTCGCGGCGGTCGAAACGCACCAAGGCGACTTGCGTGGCAATGCTGCTCCAGCCGTGGTTCCGGCTGGTGATGATCGTGTGACCAGCGCCTGCCGGAAGCCACGGGCGGACGTCGTCGGCGCTTCGCGCGTTGTCGAAGACCAGCAGCCAGTCGCTACGACCGCTCAATGTTGTTAGCACGTCGGACGGGCGACCTTCTCCGTCGGTCCCGACTGCGAACCCGAGCGCGACCATATCCTCCAAGAGCGTAACTTGGGCATCCGCGTGCACCCACCAGACAACGCGGTACCGCCCCTTCACGTACGCGCGGTGGGCGAACTCGAGGGCGAGTTGCGATTTGCCAACGCCACCTAATCCGCGCAGCGCGGTCACGGCCACCGGGCCTGAAGACAACGCGCGCCGAAGCGTCCGCAGGTCATGTTCTCGTCCCACGAAAGCGGGGTTGCGGGCCGGGAGATTCGTTGCGGGCGGCGTGGCTGCTCTGGCCGCCCGTCGCCGTTCCAGGACGGGCACTGCCACGGAGACGGCCAGAAGGATGAGGGTGGCCCCCCACATCCACCGCCAGTCGTCAGTCCAGTGCTTCACGCCGGCTGGGACTGCGTTAGTGGCGAAGTTGGTCGCGATTGCGAGCAGAGCGACGAAGAATGCGCCCGTCCCGGCCAGCCCGGAGACGACCTGGCTCGCCCGCTTGTGAGGCAGCAGTGGATCGACGCTCATGCCAAGACATGATGGCAAACATCGCAGCACATAGGTTAACGCGCGCAGGGTTCCTGTGGAGCATTCCGCTCCTGTCGCACTGCGACGATCTGCTGGCTCCCAGACGCGACCACGGTTTCGATCTGCTCGCCGTCGCTCCGGGTGGTGCACGCCGCACAGCTTCAAGGTCGGTGCGGAGTATCGCTACCCACGGAAGAACGGGGCCTCCACGATCGACTTGGCTGAGACGGAGATCCCTGCGGCGCACCGCGATCGCTGTCGGGCCCGCGGTGAACGCGGTCAACGGTTGGCTGATGTCACGGCTAGAGCGCCGATCGACCTGTCGTGGCGAGAGTCGTGGTTTGTGTCGATCCGGGTAGCCGGCGTCATCACCCACCGGCAGCGGCCCGTCACCGCCTCTGACGTCACCTTCATCAACCTCGAAGCCGAAACCGGCATTACCAACATCGTCGTCTCCATCGGTGCCTGGAACGCCATCGCCAAGCCGCCCGCAGAGCAGTCGTTGCCGTCATCACCGGCGGCGTCCAACGAACCCACCAAGTCGTCAACCTCAGCGCTGAACGTTTTAGCGCCACTCCCACTCGCCGCCAAAACCAAATCTCGCAACTTCCGATGATGTCGGCGACGGGGGTGTGAACCGCCCGGTGCGTTCCCCATCTTTCTTATCAGCGCAATTCCGACGGTGCACGCGACCATGTGGGGCGGGTGATGGATCATTTCTGTGACCGATTGTAGTCGAGCATGGAGCGAATTCAATCTCGTGGCGCGGCGAGCAATTAGTCGGCTGCTGCGTCACCATGGAATCGGATTCGCGCGAGAAGGTATCGACCCCAATTCCCTTCGGACATGAGTGAGAATCAAGCCCGCCGCCAAGGAGTCTCGATCCTGGATGGCCGTGACAAGTACCGAAGCAGCGAGAAATTGGGGATGATCTGGACGATCGACATCTCTCAGAAAGGATGGATGCTGGATGACATACCAGAGGTCTGGACTGTTCGCGCGCCGCTTGGCAGGTGCGGCCATTAGTAGGCTGGTTAGCAGTTCAGCTTCCTGCTTGTTTGCGACTTCTCCAAGGAGAATTTGGCAAGCGGCAATGAGGGCCCTGTATCCGGCAGCTCTAGTCATATTTGACAACTGACTGGGTGAGTTCGGGACTGGGATCGAGCTGCCAATAAGAGCCAAGCGACCAAGTGGCCACAAATCGTCGTCGGCGGTCCATCGCTCCGCTAAGGTGCGCGCGATCGCGAAGTTTCCGTATCTCAACGATGCGAACTCACCTATCCACTTTAGGAGAGCATGCACGCTAGCATCGTCGACAGCAGACTCGGGTAGGATCTCAAGCCATGAGGTCATGGCAAACCTGTCGGTTCCGCTAAGACGGCATAAAGAGCCGAGAGTGTCGAGCGGGATATCTTGCAGTTCTATGGGGCCGCCAGAGTCTACGAACTCGGAAAATGGATCGGTGTCCGGAGAAGCATTCTTCCTGCGCCGACTCTGAAGAGCGATACCCAAATCCCATAGCAGGACAGCTGCAAGATTGTCTCGCTGGGTCGAAGGTGCAAGGTCTGCGCAGGTCGCAGCTATCGACTTGCTGATGGTAAGTCTATTGTCACCATCTTCATCGCTCTGATCGCGGCCATCGTGAATTAGAGAACCGTGCCCTGCGCTAGCCAAGATTCCCGAACCGGAAATGCCGGGCCAGATCGGTATTGGCCACTCGATATCCTTACATTCCAGCAAAGGGCCGATGTGCATAATCTCCGAAACGACGTCAACCGCTTCCTCTGAGCTCCATCGAACCTCCGCAGCGCGCCAGTCGTTAGCGTCGCCCAATGCGCCTAGCCGGGCCGCTTGAGCAAGGTCCGCCAAGTGTGTGCGCACAATGTCGTCGGCTCCGTTGCTCACATGATTTGCGAAAGAGTCGGCATCTCTTACACAAGTCTGCAATGGCCACGAACTCGCGTGGATGAGAAACGGGAGTTGGCCGGGCATGCCGGAAAGAGCTTCGAGCGCCTCAGCCAGCGATATTGCAGAGGGCATTATGTTGTATCGTGCGACTGCCACGACAGCTTTCCAGTCGTCCGAGCGTACTGGGGTCTTCGCCAGTGCTTGCCAGGTGGCGACCATATCACCGAGTGGACGCAAGGCGATTCTCAATGTCGGGCTTTTGAGTATAGCCACAGTGAGAAAGTCGCCCTGCGGGCGTGTAATCAAAGCCAGACAGGCTTGAAGCCACTCAGGTACGCCATTATCGACCGGAACCCAGGCCTCACCTAGAATCGGGTCCTCGTCAAGCGGGTTCATTACGCGGAAGCTGAGCATGCTTGGCTCGTGATCCAGGATGCTGTCGCTAACAGCACGCAGAAGATGATCTGACTCGGCCGCTACGGCAAGGTCGATGAGTTGTCGTTGAAGCAGCGGACTTGCGGATTCGAGCACCTCCGCGAGTTCCGCACTTGCGGTGCTGTCTCCTGCTTCAGCGAGAAGGGCAAGCATCCAAGCTGAAGTAGCGCGGCCGCAGATTCCCTGAGTCGTCGCGTGCTGTAGGCCGCTCCGGAACTGCTCGCCGGCCCCAGACTGCTGGAGGCCCAATAGCCGCGGGAGTCCCGACGATGGCGGGCCAAGAAGCAATTGACACGCGCAAGCAGCCAGAATCTTTCGGAACGTTGGCTGAGTTTGTGTTATGCCCTGAGTTACAATTTCAAGTGCAAGCCAGCTACCCAGGCGAGCATTTTCTTGGACGGACGAATCGGCATTCAGCAGATCACAGAGGCTAGATACTACGCTACGCAACGCCTGACGCTCGGCGAAGATCTTACCAATCGAAAACATCAACGCATTTTGCCAATGCGAAGACATCGCGACCCGATAGAGTGCGTCTAGAACCTGGTCTTCAGGGAGTTCCAGGAGCCGCTCGCCAGCCATGAATTCCTGTAGTGAGCGAATCTCAAAGCCAATGCCCCCCGACCGAATGACCGTCAAGAATACCAGTCGGTCGGTGGTCAAGGTCATTATCCGCCCGGTCAGGTCTGCAAGTTCAGATCCTATGTGCCCTTGGGCTCTGAGTCGATCGACAACCACTTGCTGAAGATCTGCTTGGCTAAGGAGGCTCTCTGTATCCCCTGCTTGCTCAGATCTGACCTGGAGATTGTATCCAGCTTCATAATGGATGGCATTGATATCGCTCTCAAATTCGTTCAATATTTCGGCTAACTGACCGCCTTTTTCTTGTTCCCGCTGGTATATTACTCTGTAATACTGAGAGAATAGCCGCCAGCGGTCTTTAGGTGCTTGTCCTTGACGCTCAAGGAGAAGAGCAAGAATTGTTACTTGAAGAGGAGTTGCCATTAATCTTGATGTCGCTTCCTCCATGGCAGCCTTGGCTAGTCGGCCAGTGGTGCGCCTAAATCTCTCCGAGTCGCGTCCGAGCTTAAGCGCTAGAAGGTTCGAGGCGTATTCGAGCGCCGTTGCAACAGGAAGTGGTGCGAGCTGGTAGTGAATGTATCGTCGCGGATCGAAGTCATTGTTGTAACCCTGAGGTCGCGTGGTCGCAACAACCACAACATCTGCACTAGATGAGGCCGCATCGATGAAAAAGTCCCCAATCTTTTTCATTAACATTTCACGATTACTGGAAGCAGGCACCTCGTCCAGTCCGTCGAGGACGACGAGCCAAGGGTAGCTGCGCAGCCAGCGACGCATCCCGTCGGGTCCTGGCGCATGACCGGACCGTTTCGATACCAGATATGCCAGATAGTTCATTAGTGTAAGGTCTGGATCTGCTGCGATGCTGTCCGCAAAATCGGTAAGGACGATCCGGATCGGCCAACGGCGGGCCGCTATTTCAGGCAGTCCGATTGATCGAGCGTGGTCCATCACTCGAGAAGATGCCTCGGCTGTGTCGGGATCGCGCATGAGAAATGTGCCACTAAGAAACTCCGCACGGTAGATCTGGCACAGGAATTGGCCGACGGTGCTCTTGCCCTGGCCTGGTCCGCCGACAACGACGATCCGCTCGTGAGACCGCTGATCGCCCGCGCGCTCGAGTCGGCTGCTGCTCTCATTTGCCGCCACTATCAGCCTCGAGACGATGCCAGGGTTTTCATCCGCGCTGCGTGATGCGTATATGGCTCCTTGTAACGGGAGATCGATGAAGACCTGATCGATTCGAAGGTTGGATTCGTCCACTGACCCAGCCTGAGAAAGGTTTAGGCCTATGTCGTCCCTGAGGGATTTTGCGACGTATCCCAGAAGTCCGTCGCGCAGTTGAAGTTCTGACGCGTTATGATTGTCAAGTAGATCGCTGAGCACATCGCCCGGGGTGATCCAGGCGGCGTAGGCTCGTCGAATATCAGGGGCATCGTCGAGGAGTAGTCGCAGAGAATCCCAGTGCCAAATCTCAATGGTCGTGTCGAGAGAGATCTTCTTGCAGTGCTCTGTGAGATCTTTTCGTAGTTTATCAATGCCTTTTCCTGCAACTGATGACAGGATCACATTGGTAACGGCAAGAAAGTGTTCAGGCCTTTTAGAGCGTGTGCTGTCGGAGGACACCCATCGGTCGAATTCGGACTTTAGTTCCCTGAGGAGCCAGGCCGCATTTTTTCGTGGCTCTGACGGCCGCACGCAGAACTTGGCCTGGACTACTCCGTATCCACTCCATTGTTTGGGAAGCCGCGAGCCTTCGCCGACCAGGCCCTCCCATGTCGCCTCACGGCCACCGTCCGGACCGTCTCCATACGCTTCGGTGCCGGTGCCGATGAAGTGTTGGAACAGTGTTTGCGCGAGATGCTCAAACTCTCGCTCACCGAGACGATTGAGGTCGTAGTCCATGTGTATGTCCCCCCAGCAGCAGCAGAATTTGTCGATGCTACCGCCCAGCGGACCTGTACGAAACTAGGCGAGATCCGTTGCTTGACCGCGCGCCTCGAACACAGACCATGCTTCTCTGCGTCGAGAGGTGGCTCGCGACGCGACGCTAGGCCTTCCGCCAAGGGTGGCGCGTACGTGAGCACCTCGCCACGCCACCTTCGAAGGGAAGGGAGCGGCCAGATGTGGATGTTTCTACCTCCTGCAGTTGAGCCCAAAGACAGTCCTACGAACCCCGTCCCCTGCGGCCAGGAAGACATCCGAGTGAGCCCGCCGCCATACTCCGTGGCGCCGGGGAACCGGCTGCCGGCAGGAGGCCTCGCAATCTGATGCTCCATCAGGACGGCTTCCTGAACCGTGCGTCGCAGGTTCGAATCCTGCTGGAGGCACCGATCAAAACCGCAGGTCAGGCGCTTCCATCTTTGAACGTCAGCCAACGTCCGCCACCCGCGTGGGGCTACCTGGGGGGACTGCTGGCGACACAGTCAACAGACGAGCCTCCAGGGCGTCGCGCAGACCAGACCAGCCGGTGATAATCGCGACCATCACCGCGCGAGCGTGCGAGTATGCCTCGTCGTCGTGGGCTCCTTCCCTGATCACGTGAAGTCCGATCTACTACTGAGATCACAGAGGGCGAGCTAGAGGGGCGGCGTGGCGAGCCGAGAGCTGGAACCGCAACATACGTCGGTGGCCCTGGCCGGTGCCCGGCGGGGAGACGGAGGTCGTACCGCCGCAGATAGACGGGCATGCGGTAGTGCGGCTGGGTTGATGCGTGCGACACGCGGACTGGTCTGGGACTATTCCTGGGCTCCGTCGCGGCCTGGGCGATCATCTCGGGGCTGGCTAGCGCGGAAGTGGCCCTGGGAGCTATATGGCGAGCACGCACCCAGGCCGACGTACTCCAGCTGGCGCTCAGCGTCGTCGCCGCTGGCGGCGCCGCGATCGCCTTAGTAGTGAACTATCGCCGCCAGGAGTACCTGAAGCGCGACGACGCCGGCAAACGCGACCAGTTCGATGTTCACCGAACGGTTGGGCGCCGCCGCCCAGCTAGGCGACAACGGCCCTGCGGTCCGACTCGCCGGCGTCTATGCAATGGCGGCCTTGGCCGACGAGTGGGCCACACGGCGCCAGCAGTGCGGCGACGTTCTATTCGGCTACTTTCGCCTGAGGAAAGCTCGCCAGCGGCCGCTCGTGGTACGCAACGCCCGCATCCGACACGCGGCACGAACCAGCGCGGCGCTGGACTATAGCCCCTCGTGACATGACTCGTGACATGAACTCACGTCAACTGGGGTGGTTCTAGGCGCCTCATGCGAGTGACAGCGCAACTGGCGCTGCCTGAAGGGGGCCGGTGGTGCGTGTGACGTGGCTCTCATAATCCCTCTGGCATGGGTTCGAGCCCCAGTCACCAACCATCCAATCGCTGCTCAAAGATCGGCGGTTATAGGGCCTCCTTGCTGCCTGGTCGAAGAACGCTGCCGGGGATCCAGGTAATGTGGCCGTCTGCGTCGCGGACTCGACCGAGCCACTGGCCGTCTTCGAAGATCCAGGCGTCGAGGACGCCGGGGAGCCAGCCGCTCGGATGCTCCACCGGTTTGGCGGGGTTGACCAGTCGGAATCCTTTGGCGGGTCTTGGCCTGTGCGCATCGAACTGCAGGTCGAGGTCGGCTTTCATCCGCTCTGCCGCGCCGGCGTCGGCGAGTCCGCTGGCGCGCCAGCCGTTGACCGCGCCGTCCCATACTCCGTAGGTGCCGTCCCCGTCGTTCGACGGTCGCACCGTGAACCGTCCAAGCCTGGGACCACCGTAGCCCATCTTCGAACACATGTTCTACTCTTGGCGGCAACGGGAGAGGACACGGGATGGGCTACAACAACCCTCCGGTCAAGTGGTCGGAGTTGGAGCGGCGGCTGTCGAACCGGTCCCGGCCGGGCAGCGACGGCGGTCGGCCCGCGGCCGGCGACGGCGGCGATTCGCCGGCGTGGTCGCAGCATCGCGGGCCGTACATTCCGCCTGAGGAGGGTGAGCCGGCGGTCGAGCGGGCGGCGCGGCTGCGGGCGGAGGCGGTTCCGTACGCCGAGTTGCACGCTCACTCGACGTTCTCGTTCCTGGACGGTGCGTCGCAGCCGGAGCGGTTGGTGGAGACCGCGGCCGACTTGGGTTGCACGGGTTGGCGTTGACCGATCATGACGGCTTCTACGGAGCGGCGAGATTCGCGGAGGCAGCGACGGCGTTCGGCGTACCGACGGTGTTCGGGGCGGAGTTGTCGCTGGATCTGACAGGTCCGCAGAACAAGGTCGCACGGACTGCCGCCGCAGTCATCGTGCGAGGCCGCGTCCAAGGCACCGGCCAGGTTGTCAATCGCAACGCTGAGCACTTCGAACCGTTGCCCTTGGCAGCCAAGACCAAGTCTCGAGACTTCCGCTGATTCGTAGTGCGCTCTTCACCAGCTGGGACGCACGTCTCGACCCGCGCATCGACTGCTGAGCGGAATGGCGGCGCGTAACGCCAAGGCTGAGGGGTGCGCCGAGATGCAGTTCATCAAGGCAGCTTAGGTGTGTCTACTGCCTGCCGGGCGACGTCGCGGAGCTTGGTCCTGACATCCGCTGCTCCCCGACGTGGTCTCACGGATGCTGGGCGAGGTTGGGTGCGGTGGTTGGTGACGCACCTGCCCTCAAACGGCCATCGATGGGCGTCGAGCCATTCACCTTGCGTGCCAGCCGAGCGTGGATTAGACGCTGTTCAAGCTGACGGCTGGGTGGAACGGGGCCGAGGGGATCGGCTCCTTCTACGCCGTATCTCTCACGGTAGGCAGCGACATCGCGGATTGCCTCTGCGCGCTCTGCAGGGGGCCGGTTGGTGAGCTGCTTGACGAGTGATTGGTGCCACGGTTGTCCATGTTCTTCCGCCTGCTCACCCAGCCGATCAGCGCGTTGGCAGATGAGGGCTTCGAGTTCGCGTAGTGCTGCGGTGAAGGCGGGATCAACGGCGGTGGTCGACGGATGTAAGAGGCCGGCGACGTGCGGCGCCGGTGGCCGTCGACGCTCTGCTCGGGAGACCAGACGCTCGAGGCGGGCGTGAAGAACCGCTGCGAGATCGCGGGCGTTGTTGAGGTCGGCTTGGTCCACCGCTCGATGAAAGGCGTCTTCGGCATCCAGGCCGGCAGCTTCGGCGCGCCGTAAGGCGGCTAGGAGAGGACCGTAGGCGGATGAAGAGCGGAGCTCGGCGCAGGCGGCGGTATCGAGACCGGACGTGTCGATGGTGGAACGGTAGCGCTGGCCGGCGGCGATCTGGCGGAGGTGTTCGTGGATGGGGATGAGACGGTCGAGACGGGTGGTGTTGTCGAGCTCCTGACGCATGGTTTCGTGGGCGGATTTCTCGATGCCGTCGTTCTTGAGGATGGTGTCGAGGATCTCGTACATGGTTTCGGGGGTGTGGGGTTCGTGCATGTCGCCGGGGGCAACGTGGGTTGCCACGTAGGCGTGGTTGTTGTCGCGGCCGCGGGTGAGGCCGACGTAGAGGAGAGCTCGGGTCATGCGTTCGGTGACGACCAGGTGAGCGGTGTCGACTGTCGCGCCTTGGGCTCGGTTGACTGTGGTCGCGTAGGCGAGTTCGATGGAGTTGGCGACGTAGGCGGCTGGCAGGGTGATGGTGTCATGGTTCGCGTCTTCGACGGTGAGGGAGCCGTCGTCCCAGCGGCGCAAGACGGTCCAGGTGGTGCCGTTGCGGACGAAGTTGTTGTTGCCGTAGGCGAGGTGGCGGTTGTTGAGGCGGGTGACGATGTGGTCGCCGAGGCCGGCTTCGGTGCCATCGTGGAGGGGGACTCCGTCGGGTTCGACTTCGCCGGTGGTGATGCGGTCGAGCCGGGCTCGGGTGTTGAGGCGGGTGACGGTGGTGTTGTCGGCGGCGATCAGGAGGCTGGTGCGGCCGGCGCGGGTGTCGCTGAGCCAGGCCGTGTAGGCATTGGTCTCGCAGTCGTCGGGTGAGCCGGAGGACAGCCGATGGTGGTCGTCGTACAGGTCGATGACGGCTGGTTGCCCGGCGCGGAGGGCCAGACTCGCTTCGCGTTCCCACGGGTGGGTGAAGCGCCAGACCTCTCGGAGACTTGCAGCCTCGGACTCTTGGGCGATGAGCCGGAAGGCGCCGCCGGTGTCGACGGCGCCGAGTTGGGCGTCGTCGCCGACGAGGAGGAGCTTGGCGCCGGCCTTGGAGGTTTCGCGGGCGAGGGTGGCGAGTTCCATGGTGCCGGCCATGGAGGCTTCGTCGACGATGACGAGTTGGTTGGGGCGGAGTCGCCAGCGGTCGGCTTCGGCGCGGACGGCGGCGATGCCGGCGAGCAGGTACTGCTGGCGGCGTTTGCGGCGTAGTCGTGCGGCCAGGTTGGCGGCGCGTTCGAGGTTGGCGAGGCGTTGGTTGCGTTGTTCGGCGCCGAGGCCGACGGCTTCGTGGATCCATTTGGCGAGGTTGTCGGTGGGGATGCCGATGCTGCCGGAGAGGACTTCCGCGGCTGCGCTGGATGGCGCGATTCCGGTGACCGAGGATGGGCCGTGTTCGCGTGTCCAGGCTGTTTGGAGCGCGGCGAGCAGGCTGGTTTTGCCGCTGCCGGCTGGGCCGACGAGGGCTTCGAGTCGCTGTCCGCTGCTGAGCAGACGGGTGAGGACCTGGCGTCGGTCGTGGGTGAGTGTCTCTTCGAGTTGTACGGCGGCGGTGGGGCCGGTGCGGTCTTTGGCCAGGTCGAGCAACAGGCTCTCCGCGCCCAGCACGACGGGAGAGGTGAAGACCTGACCGTTGTGGATGCGGTAGACGCTTTCGCCGTCCGGGCGCTCACCGGGGAGGTCGACGAGGTCGGGCGGGGTGAGGTTGATCGAGTGCTGTTCGGCGCGATCGGCGATGGCTTCGAGGGTGGCGATGCGATCCTCGGTGGTCGCGAGGCGGAGGAGGCGGGTCTGGCGTGCGGCCTCGGCCATGATGTTCCAGCGAGTCCAGGTTGCACGCTTGCCTTGGAGAGCGAGGACGACGGTGGCACCGTAGGCGTCGAGGGTGTCCGGGCTGAGGTCCGTGCGGGTGAGTAGGCGGTCCGGTACGTCGGCTCGGCAGTCCGCGAGAAATGCTCGCGCGTCGGTGCCGAGGGCGAGATCTGCCCGCCTTCGCCAGTCCGCCATCAGGGCCGCCAGTGGTTTTGCCAGGTGCTTGGGTGGGCGATTCATGAGGGTGGCCTGTTGGCGCAGGACGTACATCTCCTGCGCTGAGGCGGTCGGTCGTCCGGCGAGCAGGAGTTCGAGGTTGGCCTGGATCTGTTCTGAACGGGACGAGAACTCTTCGATCAGCTCGTCGGGAACTCCAGTGATCTCGAACGCGGGGTTACGCTGTGGACCGCGTTCTCGCATCTCCCACTGCAGACCCAGTCGGCGAGCCAGGCCGTCGGCGAGCAGAACGTTGTGGATCTCGGACAGGGCGACCGCTGAGCGAAAGATGACCCTGCCGTCGAGTGTCTTCCACTGACCGTCTGCGCTCTGCACGCGGTTCGCGATGACCATGTGGGTGTGCAGCTGTGGATCGCCGCTGCGGCTGTCCCAGTGGTCGAACGCGGCGGCGATCACGCCTCGGGTGGGGATCTGAGCGATTCCTCCGTCGCCGGTTCGGGTGAATGCGGCCCGCTTTTCGATCAGGTCGAGTACATCGGCAATCGCGTCGCAGTGTGCCGCGGCGATCTGCTCTTTGACGCCGACATCTGCTGTTGCCCACAGCGCTGAAACCGACTTGGCGGGGGAGAAGGTAAGGTCGAATCCGGCGACGGCCTGGCGGCCCCGTGCGCGTGTTTCGGTACGGCGGATGTCGTTGATCGCGTTCGCCTTCACGTCCTCGGACAGGTCTCCTGGAAGGTCGGCGATGCGCGTGCGGATACGGTCTTCGAGAGATGGGTAGATGCGATAAGGCGGGCCGAGTTGGTTGCCGTTGACCGGGTCCTGCGCACGGCCGAAGAGTGCGGCCATCTGGGCTTCGGTCACCTCGTCGCCGGGCTTGATCTCGCCGTCCCCGAGGCCGGAAAGGCCACTTCCTGCCCATCGGCCGGGTGGGTAGCCGTCGGCGACGTAGTACGCCGTGAGGGGCGTGGCCATGCGGCGGTCGCCGTCCGCTGCGGCGATGTGCTTGATGAGGTATTTGTAGCCGTCTCCGGCGCTGAGTCGATGGATGCTCAGCACTCGGCGGGCTCCGCCGGCTGCACATCTTGCTGTCGTTGCAGTAGCTCGATCTCGCGCTCGAGTCGAGCGACCTTGGCGGTGATCGCATCGATTGCCTCGAGCAAAGAGTGCGGCTCGACCGCACCGGACACTCCTGAGTGGGTCAGGTAGCAGACAACTGATATGCGGAGATCGTGGAGCTGTCGCTCGGCCGAGGACGGCTTTTCAGGCGGACTCGTCTGTAGGAATTGCTTGCGTCGCCATCCGCGTAGTCGGCAGAGATCCGAGCAGAAGCGGTGGCCGGATCGGCGTCGGGGGAAGGTGGTTCCGCACTCAGCACAGACGCCTGCTGGCTGTCGAACGATGGGCGTCGCACCGGGGAAGCGGTCTCGCATACCGGCTCAACGGCCCGAGCTCCCGACCACCGACATGCCGTTTCGGCAGCTGAAACGCCTTGAATGCAAGAAGTGTGTCGGTTCTTCCCTCTTCCACCTGGCTGCGGCCTCACCATCCTCCTACCCGCTTCCACCTGCCTTTTCAATCGGCGCCTCGCGGCAGCGGCTCCTGCAATCGGCGCCGGCGGCAGCCGTTGAACGCACGAGCTCGGTTCTGAGCTGGGCGGGGGGGGGGGGGGGGGGGGGGGGGGGGGGGGGCCCCCCCCGCTGGGGGGGGGGCGGGGGGGTTCCCAGGGAGTCGCCGGATGGGGGCGGAAGGAAGGGGGGTGGGGGGGTGGGGGTGTTTTCTTTTTAGATTGGGCGGCGGAGCGAGGGTTCTTGTTTTGGGGGGGGGTGGGTCCCCCCCCCCCCCGCCCCCCCCCCCCCGCCCAGTGACGGTTGGCACGGAGTTATCCACAGATATCAGCCGGCTGGCCGCAGCACCCGCGAATCGACGAATCCTGTTGGCGACGAGAAGGAGCACATCTTGAACACCACGATTCCGATCAACGACGACGAGGACCGCACGCAGGTCGTCGACCTGGTCACTCGGGCCGAGGCCGCGGTCGAGGCACTGGAGATGAAGTCGCCGGACGGCAGCTGGGCGATGACCGCGTTCAGCCGGTACCGCGTGTGCGAGCACCAACTCTCGCCTGTTGGGAGTCGAGCGCTGCGATTTAGCTGATCGACTCCTCATGACGCCGTGAGGTGCGCAGGACTCCGCCGGAGCGACTGAGACCGTGTGAGGCACCACAGGTGCGACACCTCAATCTCAGCGCTCCGGGCAAGATCAGGATCTGCTTCTATGGACGCGGGGGTTGGTCGTTCTGGAGTTCACGCCCGGATTACTTCTCGTGTTGGCCAGCCCGCCACCCCACCCGGCTCGCCTTGTCGTCCGTCTTGTCGATCGAGGCGGAGGTGCGTCCCGACGATCCGATAGGGAGAGGTGGCCTGGCCATGTCAACCCTCCAACCTGTTCGATGGTTGGCTGCTCAACGGCTCCGTTCGGAGCGACGATGCAGCGCAGTGTGATGTGACACACGTTACGGTCTGGTGGAGGCCTTGAGATGCAGCCGGGAGGCCGATCCTGTTCCAACTGTCTCCGCCGCAGTAGCCGACCCTGCGCCGCTGTTGCCTTGATCGCCGTACGAGTTGTAGGCCAGCATGCACCTCGTTGCCTCGTTGCCTCGTTGCCTGGCGAGGTCCTGGGCGGCGAACCACTCGTTGCCTCGTAACGACCTACCGCGTACCCGTCGAGCTGCTGGCGAACTGTATCTGCGGGTAAAGCGGTTCCAGCCGAAGCGGAGCGCGACCCCGAACATCCGTGAGAACACACGGATGACCAGTTGCCTCGAAGCCACTTGCCAATGGCAACTGTTCGGACGTTTCGTCGCATATGCGACCCTCTCGGGGGCCAGGTGCGTCGGTTGCCAACCACGATAGCGAGAGCGAGCGTTGATGTATCACCGGCTGGCAGCCGCGCTGTCCCTCTGGCAACCCCCGGATTGGTCGTCACGCCGGCATCGAGCTAACCAGCCCGATGGCAATGTGGACACTACAACCGCGTCGTTGACTGCTACGGCTCGATCATCGCCGCAGCGATGTGGTGACCCGCGGTGTGTTCTCTCACAACGAAGGTAGCTTTTCTCGATCTTCACGATGAACGCAGGTGACAAGGTATATGCCGTCAGGGCGGCCGCTACTACCGGAACGGCAACCGCGCCATAGGCATCAGAACAGCAGTTACCTGATGATGCAGAACGCCCGCGCTCAGGCATCCGTCATCTTGCCGTCGACCGAACGTTCGAGCCCCTCTACGGTAGCCCTCGGCATCGGCGGCGGGCCCCTGCCTGGTAGTACAACTCGAAGGCCTCAGCGCTGGGACCAAATGAGCATTTGATTCACCCCGGGGCCGCTGCCGCCCGAAATCCGTTGTAACGCCGGACCCCCTCCTGGCGATATCCAGTTAATACTGAACGGTGTTCCGCGAGGGGGGATCCGCACATCGTGCGGATTGCTGGGGTGTAACTATGGGCAGATGGGACGACACGCTGCGGCGTGTCGACGAACTGAATGTCGCGGCTAGGCCCGCCGATGCGCAATCGTTGCTGACCGAAGTCATCATGGAATCTTCGGGTGATGAACTGTGTCAACTAGAAAAACAGTTCGAGTCCGCGCTCGCGTTGTTCTTCCCGAAACGCCAGGAGAAACTGAGGAGAGTTTTCCAGGAACGCCGCGCGGATCTCGCGCCGACTGAGGTCGAGGACTACGTTCGGCCCGAAGCCGTGTCGAGTTTGACAATCACGGCGACGGTCGAACATATCTGTTTCCTCAATCGGACGGCTCAGCCGAGCGCCGCCGAGCAGGAATTCCGCACCCTGGTGCGATCCCTGGACCCGGCAGACATCGAGCGCGAGTCCGAGCAGTTGAACCTCGCGTTGACGACATTTCTCCCCAAACGCCGGCGCGTCCTTACCGAACTTCTCGACACGACACCGGCCGGATCCACGGCGTCCCTGCCCGACGTGGGTACGGTGGCTGCCGAGCAGGCGCCACGCTCCGAGGCCGGCGGCGCGCGGCAGTTCGCCACGCCGAGACCGGTCCCCGCGCCACCGAAGTCGAGTGCCGCCATCAGGATCCGGCCGCCCGCAAGCCACCCGCCGCACGACGGATCCGAACGGGCCCCGCTGGCGTACTCCAAGAACCGGCTGAGCGAAGACCTGGACAACCTCGGCAGTCATCACATCTTCCAATGGGCCACGTTCTACCGGGACACACTGTCGGCGTACTTCGATGATTTCCTTATCGAGATCGGATCGACCGAGAAACCCGCACCGTGGCTCAATCTACTCAAAGCCAGTCTGAGCCATCACGCCACCGCGATCTTCCAGCGCGGGTATCAATACCAACTCGACCACAACTCCGGTCGCTCGAATTATGCCGTGATGAAGTCACTGGCCGGCGTGCAGCGCTTCCTCGACCTCCCGCTCGAGTTCTACTCGACACGCCTGGCCGAGGCCCATCAGGGCGGCACCGCACGCCATTTGCGCCAACTGTGTTCCGCGATGGCGTCAGGGATCCTGATCGGTTACTCCAATGCAAAACTCGACCAGTTCGGGAAATTTGTCCTGCCTCGCTACTCAGGCTCCTGGGTGCACGTCCTGCCGTTCCTGACGTCCGACGATCTCAGAGAACTGCTGGGGAACCTGCGCCCAGGAGTCCTCGTCGACGGCATCCACGACGCGGTCCTCCCGTTCGTGAGCGCGCTGGACGCCCTGCTCGTCAAGGACGTCGACGGAGCGCCCTTGCCGGCGCTGTCGCAGTACTCCGATCGCAACCGGCGCCTGGAGGTCTCGCTGCAACTGCCGCCAAAGTCGGTGGGCTCGCGCCGCGTCGAAGTTCTGTGCTACCTCGAGGAACGTCACGTGGACCGCCTCCTGATCGAGGAGGCGGCGGGTCGGGCGGTCGGTGCCGTGATCGCGCCCCTGCGAGCCGACCTCCGGGTCGAACTGCTCGGGGCGGAGCGCCTCTCCGACATTGTCGTGCCGACAGATGGCGGCGGGCCGGAGCCGCAGACGAGGTTGATCGCCTTACTCGAGAGTGTGATCGACGAGACCAGCGCGACGTCCAGCAATCGCCCGATCGACTTCAACTATGCCGCGTACTTCCCCCTGCACAGCCCGTTCCTGACGCGGTACAGCCATGTGTACCGCACGAGCGTCCGCAGACTGCTGCAATCCTTCGAGCGTCGCAACGGAGCACGGCTGTGGTGCAGTGTGCGACGCAGCGGGAAAACTACAGCCTGCGCTTCCGACCTCGGCTCGACCTCCGCGCAGTCCGTCGTCGTCGCCCAGACGTGCGACTCCACCGGCCAGGCGCCGGACGAGGGTGTCTTCTACCAGCGGATCCAGGAGGCGCTGGAACGCCGAGACCGGCTCGACGCGGATTTCGTCACTACCGCGGTCACTGAGTGTCTGCTGGCGCCGACGGACGCCCGGATCGTCCTGGTTCTGGATGAGTACGAGACCCTGTTCGGTGCACTGCGGACCGCCATGGACCGGGATCCCGGACTGCGCTACACCGTCGTCCAGCCACTGCTGAACCAGCTCGTCGCCTTCACCCGGGACAACCTTCTGATCTTCGTCGGGCAGCGGCCCGACGCGCACTGGATCCTCACCGACCAGAACCAGCTGAGTCCAGTCGTGATGCAGGACGCCTTCCCGCTCTTCGATCACGGCCTGTCGTACGGAAGCGTAAGTGAGTTTCACGAATTGGTGCAGAAGATGATGAGCGGCCATGTCGCGCTGGATCCAGGCTTCGTCGACCAGGTGTTCAAGGAGTCCGGCGGGCACCCGTTCCTGACCGGCAAGCTGCTCGTCTCCTTCTGGAACTGGCTGATCGAGAACCGGCGGCCGGTATCCAGCCTCGCACCCGTACGACCCGAGTTGTTCGCGGAGTTCAAGGCAACCTGTCTCGGGCCCAGCGCGGTCGCGCACAACCACCAGTACGAGATGTTCAGGCGGGCGGCAGCGGATCACCTGTCCGCGGTCGGCCGGGCAAAGGAGCCGTGGCTGCATTCGGTCTATGCGCTGTTGCGGAGCCTTGTGCTCTCGTCACCGTCCACGTTCTCGGTCACCTACAACCAGTTCACTGAACTCGCGGCACGCACCAGCGACCTGGTCCTGCCCGAGGACCTGCTCTCGACGGCGACCCGCGCCAACTTCCTGGTCCAGGAGGGCGACGAAGTGCGCCCCCGGATCCCCTTGCTCGGTCGGATCGCCGCCGCGGTCCGGCCCCTGTAGGCGCGATGTACTCCGTAGACCCGGCACCGAGTGCAGTGGCCGAGACGATCATGCGGCTCGATCTTACGGCGGACGCACCGCTCAACGCCTACTGGCTGAGCGTAACCGGTGATCGGCGCGTCTATGCGGACCAGTTGCAGAAGATGTTCCACGGACGGGCGTTCGCGGTCCTGGTCGTCTGCGGCAACGGCTTCACCAACGCGAACGCGCTGATGGCGGACGTCGTGCAGTTGCTCGAGGACAACAAGGCGGAGTTCCTCGACGCGCTGGCCCACAGGCCCGCCGGCATCGACCAGATCGGCTTGGTCCTCCTCGCTCGTCGTGAGCTTGCCATGGGCCAGGCGTACTCGCCGGTCGTCTGGCCGTCATGGGTCCCGGTGGCGGGTGAGCAGGAAATCACATGTTTCATCACCGATGTAAGCCGCCGGATCGAGATCCCGCTCGATGCCCCCGAGATCGATGCCGCCCGCGTCCACAGCGCGCTGTTCGCCGTCGAGGAGGCGCTGGTCCGGCGACTGACAGCCGTCCAGGATCGCAGTCCGCAGTACCAGCAGGCGTTCTTCGACAGCATCGCCCGCCGGGCGGACGTCAGTTGGTCCGGATTCCTCGCCGGCGCCACCCGGGAAGCCCGGACCGTACGGAACCCACGCTCGTTCCGGCCGGAGCGACGCACCGGGCGCACCGTGGTGTCGCGACTGTGGCAACTCGGGACCCAGGCGTCCGAGCAGGACCTCGGCGTCGCCCGCTCGGCGCTGGCCGGCGCGCTCGGCCTGTCGTCGTATGACGTTCGCCCGGAAGGACGCGCCGGACTGCTGGCGATCCTCGGCAGGGGACCCGAACTGCGGGGAACGGCCGGAGACCGGTTGTGCGCCGATCTTATCTCGACGGTGGCTTCGGTCTGCCAGTTCCTGACCTGCGTCGCCCATGCCGACAAACACCAGCCATTCCCGGTCAACCTGCTCACCGCCGTTGTCGACGACCTGTACCAGGCGCTGGTGGGCCTCGAAATGTCCCTGGTCCACCTGCCCGATGAGCACACAAAGGAAACTGCGGTGATGACATGAACTCGTCCGACGGCGTTTTGCTGATCGACTGGGACAACCTCGCGGGAGCCATCATGGGCCGCGGAAAGATCGTCGAACGAGCTCAAGTTGTCCAGACCTGGAACTGGGCCAACAGGCACTGCGGGGACAACCTTCGCCAAGCTCACATGGCTGCCGTCGACTTCGACCCGACGATTCACGCGGCCATGCGGGAGAAGGGGATCAATGCAGAACAGGTTGCCAGCGTCAAGGAGCAGGCAGACATCCTGCTCACCGTGTTAGCAATGGACTACTTGCATGGCGGCGCGGGGCACGTCTTTCTGGTCACTGGCGACCAGGACTTCATCCCGTTGATCTTCCGGCTCCGCCGCGACGGCCGGAAGGTCACCGTCATCTACGGCGACCACAACCGCCTCAGTCATCCGATGCGCGCGGCGCTGGCCGAGCCCGGAATCGATTCTATGGACATCGACGACATCAGCCCACTGCAGGATCGGGTGCCCGACGTCGGTTCTCGCTCGCAGATCGGACTGCTCGAACTGCAACGCCGCGGCTTGATTCTCGGAGGTAAGGAGAAGGGGGATCGCATCTCCCTCTTGCACGACTGGGGAATTGCCGAAAACACCGATCACAACCAGTATTACCTGTTGATCGAGCCTCTCACCAACAAGGCGATCAGACCCGATGCCGCCATGCCGGCGGGTGGCGGTCAGTGGGTGGCGAACTCGAGCGCGAAGCGGACCTATCTGACTATCGATCCGAAGGTGATGGGCGACATTGTGGCAGTCGATCACGCGATCAGATGGATCTCCTCGCGGCCGCGCGGCTTGACGATCGGCGGTCTACGAACCGGGCCGTTCCGGACGGACAACGGGGCACTCCTCGATCGCAGTCTCGATGCGTTGCTTGCGTTGCAAATGATTCGGAAGGAGGCGGACGGGTCGTACACGCTGATTGTGCCGCCGTTGCAGCTCGGGTATCTCGAGCAGTTGTGGCGGGTTTTCGCGGGTGTGACGGCCGAGTGTTATCGCCGGCAGAGCAGGACGATGCCGTACAACCAGTTGGCCGGCCTGCTGTCGCGCAAGGGCATCGGGCAGGGGCAGGAGCAGCGTTCGGCCGGGCGGGTCAGGGAGGCGATCGAGTACGCCAAGGCGACCGGGGTGATCGATGCCGTGGCCGTAAACGGCCAACGCCATGTCCTCGCCCCGCCGAGTCCGCTGTCACGCCCCTTCGAGCAGGCTTACCACGACCTGTACTCACTGTTCGCGAGCAAAGTCGGTGTGACGATCGAGGACACCGAGGTGCTCGACGCCATGGCGGCCGCAGACGAGAAACGGACCGTACCGCGGTTCGGATTCGATCTACGCGATCGGCAGCGCTTCCTGCGCATCCTCTCGCAGTCGCAGCTCATCAACTGGCGGGATCGCAAGGTGATGGTGCCGCAGTCGCCCTGGGGACAAGCCGGACAGAATAACCGTCCATGAACTTTCCGCAGCGTCTGCAGCGCCTGCGCCAGCCCCGGCTCGGTCTGATCGTGGTGGTTCTCGGTGCGGTGGGGACCGCGCTGTGGTTCGCCTCGCGTGGTCCGAGCGCGCGGGCCGGCGCGATCGCCGGCGCCTTGTGTGCGGTTGCGTCGGCGACCGCCGCGCTGGCTGCGCTGCACATGTCCCGGCAGGCACTCGCCCGCACGGACCAGCAGTTGGAGCACGCGCGACGGGTGATGGTGCTGAGTCGCCGTCCGTTGCTGCTGCCGGTGCACCAGTCTGTGACCTTTCCAGCCTCCAGCGGAACGCTCACCAAGCATCCCCCGACGGTCGACCGGTTCCCTCTCAATCCACCGGCGTCCGGTTCGTACGCGTTCGTTGCCGACACCAACGACACGTTCTTCGTTCCGGTCGAGAACGCAGGCGAAGGCCCGGCGCTTGGAGTCAGAGGCCGGTTGTGGAACCGCAGCGGGCTGGCGGGACTGCTGGTCGGCACGACCGTCATCGGCGTCGGCCGGGTGTCGACGTTCACTGTGCGTCTTGCTGCCACTGCGGATCCACTTCCGGAACCTTTCAGCCGTGCGATCACCGAGACCGGCGGCTGCGAGCTGTACTGGTTGGAACTGTGGTGCACGGACGTGTTCGCGAACGACCTGACGGTCAAGGCGCTGTTCGACACCCGACAGCTCGGTGCGTGGCGCGATTTCGATCACGTCATCGACGTGACAGGCCGGGCTGTTCCTGCTATTGTATGAGCCATAGGGGAGCAGTGGATGGCTGACCGTGAATAGTTCTAACGGATCCAGCTCGAGCTAGCTCAATACCCGGCCCCAGCTTCGCAGCTGGGGCTTTCGTTTTTCCCGGCTGATGCATTTGCGCCGGCGAGACTGGGACGTCTCTCCTAACTCCGCGCCGCAGTGAGCAGGTGCTCGGTGCGGCACGGTGCCGTGTCGAGTGCCGCGCAGTAGGCGGAGAGCAGGAAGACACGCCCTAGCTGTACTCGGTCGGGCTTGACGTCGACGCGGTCCAGGTCAGCAGACGACGTCCTCGATCTGCTGGGCTCACACGACCACGAGGTTCGCGGCGGCCCTGTCGCGAGTGGTGAGCTTGATCCCGGAGCTGACCTAGCTGCTTCTGCTCAAGTGCCGGGATGCGCGGCGCGACGCGGTCCGGACGTGGGGGCAGGGTCAGCTTGGACGTGGTCATCTGTGCATTGATCGCCCAGTGCACGAACGGATTGGCCAGTTTCCCAGGTGGTGTTGCCGCTGGCACGCCACTGATCGAGCTTGATCGTCTTAGCTTGGCGATGTGCGCCCGCGCTGACGCAGCCGCCGACAGAGCTCGGCGGGTTCCTTGCCGGTCTAGGTGGGGGAAGTCCGGCGCCACCGATGTGCCGGTGGCACGGCAGGCGATGACCCATCAGGCCGTCGTCCCGCGCCTTCGGTGTCGCTGGTGACCGAGGCGACCCGATCGACAACCGGCGCGACGGCCTCCTTTATCAAAGCCTGATCGACACCGTTCCGCCCGACCACGCCGCGTTTCGTGCTCTCTTCGGGCGAATCGTCGCTTCCGTCGTCTAGGGTTCCTTCAGGAACAAAGGGGTGGGCATGTTCAAGAAGCAAGGTGCTCCACCGGCGGAGGTCGTACGGCGGGACGACTTGATCCCGGACAACCGTCTCGGCGCGGACTACACCGACCTGCTCGACCACGAGGCGATCGCAAGGGCCGTGGCCGAGATCGCGCTCAAGGCAGTGGCGCCGGTGAACATCGCGCTGTTCGGGCCGTGGGGTTCGGGGAAGTCGAGCATCTACTCGATGATCGAGAGCCACCTCGTGGCGGCGGCCCGGACGAAAGTCCGAGTGGCCCGCTACGACGCCTGGAAGTACGGCGGTCAGGAGCTCAAGCGGAACTTCATCGACTCGGTATCGAACAGCCTCGGACTCAGCGACGCCGAATTCGACCACGGCCTCCACCGGGACCAGACGAAGACGAAGCTGAGCATCCCTTCCTGGATCAAGGCGAACTGGTGGTCGCTCCTGGTGGGCATCGGCTTGGCTATCGGCTTGGCGGCGATGTGGGTCGTGGTCCAGGCAGGCGCGACGAAACTGTTCACGGACGGCGGGTTCATGGCCGCCGCGAGTGGCCTCATCCCGCAGGCGGGTACGGTCTTCGGGCTCGCCCTGGTTGCGGTTCTCGTCGGCCCAAAGGCGTTCGAAGGTGCCGTCACCACCAAGACCACCCCGGCGCCAGTAGGTGCCGATCAGTTCGCAAACAGGTTTCGGAGCCTGGTGGGTAAGGCCCTGAAGGGGAAATCCGATCGCCTGGTCGTCTTCATCGACGAGCTGGACAGGTGCTCGCCTGAGGACGTCGTTGCGACACTGGTCGACCTGAAGACCTTCCTCGACGAGGACCGCTGTGCCTTCATTGTCGCAGCCGACCGCGAGGTCCTGGAGCGTGCTCTGCTGAAGGTTCCGCAGGCGAAGCCGGTCCGGGAGCTGGAGCCGTACTACGCCACGCCAGGCGCCTTCCTCGACAAGATCTTCCAGCACCAGATCGCGCTTCCGCCGTTGCGGCCACGGGCGCTGACCCAGTTCGCCCGGGAGCTGGCCGGCGCACGGGGCGGTGTCTGGGAGGACCTGCGGGCGGCAGGGAACCAAACGTATGACCGCACCATCTTCGCGCTCGTCCCGGTCCACGTTCGCAGTCCGCGCCGGGTGAAGGTTTTGCTGAACAACTACGCGACAACGGTCCGGATCGCGCAGGCCCGAGGAATCGCGTGGCTGGAGCGTGCTGAAGAGCTAGCCGTGCTGACTGTCCTACAGACTGAGTTCCCGGCGGTTGCTGAGGAGGTGCGTCGGGTCCCACGACTCCTGTCGTACCTCCGCGGTGAGGAGCAGCCGACCGCGCCGCAGACCATCGACGCGGTGCGGCGCTTCTCGGTGCTCGAGGTACACGCCGACGAGGACGACGGCGCAGATGCGCCGGCAGGTGAGTTGCTGCGAGAGCGGTCGACCACCGCCGCTGCGAAGGCGGACGACGCGAACGACACGATCCGGCAGCAGCTCGCGTCGTACCTGGCCAAGATCGCCGCGGTGAACATCGATGATCCGCGTCTGGATCTGATGTACCTCCAAGGAGCAGCAGGCCGCGAACAGCTTACCGATCCGCACCTCGGAGACGTGATCGACTACGCGACGGACACGGCTCCGGACGCGGTCGTCTCTGCGTTCAGTGGCGCAGACTCAGCAACGCTGGCAGTGGGGATCCCGCTGCTGGTCATCGAGGGGGAGGGTGTCGTCGGTCCGGGGCGGGAGTTCGCCTTCGAAGCGGCTTGTAGGTTGATCGAGCGCATCGAGCCGGAACACCAAGAGGTGGTGGCGAGGGAGGCTGGTGCCCCGCTGATCGCGGCTGCGAAGGCGGATTCGCTCACGCAGCAATCCTGGCCGGGCGCACTGCTGGTTGCCTCCTGGCTGGAGGCTGGCGAGGTAACGAGCCAGGTGATGGGCAAGCTGCGTGAGAACCCGCCTGATGAGGAAGTTCTGGAGCGGATCGCGCGGCTGTTGCAGCATCTGGACGACAAGACTGCTCAGGCTGTGATGCAGCTGCTCGCGGATCACTTCAAGCCATTCCCGCACCCGTTGTTGACGGCCTTGCGAAACGCGCTGGTGGACGACGCCTACGATCTGTGGGACTCCGTGAGGGAGAAGGTTCGCAAGGTCCTCAACGAGCTCGAGACGGAGCTGGACGGCGCACCGGCTCCTGCGAGTGCAACCGTCGCCGCTACCCTGACGGCGGCCGCTGATGCAGTCCCCACTGGGCTCGGGGTCGAACGCGTCAACGCGCTGATCGAAGCCGTCGAACCGCGAGCCGATGCCGAGTGGATGACGTCGGCGGTTCTCGAAGAGGTGCAGTCATCGGCATCCTGCGACGCGCTGCGTACCTGGGCTGTCGACAACGCGGATCGCTTGATCGGCACGATGGCGTCGGCAGATCTGCGCGCCTGGCACGCACTGGCCGGCATCCGGGACTACCCGACGTCGATGTGGACCACCTGGATCGGGCTGCTGCCTGATGAAGCTTCTGATCTCACTGCGGAGACCGCGGTGCTCGCGGCGGACATGCTCGTTGCGAAGCTCATCCCCGCCTTGGCGACTGTTGTTGACGACGATCTTCGGTCGCAGTTGCCGGAAGTGATCGCGAAGGTGCGGGCGTTGGCGACCGTGGACGAAGATGCTCTGTGGGCGGCCGTCCGTGACGCGCTGTCCGCGGTGCAGTGGAAGTCGGATGACGAGGCCGAGCGTGCACTGCGCTGGCCTCGGAAGCAAGCTCTGTTCGACACCTCGGTTCGGCTGTCGTCGCTTGGCTCCGATGCTCGGCTGACCTCGGTGCTGGTCGACGACATGGGGCAGGCGCTGAGATCCATTGTGCTGTCCGAGGGCAACATCACGAGGTGGCTCGAGCTCAGCAAGAAGCTGCCCGCCGATGCTGTCCCGATGCTGTCGGACATCCTCGACGACTACGAGATCGGCGAAGGCGAGGAGACGGCCGTTCTTCGGCTCAAACTGGCTGTTCGGGCGGTGTTCGGTGGTGCCGCGCCGCAGGTGGCCGAGATTCAGGCCGTCCCTGCCAATGAGCTGACGACCACCATTGTAGACAGCTGGCTGGGGTTGTCGCCGCCGGTCGGTGACGTCGGTGCGCTGCTCGGCTCCGCAATGTTCACACCTGCCGCGATGACCTCGTACGCCGCCGCACTCGCCACCGCTGACCGAAGTGGGCTCTGGATCCAGGGGGTAGACGCAGGAAGTTCTGAAGGCATCCTGAAGGCAATCGGTCAGCGTGGGGTCGACCCAAGCGCCGTCGAGCACGCTCGCTCTGCGATCAGCAGCGCGACGCGGGAGACAGATCGGGCCGCTCACGTTCAGCGACTTGTGAACACCGCTCAGCCGTCGAGCGACCTCAAGAAGGTTGCGAGCGAACTGGCGACGGAATTCCTGGCCAGAGAGACACCGCGGGGGATCTCAGGTCGGCGGTCAAGCTCATCATCTGGGCGGACGGTCCCGCTCACGGCCACGTGACCAGCCTTCGCGCTGAGCTCACCGCAGCTGTTGAGAAGCACCACAGGGTGCTGACCAACAAGCAGCGAGAGAGCCTGATCGATCTGGGCCTTCTCCCGCAGAAGAAGAGCTGGCTGGAGAAGGTGTTCGGGGGGTGACCTCAGGACTTCGAGGCTGGAGATGACGTCGGCGCGGCGAGGCCTTGGGCCAGTCGCTCATCAAAGCCTTCAGGTGACGAAAAGATTTCGCCCAGTTCGGTGGATAGCATGCCGGCGGTAGTGGCTGCCTCCGGTTCGAGCCAGGCGGCTTCGACCGGTTTTGCGGAGTGCATGCCTGGCAGCGGTGGGTTCGATGATCGTGGCGCGCCGTCGGTCGGGCTCGGGGCGGCGGATGAAGCCAGCGGCTTGGAGAGCGCATCGGCATCCTGCAACGAAGAGCGCTGGACATCCGCAGCGGCAGGTGCCGCGTTGTGCGCGTCGTCGGGATGCGCGGTCATGGACCGTTGATTGGCGCAGCGCATTGTGCGGACGAGGAACTCCTCGACCTTGAGGGCGTCTTCGCAAATCTCACTGACCTCGAACAGCGATTGGCAAACGATCCGGGGACGGCACCGATTCCGCGTGCGTGGCTGGGGCTCAGGCATCGAGATCCAAGCGTGTGGTGAAGGGCGAGTTCCTCCTCGGACACGCACGTCAACCACTGCGGGGACGGGGCTGACAGAAACATCAGCCACCCAGTTGCGTCGATATAGGACAATTCAGCTCCGGTGGCGCGTACGTATCGTTCAGATCTCCGCGAGCAGCCCGGTGAAGGATCGGTCGTACTACGCCCAGTTGCGAACCATCGCACGGAGATCGCCGGCATTTGGTCCCACGCAAGGTCGTACGAGGCGTCGAAGCAGATCTAGCAGCCCTCCTCTGCTCCGTCACAGCTCCGTCGGCCACTGACAAACGTCGACGATGAGTCATCAGCGACGATCAATGAAACCCCAGGTCAGAGGCCGAATGGCGGGTTGCGGCCCTGTCGTCGCGTGCGTACCAACAAGATCCTCGACATCTTCGAAGGCACGCCCCGGATCCAGCAGTTGATCGTCGCGCGCCGGTTGCTGGGGGAGATGTCGGCCCAGCTGACGTAGCAGGTCTGAGGCCTCTTGACGGCACAGGTTATCGACGTCGAACGAATTGGATCTGGTTCACGTCGGTGAGGCGGGGAGCGATCCCTTCAAGCTCCTCGAACGGGTCCAGTTCCGTGAGCGGCCCGAACGAAAGCCCGGACCGCAGTTCGATCGAGCTGATCGGCCGCTGCGTGGTCTCGTGCGAGCCGAAGACAAACTCTTCTTCACTGAGAAGGTTGCGTTGCGACATGGTGTAACCGGTGGCACACAACTCGCCCGTCTCGTCGTGGACGAACGCGATGACCTTCCAAAAGTCGACCGGGACCTGGACTCCGAACATCGTCGGATCGTCGTCGGCGAGGAAGGGACCGGTGAACACCGAGATCCTCATGTCGTCGCGCCGCGCGTTCTGTAGCGCGTAGTCCTCGAGGTCCAGCCAGATCCCGGCGTTGAAGGGCTGAATCTGCGGTACGGCGTTCGTGACGTGCATCGAGTCGGCGTTGCCCCGCGCCGCCACAGTGTCGGGGCCCCAGATCGGGTCCTCGCGACGCGTCATGTGACCGCGCGCGAACTTGGGTGGGTTGCCGTAGCACTCCGCCTTGATCTGGGCCTGTGCCGGGATGCGGGGATCGAGGCGCCACCCGACGCGCGCGAACCTCTTGGGATCGTTGCCGTCGATGTTGACGGCGCTGAATCGGCACAGCCGCCGGCCGGCGCTCATCAGCGTCGAGAAGTGCTCGTATTTCAGCACCTGCTCGTCCTGGCCGTTGAACTCGAAGGTGAGGACGTCGTCGGCGTTGCTGGTCACCGCGGGCAGTGGCACCGCTAGACCCTCGCCGAGGAACGTCGCGTCATATCCCAAGCGGTTGAGGTAGTCCTCGGAAGCTGCCTCGACGAAGGTCTCGCCGTCCTCAGCGGCCCCGTCGCCCACGCCGACCGCGCGGCCTGCTGTGCGATCGCGGCCCGCCTGGTACCGGTCTCCGACTTCGATCGTGATCGACACGGGCAGGTGATACGTCAAGGTTGCCGATGACCGTTCGGTGCGCGGCGTCTGGATCTGCGCCGGCTGCGTGGCCTCCTTCGGGTGCGGAGGTCGCCGTCGCATCGGGTGTCCACTCTGCAGGTCGTCGAGGCGCTGGCCGACGACTGTGCTCGAGACGGCGAAGTTGGCCTCGAGAAACCTGCCCGCGAAGTGCAGGCCGACCGCCTCCCCGGTGGCCAGAGACAGCACGACCGATCCCGAGTTGCCGCCTAGCGTCGAGCAATCGTGACGAGTGGCGCCGCTCACCGGCTCGAGAACCTGACCCGGCGCGAGTCGCTTTTTGTCGTACACGTTGCCGAAGATCCGGTCCACCAGGTCGCGGTCGGGAATCCGGCTGTCGCGGGCTGGGTACCCGATCACCGCCACAAAGTCCTCGGGGTGCGAGGTCGGTGCCAGGGCGATCGGTGCCGGCGGCGACTCGCCACCGATCTGATCGACGCGTAGGAAAGCGAGATCGGGTCCGTCGGATTCCTCGATGTGCAAAATCTGCCGCAGTGCGAAGGTCAGGTCGTCCTCGCGATCGATCTCCTTGAGGAGATCGATCGAGGCGCGCATGGCCTGTCCGTTCAGGCCCTGCCGGAACACGAACCTCGTCCCGTTGTGGCGACCGAACTCGGCGGCCACGTGCCGATTGGTCACGATGGTGCCGGGTGCGACGAGCCATCCCGTCCCGAGCCACGCAAGGTTGTGGCCCTCGACTTCGATCCTGCCGACCGCCCGGGCCGCCTGTACCAGGTGCGGGCGCGCCGCCGCGAGCCGTGATCTCCAGACGGCGCTCTGGGCGTCGTCGAAGGTCAGTTCAGCCTCGTCCCGCTTGATCGCCAGCACCGGACGACCGGTGCGCAGGACGATCGTCTCGAGCTGGACCTCGGCGTCAGGTGCTTCGAGTGCTGGACCCTCCGCACCCCTGAGTTCGGCCAGTTCGCCGTCCAGAACCTGGTCGTGGTTCCGGATCGCGGCGTTCCTCGTCTTGAGGCGTGTCAACGTGTCCATCGGTCACCACCTTGTCGGTCCCCGCTCAATAGGTCCGTGCGCGCGGCTTGGCGAACGGGAACAGCAGGCCCTCGATTCGCCGGATCCCCGCCGCGAGTTGCAAAGACAGGCGCGTACTCGCCCTCGCCGAGGCACCGTCGATCAGGTCGACAATCAACCCGCAACGGTCCGCTGTCTCGATCAGCGCAGTGAGTTCGCGCGGTGCGACCGTTGTGCGAAGGGTCGAGCCGAGCAAGCCGGCCGTCAGATCCGCAGGCCAGAACACCGATCGTTGTTCGAGGTCGCCGACCAGGCCGAGGAGCGAACTCCGGTCCAGTGGCGCGACGATCGTTCTGATCAACCCGTACATGAACGACAGCGTGGTGGGAGCCGCTCGCAGCTGCTTCGCGCGACCGAGGCCGAGTTGCGTGCTCGCGAGCGTCGCGCGGAAGCGGTTGAGCTCCCTCGTGTCCGGTCTCCGGATCGCGTATTGCTCCGCCTTCTCGGCTACGCGATCGGCCAGCGCGCGGTCGCCGGCGGCGGTCGCGATCGCGACGATGTGCGACAACCGGAAGTGGTCGTACGAGAAGGTCTGGAATGTCATCCTGAGGCCATCGAGATCACCTCGCGATGCCGCCGCCTGACACACCAGGATGTCGTCGACACGGGGCAGATCGAGTCTCCCCGGGAGCTCCCGCCGGACTCGGTTCATGATCCTGGTGTGGGAGCGCCGATCTCCGGCGAGCGCGGCCAGGGCGGCGCCGTACCGTCGAGGCTTCTCCCAGCTGTAGTCGAGCGCCGCCAGCGCGGCAGGGGAGAAGAGAGGGTGCGCATCACGTTCGGCCATCAGGATCGCCAAGGCGATGTACCACGGGTGTTCGTGCGTCTGGCTGCTCGACGACGTACGGGTCGGGTCGGACGTGAAGTACCGGTCGAGCGCGCCGAGCACTCGCGACGATTCGGTCATGAAGTCGAAGTCACCGCGGTCGAACAGAAGCCCCCAGCGTGAGTCCGGGATGACCGCACCGGTTTCGTCGGCCTGGTCGCCGAGCAGCTCGAGCTGAGCTTCCTCGAACTCGGCCGAGTCGACATCGGACGAGGCGAGGTGCTTATCGAGCCGGACACCGCGGGTGAGGCGTTGCTGGTCGACGGCGAGCGACGCCACCTCTTCCTCGGTGAGTTGCTCGTGGCTTCCGGCGAGCGACTTGACCAGCGCGCGGGCCGACACCGGCCAGTACTCCACATCCCCGGCAAGCTTGCGTACGACGTCGGCGGCCTGGGTCGTGGACAGGTCGTCCGGGAGGTCGTTGAGGAACCCTCGGTGGTAGATGGCTTCGATCTCGGCGATGTCGGTGGCTACTGACGGACGGGGAACCGTGTAGTACGCCGCTGCAGCGCGGTGGATCGCCGAGGTGTCGACTTCGGTGCTGTGCTCGAGCCCTGGCACCAGCAGCCGGCGTACGTCCGCACGATGAACGACGGTGTCGGGTGCGACGCGGTTCACCAGCCAGACGTGCTCGGCCAGTTCAGTGAATGCTTCTTGTGCGTCGGCGGGCGTCGTCACGTCGAGGCGGGTTGGGAAGGCCGGGGCGAGAACCCGGAGGATGAGCTCGGGTGTGACGCGCCGCAGTACGACCCCGGGGTAGGCCAGCGCCTGCACCCTGGGGTTCTTGATCCGGTTCAGGATTCGCTCGTAGACGAACCGCAGCCCGACCTCGCCGGACGGCGAGTCACGGCGCGCCTTCTGGCCATCGGTGAGGAGTTGGTCGACCTCGTCGGGGCCGTTCGTGGTCACGAAGCGGTGGATCAGCTTGAGGACGAGCGGGTTTCCACCGAACACCGGCGGGAAGCGCGGCGCCGACATCGGTGCGACGCCAAGCACGGTGAGCAACTCGACCGCGTCGGCGGTGGCGAGGTCTTCGAGCGGCCACTCCCGCTGGATGTTGAACATCGCTCTGATGTCCTCGGTCGCGAGGTGCGGGGCGTCCGGAACGACGGCGCGCCCGCACACGATCAGATGGATCTGCCGCAACTGGACCACGTCGCGCAGATCAGCGACCCACTGGAGCACGTCGCGCACGGGGGTGACCCCACGGATCGCTACCTCCTCGAACGTGTCGAGAACGATCGTGACTGCCTCCGTGCGACGCGGCCATCCCGACAGGATCGATCCGAGCTCGCGCAGCGCGCCGGACGACGAGCCGCCGCCGATATCGATGTTCAGGTTCTCCCGCCCGCCGAGCAGCGACCTGGATTGTGCGCGGAACGCGGTCAGCGGTCGCTCGAGGGCGAACTCGGCCAGACTGAGCTGGCGAGTGAACTCGAACGTGAGGTCGAGGGGGGTCGCGTCGATCAAGGTGGCACGGTCGAAGTCGAGATAGATCAGCGGGGCCGTGCCCGGTTGGTGGCGCTGATCGGAGACGACTTTCGACACCAGCGCCGACTTGCCCACCCCGCCGGGGCCGACGAGGACGAAGCTGGGCACCCAGTCCTGATCGGTCGTCAGCGTGGACGACTGGTACTCGAGCAGGGCGGCGTACTCGCGCTCACGACCGACGAGTCGCGTCGGCGCCACCGCCTGCAGTGCCTTGTCGGCCTCCGCCAGGGCGATCTGACGACGCACCCTCCGCTCCAGGTCGCCAGACATCCGTACGCCGGGCAGCCCCTCGAGGACCCGGGCAGCCCTGAGCAGATGATCGAGGTTGCCAGTGGTGCTCGATCCGGCTGGAACAGGGTCTGGCGGAATCAACGCGTTGAGGTCCGCACCCTGGAGCCCGTCGCGAAGGTACCTGGCGAACGCGTCGTCCGATGGAACCGCGATCGCATCGAGCAGCGTTGCGAAGTCGGGTCTGCCGGTCATCGTCCGCAGCAAGTGTTGCCTGGCGTTCGGCCGCATCGACCAGTGCCGATAACTGCTGCCGTTGACTTCGACCTCATCGCAGACGGCAGCGAGTTCGTCCATCACTCCTGGTCGGCCGTTGCCGAACACCTTGAGCGGGTCGAAGTGGGTCGACAGAGCCGCGGTCAGCTTGACGCGGTCGTCGAGCGAGTCGAGTCCGGGTTGGGCCGGGAGCGTCACGGCAGCTCCTCGATCGCGGCAGCGAGAACCCGGTCGACCTTGTCCGCGACGTAGTCGCTGAGCGACGTGATGTCAGCCCCGCTGGTGAGCTCGATCAGCCTCGCGAAGCGCACGGCTTCGGATCTGGAGTGGTCGATGCCCCGCTCGGTCATCCGGAGTCGTACGTAGGACACGATGTCCGCCAGCTGCGGTGGGGAGATGTCTTCGTCGTCGACGAATCCGGTGGGAAATCCGCTGGGGAAGTCGGTCATGCCGAGCAGCACGATATGGAGGTTCTTGAACGTTGCCGATTGCTTGTACAGCTCGGAGAGGAAGTCGCGAACGCTCCCGTCCGGGATCGTGTGACCCTTCTTCTCGAGGTCGTCGACGACCATCCAGACCGTCCGGTCACGGTGAGCCGCCTCGACCCGGGCGCCGAAGGCCGCGACCAGTTGACCGAGCCATGCGCCGCGGCTGGTATTGGCGTCGGCCTCGGTGGGTAGGTCGACGCCGTCGGCGCCGAGCCGGCCGAGGAGCAGGGCTGCCGTGCGCATCGCGTCGGAGTCGAGCTCGAGTACCTGCACGCACTTGATCACGTGATCGCCTTCGGGCAGGCAGGCCCGCATGATCTCGAGCGTGAAGCTGACCCCTCGGCTCCCGGGGAACGGTTTCACCCGGATGAGTGGTTTCGACGTACGGCGGACCCACTCCTGGCACCTCGAGCGTCCGAGAATCGGCCGGCTGCCGTCCGCCACCCTGAACACCTGCAGATAGCGCGAGTCGAGCAGGTTCGCTCCCAGGGCCACGAGGTCGTCGCGGATCGCGATCGCCGAGATGGCGGTGTTGACGACCGGCTGACCGTGCGCTCCCTGGTGGAGTCCGACCAATGCGTAGTTGCCGTCGAGGAGCAATCCCCCCGACGACCCGCTGACAGCGTTGGCGGTGTGGTCGACGCGCTCCTCGCTGGTCGCATCGCGGAAGCCGGTGAACGTTCCGACCGTGATCCGTTGCTGAACACCCATCGGATGCTGGAACAGGTGCATCGTGCCGTCCGGCTGCGGCTCGACGGCCTCCTGGAGGTTGTAGTAGCCACGCTCCGAGCCCGGCGAACCAGCCACGACAATGACCGCGTAATCGAGAAACCCGCGCAGGTCGACGTTCTCGGCCGGTGAGACGACCTCTGGGATCTGTTGAGGTGTCGAGATCTCGGCGGGGTGGGGCGGACTCGAAGCCACCAGCCAGGATTCGGGGACCTTGTACGGGTCGGCAGACACCTTCCGGCCCGTGGCATGGTCGAAGCGCACGCGGAGCCGGCGCTCGGAGCCTGGCTTCGGCGTACGGGTCTGGTCGTCCACGAGACTGGCGATCACGTGGAACGCGGTCAGTACTGTGCTCGGGCCGATCAGGAAACCTGTGCCGGTCACCGCTTCGGCATTGCTGTCGTTCGCGACCTCGACTCTGCACAGACGCGCTCTCGCTCGCAGGCCTCCTCTCTCGACCACGGATGCGTCGGGAAAGCCCAGCGCCACGCTGAGCAGCGCCTGTAGATCGGTGACGGTGGCCGACTTGTCTGGAAAGAAGCCGTCGTGGATGAGCCGCTCGGCGAGCTGGGTGAACCAGCCCTCCTCGTCGGCCAGCCGGAGGGCCCGTTCGAACGCGACCCGATCACTGGTGGCGCCGAGGCTGACGACGATGAACGGACGCGAGGTCGGCACCACCCCCCGGACCTCGTCGTAGACCCGCCCGAAGTCGCTGCGCGTGCGGGCGATCCGCGACGCCAGATCCCGGAGGTCGGGAAGCTCGGGGACCGGGGCGTCAGGTGAACTCACGGCACGAACTCCGAGATCACGGACCGGACTTCGTCGATCGCATGGGCGTAGTTTGCCCGCAGCCAATCACCCGCGAAGTGCAGCCCGGCGACGTCGAGGTTGTGGTCGAACGACAGCACGCAGGACCCGCTGTTCCCACCGAGCGAGGTCGCGTCGTGGGTGAACACCCAGTGCTTGGGGCTGTCGGACACCGCCCCCGATGACGTCAGGACGAGTCCGGGGCTGAGGTACCTCACGCCGTACTTCATGGCGTAGATCTCGCGCAGCCGGCGGACCACGTCCATCCGCCGCTTGCCGTTCTCGTCGCTGGGTAACAGGGTCGGCAACGCCGGGTACCCGACGACGAACAGCTTGGCGGCGCCGACGGCAATCGCCTGAGCGGCCAGTTCGAGAGCAGGCGGCAGCTCCGCACCCTCCCGGTTCGTCTCCTCGACGCGCAGAAGGGCGAGGTCGAGGTGAGCCAGGTCTATTCGGCCATCGATCGGATCCGGACCGCTGAAAGCGACGTCGAGAACCCGGAAGCTTCGCGTCGCATCGATTCCCGACGGAGAGAAGTTGACGACCGGCTCGCCGATCAGGATCCACGCGGCAGGGTTCGAACGGCTCGGAGTCGGGAACGCGAGCGTCTCGAGCACGTGCCGATTCGTCATCACGAGTCCGGGACCGACGACGAATCCGGTGCCCGCGTGCACCCCTGGTGTCGCGTCGATTCGGCCGACCGACCGCTGCAACTCGGCGAACGTGGGATGAAGCACGACAGCTCCCTGCCATTCGCCGAGTTCCGGGTCGTTCGGGTCGACCCCGTCGTCACTCAGACGGAGCGCCGGTCGCCCCTCGAGCTGCACGAGCGCCTCGAGCGCGGTCAGCGAGCCAGCGTCGTTCGGGATTGGTGCACCCTCCCGCAGTCGCTCGAGCACGACCTCAGTGTCGCGGAGCAGCTGGTCGTGCAGCGGCGTCATGGCTTCCCGCTCTGGCTTCTCAGCGTTGGCCCGAACGCGCGCGACCCGCGCTTCGAGCGCCCCCAGCCGTGCATCGGAGTCCGCGCGCAACGACTCGCGGGCGGCCTCGGGAGTGATGCCGACGGCTGCTTCGAGCGCGCTGTGGCGGCCTGCGACGAGCACGACCGGATCGGGGGACGGGATGTGGTCGGCGCGCAATGACGGCGGCGCCGACGTGAAGGCCTGCCGGCTGCCCAGCACCGGTGCGCGCACGCCGAGTGCCGCTTCGAGTTGCGGACTGATCGCCTGCCGGGTCATGCCCGTTTCAGCGCCGACCTCGTCCGATGGGTCGACACCGACCCGAGCGTCCTCGAACACGAGCGAGCTGAGCTCAAGCTGGAACTGAGGCTGCGAGGCCACGTCGGCCAATCCGCTCGCCTCGATCGGCCCCAGTGCTTCGTTCAGCAAGCCCAACGTGTCGGACGCGGCACCTCCGGGCGCGCCCTCTGGCGCGGGAACGATCGGACCCTCGAGCGTCCGCTGCAGTAGTGCCTCGGCATCGATGACACCGGCACCGAACTCACTCTTCTTCCATCCCGCGGGGGCGCGGGCAGATCGGGTCAGCACGTCACGGAAAAGCGCGTGCACCGACATCTGCCGCCGGATCGCCGCATCCTTCACCTTCTGCCGGCCGTGGTGCGACAGCCACAGTGCGGCCACGCCGGCGGTGATCGCCACCGCGAACGACGTGCCCTGCCCACCCCCGACGTCGGTGCCGCTCGGCCCGGCGATCGCCTTCCACACCTTCTCGCCCGGCGCGGTGATGTCGACCGCACGCCCGCGACACGATCCGCGCCACGGGCGGTCGGCGGCATTGCTCGCGGCGACAGCGATGACCTCGTCGTACCTGGCCGGATAGACGACCATCTCGATGCAGTTCCCCGCCGCGGCGAGCACGATCAGATCGGACTGGATCGCACGTTTGACGGCCTTCTTCACGGCGCGGCTCGGGGTTCCGCCGAGGCTCATCGTCACGACGTGGCAGCCACGCAGCCGAGCGTGGTCGATGGCCTTGGCGACGGCTCCGCCGTCGAAGGTCAGGATCACCGACTCGACGCAGCGGATCGGCACCAGGGTTGCCGCCGGCGCGGGACCGAGCACCTGACCGCTCGGCCCACTCGTCATGACGCTGGCGGTCCCGGTCCCGTGACCGGGATTGCCCCCGCCCGAGAGTGGATCGGTCGGATCCGGCGTGCCCTTGAGCACGTTGAAGCCGTCGGCGATCACAACCTCGGACAACTCGGTGTGCCGGGTCACTCCGGTGTCGGGCTGCGCGATCCGGATGCCAGCGCCCCTGGCTGAGCTCGCATCGAATGCGCGGAGGACGCCCGCGCGGTCGAGCGCCCAACGACGGTCGGCAGGCGGGCCGCCGGCGACGAAACACCTGCCGTGGAACAGGTCTTTGAGCAACCCCTCGGGGGCGGCGTCGGGCGGAGCCGGTTCCTGGTAGAACTCGCTGCCGAGGTCCGGTTCCACGGTGACGGCTCTCAGCACTGCCCGCAACTCGTGCGCGATCGAGAACAGCGTGCGGTGGTCGACAGTGCGTTCGAGTCCAGGAAACTGAAGCACGTAGAACTCACCCAACTCGACGTCGGTACTGGGTTCGTCGAACAACGGGAAGAACTGAAAATCGTCGATGCCGATCACCGATCGGATCTCCTCGACCTTGTCCGCGACATCGACCTCGGACGCGTACTCGATCACGAATCGCAGCGTCCCCGAATCGAGCCCAGCGACCTCGGCGTTCGGATCGCGATGAGCGGCTAGCGCGGTCAGGAACGCAATGCCATCCACTGCAGGCTCCTCTCCGCAATGCCGCAGAACCATCTGCCCGGAACAGGGACAGCGGGGGCGGCGCCGTAGATCACGTCGATCTGCGAAGGCCGGTGGGAGCCGGTTGGGATCAGCCAGGCGAAGAGGGTGCGTACCGACTTCCTGTGGGAACGAGAAGAACCGGTGTCTGCGGGAACGATGCCAGAGAACTTATCGACGGTTGGTTCACGCCGGACCGCAAAGTCGCCGGTCGGGGACAGGTGGGCCTCTTGGTCGATATTCCTACCATCGCTGAAACGTCCGGGCTCGGCTTTGATCGCCATGTGTCCCCACCCCCACTCTGAGTGAACGCACGCGAGCATGTGATGTCAACAGGAAGTCACTGCTGAACTGGTATGAAGAACAAACCGGCGTATCGCATCGAGTCGGTCGACCATGCTCTTCAGCTGCTGGCCGCGCTGCACGAGGACGGCTCGCTCCGCCGCGCGGTCGCATCGTCCGGCAACGACAGCCGCAGCCACCACAGTCCACGCCAGACCCATCAAGACCAATGGACAAGCCAAGAGACCACCACGAACGCCGTGCCGCCGCAGTACGCACCGAGTGTGCGGTTCGCTCCGCCTTCGCTCCCCGGTCCGACGCTGAGTACCTGCCGTGCACAGGTCGGTCAGCTCACACCCTGCTGCGTGTGAGGGACGCTCGTGCCAGCGGGAGGAGTTCCGGACGCTCACGAGGACACCCAGTTGGCAAGTGTGAAGTCCCGACCTTCGAAATTACGGGCAGGCCCTTTATCGAGCGCCTGGTTCGATGTCGGCCGATACTTCGCTGGCCAGGCGAGGCGGTGCAGGCACGCTGTCCGCGCTTGGATAGGTGGCCCGGGGGAGAGAAGGGTGTTGCACGCACTAGATGCGTACGGACGCCAATTTTGCGCTCCGCGCGAAGGAGCATCGCAGATGCGAGCCCCGACGTGCATGTAGGAGCTACGGCCCGGCATGCATCCACAAACGACTGGGCGCGATTCAGCCGTCGTTGCTGTCGGTGCCATGAGTTCCATCAAGCAACTCCCTGAGGTTTATCGTTGCCTGGGGATCACCCAGATCAGAAGCTGCGCGGAACCACCGTTCAGCATCCGAGAGATTGCCTAGCCGGTACTCCTGGACGCCGAGGTTCGTCATCGCTCTTCCGTCGCCGCGCTCTGCGGCCGACCGGTACCACACCTCGGCGCCCGATTCGTCTCCGCGTTCACTCAGCCGTACGCCAAGGCTATTCATCCCATCGAAGTCGCCTAGCTCGGCCGCGGAGCGGAACCAATGTTCTGCCTCTTTAGCATTCTCGCGCCTAAGCAGCAGGACGCCCAGGTTCACCATGGCTTGTACGACACCGTTGGCAGCGGCCGCCCGGAACCATTGTTCGGCACCTGCAAGATCGTCCTGCTCCCCAAGCAGCGCGCCGAGGTTCGCCATCGCCTCGGCCTCGCCGCGGGCGGCGGCCGCGCGATACCAACGCTCAGCATCATCTCGGATACCTCGCTCTTCGAGAATCAAGCCGAGGTTATACATCGCAGCTGAGCTGTCGAGATCTGCTGCGGTCCGTAGCCAATGCTCGGCCTCTGAGTGTCTCGACTGCTCGTCCAGAATGAGTCCGAGGTTGGTCATGGCATTGGTCATGCCGTATCCGGCCGCGGCGCGGAACAGGTGCTCGGCCTCGGCTTTGTCACCGAGTCTCAGTCGTTCCACACCGAGATTGAACAGTGCGCTTGGATTGCCGATCGCAGCAGCTCGACGGAAGATCCGCTCAGCGGTGGGAGCATCGTGGTGGACCTCAGCTGCGGTCACCCCGACTGTGTTCAATTCGTCGGCGCTAGCGTGCAGTTCCTCAGCAATCGCTTCCCAGGTTACGTCCGGGATCCTCGCCGGAGGGAGCCGCGCCCAGTGGTCCAGGACGTAATCATGAACAATGAGTCCGCTTTGGTTGGTTAGCCGGGTTACGGCGCGAACTCCCGAGATCGGCTCACACGCCCACCTGAGGCCAGATTCGAAGCCGGTCAAAAGTGTGGCGTCGTCAGGTGGTAGATAGGTGGGATAGAGTCTGCGAACGAGCTCCAGGGGAACCGGCCGAGTCATCCCGGCACGGAACCAGTCGCCAGCTGCACGAACTACAGCTATGCCGCTCGCGGGTGGAAGGCCCGACTCCATCCGCTCGAGAAGTTCCGCTCCGGCGATGAGGTAGGCGCCGAGTCCTTGGCCTCTCTCCAGTGCAGCGGCGATGTCCGGCCGGAGCCACGCCAAGCGTTTGGCCGCGTTGTCACGATCCCTCTCGTCCCAGTCCGTGAATCTAACCAACCCCCCGTACCTGATCGCGAGTTCAAGAACATCTCGCCCTTGCGGCCTCAGCTCACCTTGTGGGGCGATTCGTTCGTACTCGCCATCCCGTATGGTGGATACGACTGTCACGCCTGTGACGTCGAGAACGCGTTCGAGAACCTGCGAATCCACGCCAGCCGCGATGTGCTTCTCAAGATCGCTCAGCCAGACCACCACGTCTTCGTTCACGGCGCCGACAGACAACAGGCTACGTAGGGCGTCCGGGTGTGGATCTGGTATGAGCACTCTGCGGTGCCCGGCTACTCGACGCGCAGCTTCGGCAGCGGATCGAGACTTCCCAGCTGCCGATGGGCCATGTATCAGAATGAATCGGCTCTTCCGCATGGCTTGTTCGAGTTGCATGTCGAGGTCGTGCCGCGTTGTGTATGGAAGGTGCGGCTGGGGTGCTCCGAGGCTGTCACGCACACTCCGCACTCCCAGATGTGCCAGTTCTGCCTCACTGAGGCGTGGCGGAACACCGCGACGGCTTCCGATCGTTAGCTGAGCGATGCTCGCCCTTCTGCGCGAGTATGAGGCCCAGCCCCATCGCCACAGGACTGCACAGCCGCCAGCTGTCAGGGTGATCGCGGCCATGATTGTGCCTAGGACCTGAGCAGCATCCACAGGATCCGAGCTGGTTGCCATGACGAGCAAAGCGACGGCGGCAGACACCACGAGCAAACCGCCGAGTGCCCCAGCAAGAGTACTTCGAACCGCGATCCTCACAACGACAGTCTGAGGCCTCGGTACGCACGGGTGGGCCAGCGACACAGACCGAGCGTTCCGATGGCACGCATCGTCGGTCTTCTCCTCGCGCGCCAGTTCAGCTTGGCCAGTCCGGACTTCTAAGAAGATGCCTCTCGGCGATTGCGCGGCGTCAGCCCTCCTAGCGGTACCAGCCGGCCGAGGGCTGCGAGTACCTACGCCTTGAGGACCTCCTACTCGACCGGCTGGCCGTCGTTCGTCCGGCCGATATCTTGGTGAAGCTGATCCCGGCGTTCGCACTGCCACGGGACACTTCTCGATCACCGGCGTTACGCTGGGACGCGGTTCGTCCTGAGGGCCGTGCACGTGTGCTCAACGGAAGGGACGACAGTGGCGGAGCGTGACTTCGGCGGCCCATTTTCGGTGGCGACTCACCAGGTGGAGGCGCTCGGCGCCAGCTTCGTGCCGTTCGTCAACGCGCTGCTGGATGCTGAAGCCGCCGCGGCAGGACTGGATGGCTGGCAGCTGAGCACGACATATCGCGAGAACATCGGCGACCTGGGCATCGACGCTGGCATCCGCGGAGCCGTCAAGACCCGCTATATTCCGGCCGGCGACAGCGCCTGGCAGTTCAAAGCGGGAGACCTGGAGCCGGCAGCCTGTAAGAAGGAGCTGCTCCGACCTGGTCTGAAACAACCGTCAGCGGCTCTTGAGACCGTACGCGCCGGCGGCTCCTACCGCCTCGTTCTGGGCGCAGACTTGACGACTGCCAAGGTGACCAGTCGCCGCAAAGCGCTGGAGGAGGCGGCGGCAAGCAAGGGGATCAAAGTCGTTCCCGGAATGTTCGAGGTCGTCCCGGCCGATGTGTTGGCTTCCTGGGTCGAAGAACACCCCTCCCTGGCGGTGTCAACTCTGCTGGGCGGGATCGGAAATTTCGCGATGCCGCTTGATCAGTGGAGCCGCGCCGGACGACTCAGCAACACATGGCAGACCTCAACGTCGCGCGCGGAGCTAGCAACCCAGCTCGAGGCGTTCGTGACCACCCGCCACGTTCCTGATCTGCGCCTGGAGGGGGTCAGCGGTATCGGCAAGACCCGTGCAGTGCTCGAGGCACTCCGCAACCATCCCTCCGGAAAGCTCGTTGCCTACCTTCCCGCCTACAGCTCAGCCCCGGAAGGATTATTCCACCAGCTCCAGATTCAGCAGCGGCCGACCATCTTGGTTATCGACGAATGTGAGGCCCGTCAGCACGACCAACTCGCCAGCATGCTGACAGTGGAGTCGCCGGTCCGGCTCATCACCATTGGACATCCCACGGGATACAGGGGGCGCTCCGAACCGTTGGTGATCGACGTGCTAGAGGACCAGGCTGTCGCCGGCGTCATCAAGACTGCGCGACCGAACCTCTCTGCAGAGCACCGAGACTTCGCGACCACGGCCTCGGCTGGGAACCCCCGGCTGGCGCAGGTCCTCGCGGACGCCCTCAGCCAGAACCCGAAGGCCACGGTCGGTGAGCTGATCAACCAAGACATTATCGAGACCTACATCACCGCCGACCTTCCCAAGGGCAGCAACCGCCTGGCCTACTACGTCGTCGGGCTCGTTCCTCACGTTGCGATCGGTGGAGAGGCAAGCACCCTGCGCGAACTCGCGTCCGCGCTGCCGGTCACCGAGGTCGAGCTGAGAAGGGCCCTCGCCCACCTGGAGGATCTCGGGTTGGTCTCAAGCGTCACGTCGGCCGCTCGCCCCGGCTTCCGCATTTGCAGAGTCACGCCGCATCCTCTGGCAGTGCATTTAGCCCGCCGTGCGTGGGAGACCTTGTCGACCGAGATTTTGAACGACTTGTTGCCAACGGCCAGTAGCGACCTACTCGATGACCTGATCCAGCGCGTCGCTGAGCTCGGTTCCTCCGACGTGACCGATGCCGCAGTCAGGCACATAGTCGGTTCCGAGGCGCTGCTCGACGACTTGCGACCCAATGGTCCCCACGAATACGGGCCTTTGCTGTCCAACCTAGCCGCGATCGCCCCTGACGCCGTCTGCGACCTCGTGGAGCAGGAGGTGAATGCCAGCCCCGATAAAGAGCTGCTTGACCTGTTCCAGCAGTGGAGCGCCGCGCGGGACGCGCTCGACCGCCTGGCGTGGAGCAGCAGCACATTCAGACGTGCGACGGACCTGATCCGCCGGATCGCGCGAACGGCTCCTATCGACGATCCCAACAACCCCAGCCCCGCCATCGTAGGCCTGGAGGACCTGGGCACCGAAGACCCCGCCATCACCACCTTCACAGACCTCTTCGGTACGATCCTGCCTACCACGGCGGCGGCTCCAGAGGCCCGCATCAAATATTTGCGGTCAACCCAGAGCTCCGCCGACGTAAGGGATCGCCGTCTCACTGTCCTCGCAGCGAGCCGAGCGATACAGCCAGACGAAACAGCCTTCGGCTCCCTACATAGCCAGGGAACCATGCTGATCGAGAGTCGCGGAATGCCCTCCACCTGGGGTGCAGCCTGGGACTATAAAGCCGAAGCCATCTCCATTCTCGGCGCGCTTGCCAACGACGTGGACCCGGCGACTGCCAACTCAGCCGCGATCTGTCTGGCACAGTCAATCGCAGAGTTGCTGGAGAACGATGTTCTCAACATCAGCCTCGCCCAATCCCTCGCAGAGCTGCCGCCGACCCAACTTCGACCAATACGCTCGGCCATCTCCGAACTGCGCTTCCTGCACCGTGACAGCGACAACAAGCGCATCATCGATAACCTCGAAAACCTTGCGACCAGCCTGCCGGCGCCCACCGCAGAAGAGACCGTCGACTACCTGGCCGACATCAACACATCGCACGACGTAGACGGCCGGCACTACTACCCCCAATTTAGGGAAGCCGTCGAAACCATCGACCACGCCGGCCGCGTCGGCCTCCTGCTCAGCATCCTGCAGAGGCGCCCACGAGGCTCTTTTGCGATCGGTCAGCTCCTCGGCGAAGTTACTGGTGAAGACGAGACAGTCGAAGCCGCGATCACCGCGCTCGCGCAAATAGACCCGACCCCACTAATGGGGTACCTCTACGCCTTGGAACAGAGTCGACCCGGCGCTCACGATCGCTTCCTCGACGCCCGAGCAGGCGCTGCGCTCGACAACGAACGCCGCCTGCATATGACAGTGCGGGGTCCACACAGCCGGACGGCGGCGAATCGAGCACTCAAGCTCAGCGCCGATCTCGAACCTGGTAACGGTGCACGAATCCTCATCGCCTGGAAGGTCAGCATCGAAGATTTGAAGGCGCTTCTCGACGACTGGCTGCCCCGGATCAACACCCAGGACGACTACAACGCCGTCGTCGACTGCGTTCACCAAATGCTCTACGCACGCCGTCCCTGGATCGAGACCGTCGACCCGCTGGTCGCCCGTCTGGTGGCACAGTGCCGGCAGTTCCCGAAGCTCTATAAGGACGAATGGGACTGGAACCGACTCGCAGCGCGACAGATGACCAAGCAACCTGGCGCACTCGCCGACCTGCTGGTCGAACTGATCGAAGCTGGCCGCTTCCAGGTCGGAGTCTTGGGCCCTGCCGATCGCAAGCTCCTGCCGACCTGTGTGGCTGCCACCCAACCCGATGCCTGGCTGCGGTTGATGAACGGAGTGGCAGCGAAAACCCATCATTATGTTCGCGCAGCCGGGCGCTGGCTCGGTGAAGCTACCGGCGTAGAGACGGCGGGAGCCTGGGTAGGTGACGATGTCGAGAAGGCGAGAGCCTTAGCCGCGGTCACTGATCTCCGTACGGAGATCGGACCAGTCGCACGATTCCTCATCACGAGATTCGGCGACGATGCCGACGTCACCGCCATGCTGACCGGCTCACTAGTCGTCGGACGATGGATCGAAGAAGACGCCGCAGAGCTTGAGGCCGAACTGGAGGTGTTCGTGGAGCGTGTCAAAGACACCGAACCCGTCGTGCTGAGACAATGGGCGGAGACCACCGCAGAACGCCTTCGCGAGCAGATCGCCCGCTCGAGTGCAGCCCGATGACCTGAAGGCGGCTTGGATGCGGAGGGCTGGTGACCTCCAGCCGGGTGACGATTTCGTCCGCGAGGCTGAACGTAAGTCCCTGCAGAAGCTTCGCCGCGATCTAACCCCTACGCAGGAGTGAGCGGCGGGGATAGAGGGTAGCGCGGTTCGGTCAACGCAGCCGGTGGCGATAGACGCAATGCCTGCAAACTTGCTCGTCTCATCGTGCGAGATCCAAGCGTGTGGTTAAGGTGCGTGTCCCCCCTCGGACACCAGCTTCTGAGAAGGCGACACGAGTGATCGTGTCGCCTTTGGTTTGTACCGGCGCGGAAGGGGCTCATCATGTGCCGACCAGTCACCTGCAAGACCTGCGCGAAGACCACCTGGGCCGGTTGCGGGCAGCACGTCGCACAGGTCAAGGCGGTAGTTCCGGCCGGCGAGTGGTGCGCGGGCCACCCGGAGTCCGAGCGCCGGGCTGGGAGTTGGCTCAACCGGTTGCTCGGCCGCTGATCTTTTCTGTGGCTCAGGTGTAGACCCGCGAATCGAGTTCCGTTGCCGACTGGACGGCTCGGGCATCGTCTACGTGGCTTGAGTAGCTGGGCCCGAGCTCATTGCCCTGATCGTGCGCATCGGGACCCGACGCTCGGCCGCAAGCGGCGAGTGCGCCGAGACGCACTGCGCCGAGCGGCATCGTGCGACTGGTCGCTACCCGTTGCCTCGGTAGCTGACCGGGCCTATTCCACCTTCGAGATCTTGCAGTCGATCCCGTCCGGGCCGATCGCTGCTTCGGCGACGGTCGTACCCCCGAAGGTGGTCGTGTCGCGAACCTCGAAGGTCTGCCCGCCGATCCTCTGCTGAGAGGCGGCATCCAGGACCTCGACGGTGACCAGGTACTTGGACGCATCCCCGGTGATCGTGCCGTTGATGGTCACCGTGCCCTGCGCTCCGACCGTGTTGACCTCACAGTTGACGTTGGTGCTGTAGTTGGTCGGCCCGAGAGACGGCGCGCCTCCGACCGGCGCGCCGGTGTAGTAGAGCACTGCGACAAGCGCTACGAACGCCAGCCCCACCAAGCCGATGACCAACCGGCTGCGCCTCCGAGGCCGCTGCGGTGAGCCGTAGTCGTCGTTGGCCAAGGTCCACTCACCGGTCGGCATCCGAGTCCCCACAATCCTTCTGGTCAGCACCGAGCACTGTCGCTTGGTCTTCGGTGAGTGTAAACGATAGCGTTTACAAAAGATGAGTTCCTGCTTACGGTGGTCCTCGTGATGACTGGGGCCGGATGATCAGGCCGATGACCGAGGCGACGCACCGGGTGTCGAGGAGTTTGGTGCTGGGTGGTGGAGGGCCTGTTGGTCGGGCTTGGCAGACCGGACTGCTCGGTGCCGCGATCGAGGGTGGGCTCGACCTCGGCGCGGCAGATCTGATCGTCGGGACGTCAGCCGGCGCGATCGTCGGCGCCGAGCTTGCTCTCGGGCGCGACCTGCGTGCTGTCCTTCCGGGTCCGAGCGCTTCGCCGGCAGGCGGATCGCCTTCGCGGCCTGATGCCGTGATCATGGCGATGATCGGCCGCGCTGCCACCTCCAGCGATCCGGACGAAGCTCGTCGCCGCATCGGACTGGCCGCTGTCGAGGCGGAGACGCCCGACGAGACGGCGGCGATGGAACGGCCGAATGTCGCCGCGATGCGCGGAGTTCCGTGGCCGCCGCGGTTCAAAGCCGCGGCGGTCAGCGTTGCCACGGGCCGTCTGGCGCTCCTCGACGAGTCCTCAGGAGCGTCGCTGCAGCAGGCGCTGGCGGCCAGCTCGGCACTGCCCGGCGTGTGGCCACCGATCACGATCGGTGCGGATCGCTACATCGACGGCGGCGTACGAAGTTCGTTGAATGTGGACGTCGCCGCACACGGGGATCGCGTGCTGGTCATCAGTTGCCACTCGGTCGGCGGGACCTCGAGGCGCGCGGCCGCACTTGCTGAGGAGATCGACTCCGTACGACGTCGGGGGATCGGCGTGGAAGTCGTAGCGCCGGATGAGCTGTTCCTCGGCCTCACTGATGGCGGTCGTGACCTCCTCAACCCCGGGCTCGAGGCGCCTGCTTGTGAGGCAGGCCGCCGGCAATGGGATGCCGAGGCCGATCGGATCGGGGTGTTCTGGGCCGGCGACACCGACCGGCGCGGATCCGCTCTCGATCACTAGCCGAGAACCGGTGTGCACTCTCCAGGTATTATGTAGGCCAAAATATATACCTGCGAGGAGAACCGCCATGCCACGAAGAAGTGATGCCCGGCGGAAGATGATCGACGCGGCGCGAGGACTGATTCGTGAGCGCGGGCTGAACGCGACGGCGATCTCGGACGTCCTGGAGCGCAGTGGGGCACCGAAGGGGTCGGTGTACTTCCACTTTCCCGGTGGCAAGGCGCAGTTGGCTGTCGAGGCGGCCGCTTCTCATGCTCATGAACAGGTACGGATGATCGACGAGTTCGCGGCCGAGTCGTCATCGGCGGCCGAGTTGATCGGGCTGTACGTCGACGCCGGCCGGGACGGCATGCTGGCCAGCGATTTCTCGCGAGGTTGCGGCTTGGCGCCGCTGGTCACCGAGGGGCCGCACGACCTCGCGGAGGTTGCCGAGACGAGCCGGCGTGGACTCACCGAAATGGTCGACCGGGTGGCCTTCCACTTCGTGGCCTTCGGCATCGATCGCGCCTCCGCCCGCAGCCTTGCGGACGCGGTGATCGCGGGCATGGAAGGCGCCATGATCACCGCTCGAGCGTTCCGCAGTACAAGCCCGTGGGACTCGGTGAAGAGCTCGCTGCTGGCCTACGAGAAGACTGTTCGCTGACCTTGCCGCCGAGTGGGGTCAAGGTCAGCGGTGATGGATACTATGTATGTTAGTAGATATAGCATGGAGGGATGGAGGAACGCAGTCATGGCACCAGCCGTTCGTCGCCGCACCGCCGAACTGATGACCCGGTGATCGACAACCCCGTACTGCGGTCGTTGGCAGGCGCGCATCACCAGCTGGCCGTGCGGTCCGGTCGGGTCGCCCGCTACCCGGCCGACATCTCGCCGTTCATGGCGATCCCGGCCGACGCCACGGCTGAGGACTGGGCAGTACTGCGTGAGCTCGCCGGAGACGACCCCGTCACCCTCATCGACCCGCCCGCGCCGCCGCGGACCTGGACGCTGCTCCGTGAACTGACGGTCGTCCAGATGACCGGACCGAACGCGGGCGGCACCGTCGAGCAGCCAGCGGTGAAGATCGTACGGCTCGACGACGGCGACGCCCCGGAGATGCTCGGCCTGGCGCAACGCACCAAGCCCGGCCCGTACGCCGCCCGCACCCATCGACTCGGTGGGTACTTCGGAGTCCGGGACCACGGCGCTCTCGTCGCGATGGCCGGCGAACGGCTGCGACCCGACGGCTGGACCGAGATCAGTGCGGTCTGCACTCATGAGGACCACCGGGGACGCGGCCTGGCCCGGGCCCTGATGGAACGCGTGATCGACGGCATCCGCGCCCTGGGTGAGCGGCCGTTCCTGCACGTCGCCGCGACGAATGCCGGCGCCATCGGTCTCTACGAGCGGATGGGCTTCGAAGCCCGGCGGACCTCACGGGTCAGCGTCTTCGACCCTCCCGCCTGACCCACCAGCCGCCCGTCGCGTCGCGCCCTCACGCGACGCGGCGGGCTCGCCCAGCGAGTACCCGTGGGAGCAACGGATCGAGGTCGAACAGCTCACCGCGGTGAGAGTCGGTTCCGCGATGCACGAGCGTGAACAGATGTCTCGATGGTGCGTACGGCAACGAAGAGGATGAACACGGTGGTGCCTCCCAGTGCAGCCCAGGCGTACGTCTGCCAGCCAGGCGGGCGTACTGCGTGGAACCAGCGGATGGCGTAGTTGGCGGTCGATGCGAGTGGGAAGGTGAAGATCCACCAGCCGCCGCTGAAGGTGAGCGTGCGGTACTCGCCGATCAGTGCGCCCTGCACCAGGAGCATCAGCACGAGGATCCCGGTCATCAGCTCCTGCGCCTGGTCCACGCGTCCTGGGTGGGCGATGATCCAGGCGAGGTTGGCGGTCGAGGTGCCGGCGACGAATGCGGTCATCGCGGGCCGCAGTGCGTTGGGCAGCCGTTCGCCGACGAGCATCCGGACGGTGACGATCGCGGTCATCGCGACCCAGAAGAACAGTCCCGCGCCGATGGCGGCGACAGCCAGCGACGGCAGACCGATGGTGGACAGCCCGATGCTCGCGATGAAGGGCCCGGCGACCGCGGGGATGTAGTACCCGGGATGGATCGTCCGCAGGTCCACGGCGCCGCTGAGCCAATGGGCGATCAGCTGGGCGACGACGACTGCGAGCGCCACGATCGCGGCGCCGCAGATCCAGGCGAACACCGTGAAGTCGTACGCCGTGTAGTGCGCGGACAGCAGTACGGCGACGAGGGGGATCACGGACGCGAACGGTCCGCTCAGCGGATGCCGCAAGTCGTCACCGAACGCGCCGCGCGTTCGCAGACCTCCGCGAAGGTAGGCGATCACGAAGGTCAGCCAGAGCACGTCGCTGACACCGAAGAAGATCTCCGCGGGCCCAAACGGGTGCCTGTACCGCGGTCGCGGCCGCGGACCAGGCGCCGCCGAGTCCCGCCATGCCGAGCGGCATGCCGAAGAGGTTCAGTGGGAGACGCTGGTTGGTGTCGATGATCTTGGCCTCGTCTAGGTAAACGGAGTCGTTTACCTAGACCATAGCGATACTGCTGCGGCAGGTAAACGGCGGCGTACACTTCGGGCATGACCGAGAGGGCGAACCCAGCGGCCGGTCGCGGGGCGCGAGAACGGATTCTGGTCGCGGCGACCCGGCTTTTCCGTTCCCAGGGGATCGTGACCACCCAGATGGAAGCGGTGGCAGCGGCGGCTCCGGTGTCGAAACGCACGCTGTACAAGCACTTCCGCGACAAGTCCGAGCTGATCGACGCCTACCTCCAGGAACGCGACCGGCGGATGTTCACCGAGCAGCTGGGTTCGGACGAGGATGCGCGCGGACAGATTCTCGCCCTGTTCGCCCGGGCCGCCGACGATGGTCCGATCCGTGCCTGCCCCTTCGTCGCCGCGGCCACCGAGTTCCCGGAACCGGACAGCGCGCCGCATCGCGCGGCCGTCCTGCACAAGCAGGCCTTCCAGAAGCGCCTGCAGCAACTGGCGGCCGCTGCAGGCGTCGCGGACCCCGACCGGGTCGGCACCTTGATCTCGATGCTGTACGACGGCGCGGTGAGCCGATCGCAGACCCTGAACGACCTGCGCCCGCTCGAAGACGCCCGCGAGCATGTCGCCGCCTTGCTCGGTCCGCGGTAGCGGGTCCGGCACCCGCCCTGAGTGCCGGACCCGCCCCTCAGATCTCGGGGTGCAGGTCCCGGACCGAGCTGGCCTCCTCGAGCAGGCTGCCGACGTGCAGGACGGTCGACTCGGCATGCCACGCGGCAGTGATCTGTACGCCGATCGGCAGACCCTCGGAGCTGGTCCCGAAGCGCATCGACAGCGCCGGCAGACCGGTCACGTTGAACTGGACCGTGTACGACTGGATGTGGCCGGCGTCGACCGTCTGGCCGTCGACGACGAACTCGGACGCACCGTGCGGGTACGCCGGGATCGGCAGCACCGGCAGCAGGACCGCGTCGTACCGGGAGAAGTACTCGGCGTACCCGTCGCGGATCCGGTCGAAGGCCTGCTCGACCTCGACGTACTCCTCGACCGGAGTCAGCGGCGTCGCCAGCAGGGCCTTCGTGTACTTGTACATCTGCTCCTCGTGCCCGGCCGTCGCCGCGGCGACAGCCGGCTTGAGCTCGTTGACGTGCTGCTTGTAGAAGAGGGCCAGCGGGTTGTCGGCGTGCAGCGCGGGGATCGACACCTCCTCGACGTGTGCGCCGGCCGCCTCGAGCGCCTTGGCGGCGTTCCGGACGGTCTCGGCGACCTCTGGGTCGACCGGCCCGAGCCCGGAGTCGACGAACCACCCGACGCGCAGCGGCCGCGTCGTACCGGTTCCGGCGTCGTAGCCGTGCGGAACGACCGACGCGCCGTCGTGGCCATCCGGGCCGTTGAGCACGGAGTACGCCAGGGCGACGTCGCGGACCGACCGCGCCATCGGACCGACGTGCCAGACGCGGCGAGGTTCGCGTGGCCAGATCCCGGTCATCGGGACCCGGCCGTACGTCGGCTTGAGCGCCACGATGCCGGTCAGCGACGCCGGGCCGCGGACCGAGATCGTCAGGTCGGTGCCGATCCCGATCGGGCTCAGACCGGCCGCGATCGCCGCCGACTCGCCGCCGCTGGACCCGCCCGGGGTGCGCTCGAGGTTCCACGGGTTGTTCGTCGTACCGGCCAGCAGGTTGTCGCTCTCGCAGGCGTAGGAGAACTCGGGCAGGTTGGTCTTGGCGAGCAGGATGCCGCCGGCCGCCTTCATCCGGGCGACACTGGTGGCGTCCTCGTCCGGGACGCGGCCGGCGAAGATCGGTGAACCGCGCTGGGTGAGCATTCCGGCGGTGTCGATCGAGTCCTTCACCGTGAACGGCACGCCGTGGAAGGGCCCGACCTCCTCCCCGGCGGCCAGCGCGTCATCGGCGGCCTGCGCCTCGGAGAGCGCGTTCTCGTTCAGCGTCACGATCGCGTGCAGCTTCGGGTCGATGTCAGCGATCCGGTCCAGGTACGCCTGGACGACCTCGACCGAGGTCACCTTCCCGGTGCGGATCTGCTCGGCGAGGGCCGAGGCGTCGGCGTAGATCAACTCAGTGTTCATCGTTCTCCTTCGACGCCAGAGTAGACCGGTCGTCTCTAAATGGATGTGCATCATCGATGGGCCGACGCACAGCGACGGGGGTTACTGCTTCATCAGTCGACGCGTGCCGGCCATGGCGCGCTGGAGGGGTTCCGGCGCGCGCTGCACCTTCGTCAGCACGCTCGCGCCGAGCCAGGCGTCGTACTGGCTCAGCGCGAGCTCGCGCGGCGTTGCATCGACAGCATCGGCGGGAAGGGAGCCGTCGTCGAGGGCCATCGTCAGGAGCTTCTCCAGCCGATCCATGATCTGCGATGTTCCCTCGGCGAGTTGCAGCCGCATCGCTTCCGACAGGTCAGAGACCTCCGCCGCCAGCTTGACGACCAGGCACTGGCCCTGGCAGTCGTCCGCGGTCTGCACGTCGTAGAACCACTGCCAGTACTCCATGGTCCGCTCGGCGCCCGTCTTCGACGTGTCGGCGATGATGCGATCCATGGTGGTGAGGTAGTTGTGGAAGTAGTTCTTCATCAGCGCTTCCCCGAAGGCGTCCTTCGATGGGAAGTGGTGGTAGAAGGATCCCTTGGGAACAGCGGCTTCCTTGAGGATCACCGTCAGGCCCGATGCGGCGTAGCCGCTGTGCGCGATGACCTCCTGGGCCGCATCCAGAATGTGCTGGCGGGTGTCGTTCTCCCGGGTGGTCATGTCAGCACCGTAGCACAAGTAGACCGGTCGTCTCCATTCGCGTCACGTGCTGGAGGCGGCGGCGGTGTCGGCGTACAGCTGGGCGTGCGAGATGCGTCCGGCGGTGATCTCGAACAGCCAGAGGTTGTGGATGACCTTCGGCTTGCCGGTTGCTTTGGGGGTGGCGGTGTTGGTGAGCTGGACGACCAGGTGGTGTTCGGCCTCGATGATCCGGTCGACGTGGATCTCGAAGGACTCCCAGACCGCCGCTCCGCCGGGCGGGCCGACGAAGAGGTCCTCGAACGGCTTGATGCCGGTGAACTCCCCGCCGTACGGCAGGGAGGTGGGCAGGGTCACCACCAGGTCGTCGCGGAGCATCGGGCGGACGAGGTCGCGGTCGTGGCGTTCGAACAGCTCGGTCAGGGCGTAGGTCAGCTCGAGTGTGCTGTACGACGGTTTGGCGCCGGCCGCGAGCGACTCGGCTTCGACGCACTCCGGTGCTTTCCCGCGGAGCAGTGAGATCTCGTCGAAAGGCATGTGATGGCTCCTCTCTGCGACCGCGGGGGCGGGTTGGCTGGTTGAGGCAGTCACCGTGGTCGTTATTATGTAGACCATCATACATAGTTTCGGGGGGTATCTGATGGTGCGATCTCGCGTGCAGCGGCCGGCGGTCCTGCTCGCCGTGCTGTGCGCGGCCACGTTCACGACCACGCTGGACGTGTTCATCGTGAACGTCGGGCTGCGCCCGATCGGGGCGGCGCTGCGGCACAGCTCGCTCGCGGATCTGAGCTGGATCCTGAACGCCTACGCGATCGTGTTCGCGGCGCTGCTGGTTCCCGCCGGGCGTCTGGCCGACCGGTACGGCGTGAAGGCCACCTTCTGCTTCGGCCTGGCGGTCTTCGGCGCGGGCAGTCTGGGCGCGGCCTTGGCCGGGAACGTCTGGCTGCTGGTCGAGGCGTCGTGGCGGTGGATCTTCATCGTGAACGTGCCGATCGTGCTGGTCACGCTCGCGCTGGCGGTGTGGACCGCGCCGGACCCGCGGCACCACACCGACGCCGGCCGTCCGGACCTGCTCGGTGGCGCCTTCCTGATGATCGGGATCGGAGCGCTGACGCTCGCCCTCGTGCAGGGACCCAGCTGGGGATGGGGGAGCGGCTCGGTCGTCGGCGCACTCGTCGCAGCTGTCGTGGCGCTGGCCGCAACCGTCCTGCGGTCGGCGCGCGCGAGTGCCCCGGTCATCGACCTGGCCCTGTTCCGGGACCGGACCTTCACCTGGTCCAACATCGCGACGTTCCTGCTCGCACTGGCCTTCGGCCTGCAGTTGCTCGGACTGGTGTTCTGGTTGCAGGAAGGCTGGGGCTGGTCCGCGGTCCGCACCGGTCTGGCGATCTCGCCCGGACCGATCATGGTCTCGGTCAGCTCGCTCGCACTGCGCCGTTACACCGCGAAGCTGCCGCCCGGCCTGGTCGCCGCGCTGGGCGGTGTCGCCCTCGGCCTCGGCGCCGCCTTGATCGGTACGTCGCTGGGCGCGCGGCCGGACTACCTCGACGTACTGCCGGGCTGGATCCTCTGCGGGATCGGCACCGGCCTGTGGACGCCGACACTCGTCGGCGCCGCGACCAGCCGCCTGGCCCGGCACCAGACCTCCACCGGCAGCGCGATCGTCCAGATGATCCGGCAGATCGGTCTGACGCTCGGCGTGGCGGTCCTGGTGGTCATCGTCGGGTCCGCGCAGCTCGACCTGGCCGCGCTGCACCGCTTCGTCGATGCCTGGTGGTTGTCGGCGGCAACGGCTCTGGCCGGCGCCCTCACCTGTCTCGCCCTGCTGCGCCGTCGTACGGCGGCCGTCTAGTTCAAGGAGTCTTCGATGCCCGTACCCACCCTCGTTCTGATCCACGGTGCTTTCCACCACAGGGACATGTGGAACCGGCTCATCGGCCAGCTGCCCGACGTCGAGATCAGCACCATCCAGCTCCCATCGGTCGACCGGCTCGGCAGCATGTACGACGACGCCCAGGCGATCAAGGATCTCGTCCTCGCCGTCGACGGCCCGGTCGTCGTCTGTGCCCACTCCTACGGCGGTGTGCCCGTCACCGAAGGGCTCGCCGGCGTCGACGCCGTACGGCACATCGTCTACCTGAACTCCTTCGTGCTCGACGTCGGCGAATCCATGCTCGGCAACCGCGGCGGCACCTACCCGCCGCACTGGCGGGTCCACGACGAGCAGTACATCGAGATGCTCGGCGCCGAGGAGGTCTTCTACAACGACCTCTCCACGCAGGACGCGGCGGCTGCCGCGAAGCGCCTGGGGACCCAGTCGCTGCAATCGATGCGGCAGCCGCTCACGCAGGCGGCCTGGCACACCACGCCAGGCACCTACGTGATCGGTGAGCGCGACGCCGGACTGCCGATCGCGATGCGGGAGAAGTTCGCGGCCCGCATCGGAAACGTACGGCGGCTCGACACCTCGCACTCGCCGTTCTACTCCCGGCCCGCCGAAACGGCAGCCGTCATCAGGGACGTGCTCACGGAAGCCGGGTCCGAGCCCCTGGGGACACCATCGTGAAGGGTGGACCATTGGCTGGAAGCGGATGACTCGGCGGAGATCACAGCGCCGGGTTGCGTAGGGGACGGCCTGCAGGGGAACCGGTGCGGTCCCAGCAGCTCCGTCGAGGGAGAGCAGATGCCCACCGTGTCACGGACGTTCGCAGTCGAGGCCCTGCCGGGCGTCGTCGTACCGTATCTGGCGGATTTCGGGAACGCCGAGGAGTGGGACCCGGGGACCGAGCGTTGCGTTCGCAACGACAGTGGGCCGGTTCAGGTTGGTTCCTCGTGGCGCAACAGCTCCAAGATCGCGGGTGTGTCGACCGAGTTGACCTACACGCTGGAGCAACTGTCCGACGACCGGGTCGTGCTCGTGGGACGGAACGACACCGCCACCTCGACCGAGACCATCGAGGTGATCGCTGACGGGACCGGGTCGCGGATCACCTACACGAACGAGATCGAGTTCAACGGTCTTGCCAAGGCGGCGGCGCCGTTGAGCAAGGTCGTGTTCGAGAAGGTGGCCAACGACACCGAGAGGCAACTGGCGGATGTGCTGAACCGCTTGCCCCGGTAGGACGGCGGATCGACCGGCCGGCCTACGGACCTGGGCCCCGGCGGGGGTTTGCTGTCAGTCGGTCGCGGGAAACTTGTGCAGGTTCGCGAGCCCGGTCCCGAACGGCACCTGGGCCTCGACGGTCCAGGGGCCGCCCAGGTAGCGCCACAGCGACCAGCCGGTGGCCAGAGCGGTCGGCCAGTGCTGGACTTCGGCGAGATCCGAGTACAGGCGCCGGGCTTCAGCTGGGTCGACCTTGTTCTGGACCGTGATGTGCGGGCGGAACGGTTGCCGGTCCTGCGGTATGAGCCATGGCTGCCACCGGTCGGCCAGTTGCCGGTGCAGGACGGTGAGTCGCGCGGAGCGGAGATCGATTGCGACGCCGCAGCCGAGCAGGCGCGGTTGGGTGACCATCAGGTCGAACGGCGCGGGGCGGATTTCGTGCAGGTCCGCCAGGACGTTGTCCAGCCGGTCGCCTGGGAGTTGGTGGAACAGGGTGAGGTGTGCGCCGACTCGGTTGAGGTGGGCGGGGAAGTGGCGCCGGCGGAGGTCGTCGAAGATCGCGGTGCTGTGCTCGTCGAGGCCTAGCGTCAGGATCAGAGGAGGTTCGGGGGAGGTGGTTTCTACGTGTCTGCTCCTGATCGTCGCCCGGTCGTCGCTCACCAGAAGCTCGTCCCGGGTGAGCCTTTGAAGGGACCGACGATCCGGGACGTGATCCAGCCGCCGTAGAAGCCACCGGGTTGCGGTTTCACCGGCTCGCCGTCGACCGTGCACAGATCCACGGCGCCCGGGTAGAGGGCCACGTGGTCGCGCAGGGCGGCGAAAGGGTCGGTGGGGCGTGGGTAGTACCAGGCCTGACGTTCTGCGACGTGATCGCCGTTGATGATGTCCAGGTAGGCTGCTGAACCTTTCCATTCGCAGAACGACGATCCGGCGGCCGGTCGCAGGCTTCCGTCGACGAAGGCGGATCGAGGTAGGTAGTACGTCGGCGGATGGCTGGTTTCGAGCACTCGCCAGGAGTGCGAGGTCTCGGCGATCGCGCGGCCGCCGTACGTGACGATCAGGCGCTCCGTCGACGGTTCGAGCCGTGGTGGCCTCGGGTAGTCCCAGACCGACTCCTGGCCGGGGTTGGGGACAACTCGCTCCATTGCTCCTTCTTCCTGTTGCACGGCCATCATCAGATCGTCCCCACTACCAGCCGTGCTCGGACTCAGCGATGGTCGGCCGACTTCAGTTGTTTGGGGGAGTCGGCGGAGCGAAGCTCCGGCTCGGTGAGTTCGGGAATCGCGTCGGCGAAGTAGAACCGCGAGAGTGCCCTCCGAAGGCGATGCAGGCGACGACCCGGCCGGGCGACGCCGTTCGGATCAGTGTCCGGGTCCTCGTCGAGCACCACGTCCTGGGCGCGAGCGCTCAAGGCGTACGCCTCGTACTTCGAGATCGGGGCGTGCCGCTCGGTGTACTCGCCATCCGGCGAGCGGATGATCACGCCGGTCTCCAGACCGTGTAGCAGTCGTTGCCGGTCGGCGCGCTGCAAGGAGATGGCGATCCTCCGCGTGATCCAGAAGGCGATCGGTGGCCCGAAGATCACCAGGACCCGGCAGATCCAGGTGATCGTGTTGATCGAGCTGTGGAAGTGGGTCGCGATCAGGTCGTTGCCGCTGTTCAGCCACAGCACGCCGTAGAAGGTCGCCAACGCGGCGCCGATCCCGGTGCGGGTCGGGACGTTGCGCGGCCGGTCGAGCAGGTGGTGCTCCCGCTTGTCGCCGGTGATCCACTGCTCGATGAACGGGTACAGCGCGACGAGCAGGATGAACAACGGCGGCACGATCAGCGCCGGCAGCAGGATGTTCCAGCTCAGCGTCACGCCCCAGAAATGGGACTCGAAGCCGGGCATCAACCGGACGGCGCCGTCCAGCCAACCCATGTACCAGTCCGGCTGGGAACCTGCCGTCACCTCGGCCGGGTTGTACGGGCCGTACAGCCAGACCGGGTTGATCTGCAGCAGCGCGCCCATCACCGCGGTGACGCCGAACACCACGAAGAAGAACCCGCCGGCCTTGGCGGCGTACACCGGAAGCAACGGGAACCCCACCACGTTCTTCTCGGTCCGGCCGGGACCCGGGAACTGCGTGTGCTTGTGGTAGACGACCAGCATCAGGTGCACGGTGATCAAGGCGAGCAGGAGACCGGGGATCAGCAGCACGTGCACGGTGAAGAACCGCGACACGAAGTCGTCGCCGGGGAACTCGCCGCCGAAGATGAAGAAGCTCAGCCAGGTGCCGATCACGGGCGAGGCAAGGACCAGCCCTTCGGTGATCCGCAGCCCGGTTCCCGACAGCAGATCGTCGGGCAGGCCGTACCCGATGAACCCCTCGACCACGCCGAGGAACAACATGGCGATCCCGATCAGCCAGTTCAGCTCCCGCGGCTTGCGGAACGCGCCGGTGAAGAAGACCCGCAGCAGGTGCACGCTCATCGCCGCGACGAACAGCACAGCCGCCCAATGGTGGATCTGCCGCATCAGCAGACCGCCGCGGATGTCGAACGAGATGGTCAGCGCCGACTCGTACGCCTCCGACATGCGCAGGCCCTTGAGCAGGCTGTACGAGCCCTGGTACTCGACCTCGGCCATCGACGGCTTGAACCACAGGGTCAGGAAGACGCCGGTCACCAGCAGGATGATGAAGCTGTAGAGGGCGATCTCACCGAGCATGAACGACCAGTGGTCGGGGAAGACCTTGCGCAGGTTCTTCTTGCCGAGCTTGGACAGCCCGGTCCGGTCGTCGAGCCACGCCACCGGTGCCGGAAGTTCCGTGCCCGCCATCGCAACCTCCTGGCTGATGGACTCCCGCTTGGTCGAACTTATTCAAAACTTATGCACAGCAGTACGCGAAGTAAAGCGTGGCGTTGCGATTGCACAAGTTCAGGAGTGCGCGGTCAGGCGGCCGGCGGCGTCGTCGAGACTGGACAGCGGATTCAGTCGTTTCGGCCATCCGGGTCCGGCCGGCAGAGCAGGCCTGCCGGTCGCACTCACGGCAGCGAGCAGGCTCGCCTGGTTTGCTCGTTTGATACTTGACCAGAGGACCACGACAAGTGGGCTGACCCGTTGGACGAACTCGAGGATCGCGGCTCGAGTGGTGTCCGGCCCGAGCAGGACGACGGGCTGCGATCGCTCCAGGAGTACCGCGCGAAGCGCGACGAGCGGCAAGGAATGTCGTTCGATCGGGCAGTGGACGAGCAGGACCGGCCGATCGCCCTTCGGGTCGAAGCGTCTGCCGGCCAGGTATCGCTCGACAGCAGACTCGGTGGCACCGGCCAGGACGAGCTCGATGTCCGTGCAGTCGCCGTCGGTGGCGAAGCGGGCCTCCAGTTGCCGGAACGCCGGTACGAGAACCTCGTTCCACGTCCACCGAACGCCCCGGCCCTCGAAGCATCTGTCCAGATGATCTCCGATCTTGCCCACAGCAAGAGACTCTGCGGCGGTGATCAGATGGACAGGGTGGTCGATCACGTCGGTGCCACGAGTCGATGGTTCGGTGGCGTAGCCGGATGTACTCAGTCTGGCGGCTTCGCGCGGGGGCGTTCCTCGTCCGATGAGCTGCTGCATCTTGCGTAACCGATCGATGTCGGCCTCGGTGTAGCGCCGGTGCTGTCCGGGGCTGCGCTCCGAAGGGCCGATGCCGTAGCGCAGCTCCCAGCTGCGCAGCGTGATGGTCGGAACCCCGAGCAGCGCGGAGACGTGTCCCACCGGAACGACGGGCTGCGTCGGGGCGACCTCGCCCCGAGCAGGGTCCTCACCGGACGCCATGCACCCAAGACTGGCACAACGGGGGCCTCATCGGCGGCGATGAGTAACTTTGCGGCCTGGGTCGTGGTGGCGATGGTGGAGGCCGCCGCGGGCCACTGACCCGGTACGACGTGGCTGGTCGATACCGGAAGTGAGTATCACGGGGCGTCGTTTCCACGTTTCTGCTCCTGGTCGACGAGGTCGGGCAGGTCGTCGAGCCGTTGGCGCGCCGACAGTTGGCGGGCGATCCGCTGGTTGCCCTGCAGGCGATCGGCGTTGCGGTCGAGGAACCACCAGTACCCGGCGGTGAACGGGCAGGCGTCGTCGCCGACCCGGACCTTCGGGTCGTAGCGGCACGACCCGCAGAAGTCGCTCATCCGGTCGATGTAGGCGCCGCCGCCGGCGTACGGCTTGGTGGCGAGCAGGCCACCGTCGGCGTACTGCGACATCCCGACGACGTTCGCCACCATCACCCAGTCGTAGCCGTCGACGAACGAACGGTGGAACCAGTCGGTGACCTCGTCCGGACGCCAGCCGCGCTGCATCGCGTAGTTGCCGAGCACCATCAAACGTGGGATGTGGTGGACCCAGCCGTGCTCGCGGACACCGCGCAGGGTCTCCGACAGGCAGCGCGCTTCGACGGTGCCGTCGGCGTCGAGGTCGGCGAACCAGTCCGGGACGTGCCGGCGGGCCAGGAGCGCATTGCGGTGCCGGTAGTCGGCGCCGAAGTGCCAGTACAGGTGCCAGATGTAGTCGCGCCAGCCGATCAGCTGCCGGACGAACCCTTCCACCGAGCTCAACGGCGCGGCGCCCGTCCGGTAGGCGTCCTCAGCTCGTACGACGGCCTCGAGCGGATCGAGCAGGCCGAGGTTCAAAGGGGCCGAGAGCAACGAGTGCGCCATCCAGTCGTCGCCGGTCAGCATCGCGTCCTCGTGCGGACCGAAGGCCGGCAGCCGGTGCGCGACGAAGTCGCGGAGTACGTGCAACGCCTCCCGCCTGGTGGCGGCGAAGCGCCGCGGCCCGTCCTGACCGGTGAACCGTACGTCGCCGTCGCGCTCCCAGCGGTCGAGATCCGCCCGGACCTCGTCGTCGACCTCGTCCTCGTGGGGCCACCACGGCTCGGTCACGCCCAGCGTGGGTTGGTGCGGCGGCGGCTCACGGTTGTCGTGGTCGAAGTTCCACTGCCCACCGGCCGGATTCGAGCCATCCATGAGGACCTCGAGCCGGACCCGGGCCTCGCGGTAGAAGTCCTCCATCAGCAGCCGTTTCGAGCCAGGCCGTGCAGCCCACAGCGCGAAGTCGTCCCGGCTCGTGCAGAACCCACGGTCCGGCAGCACTTCCACGCCGTCCAGGCTCCGGACGAACCGGTCGGCGGCGTACGAGGTCGGCGCGCAGACGGACAGGTCGTCGCTGACCTTGGCGAGTGCCGCGCGATAGGTCCCGGCCTTCAGGTAGCGGACCTGGTCACCGAGCTCCGCGGCCCGGTGCCGCATCGCCGACAGCACGAGGTGGGCCTTCTGGCGATGGAACCGCCGGCGCGCGAACACGTCGCGCGACTCGATCATCAGCGCCGGCTGCCCGGGCTCGTCGAGAAAGTGCGGTCCCAGCTGGTCGCCGAACAGCCATCGAGTTCTCATACCGTCCCAGGTACCCATCGAGCCCGGGAGGTCGCCACGCGCGGCCTGTGAGCCGATTCCGCCCGAACCTGAACCGCTGAGTACTGACAATTCTTCCGGCTGGTCGATATTCTGGCCATTTCTGCAAGCTGGGGAAATCTCGGGTGAGGCCGTGGCCAAAACCTGCCACCGGGAAAATGTCGATCCGCACCGAAACGCCTTTATGGTTGAGGAAATCGAAACTTCCGACAGGTGGGGAAAGAATATCGTTCAAGGCAATGTCTCGTGGCGCAGCCACTGTTGTGGCGGCGGTGGCCGCGGGGCTGGGTGGGGCCACGGTCCCGGCTTCCGCAGCGCCCGCAGGAGATCGGTGGTGCGCCTCGACGTGCAACGCGGCCAAGAGCTACCACACCCTCCCCAACAAGGTCGAGAAGTTCCGCGTCTGCGGCTCGAACGGCGCGTTCGGGGACGTCTGCTCCGACTGGATGCACCCCGCCTTCTGACCGCCGCACCTCCGACGGAGTGCCGAACCACATCGCCGGGCGGCGAACCGAGACTCCCTCGGCTCGCCGCCCGGCGAATTCCTCGTAAGGGCACACACTCGTGCGCCGCTCGCCATGAGCGGCGTCACACAGCGGTGAGTTGGCAGATCCTCGCCGCTGTTCGATTCCGGGAAACATGTCGCGATCGATCGGAGTTCCATCCCTTGCATGCGGTGTGGTTCCTGCTCCTGGCGGCTTGATTGGATTTTCGTGAGATGAGATCACTGGACACCGCCGAACGGCCGACGACGATGACCGAACTGGTCCGGCGGCGTGAGGCTGCTGAGGCTTCGCGGGTGCGGGCCAAGGTGTCTCAGGCGGCGCGGGGGCGGTTGTCCGCCTGGGAGCGGCTCGACCTGCTGCTCGACCCGAGTTCGTTCAGTGAGACCGATGCGTCGATGCGCGGTAGTTGGCCGGGGCAACAAGAACGCGAGGGTCCGCCCGGTGACTCGGTGGTCACCGGGCACGGGACGGTGGGTGGCGCGCCGGTGTGTTGCTTCGCTCAGGACTTCACGGTCTTCGGCGGCAGTCTCGGCGAGGTCGCGGGGCGCAAGATCGTCGAGCTGATGGAGCTGGCCGAGCGGTCCGGGGTGCCGATCGTCGGGATCAAGGACAGTGCGGGTGGGCGGATCCAGGAGGGTGTGGTCGCCCAGAGCCTGTACGGGCAGATCTTTCAGCGGAACGTGCGGTTGTCGGGGGTCGTGCCGCAGATCTCGGTGATCTGCGGTCCGTGCGCGGGCGGTGCGGCGTACTCGCCCGCGCTGACAGACTTCATCGTGATGGTCGACGGGACGTCGCACATGTTCGTCACCGGGCCGGAGGTGACTCGCCAGGCCGTGGGTCAGCAGGTCAGCCTGGACGAGCTCGGTGGTGCGCGGGTCCACGCGGAGGTGGCTGGTACGGCGCACTACCTGGCGGTCGACGAGGCGGATGCTTTCCGGTACGTACGGGACCTGCTGTCGTACCTCACACCGGGGACGGGTGTGCGACAACCTCGGGCCCTGGGCAACAATCGGCAGGTCGACAGCTCGGTCGTGCCGACCTGGGTTCTGGACGACGGACTGCTCCCGGTCCATGCCGATTTCGCTCCCGAGGTCGTGACCGGATTCGGCCGGATCGGCGGTGCGGCGGTGGGGTTCGTGGCCGCCGGTCCCGACGAGAATCTGCTGGCCGGCGCCGCGGGGGACAAGATCGCCAGATTCGTCCGGACCTGTGACGCCTTCGATCTGCCGGTCGTCACGTTCGCGGGGAGTGCGGGCCGCCCGAGCGGATCGGCGGTGGCGACGTCCGAGCTGGGAATGACCCGGTTGATGTACGCGTACGCCGAGGCGACGGTACCCCTGCTGACGGTCCTGACGGCCCCCGTGCCGGCGATGGTTCAACTCGCGCTGGGCTCCAGGCAACTGGGCGCCGACACCGTGCTGGCCTGGCCGGACGGCGCCGGCGGATCCACCGACGCTTTCGGCGCGGCCGCGGACGGCGCGGTCCAGGAGGTCATCGCTCCCGGCGAGACGCGGGAACGGCTGCACCGGGCGCTCTGGCTGCTGCGCTCCAAGAAGCGGACGACGCTGCCGCGCAAGCACTGCAACCTCCCGCTGTGAGCGGCCTCCTGATCACCCGGCGGGCCGGGACGACACGAAAGGCGACGAACCACTCATGACCGTGGAACGCGACAGCAGCAACGACATCGCCGTCATCGGCATCGCGTGCCGGTTCCCCGGCGCCGACGGCCCGGAGGCCTACTGGCGCATGCTCCGGGCGGGTGTGGACGCCGTGGTGCCCGCGCCGCCCGGCCGTACTGCGGCCCGGCCGTCCGGCCAGGCAGGATTCCTGGAGTCGGTCGACGGGTTCGATGCCGAGTTCTTCGGTCTGTCCGCGCGCGAGGCGCGGCGTACGGATCCGCACCAGCGGCTGATCCTGGAGCTCGGCTGGGAGGCGCTGGAAGACGCAGGTGTGCTGCCGGAGACGCTGCGTGGTGCGGACGTCGCCGTCATGATCGGACAGTCGGACGACGAGTGGCAGTCGGTACTGCGAGCGGCCGACATCGCGCCCGACCTGCACACCACCACGGGTGGCGGACGGGCGATGACCGCCGCGCGGCTGTCGCACGTCCTCGGCGTCCAGGGGCCGAGTCTCACGGTGGACACCGGACAGTCGTCGTCCCTCACCGCGGTCCACCTGGCGTCCCGGAGCCTGCGGGCCGGCGAAGCGTCCGTGGCCGTCGCAGGCGGCGTCAGCCTGATGCTCGACGACACCGCCGACGAGGTCCTGGCCGCAACCGGCGCGATGTCGCCGACCGGTCGCAGCAGGGTGTTCGACGCGCGGGCCGACGGGTTCGTCCGCGGCGAGGGTGGCGGTCTGGTCGTCCTCAAGCCGCTGTCCGCGGCGCTCGCCGACGGCGACCGGATCCACGCCGTACTGCGGGGCTCGGCGGTCAACCACAGCGGCGGCGCCGGAGCGCTCACGGTCCCGGACGTGGCGGCGCAGGAGTCGTTGCTGCGGGCCGCGCTGGCCGATGCGCGGACCGAGCCCGACGAGGTCGGGTATGTCGAACTGCACGGAACAGGCACCACGGTCGGCGACCCCGTGGAAGCGGAGGCGCTGGGTGCCGTCCTCGGTGCGCGACGGGCATCGGGTGACCCGCTTCTGGTCGGGTCGGCGAAGAGCAACCTCGGGCATCTGCAGGCCGCGGCCGGCATCGCCGGGCTGATCAAGGCCGTGCTGAGCGCGGAGTTCGGCGAGGTCCCGGCGACGCTGCATTTCACTGCTCCGCCGGCCCGCATTCCACTCGACCGTTGGGGACTGCGGCCGCAGGTCGCGACTGGCGAGTGGTCCGCCGAGGCTCCGAGGGTCGCCGGCGTCAGCTCCTTCGGGCTCGGCGGAGCCAACTGCCACGTGGTCGTGGCCGAACCGCCGGCCGCACCTGTCCAGGCGGTCCCCGCGGCCCACGTGCTGCTGCTGTCCGGGCGGACCGAGGAAGCGCTGCGCGCGCAGGCCGCGGCGGTGTACGAACACCTTGCCGATGGCAATGTTCCGGTCGGCGCTGCAGCGGCGGAGCTCGCGCATCACCGGACGGCGTTCGCTGTCCGGAGCGCGGTGATCTTCGACGACGCTGCTGATGCGCTGCGGCATCGCGCCGATACTCCGGGGCAGGTCGTGGGGGACAGCTCCGACCACGAGTTGAAGGATGCCGTGGCTGCTTGGGTCGCCGGAGGCGGCCGGACGTCGTTCGTGCCGCGTGGTCCCCGCGCGGAGCTCCCGACGTACCGGTTCCGGCGGACCCGCTACTGGCCGACCGACCAGGTCGCCGAGCAGCCTCGGCCTTCCCGCGACACCTTGCAGCTGGTGATGGACGAGACCGCGCAGATCCTGGGTGTCGACGCCACTGGTCTCGACCCTGACGCGGTCTTCCAGGTCCTGGGACTCGACTCGCTGACAATTCTCGACCTGACCGAGCGGCTTGGTGGAGCGATCGCCCAGACGCTGCCGAGCAGTCTGTTGTTCGACCACCCGACCCCGCGGAAGACCGCGGCCTTCCTGGCCGAAGCCGGCCCGCTGCCCGCGCCCGTCGAGGTTCCCGTCCAGGCCGTCGAGGTGACTCCGGCCAACGAGCCGCTGGCGATCGTCGGCATCGGCTGCCGCTTCCCGGGCGACGTACGGAGCCCCGACGATCTGTGGCGAGTGGTCGCCGACGAGCGTGACGTCATCGGCGACTTCCCCACCGATCGTGGTTGGGACCTGGAACGGCTCTTCTCCACCGGCCCGGGCAGCAGCGGCACCCGGCAGGCGGGATTCCTGCGCGACGCCGCTGACTTCGACGCCGCGTTCTTCGGGATCTCACCGCGTGAGGCGCTGGCGATGGACCCGCAGCAACGGGTGTTGCTGGAGGTGGGCTGGGAGGCGATCGAGCACGCCGCGCTCGATCCGCAGTCCCTGCGGACCACGCCGACCGGGGTGTTCGTCGGCGCGATACCGCAGCAGTACGACTCCCTCGCGCAGCAGGCGGAGGCCGGTCTCGACGGCTACATCTACACGGGGAGCACGACCAGCGTGCTGGCCGGCCGGCTCGCGTACGTTCTCGGGCTGGAAGGGCCGGCGCTCGCCGTCGACACCGCGTGCTCGTCGTCCCTGACCGCGATCCACCTCGCCGCCCGCTCGTTGCGCTCGGGCGAGTGTTCGCTGGCGTTGGCCGGCGGCGTGACGATCATGTCGACGCCGACGATGTTCACCGACTTCACCGCGCAGGGCGCGCTCTCGCCCGACGGCCGGTCGAAGGCCTTCGGCTCCGGTGCGGACGGAACCGGATGGTCGGAGGGCGCCGGGGTCCTGGTGCTGGAGCGGCTCTCGGACGCTCGTCGTCTCGGTCATCGGGTCCTGGCCGTCATCCGCGGTACGGCGCTCAACGAGGACGGCGCGAGCAACGGGCTGACCGCTCCGCACGGTCCGGCGCAGCAGCGCGTGGTGCGGTCCGCGCTGGCCGATGCGGGACTCGGTGCTGACGGAGTCGATGTCGTGGAGGCGCACGGCCCGGGCACCCAGTTGGGCGACCCGATCGAGGTCAACGCCCTGCAGTCCGTGTACGGCGCCGCGAGGTCTGCTGATCAGCCGTTGTGGATCGGATCCGTCAAGACGAACGTCGGACACACCCAGGCAGCGGCGGGTGTGGCCGGTGTCATCAAGATGGTGATGGCGCTTCAGCACGAAGTACTGCCGCGGACGCTCAACGCCGACGAGCCGTCGCCGCGGATCGATTGGTCGTCCGGCACGGTCCGAGTGCTCTCGCAGGCGCGCAGTTGGGAGCGGAAGGACCGGCCGCGCCGCGCCGGCGTCTCCGGCTTCGGAGCAGGCGGCACCAACGCCCACGTGATCATCGAGGAAGCTGAGCACGCCGCTGCCGCTGAGATCGACGTGAGTGGCAGGACCTATGCCTTGCCGCTGAGCGCACGCACGCCGGCCGCACTCGCAGGCCAGGCCCGCCGCTTGCTCGATCACCTGCAGACGCACGCGACCGAGCCGCTCGCGGACGTCGCTCGAACGCTCGCCACCCGTCCTGGATTCAGCCAGCGGGCCGTGGCGGTCGGCACGAGCCGCGACGAGCTGCTCGGTGAACTTCGCCGCATCGGCGACAACCCTGATCCGGTGCCGGCGGTCGGGGGCAGCGGCACAGTGTTCGTCTTCCCGGGGCAGGGGTCGCAGTGGCTGGAGATGGCCAAGGGGCTGCTGGACGAGGAGCCGGTCTTCACGGCGAAGGCCGAGGAGTGCGCCGCGGCGTTCTCCACCCATCTGGACTGGAACGTTCTCGACGTACTGCGACAGACGCCAGGCTGCCCACCGCTCGATCGGGTCGACGTCGTCCAGCCCGCCTTGTTCACCATGATGGTGTCGCTGGCCGAACTCTGGCGGTCTCGCGGTGTGGAGCCGGCCGCGGTGATCGGTCACTCGCAAGGCGAGATCGCGGCTGCTCACGTCGCCGGCGGCCTGACGCTGCTGGACGCCGCCCGGATCATCGCCGTCCGCAGCAAGGCGCTGCTCGGGCTGTCCGGTCAGGGTGCGATGGCCTCGGTGGCTCTGCCCGCAGCGGACCTCACCCGCCGGCTGACGTCGTACGACGGCCTCGAGATCGCGGCGGTGAACGGCCCGGCCAGTACGACGATCGGCGGCGACCCTGCAGCGCTGGAAGACCTGCTGCTCCGGCTCGAGGCCGACGACGTCCACGTCAGGCGTCTGCCGGGCGTGAGCAACGCGGGCCACAGCGCACAGATCGAACCTCTGCACCAGGAGCTGCTGGCCGCGCTGCGGCCGGTGTCGCCGATGGCCGGGAACGTCGCCTTCTTCTCGACCGTGTCCGGCGAACCGATGAGCACCGATGGGCTCGACAGCGACTACTGGTGGCGCAACGCCCGGCAGCCCGTCCTCCTCGAACGTGCAGTCCGGGCCGCGCTCGCGGCCGGGCACCGCAGCTTCCTCGAGGTGAATCCGCACCCGCTGCTGCGCACCGCGCTCGAGGAGACCTTCGAGGACGCGGGCGTCGACGCCGTGGCGCTCGGGACGCTGCGACGCGGGGAAGACGCGCAAAACCGCCTCACCCTCGCGTTGTCCGAGGCGTTTCGTGTCGGCCTCCCGGTCGATTGGCAGGCTGGGGAGACCGGGGGAGAGGTGACGACGCTGCCGTCGTACGCCTTCCAGCATCAGCGTTTCTGGCCGAAGCCGGCGCCTGCACGACCGGTGAGCAGAGGGAAGTCGAACCACCCGGTGCTGACCGGCACGGTCGACCTGCCCCACACCGGCGGATCGCTGCACCTGGGCCGGCTCTCGACCCACAACCTGCCCTGGCTGGTCGATCACGCGTTGCACGGTGGCGCGCTCGTGCCCGGCACGCTGCTGGCCGAGCTCGCGTTCGCTGCCGGTGGTCGGGACAACGAGCTGCGCGAGCTCGTCCTGGAGACTCCGCTGCGGCTTCCCGACGACGGCGACGATCTCGACGTTCAGGTCGCCCGCGAGGCGCCGGGGCCCGATGGCACGATCGCGGTCAGCCTGTACGCCCGCCCCGCGAACGCCCCGGCGGACGCCGCCTGGACCCGCCACGCCCGCGGCGTCGTTGCCCCGGTCAGCGAGGTGCACCCGTCCCCGCCCGGCGTCTGGCCGCCGGTGGACGCCGACGAGGTCGACGTTGCCAACGGCTACGAACTGCTGCGGCGCACCGGGTACACCTATGGTCCGTCGTTCCAGGGCCTGGAACGGCTCTGGCGCCGAGACGGCGAACTGTTCGCCGAAGTGGCCATGGGCAACGACATCGAGCCGTCCGGCTTCGCGGCCCACCCGGTCCTGCTGGACATGGCGCTGCACCCGATCCTGCTCGGGGCCGACGACGACAGCACGCGGATGCCGTTCACCTGGTCGTCGGTGCGCCTGTTCGGCCGCTCGGCCTCGTCGGCCCGCGTCGTCGCCCGCCGCCTCGGTGACGACACCTATCAGTTGACCGTCACCGATCCCGCCGATCAGCTGGTGGCCGAGGGCACGATCACGTTCCGCCCCGCACCTGATCCGGACCTGCCGTTGCGGCAGCTGGACTGGACGCCCACCGTGCTGAGACTCGAAGGCGGGTTGGGGACCGGTACGGTGGTTCTCGGACCTCCGCATCCGGCGTTGCCGACAGCAACCGTGTACGACGAGCTGCCGCAACTCCTCGCCGACGCACCACCAACAGTGGTGGTCCACGAACCGGCCGACGCGGGCGAGGAGACCGGACTGCCCGAGCGGGTACGTCGGCGATCGCTCCACCACCTGCAGTTACTGCAAGCTCTCCTCGCCGACCCACGATTGGCTGACAGCCGAATCGTCGTGGCGACGTACCGTGCCACGACGGGCGACCCTGATCTGGTCGCGGCGGCGATCGCGGGTCTGTGGCGCAGCGCTGCAGCGGAGTACCCGGATCAGATCGGACTGGTGGACACCGACGGCAGCGTGTACTCCGACCGCCTGCTGCCGGCGGCCGTCGTCGCAGGGCGGCCCCAGCTGGCACTGCGCGACGGGATCGCCACCGAGCCGGTCCTCGTCGCGGTCTCGGATGACGACCTGTTGATCGCTCCGGGCACGTCCGGCCCGTGGAAGCTCGCGCTGACCGGACCTGCGGACACCACTACGCCTGATCGGCTGGAGCTGGTGCCTGCGCCCGAGCACGAGCGGACGCCGGGGCCTGGGGAGGTCGCGGTGGCGGTCCACGCTGCCGGTCTCAACTTCGTCGATGTCGTGACGACCATGGGCCTGTTCCCCGGTACCGCGTCGATCGGCCGGGAGTTCGCCGGCCGCGTGACAGCGGTCGGTTCTGATGTCAGCGACATCGCGGTGGGCGATCGGGTCATGGGCATCACCAGCCTGACCACCAGCGCCGCGGCCACGCGGGTCGTGACCGATGCCCGTCTGGTGGCGGCGATCCCGGCCGAGTGGAGCTACGCCCAGGCGGCCGGCGTACCGATCGCGTACCTGACGGCGTACTACGGACTTGTCACCCTCGGCAGGGTGGGGGCCGGCGACTCGGTCCTGATCCACACCGCGACCGGTGGCGTCGGCATGGCCGCCGTCCACATCGCGCGGACTCTCGGCGCCGAGGTCTTCGCGACCGCCCACCCGGACAAGTGGCCCACGCTGGCGGCGATGGGAGTGCCGGCCGACCGCATCGCTTCCTCACGCAGCCTCGACTTCGAACCGCGGCTACGCCTCGCAACGCAGGGCCGCGGCGTGGACGTCGTCCTCAACTCGCTGACCGGCGACTTCGTCGACGCCTCGCTCCGGCTGCTGACGCCCGGCGGACGCTTCCTGGAGATGGGAAAGCTCGATCTCCGTGAGCGTGCGGCCGTCGACGCTGTTCGCGGCGATGTGATGTACCGGCCGTTCGACATCCTGAGTGTGGAGCCGGCGACGATCGCCGCCCTGTACGCCGACCTGCTCGCACTGATCGCTGACGGGTCGCTTCCGCCGCTGCCGGTCGCGGCTCGGCCGATCGAGGCTGCGCCGGCGGTGATCCGGGACTTCCGCGACGCGCGGCACACCGGGAAGCTCGTGCTCACCTTGCCGATTCCGATCGATCGCGACGGGACTGTGCTGATCACCGGCGGTACCGGGACACTCGGTGTCGATCTTGCCCGGCATCTCGTGGCCGAGTACGGCGTACGGCATCTGCTGCTGTCCGGCCGGACCGCGGCGGGGGAGGAGCGGACGTCCGCGCTCCGGGCGGAGCTGGCGGATCTTGGGGTGCGGACGACGGTGCACGTGGGGGACCTGTCGGATCCGGCCGAGGTCGACCGGCTGCTGGCCGTCGTACCGGCGGATCATCCGTTGACGGCGATCGTGCACGCGGCCGGCGTACTCCGGGATGCGACCTTGGCGGAGCTCACCCCGGATCAACTCGCAGAGGTGTTCCGGCCGAAGGTGGATGCTGCCTGGTGGTTGCATCTGCGGACCCGGGATCTCGAGTTGGCCGACCTGACTCTGTACAGCTCGGTGGCCGGGACTCTCGGTCTGCCCGGTCAGGCCAACTACGCGGCGGCCAACGCCTTCCTGGACGGGCTCGCAGCGCATCGGTCGCATCGTGGCCATCGTGGGCGGGCGATGGCTTGGGGCCTGTGGCAACAACCCAGCGGGATGAGCCGGCATCTGACCGAACGCGATCTGAACCGGATGGCGGACAGCGGGCTGCGCCCGCTCACGACCGCTGACGGACTTGCGCTGCTGGATGCTGCCCACTCGCGGCCGGAGCCCCGGCTGGTGGCGATCCGGCCGACCGCACCGGATCTCGGGACGCCATCGGCTGGGCGGTTGCCTGCTGACGATCCTTCGACCCGGAACGGTGTGCCCGGATCGTCGCTGCGCGAACGGCTTGAGCGCCGGTCGCCTGACGAGCGCCAGGCGATGGCCACGAGCTGGATCCAGGAGCAGGCGGCCGCCGTACTGCGGTTGTCGAGTGCCGCCGAACTGCCGCCCGGTCAGGCGTTCCGGGACCTGGGCTTCGACTCGCTGACCTCGGTCGAGCTGCGCAATCGCATCAACGCCGGTACCGGCCTGCGGCTCCCCGTGACGGTCGTCTTCGACCACCCGACGGCCGCAGCTCTCGGCTCACGGGTCAACGATCTGCTCTTCCCAGCGCAGCAAACCGGTGCGGCGGAGCCCGAGGCAGACCTGCCGACCGACATCGAAGCGGCCGGTACCGATGACCTGCTGCGGATGATCGACGCCGAGTTCGGCCTCGACCCGGAGGCGTCGTGAGCGACGAGGAACGGCTGCTCAGCTACCTGAAGCGAGTCACGGCCGAGCTGCGCACAGCTCGCGACCGGTTGGCCGAGCTGGAATCCGAACGGCAGGCACCCATCGCGATCGTCGGGATGGGCGCCCGCTATCCCGGAGGCGTCAGCAGCCCTGAGGAACTCTGGGAGCTGGTCGCCGCCGGGCGCGACGCGACCAGCGCGGCACCGTCGGACCGGGACTGGATCACGCCTCCCGCGGTGCGTGGCGGATTCCTGGACGACGTCGCGGGGTTCGACGCGGAGTTCTTCGGGATCTCGCCACGGGAAGCGTTGTCGATGGACCCGCAGCAGCGTCTGCTCCTCGAAGTCACGTGGGAGGCCCTGGAGCACTCGGGGACGGATCCGGCGCGGCTGCGCGGCAGCGACACCGCGGTCTACATCGGGGCCAACCAGCAGGAGTACGGTCCGCCGCTGGCGGAGTCGCCGGAGTGGCTCGCCGGCCATCGACTGACAGGTTCGTCCGGGAGCGTTCTGTCCGGACGCCTTGCCTACGTCCTTGGTCTGCGGGGACCGGCGATCACGGTGGACACCGCGTGTTCGTCGTCGCTCGTCGCCGTACACCTGGCTTGCCGTGCCCTGCGTTCAGGAGAGACGAAGCTCGCCCTGGCCGGTGGTGTCACCGTGATGAGCACGTCGGGGACGCAGCTCACCTTCGGAAGCCAAGGCGGGCTCGCGGACGACGGTCGCTGCAAGGCCTTCGGAGCCGGTGCCGACGGGACCGGACTGAGCGAAGGCGCAGGAGTCGTCGTACTGGAACGTCTCGACGACGCGCTGCGGCACGGCCACCAGGTCCATGCGGTGATCCGCGGCGGTGCCGTGAATCAGGACGGCGCCAGCAACGGGCTGACCGCGCCCAGCGGCTTGGCGCAGGAAGATGTCATCCGGCGCGCGCTGGCCGACGCAGGTCTGACACCTGGCGACGTCGACGCTGTCGAAGCGCACGGCACCGGCACGCCGCTCGGCGACCCGATCGAGGCGGGTGCCCTCGCCGCGGTCTACGGGCCCAGCCGGGCCGCGCGGCGTCCGCTGCTGCTCGGCTCGCTGAAGTCCAACGTCGGCCACACCCAGGCTGCGGCCGGCGTCGGCGGGATCATCAAGCTGGTCGGGGCTTTCGCTGCGGGCCGGCTGCCGCGCACGTTGCATGCGGACCCACCCAGTCCGCACGTGGACTGGGACGCGGGCGTCTCGTTGCTGACCGCGGACCGCTCGTGGCCCCGCGACCCCGAGCGCGTACGGCGGGCCGCGATCTCGGCGTTCGGGATCAGCGGGACGAACGCGCACCTCATCCTCGAGGAGCCGCCGCTCGCGGATCTCGGGGAGCCGCCGCTCGCCGATGCCGGGGAGTCGCCGTTGGTCAATCTCGGGGAGTCGCCGCTCGCCGCGGGATCGGAGCCGAGCGCACCCGAGCGGCGCCGGGCCGCAGGCTCGGCCTGGCTGTTGTCGGCGCGATCGGCTCCGGCGTTGCGCGCCCAAGCACGGCGACTGAGTGACCACCTGGTCCGCCATCCTGAGCTGGACGTCGCGGACGTCGCCCACACCCTCGCCACCGCGCGCACCGAGTGGGAGCACCGCGCCGCGCTGGTCGCCACGGACGCGGTGGAGCTGCGGGCAGCACTCGACGCGCTGGCAGCCGATCGTCCGCATCCTGCGATGATCCGCGGTACGGCGCGCGGCTCTCAGTTGCCCGCGTTCCTGTTCTCCGGGCAAGGCGGCCAGCGTCCAGGAGCCGGAAGCGAGCTCTATGCCGCCCATTCGGTCTTCCGACGGGCGCTCGACGAGGTCTGCGATCTGGCGGACCCGTTGCTCGGCCGTTCGCTGCGCGACGTCATGTTCGCGAGCACAGCGCCGGCGACTACGGACTTCGCCCAGCCGGCGTTGCTCGCCCTCCAGGTCGCGCAGTTCCGCCTCCTCGAAGCGTGGGGATTCCGGCCGGGAGCGCTGCTCGGTCACTCCGCGGGTGAGGTTGCCGCGGCACACCTCGCCGGGGTGATGTCCTTGGCGGACGCCGTACGCCTGGCGGTGACTCGGGGCCGATTGATGCAGAAACTCTCACCGCGCGGTGCGATGACCGCCGTGAGAGGCACGGAACAGGATGTGCTCACACACCTGGCCGGGCTGCCGGTCGAGATCGCGGCGTTGAACGCGCCTTCTGCTCTCGTGATCAGTGGCACGGAGGCGGGCGTTGCCGCTGCGGAGGAGCGGTTGACGGGCGCAGGGCTGCGGACCCGGCGGCTATCGGTGGACCGCGCCTTCCACTCCGAGTTGATGGACCCGGTGCTTGCCGACCTGCAGGCGGTCGCCGACGGGCTGGAGCTTCGCCCCGCGGCGACCCCGTTGATCTCCAGCCTCACTGCCACCAGCGATCCTTCGCAGTTCGCGGATCCGGGGCACTGGGTGCGCCACGTTCGGGAGCCGGTGCGATTCGCTGACGCCGTACGGACCCTGACTGTCGATCACGGCGCCCGGCAGCTGCTGGAGCTCGGTCCCAGCGCCGCGCTCGCCCCGCAGGCTGCGTCGGCGGACATCACGGCGACAGCGTTCGTTGCGCCCGGGACGCCTGAGCCGGTGGCTGCCCTCCGGGCTCTGGCCACGCTGCACGTTCAGGGATCTTCGCCTGACTGGCCGACAGTCCTGCCTGGATCGGTGGTCTCGCTGCCGACGTACGCGTTCCAGCGGGAGAGCTGCTGGTTGCCGGCGACCACACCTCGGAGCCTCGCCGCGACTCCTTCGCTCGGCGCCGACGAAGGTCCGGCGGTGCTGGCCGAGAGGCTCGACCCCGCGACCCGCCCTTGGCTGCTGGACCATGTAGTCGACGGCGTGGACGTCGTACCGGCGACTGCGTTGCTCGACCTGGCTCTGCGCGCTGCTCAGCGCGCCGGGCATCCTGGCGTCGCGGAACTGGTCCTGCAGGCGCCGATCCCGGTTCCCTCGGACATCCGGGTGGTGAGCGTCCCCGATGAACTGACGTTCCGGGTCGAGGTCCGTGGTCCGGGTGGCCGAACGGTGCACGCCGAAGGCCGCTTCGCAGCCGGGGCCGCGCCGCGGCCGGGGCTCGTCACGATTCCGCCGGAGAGCGAAGTCGTTGCCCTCGACAAGCACTACGAGCACTCCGCGTCCCGCGGTCTCGAGTACGGACCGGCGTTCCGTGGCCTCGAGGAGGTCCGCCGAATGTGCGGCGTTGTCTATGCGGCGGCCAAGGCCGCCGAGACGGCGGGGCCGGAGCTGTTCGCGCCGCCGGTCCTGGACGCCGTACTGCAGGCGATCCTGGTCGACCGCGCCGACGCCGAGCCGGCGCTGCCGTTCGTCTGGTCCGGCGTCACCTTGCACCGCACCTGGCGTGGTCCGTTGATCGCGCGGCTCGATCCACGTGCCGACGGCGGCTGGGCTCTGCGCATCGCCGGCCCCGACGGCCGGCCGGTCCTCAGCGCCGACTCGCTCGGCGTACGACCGATCACCGCACCGCCCAAGCTGTTGGTGCCTGGCTGGAAGGTCATGGCTCGCACGCACGGGGCTGAGGACGCCGCCCCGCACGTGCACGTCGAGCCTGCTGCTGGCGCTGCCTCCGCGAGCGACGCGGCCCTGCCACCCGCGACAGTCGTCGTCGGCTCCGGCTCGGAATCCTTGAGCCACCTACCGCAGTCGACACTCGCAGACCTCCTCAGCGGAGCGGCGAGGCCCGACTTGGTGATCGTGACCGGACGTTCCGGAGACCACGACGTCACCTGCGCGATCAAGCTCGCCGCCACCGATCACCTTGCGATCCTTCGCGCCTGCCAGAGCGATCCACGCCTGGCTGCGAGCCGATTGGTCCTGCTCACGACCAATGCCACCGCTGACGATCCCGACCCGGTCGGTGCCGCACTCCGCGGCCTGTGGCGATCGGCCGCCACCGAGCTCCCCAGGCGCATCACACTGCTCGACCACGACGAGCATCCGTCCTCCGTCAGCCTCCTCCCCGCGCTGTGCGCGGATCCACCAGGGCCGGACCTCAAGCTGGAAGCAGGAGCCGTCCAAACCCCCACCCTCGATCCGTACTCCGGCCAACCGCTCCGCCCAGCCCTCCTCGACCCGCCCGATCGCCCGGAACATCCCTTGCCCCCAGCACCTATTCCGTCCGCGCCCACACCGGCTCGCGTGCTGAGCCGCGGATTCGATGCCGACGGCACCGTTCTCGTCACCGGCGGCACCGGAGGACTCGGGCGCCAACTGGCCCAACACCTGGTCCGCCACCACGGCGTGACCCGGCTCCTCCTGGGCAGCCGGCGAGGTGCCGATGCTCCAGGCGCCGCCGATCTCCTGGCGACGCTGCGAGCCGCCGGAGCGCACGCCACCGCGGTCGCGTGCGACATCGCCGACCCGGCTGAGCTCGACGCACTCCTGGCCGGGATCGATCCCGCGTACCCGTTGCGCGCGGTCGTGCACACGGCCGGCGTACTGGACGACGCCACCACGGCGAACCTCAGCCCTGATCAGCTGACCCGAGTCTTGAGGCCGAAGACCGCAGCAGCCTGGCTGCTGCACGATCGCACCCGCGACCTGCCTCTCACTCACTTCGTCCTCTACGGCTCCGCCGCGGCGCTGCTCGGGACACCGGGCCAGGGCGCTTACGCAGCAGCGAACGCGTCGTTGGAGGCGTTCGCAAGGCACCGCCACGCGAACGGCCTACCGGCGTTGACCATCGCCTGGGGATGGTGGGACGGCCCCGGAATGACAGAACGGTTGAGCCGCGCAGACGCCATCCGGCTCCGCAAGCTCGGTCTGTCCACCATGTCCCCGCCGGAGGCGCTGGACCTGTTCGACGCAGCGATCGAGAGCACCATCCCCGTGCTGCTCGCCGCCCGCTACTCCGCACCGCCCGTCCTCGTCGACCGGCCCGCCGAAGAGCCGGCGGGGCATGCGCCCCTGATCAACCTCGTGCGCGCCGAGGCCGCCGCCGTACTCGGCTTCGACGATCCGCTCCGGCTGTCACCCGACGACGACCTGGTCGCCGTTGGACTCGACTCGCTCGGCAGAGTCGACCTCCGCAACCGGCTGGCTGCCGCCGTCGATCACCCACTGCCCCTGACAGCCCTGTTGTCGCACTCCACTCCACGCGCGTTGGCCGAGATGCTCAGCTCGGCACTCACCGAAGAAGAGACACCTGATGACGTCTGACCTGCTGTACGTCCCCATCCGCCGCCGCGCACCCAGACTCCGCCTGGTCTGCTTCCCCCACGCGGGCGCCGGGGCTGGGGCCTACACACCATGGGCCGCTCGTCTCCCCGACGACATCGAACTCGTCGCCGTCCAGTACGCCGGCCGCGGCGACCGCCGCCACGACGCTCCAACCACCACCATGCCCGAACTGGTCGCCACTATCGTCGAGGCGCTGGCAGACGTCACCAACGACCGCTACGCCCTCTTCGGCCACAGCATGGGAGCCGCTGTCGCCCACGAGACAGCCCTGGCACTGCACCACCGCCCACCGACCCGGCTGATCGTCTCCGGCCGGGAAGCGCCGATCCACCACAACCCCCGCCCGGTCGACCCCACCGACGAGAACGCCGTACTCGCAGAACTGGATCACTTCGGCGGCACCCCACCCGAACTCCTCGACGACCCCGAGTCCCGAGCCCTGATCATCCAGGCCCTCTCCGCCGACCTGAACCTCCTCCGCGGCTACCACCCGGAGCCTCCTGCCGTACTCCCGTCCTTCCCCGTCAGCGCCATGATCGGCAGCCGCGACCCCCAAGCCACCATCTCCGAAGCCGCCGACTGGGCCACCACCACAACCGGCCAATTCGACCTGACAGTCTTCCCCGGAGACCACTTCCACCTCGTGACCCACCTCAACGAGGTCGTCACCACAGTCACCGCCCTGCTCCGATCCGACACCTGACGGCCCGAGGTCTCGTTGTGCTCACCGGTAGAGCGCGGCGTGACTGGACACGATCGTTCGGAGGATCTCGCGCGGGCCACCCGGAGTCCGAGCGCCGGGCTGGGAGTTGGTTCGGTCGGCCGCTGAACTTCGACAGGTCGGAATGCCGGAAGGTCCTCGCTGCTCCGGGGAGCTTCCGGCGGATCGGTGGGCTGCGGCTGGTGAGGCTCCGGCGCGGCTGGTGATCAGAAGAGGCCGAGCAGGGATTGTGGCGGTCCAGCCTGCCGCGGCCACGCCCAGCCGGGTGGGATCGTCGTCGGGCCGCAACCTGCGCCTGCACCCGGACACCGGCGCGGTCGCGGGCGTCGACACCGATCTGTCCTACGCCTCAGGGAGCAAGCCTCGGGTCACGGCGTCGGCGTACACGGACAGCTTCGCCGGGGCGACAAGCACCGGGCTGTACGGGCTCGACGCGGCCAAGGACACCCTCGTGACGCAGGGCTCGTTGCCGGGCCGTACACCGGTGGTCTCGCCGAACACCGGTCAGCTGTTCACCGTCGGCTACCTCGGCCGCGATGTCAGCGCGGTCAACGGCTTCGACATCGAAGGACGCGGTTCCGGCTCGTACGACGCCCGCGACTACACCGCGATCGCCGCCGTCCGGACGAGCGGGCTGCTGGCGGGGTCGAAGCTGGTCGAGGTCGACCTGCGCGCCGGCCGGACCACTCCGCTGCTGACGCTCGGGCTGGGAGACGTGGTCGGGCTGACCTTCGCGGCGCGATGACGAGAGCCGTGCACGACCTCAGCCGTGAGGACGGCGTACGGGCCGCGTACGCCGAGCACGGCGCCGAGCTGTACCGGTACGCGTTGCGGCAGCTCGACGACGAGGGCGCTGCACGGGACGTCGTCCAGGAGACGTTCCTGCGGGCCTGGCGAGCGGCGGACCGCTACGATCCGTCGCTCGCCAGCCTGCGGGTCTGGCTGTTCGCGATCACCCGCAACGTGGTCGTCGACGAGGCCCGCCGGCGTTCGCTGCGGCCGGCGAGCCCGCAGCCGCTCGACGTACTGACCGCGCTCGGTCCGGCGACCGCGGCCGATGACGACAAGACCGTCACAGGTTGGCTGATCGAGGAGGCGTTGCAGCGGATCCGGCCGGAGGCGCGCAGCGCGCTGGTGGAGACCTATCTGCGCGGGCGCCCGTACGCCGAAGTCGCGGCCGAGCAAGGGGTTCCGATCGGGACGCTGCGCAGCCGGGTCTTCTACGGGCTGAAAGCGTTGCGCCTGGCCATGGACGAGATGGGAGTCGAACTGTGAATCCCGAGGAACACAGAGCACTGCGCGAGCAGCTCGGCGCGTACGCACTCGGGCAGCTGACTCCTGCCGAGGCGACAGCGGTCCAGGCGCACCTCGACGGTTGTCCGGACTGTCGCGCAGAGCTGGCGGCGATCGCGCCGCTCGCGGAGCCACTGCGACTGGTGGACGCTGACCGGGTCAGTGCCGAGCCTGCCGCGCCTCCGGCGGCACTGGAGGAGTCGATCCTCGCCGCGATCGGGCGCGAGCCACGGCGTCGCCGGCCGATGGGGAGGTGGCTGGTCGCTGCAGCCGCGGTTGTGGTGGTCGGTGCTGGGGGAGCGGGGATCGGGTACGTCGTGGCGCCGAAGCCGCCGGAGATCCCGTTGGAGCCGGTCGCCGTCGCAGTCGCCGATCCGGCCGTGCACTCGACCGCCGACGTCGTACCGCACACCTGGGGAATGGAGATCAAGCTGACCGCGACAGGGTTCCGGGTGCTGGACGACCGTGGGCGCAACGTCGCGACGGCGGAGCTGTAGACCGAACGGCCCCGGCGGCGTCCCTTCGAGACGCCGCCGAGGTCTCGTCCGCGGTGCAGACCGAACTCAGTCGCACTCCACCCAGTTGTCGAACTTGCCGTTACCGTGACAGGCGGGAGTTTGCGGTGCGAGCGGCCGGGGCTGTTGCCGCGGGACGTGTTGCCGCCTCGCGTGGCTCGGTCTTGCAGACGATGCAGGTGCACACGGTGGTGGTGCCGGGGAGGTCGCTGTAGCGGTGTTGCCCGCAGACGTCGACGGACCTGCTGACCGAGGCGGTGCTGGCTTCGGTGCCGCCGGCTGTCACGTAGGCCACGTTGCAGTAGGAGCCGGGACAGCCGGGGCCTGACAGCCAGACTGCGTCACCAGGTTTCGAGAACGCGATCTGGCCGTGCAGGCTGCCGGTGGATGTGTTGCGCCAGAGGCGAACGCGCTGTCCCCAGTTCGGTTTCTCGGAAACGAGTGTGTAGGACGCCGCCGTGCCGTCCAGGACCTGCGTCACCGTGTCGCCGACCTCGAGGTCGGCGGTCGGGGGCGCGGCAGCGGCCTGGCCGACCGTGATCAACGGCGCGACGGCCACGATTGCGGCGACAGCAAGTGCGCGAGTCCTCATCATCTCTCCATCGACGTAGTTGGGAATCAGAGCCGTTCAGTGCTGGTCTGTCACGGACGCTTCAGCGGAGGTGTCACCGGAACTCCGCGAGGATCCGGGTGACGATCCCTGCGCCTGCGGGGCAGCTCGCCGACGTCAGGTTGCCGAACGGGTTCCAGTTCCCGTACTGGTAGGAGCCGTTGGCGCACTGAACGATCGCCCGGAACTGCGACGTGCCGTCAGGGCCGCTGTAGCAACGAAGGAGGCCGGTCGAGCCGTTCGGAGACACCTCGCAGTTGACGGCCGCGGTTCCGGTGGTTCCCGTGGTTGCCGCGGCGGCCGAGGTGGGCATGGACACGCCGACCGCCAGGAGGCCCGCGGTGGAAACGGTGGCGACGGCAACTCTGCGAAGGATGGACATGTTTTCCCCTGAGGTTGTGAGACGACCCTCGCTGCTGCGGAGGTCGACTGAAACCGTACGGAGAAAGGGGGGTAGGGCAACAGCTATCTCACGATCACGCAAATGCTTTCGTCCAGCGGCTCGGCAGTGATACGTCCTGCACGCGAGCTCAGTCCAGCGGTGAAAGGAAAACGGTCCCGGCACCATCTCACCTGGTGCCGGGACCGCCCCCAGGTCAGTAGGTGATCGCGGCAACGACCTTGTCGGGGTCGACCAGGAACGGTGCGACCGCGGTGAGGACGTTGGTCTTCGAGGCGGGCTTCTCGAAGGAGCCGTTGTAGACGCCGCCCTCGGCCTTCAGGCCGAGCAGGTTGCCGACGACGGCGGCGTGCCGGGCCTCGACGCCGAAGATGCCGGCCGCGGCCTGGAGGATCATCTTGTCCTTCACGAACCCGGCCGCGCCGAGGTAGGCGCCGACGCCCTTGTTCTCGAAGACGTGCGCGGTGGTCAGGTACGACTTGCGGGACTCGAAGGCGCCGCCGAAGTCGACCGCGGGTGCGCCGACCGGCGTACCGCCGAGCTTCTGGATCGTGGCGGTGAGGGTCGCGACGTGCGAGGCCTCGTCGGCGCCGATCTGCATCAGGTACTGCTTCTCCTTGCCGGAGACCAGGTTGGCCGCGTTGCCCTGGCGGTAGAACTCGGCCTCCAGGTACTCCAGTGTGAGCGCGTAGTTCAGCACCTCGATGTCGTTGCCGAAGTCCTTGGCCGAGGCGAGGTGGAACCCGTTGTTCAGGGCACCGATCGCGACGCCGGCCGGTACGGCGGACGCGTTGCCGTGGATCAGGTCTGCAGTGGTGTCAGTCATCGGTCGCTCCTGTCACTTCGCGATGAACGGCATGGCGGCCTTCAGGACCGGGCCCATCCCGAGGTTGGCCTCGATCGGCGCCGGGAACGGGTTCCCGCCGCTGATCTGGGCGATGATCGCGGCGTGCCGCGACTCGACGCCGGCGATCGAGGCCGCGGCGGCGAGCAGGTCGGGGTTCTTCACGAGGGTGACCTGACCGTGGTAGGCCTTCACGCCGAGTTCCTCGAAGGTCGCCGCGGTCTTCAGGAACGCGGCCCTGCTGGCGAACGTGCCGGCCGGGAACTTGACCTTCGGCTGCGCGACCGGGCGGCCGCCGAGATCGGTGATCGTCGTCCGTACGACGTTCACGTGGTCGGCCTCGTGCTGCTGGATCGGGTCGATCAGCTCCTGCTCGCGGCCCTTCAGCAGGTTGGCCTTCAGTCCAGCGGTGTAGAACGCCGACTCCAAGTACTCCAGGGTGAGCGCGTAGTTCAGAATGTCCAGATCGCTCTTCGCGACCTCGGTCCCGAACCCGCGATCGGCGTTGCCGAAGGCAACGGGATCGCCGGGCCGGGTGGCCACGTAGGTGACGCCGACGCCGATCAGGGCGGCGTTGCGCAGGAAGCTGCGCCGGCTGTGCTCGTCGGCGAACTCGAGGACCGGACGGCCCCCGAACAATGACTTGATACCCATGAACTGTTCTCCTTGACCGCATCAGGTCCGGGACGGTCGCCCCGGGGTGTCGCTGGAGAGTGCAGGGGACATCGACCTCCTCAGGTGGCACGCGCCTCGACGACGATGCGCTGGTAGTGGTCGGTGACCGGGTTGCAGGCGAACAAGGTCAGCACCTTGGCGCCCGGCTGCGCCGGCTTGCGCAGGACGAACGGCACGTAGCTGGCCTGCGGCACGATCGTGGTCTTCACGACCTTGTACGTCGTGCTCTTCGCGCCGACCGTGACCGTGATCGGGTCGCCGGCACGGAGCCGGTCGAGATACCGGAACGGCTGCCCGTTGGTGACCCGGTGGCCGCTGACCACGCTGTTGCCGACGGCACCGGGCAACGGCGTACCGGGCCAGTGCCCGACGCCCTTGACCAGCGCGGCTTCGTCGACTCCGTTGTTCAGGACCCGGTCGACCCGCAGTTTGGGGATCTGCAGCCGGCCCAGCCGGAGCTGCTCACCGGGCTTGGCCTTGATCGCCGCGATCGGTACTCCGGTTGCCGGGTTGTCCCCGGCAGCGAACTGCGGTTCGACCGGTTTGCCCTCACGGAGCTGGTCGAGCATCCGGTTCACCAGCGCCTCGTCGTCACCGTCTGTCGACGGTGTCGCGCTCGGTGACGTTCCGGAACTCGCCGCTGGAGGTTGGCTGACCGGTGCGTCGGAGCCGCGCGAACCGAAGACCACCACGCCGACTGCCACCAGGACGGCGAATCCGACGCTCGCGCCGATCCAGCGCCACACAGGTTTCCAGGCTCGCACTTCCGACCATCTCCTCACGACGGACTCAGCTCGGGCTTCGGAGCGCGGCGGCGGAGTGGATGGGTCGATGGCGAAACTTTCTTCCGCAGCAGGAAGATTCGTTCGCACCGATCCGCCCGGCAGACCGCTCCGAAGGCCCCCGGACGTGTTCGCGACCGGAAGGCCGGCCCATGTACGCACCCGCGCCGTTGCGGCGAGGACTCAACCGCTCCGGTCTCCTGCTGCTCGGCCCGGCGTTCGTCGCGGCGGTCGCCTACGTCGACCCGGGCAACTTCGCCACGAACATCGCGGCGGGCGCCGACTACGGCTACCTGCTGTGCTGGGTCGTCGTCGGCGCGAATCTCCTCGCCGTACTGGTCCAGTACCTCGCCGCGAAGGCGAGCATCGCGACCGGGAAGACGCTGCCGCAGCTGTGCCGCCACCACTTCAGGCGCCCGGTGGTGTTCGGCCTGTGGGGACAAGCCGAGCTCGTCGCGCTGGCCACGGACCTCGCCGAGGTCGTCGGCGGCGCGATCGCACTGAACCTGCTGTTCGACATCCCGCTGCTGCTCGGCGGCGTGATCACGGGAGTCGTGTCGTTCGGCTTGCTGCTCTACCAGTCTCGCCGTGGCCAGCGGCCGTTCGAGACCGCGATCATCGGCCTGCTCGCTGTCGTCCTGGTCGGCTTCGTCGTCTCCACGATCGAGGCCGCGCCATCGGCGGCAGGTGTCGCCGGAGGTCTCGTCCCACGCCTCGACGGCACCGACTCGCTCGTCCTCGCCGCGGGCATGCTCGGCGCAACTGTGATGCCGCACGCGATCTGGCTGCACGGCTCGCTCATCACCGACCGCCACGGCAAGACCCTTCGTACGCCGGGCGGCCGCGAACGTGTCCTGAGGGCGACCCGGCTCGACGTCGCGATCGCGATGGCGCTGGCCGGGGCGGTGAACCTCGCGATGGTCGTCGTCGCCGCGGCCGCGCTCACCGGCAGCGGCGTCGAGAGCCTGAGCGACGCCCACGCCGCGTTCGGCGTACGGCTGGGGGAGACGCCCGCCCTGCTGTTCGCGCTGGCGCTCCTCGCGAGCGGGTTCGCCTCGTCGTCCGTCGGCACGTACGCCGGGTCGGTGATCCTCGACGGGTTCCTGCGGCGTCATGTACCCGTCATGACCCGTCGGCTGATCACGCTCTTCCCGGCGCTCGCCGTACTGGCCGTCGGCATCGACCCCACCCGCGCTCTGGTCGTGTCCCAGGTCGTCCTCAGCTTCGGCATCCCGTGCGCGCTGTGGCCGCTGGTCCGCCTGACCGGCTCACGGCGAGTCATGGGCGCCCTCGTGAACCGGCCTGTCACCACCGTGGCTGCCTGCCTGGTCGCTGCCGCGGTCAGCGCGCTGAACGTCGTACTGATCGTCCTCACGCTGCGCGGCTGAACTCGGCTGGTGATCACCACCCATCCGCGGCACGGTCGGCTGCGAAGCACCTCTGTCGGTCGGCGGCCGGCAACTGTGCGCGGCGGACGACGTTGCCTGGTCAACTGATTCGGTACGTCGGACGCCGGGCTCAGGCGGGGTCGGCCGCTGATCGGTCCTGTGCTGGTGCCGTCTGCGGTCTGACGATCCCTGTGGGCGGCGCCGGCCAGGGTGTGCACAACGGCCTGCCGCACATTACGAACTGGGTGGTCTCGCAACACGGAGTGGCTTTCGGCGGGTTCGTTCGTTGATCTCAACGGATCGTCAATCCACTGCCCGGCGGAACAGCTGGGCGCATCGGAACATCGGAGAGTCTCCGCACATGTTCGACAAACTGTTCATCCGTAACGCGATCGACCGCAGCGCCGAGAACGGCGTCGACCGGCGCAAGTTCCTCCGGGCAGCCGGGGTCACCACCGCGGGCGTTGGCCTGGCCGGTGGGGGCCTGCTGGCCGGTGGGGTCCTCAGCCCGGCCTCGGCCGAGACGGGCCCGCTGGGTCTGGACCTCGACCTGGGGCTCGGTCACGACGACCACCACGGCAGCCAGCCGAGTGACGGCGCTGTGCTGAACTTCGCGCTCAACCTCGAGTACCTGGAGGCCGAGTTCTACCTGCGCGCGGTGCGCGGGTACGGGCTGGCGGCGACCGAGGTGCTCGGCAAGGGCAAGCCGGGCGCCGTCCGCGGTGGCCGGAAGGTGAAGTTCCAGACCAAGGCCGTCAAGGCGTACGCCGAGGAGATCGCCGCTGACGAGCTCGCGCACGTCCGGTTCCTGCGCAAGGCGCTCGGCGGCGCGGCGGTGGCGCGTCCGGCGATCGACATCGACGCGGCCTTCACCGCGGCGGCGACCGCGGCCGGGCTGATCAAGCCGGGGCAGAAGTTCGACGCCTACGCCAACGAGAACAACTTCCTGCTGGCGGCGTACGTGTTCGAGGACGTCGGTGTCACGGCGTACAAGGGCGCTGCTCCGCTGATCTCCAACAAAACCTACCTGGAGGCCGCGGCGGGGATCCTCGCGGTCGAGGCGTACCACGCGGCCAACATCCGCACGAGCCTGGTCGCGGCCGGCCTGGAGGTTCCCTCGGTGGCCATCTCCAACGCCCGCGACAGCCTCGACGGCAAGACCGACCTCGACCAGGGCGTCACCTACCAGGGCAAGACCAACATCGTCCCGACCGACGCCAACGGCATCGCGTTCAGCCGCGGTGCCGACCAGGTCCTGAACGTCGTCTACCTGACCCCGAAGAAGGCCACGAAGGGCGGCTTCTTCCCGGCCGGTGTGAACGGCGAGATCAACACCAGCCGCGCCAACAGCTGAGCACGTCTGAGCCGCTGAGCGCCGACCTGGTGCTCAGCGGCTCAGCCCAGCGCGAAACGTGGGCGAGTTCCTGGTCCGGGCGGCGTACGACGTTCAGGTGGTCACGCCTGGCTGTCGGTGATGATCTCCTCGGCGATCTCGCGCATCGGGCGGTTCGACTCCTGGCTGAGCTGGGTCAGTGCGGCCAGGGCCGCGGCGTGGGTGAGGTGGTAGCGCTCCATCATCAGGCCGACGGCGGTGCCGACCAGACCGCGGGTCTTGACGGCGGCTTGGAGGTCTTTGTTGCTCTCCGCGCCGGCGAGCGCGACGGCGGCGTGCGCGGCGAAGAGCAGGCCGATGTGCTCGGACTCGTCGGTGAAGGCGTGCGGACGGCTGCTGTAGAGGTTCAGTGCGCCGAGGTTCTCGTCCTCGACGAACAGCTGGATCGACAGCATGCTGCGCGCGCCGAGGTCGACGGCGTGCCGGGCGAACTTCGGCCAGCGTTCGTCGGTGTCCAGATCGTCGACCCTGATGGTCCGCTCACGGCGTACGGCTTCCACGCAGGGCCCTGGTTCTGCTCCGCCATCACGGCGTCGACGCGCCGGGGCAGGTCGCCCGACGCGGCGCGGTGCACGATCTGGCCCGGCGTCGTCAGGTCGGCGATCGAGGCGTCCTCGGCGCCGGGAATCAGTTGCAGCGCGGCCTTCACCATGTCCTGCAGAACGGTGGCCTGGTCAGGAGATGCCTGCAAGGACCTGGCCACCGCGCTCAGCTCCTGCGCGAGCCGGTCGTCGGCAGGAGACGCGCCGGCGTACTGGTTGGACGGCTCACCGGCGTTGCGGTCCGGTACGTTCGATTTCCTCTCGGGCATCGAGTCGCCTCCCGTCTGTCGAGACGTTCCCCACCCTGCACCATCCCGAAAGCGGTTGTCGACCGGCGGCCGTTCGGTGAGCGAACGGGATGCTCGGCGGTGACGGCGTACTACGTGAACTTCACCCACGCACCCTGGCGGCACGACGACGGGTCGATTGCCGTTGTGTCCTGCTCGCTCGGTTGTCGGGCCGCGCGTCGGTCGGCTACGAGTTCTGGGAGCGAGGCCTGGGTCGGGCGGAGGCGGGTCCGGGCGTCGTTCTGGAGCTGCCACAGCACCGAGAGGTTGCCGTCGGCATGCAAAGTGCCTTCGCCGAGGCCTGCCAGGCCGTGCAGCTGGAGGAAGCCGACCATGTCGCGCTCGCCGAACTCGCCGAGCCGGGCCAGCCGGCGGGCGAGTTCGACGTCGCGTGGAGTGCCGTGCTGCGGATGGTCGACCTGCGCGAGGCAGAGCGTCAGCGCGTCACAGCTACGGTGCCTGCCAAGCGGCGGGAGACCCGCGCGAACGTTGCTGATCAGTGCCAGAGCGAACGCCTCCGGAGACACGGTCCGGTCCCATTGGAGTTGCTCGACGCTGACGCCGGCGACACTGCCCCGCAGATCGGCCGCCAGGTAGCGCATCAGCGCGACGCTCGGGCCGTCGGTCCACGCGACCTGCCAGCCTCGGGCAGCGTCGTGGTGGACAGGGTTCCAGCGCGAACCGATCGGCACGCCAGAGGCGACGGTCAGTTGATGGACGAATCGGGCGACGAAGCGGCCGTCACGACGGAGGTGGTCGAGGCGGTACGGCGTGGTGCTCATCAGGAGCTCCAACCCAGGAGTCGCACGCCAGACGGGCCCACACTCCGGAGCCCTTGCCTGCGACCCGTCGAACGCTACGCGGGTGCCGTGCATAAGTTCAAGCCGGGAAACTTGTGCACGTTGGTGGATCAGCAAGGCCGGGCGGTGCCGTTCACGATCTCGTCGGCGATGTCGCGCAGCTTGCGGTTGGACTGCTGGCTGAACCGGGTCAGGACGGCGAAGGCGCGTCCGCGGTGAGGTCGTAGCGCTCCATCAGGATCCCGATCGCGGCGCCGATGTCGCCGCGGCTCTGCACCGAGGCTTCGAGGTTGTCCGAGTTCTGCACGCCGGCGAAGGCGATCGCGGCGTGGGTCGCGAAGAGCAGGCCGATGTGTTCGGACTCGTCGGTGAACGCGTACGGGCGAGCGCCGTACAGGTTGAGGGCGCCGAGGTTGTGCCCTTGGACGAACAACTGGAACGACAGCATGCTGTGTGCCCCCAGCGCGGCGGCCTGGCGGCAGAACTTGGGCCAGCGTTCGTTGGTGCTGAGGTCGTCGACGCGGACGGTTCGTTGCTTCCACACCGCGTCCAGGCACGGGCCCTGACCGACCTCGAGCATCAACGCGTCGATGCGGACGGGCAGGTCGCTGGAGGCGGCGTGGTGCTCGATGTGGTGCTTGCGAACGATCTGGCTGACCGAACCCTCCGCCGTACCGGTGTTGAGCTGCGGGGGAGGGCCACGCTCAGCCGCGTGGTCGCGAGCTTTGCCTCCGGTCATCGGTTTCCCTCGCTCGGATAGTGCTCATCACCCACCGCCTCGACGCTGCCGGCTGAACGTCGGGGACCTGGGGGAGCCGCAACACCCCGAGCGCCCCGGCGCCGTTCAGTGCGGCAGTTTGCGGGTGTCGATCAGGTCCTGGGCGACGTCGCGCAGCTTGGTGTTGGTGTCCTGGGAGTAGCGCTTGAGGATGGCGAACGCCCGGTCGCCATCGACGTCGAAGCGTTCCATCAGGATGCCCATCGCCTGGCCGACCAGCTTGCGGGCGTCGACGGCGGCGGCGAGGGTGATCTCGTGGCGGGCGGTCGCGACGGCGACCGAGGCGTGCCGGGCCAGGATGTGCGCGACGGCCTCGTCGTCGGGGCCGAATGCGTCCGGGCGTGCGGAGTACAGGCCGAGGACGCCGACCACCGATGACGTTCCGGTCGCCAGCGGTACGTCGAGCACGCTGCGGACGCCGAGCTGGAGGACCGTCGCGGCCCACTCGGGCCAGCGTTGGTCCGTCGCGGTGTCGCTGACCCGCACGATGGAGTGGTCGCGCAGCGACTCGGTCAACGGGCCTTTACCGCCCCCGACCTGCAGCCGGTAGATCTCGGCCACGACCGGATGGGTGACCGCCGGGATCTCCAGCTGCCGCCCACGCTTCGAGGTCAGCGCCACGCCGGCGTGCGAGCAGTCCAGCGCCTGCAGCGCGAACTCGACGACCGCGCCGACGGTTTCCTCGATCCCGGTGGAGTCGTGCAGTTCCAGGGCGAGTCGAGCGAATCGGTCGGCCAGGGTGTCGTCGGGCGGCGGTTGGATCGCGAGCATGCGTGGCCGGATCGTGGGCGCGCCGCTTGGCTCGTCGGCGGGCTCCGGGCCTCGTCGTCCTGCCAGTGCACCTGTGGTCATATCGTCAAGGTAGCTTGACGAGGATGACCCGTCAAGGCAGCTTGACGATCCGGGATCGTCAAGCTATCTTGACGCCATGGGTGGCGATGTAGTCCAGCCTCCGGTGCCTTCGGACAGCAGGGGCCTGGAGGAACTGCTCGACGTACTGCGAGTCAGTGACCAGCGGGAGCGGTATGAGCGTGACATCGAGGAAGGCCGCGAAGCCGGGCACCCGGTCGCGGTCCTCGTGAAAGCTCTGGGCGAGCTCCCCGGCGTCACGGGCCTGGAGGCACTCCGAGCGAGCCGCCGCGTCGTGGAGCTGCTCACCGGCGCGCGCTGGCACATGATCCGGCAGGCCCGTGAAGAGGGTTCGAGCTGGAGCCAGGTCGGCGGCGCGATGGGGATGAGCAAGCAGGCGGCGTACGACTTCTACCAGCGCAAGCTCGACCAGCAGGACGCGTCGGCGGAGCCGGGAAGCGACAGTACGGCGCGCTCGCGCGCGGCCCAGGGGCCGAGCGCCGGCGACTGAGCGCTGCCCGCTTCGTGGGACTGATCGCGGCCGAAAGGGAGGCGCACTGGGCGCCGCCCTCAGTGCTGGCCGGTCAGGCTGCAGCCGCCGCGGTGGTCGGGGCCAGGCGGGTGCGGAGGTCGGCGAGGATGCGGGTGAGCAGGCGGGAGACCTGCATCTGGCTGACGCCGAGTTCGGCGCCGATGTCGGCCTGTTTGCGGTTCTCGATGAACCGCAGCTCCAGGATCCTGCGGTCGCGTGGGGGCAGGTCGTCGAGCAGCGGGCCGAGCATGTCGACGGTCTCGAAGTGGTGCAGGTACGGGTCTTCGAGGGCGGCGACCGAGTCGCCGAGCGGTAGGTCGTTGTCGGTGGCCGGGCGGTCGAGGGAGATCACGCTGAAGCAGCCGCGGGCGGCTTCGGCTTCCTGGACGTCGGCGGGGCTGACGCCGAGCCGGGCGGCGATCTGGTCGAGCGTGGGTTCGCGGCCGAGTTCCTGGACGAGCAATGGGATGACGCCGGCGATCTTGCCCTGCAGGTCCTGCAGCCCGCGGGGGATCCGGACCGTCCAGGCGCAGTCCCGGAAGTAGCGTTTCACCTCGCCGCGGATCGTCGGTACGGCGTACCCGATGAACGGGACGTCGGTGTCGGTGCGGTAGCCGGCGGCGGCTTTCATCAGGCCGAGGAAGGCGACCTGTTCGAGGTCCTCGTCCTCCGCGCCACGGCCGCGGTAGCGCTGGGCGATGCCGCGGGCGAGCTCGAGGTTGAGCTCCACGGCCTGTTCCAGGAGCCGTCGGCGCTCGGCCTCGTCGGTGGACGCGGCTCTGGTGGTGAGGAGCTCCCGGGTGGCCTGGTCGCGGCGGGCGCGGTCGTCGGCCGTGGAGCAGTGGGTGGGCACGTCGGTGCCGTCAAGAGTGGTGAGCGTGAGCATGATCGTGACCTCGCGATGGATTCATCACGGCGCGGCCGCTTCCCTGGACCGCGGTCAGTGCTTCGCGCAGGGTGTACCCACCCGGCAAACGTCCGTTTGGTCGTGGGGCGGGTGCGTGGGCGACGGAGACGGCGGTGGACGCGGCTGGTGGGGTCGCGGGGACCGTCAAGGAGAAGGCGTCCGAGGTGACGTCCGACGTACGGGAGCAGACGCGGGCGCTGGCGGGGCAGACGCGGGATCAGTTGGTCGAGCAGGCGGGGCAGCAGAAGGACCGGGCCGCGGAGGGGCTGCGGTCGGTCGGTGACGAGCTGCGGGGGATGGCGCAGCACGGGCAGTCGGGGTGGGGCGCGCAGTTGGCCCATCACGGCGCTGATTTCACGGAGCAGGCGGCGGACTTCCTGCAGAAGCACGAGCCGGGGGAGTTGCTGGAGGAGGTGCGTGGGTTCGCGCGGCGGCGGCCGGGGACGTTCTTGTTGCTGGCGGCAACTGCCGGGGTGGTGGCCGGCCGGATGACGCGGGCGCTGGCCGGTGGAGCGGCTGACGGTAAGAGCAGGTCAGCGGACACAGCCGGTACGACGGACGCTGCGAACGGCCACGTCGCGTCGTACGCCGACGAGTCGTACCTCGTCCCGCCGGTGGAGCCTGCGGTCGCGCCGCCGGTGCAGCCGCCGGCCCCGCAGGTGTCGGACCCGGTGCCGCCGGTGCCGACGCCGGTCGCGCCCGATCTCGATCCGGGTGCGCCGGTGACGCCGAGGTTCGGGCCGAACGGGGAGCGGTGAGATGACCGTGCATCCGGACCGGCCGTCGGTCGACGACTCGGTCGGGCAGATCGTGTCGCAGCTGACCACTGACCTGGGGCAGTTGACGCGGCAGGAGCTGGCGCTGGCCAAGGCCGAGTTGCAGGCGGAGGCGAAGAAGGCGGGCAAGGGCGCCGGGATGCTCGGTGGCGCGGCGTTCGCGGGCTGGATGGTCGCGCTGTTCTTGTCGCTGACGGTGATGTGGGCGCTGGGCGAGGCGATGGATCTGGTCTGGGCCGCGCTGATCGTGACGGTGGTGTGGGCGCTGGTGGCCGCCGTACTGGCGGTGCGTGGGCGCAAGGAGTTGCAGGACGTCGATCCGAAACCGGAGCAGACGGTGGAGTCGCTGAAGGAGGATGCGCAATGGCTGAAGACCCGGAAGAGCTGAAGCGGAACATCGAGCGGACCCGGCGTGACGTCGGGCGTGACGTCGACGCGCTGACCGAGAAGGTGAGCCCGAGCCGGGTGGTCGGCCGGAGGGTCGAAAGTGCTCGCGGCGGTGTGCACCGGTTGAAGGAACACGTGATGGGGTCGGCGGGGTCGATCGGTGACTCGGCCGGTTCGGCGGCGTCGTCGGTGCAGGATGCGGGGGCGCGAGTCGGTGACGCGGTCGGTTCGGCGCCGGGTGTCGCGAAGGAGAAGACCCGGGGTACGCCGCTCGCGGCGGGGTTGATCGCGTTCGCGGCCGGGTGGATCGTGGCGGCCGCCGTACCGGCGTCGACGCAGGAGCGTGAGCTCGCGCAGGAGGCGAAGGACAAGGCGATGGAGGCGGCGGGGCCGGTCAAGGAACAGCTTGCCGAGGTGAAGGACAACCTGCAGCAACCGGCTCAGGAAGCTGTCCAACACGTGAAGGAGACGGCAGCGCAGGCGGCGACCGACGTGACTGACGAGGGCCGCGCGGCGGCGCAGCAGGTCGCCCACGAGACGAAGCAGTCTGCGGACAACGTACGGCAGGCAGGTTCGTCGAGCTGATGCCCGCTGAGCTCAGTGCTTGTCGAGCGGTTCGGCCATCTTGCGGTGGACGGCGGCCTTGAGCTTGTCGGGGAGGACCTTGTTGGCGAGTTCCTGGGCCTTGGTGCTGAGGGACTCGGCGACGGCCCGGTCCTTCCCGGCGAGCATCGCCTCGAAGCCCTGCCGGGCGACCTCGGCGGCGTCGCCCTTGTCGGAGCGGCCGACCCGGGTGTCGTCCATGCCGGCCCGGTGGAAGAAGTTGGTCTCGGTCGGGCCGGGCATCAGAGAGGTGATGGTGACCGCGGACTCGCGCAGCTCGTCCTGGAGGGCTTCGGTGAACGACTGCAGGAACGACTTGCTGGCGTTGTAGACCGCCTGGTACGAACCGGGCATCGTGGAAGCGATCGACGAGGTCACCAGCACCCGGCCCTTGTTCCGCGCGACCATCCCGCTGAGCACGGACTGCGCCAGGACGACGGTCGACTTCACGTTGAGGTCGATGATCCTGAGAGCGTCGGCCAGGTCGTTGTCGAGGAACGCTCCGCCCAGCCCGGCGCCGGCGTTGAGCGCCGCCGCAGCGAGGGGCCGGTCGCCGACGAGAGTCTGCAGACGTCGTACGCCGTCGGAGGTGGCAAGGTCGAGCTGCGCCGCCTCGACCTGGACGGGGTGGTCGCCCGCGGTCCGCAGGGTGGGGGCGACGAGCTCGACGGCGTCGTCCTCGGCGACGACGACCAGGTCGTAGCCGTCGCGGGCGAACAGCCGAGCCAGCTCCAGCCCGATCCCGCTCGAAGCTCCGGTCACCAGCGCGAGCGGTCGGTCCTCGGTCATGATTCGTCCCTTCCCGGTTGTCGCTCGGAGAGTCCCCGGTACCCGCGGCGTCGGCGCCGGAACATCCGGCGGAGATCACGACTCGGTGACAGCGCGTTGCTGGTCGCTACGCAGGGTACTGGTAGCCGACCTGGACGGGGTGATCGTATGGGCGGAGTCGAGGGATTCCTCGGCATGACCGCGTTCGACGCGGCAGGCGCGCGCGTCGGCGCTGTGGTGAGCTTGCACAGCTGTTCGGCCACCGGGGAGATCGCGTGGGCGACGGTGGTCCGCGGGCTTGCGGGGGCGAAGCAGGTGCTGGTGCCGCTGAGCGGTGCGGAGCTGACCGACGAAGGCGTCCAGTTGCGGGTGGACAAGCGGGCGATCAAGTCAGCTCCGCGGATTCAGGTGGACGGGCCGTTGTCCGGCTCGGGGCTAGCTCGTCTGGAGGAGCACTACGGGCAGGACGCGGTCGCGAAACACCGGCCGGTCGGGCGTGAGGTGCATCCACGCCGTACGACGGCGCACGCGCCGCTGCGTCGAAGGCGGCGCACCGCGCGGGCCGGCGTACGGCCTGGCAGGCGGGCTCCGGTGCGGCCGGCAACCATCCGGCACGAGCTCTCCGGTCACGATCTCCTCGCGGGGCGGTCGTCCAAGGATCGGTCCGGCGCTCTTGCCCCGCTGCTGGCCGCGGTCAAGAGGTTCCTGAAGCGGCTCCGGAGCTGATCAGGACGGACAAGCTCGCTGGAGCTAATGTGAGTTCGCCGGACCACGGACGGTCGGCGGACTCGATCTCCAGGAGGGGGTGCGACGGTGGACAGCTCGGGCGGTGGTGTCTCGCCTGGAGAGGCGATGGAGGCGATGGCCGGTCAGTTCCGCGACCTGGCCCGCGCGATGACGAGCGGTGACGCCGGCTTGCAGATGGAACCGGTCGTGCACTACGCCAAGGCCGCGATTCCGGGCGTCGATCACGCGTCGATCTCGCTCACCCACGCCGGGCGGGAGCCGCAGACGATCGTCCACACCGACGAGTTGCCGGTCGAGCTGGAGGCGCTGCAGTACAGCACCGGCCAGGGGCCGTGCACGGACGCTTTGACGCAGAGCGACCTGGTGTGGTCGAACGATCTCACCACTGATCAGCAGTGGCCCGAGTTCTCGCCGCAAGCCGTCGAGCGCGGGGTGCACTCGTTGCTCTCCATCCGGCTGTACCTGTCGCAGGACGAGCGCGGTTCCCTGAACCTGTACGCCGACCGGCGGGCGGCGTTCGCTCGGGAGGGTGTGGTCCCGCTGGCGGCGATCTTCGCGTCGTACGCCTCGCTGACGCTGATCAACCACGTGCACCGCGACCGGATCATGCATCTGGAGCGGGCGCTCGAGAGCAACCGTGAGATCGGCGTGGCGATCGGGATTCTGATGGCCCGCGAACAAGCCACCCAGTCCCAGGCCTTCGACCGTCTCGTGGCCGCCAGTCAGGGGCTGAACCGCCGGCTGCGCGACATCGCCGCCGAGGTCGCCGTCACCATGAAGCTCCCGCTGGTGCCGAGAAAGCGGCGTACCGGGCGCTGAGCCCACGGCTCGGTCGCGGACGGCCCCGGCCGCTGCTTCATAACGGCCGGGGCCTGCCTCGCCACAGCTCTCGAGCGCCCGGCGACGTGCTCCGAGATTACTCCGCGCCCGATCCGTTGCGCCCGCGCGGACTACGGGGTGGACGGCGTGGGTACCGCCGGGACGTCAACGCCGTCCGTTCGAAGGAGCCCTGACGATGTCCGACCAGCACCAGCCCGGCGACCCGACCACGCAGCACCCCGGGGCCGACGCTCAGGGGCCGGAGCAGATCCCGCACCCGGGCCGGACGGGGGAGATGGATCAGCGGCCCGACCACGGTGAGGAGACCTACCGCGGTTCCGGGAAGCTGACCGGCAAGCGAGCCGTGATCACCGGTGGCGACTCCGGGATCGGCCGGGCGGTGGCGCTCGCGTTCGCCCGCGAAGGTGCCGACGTGCTGATCTCGTACCTGGAGTCCGAGGAGTCCGACGCGCAGGAGACGCGGAAGCTGATCGAGGCCGAGGGGCGTACGGCGGTGCTGGTCGCGGGCGACATCTGCGAGGAGGCGCACTGCGCGGAGATCGTCGACCGTGCGGTGCAGGAGCTCGGCGGGCTCGACATCCTGGTCAACAACGCGGCGTACCAGATGGCGCAGGAGGGCATCGAGGAGATCAGCACCGAGCAGTTCGACCGGGTGCTGAAGACCAACCTGTACGCGATGTTCTGGCTCTGCAAGGCCGCCGTACCGTACTTGAAGCCCGGCAGCAGCATCATCAACACCTCGTCGATCCAGGCCTACCAGCCGTCGCCGAACCTGCTCGACTACGCCACCACGAAGGCGGGCATCGTGAACTTCACCAAGGGGCTGGCCCAGGAGCTGGCGCCGAAGGGCGTCCGGGTCAACACCGTTGCTCCGGGCCCGATCTGGACTCCGTTGATCCCGGCAACGATGCCGGCGGAGAAGGTGGACGAGTTCGGCGCCGACACCCCGCTCGGACGCGCCGGTCAGCCGGCCGAGCTGGCGCCGGCGTACGTGTTCCTCGCTTCGCAGGAGTCGAGCTACATCACCGGCGAGCGGATCGGCGTCACGGGAGGGCAGCCGCTGCCCTAGACGTCCGGCGTCCTCGGAGTTGAAGGAGGACCGCCTGGTTTCAGCGAGCCGGTGCTGGCTACCGGGCAGCTGTGACCGAAGAGCCGGATCTTGTCGTGCCTGATCAGAGGAGTGTGTCGTGAAGCTCGGGTTCAAGTTGATCGCGGAGGCGTACGGTCCGGTCGAGATCGTCGAGCAGGCGGTGCGGGCGGAGGAGGCTGGGTTCGACTTCGTCGAGGTCAGCGATCACTTTCATCCGTGGGTCGGTGAGCACGAGCACTCAGGATTCGCGTTCTCGATGCTGGCGGCGATCGCCGCGCGGACGTCGGGGATCGGATTGGCGACCGGGGTGACCTGCCCGTTCATTCGGTACCACCCGGCGATCGTCGCACAGGCCGCGGCGACCGTCGCGTTGCTGTCCGGCGGCCGGTTCACGCTGGGCCTGGGCGCGGGTGAGCGGCTCAACGAGCATGTCGTCGGTGCCGGCTGGCCGGCGGTGGCCACGCGGCACGAGATGTTGCGGGAGGCAATCGAAATCATCCGGTTGCTGTGGAGCGGCGGGTACCACTCGTACGACGGCAAGCACCTGCGACTCGAGGACGCCCGGGTCTTCGACCTGCCCGACGAGCTGCCGGAGATCGCGGTCGCCGCCGGCGGGCCCGAATCGGCGCAGCTGGCCGGTGAGCTCGGGGACGCCTTGTTCGTCACCGAGCCGCGGGCGGATCTGGTCACGGCGTACGAGAAAGCTGGTGGGAACGGGAGCCGCTACGCGGAGGTTCCGCTGTCGTGGGCCCGGTCGGAAGACGAGGCGGCGGAATCGGCGCGAAAGTTGTTCCGCTTCGGGCTGACGGGCTGGAAGGTGCAAGCCGAGTTGCCGAATCCGGTCAACTTCGATGCTGCCACCGAGCTGATCACCGCCGACCACATGCGCGATCAGTTCGGGTGCGGGCCCGACGTGGATCGGCATGTGGAGATCGCCAAGCCGTTCGTCGAGGCCGGCTACGACCATCTCGCGTTGATCAACGCCGGTCCGGACACGGCTGGGTTCTTCGACTTCTTCACCAAGGAGCTCGGACCTGCCCTGCGTGCTCTGTGAGGCAGGCGAACAGAGGGAAGGCGCAGATAGATGCTCAGGACGGCCATCGAGCCGACGGCGAGGAAGGTGGTTCCTTCCTCGCCGTCCTCGCGCGGAGCGTGACCTAGGCGGTCGTGAGCTTGGCGAAGAAGCCCCGGATGTCCTCGACGAGGAGGTCGGGGGCGTCCTGGGTGGCCCAGTGGCTGCCGCGGTCGTACTCGTTCCAGGAGACGATGGCCGCGTGGTCGCGGTCGGCGAATCGTCGTAGTGGCCGGAAGTCGTAGGCGAAGCTGGCCAGGGCTGTCGGTGTGGTGGTCGGTGTGGCGGGATGCTCGGCGTGGTGGTCCTCGTAGTAGAAGCGGGCCGAGGAGGCGCCGGTGTTGGTCAGCCAGTAGATCGTCGCGTTGGTCAGCACGTGCTCGTCGCTGGTGCCTCCGAGCAGTTGGGCGATCCAGGCGAGTTGGCCTGCTGGGGAGTCGGCCAGGGCGTGGGCGAGGTTCTGCGGCTGCGTCTCCTGCAGTTTGGCGTACGCCGACATGCTGTCGCGGAAGGTCTGCAGGAAGTTCAGGTATCCGATCTCGTGCTCGGACAGTCCTTCCAGCTCGGCCGGATCGCCGGACGGGAACGAGAACAGCTGGGTCACATGGACACCGATGACGTGGTCGGGATCGATCCGGCCCAGCTCCGGTACGACGTACGCGCCCGCGTCGTTGCCATGGGCGCCGTACTTGGCGTAGCCGAGGCGACGCATCAGCTCGGCCCAGGCGCGCGCGGTCCGGTACCTGTTCCAGCCCTGTTCCGCGGTCGGGCCGGAGAACCCGAACCCGGGCAGGGACGGGATCACCAGGTGGAAGGCCTGCCCTTCGGCGGGCGCGGTGAGCGGCTCGATCAGCCCGAGGAACTCGATCACGCTGTTCGGCCAGCCGTGCGTCAGCAGCAGCGGAACGGCGTCCGGGTCGGCCGATCGGACGTGCAGGAAGTGGATCTGCTGGCCGTCGATCTCGGTGACGAACTGCGGGTACTCGTTCAGGCGCGCTTCCCACGCGCGCCAGTCGTAGGTGGTGCGCCACGTCTCGACGAGTCGCTGCACGTAGCCGACCGGTACGCCGTACTCCCAACCCGGTGGCACCGGCCCGGTCTGTGCCACGCCTTCCGTCTTCAGCGGGAGCTCGTTGGCCCAGCGGGTCCGGGCCAGCCGGCTCTGGAGGTCGTCGAGGTCGGCCTGGGGGATGTCGATCCGGAACGGGCGGATGTCGGTAGCTGTCGTCATGTCCAGAACACTATGAGCCCATTAGGCGAGCCAGCTTCCTAATGAACGGGCAGACTTTCCGCATGATCGAGACCTCGGCACGGCTGCTGAAGCTGCTCGCGTTGCTCCAGTCGCCCCGTGACTGGACCGGTGCCGAGCTGGCGGCGAAGCTCGAGGTCAGCTCTCGGACCATCCGCGCCGATGTCGAACGGCTGCGCACCCTGGGCTACCCGGTCGACGCCACTCGAGGCTCCGTCGGTGGTTACCGCCTCGGCGCCGGCGGGTCGCTGCCGCCGCTGCTGCTCGACGACGAGGAGGCCGTCGCTGTCGTGATCGGGCTCCGAAAGGCCGCCGAGATGAGCGGACTGGAGGAGAGCTCGGTGCAGGCCCTGACGAAACTCGAGCAGGTCCTCCCGTCCCGGTTGCGCCGCCGAGTCAGCTCTGTGGCTGCTTACACCGTCCAGGTGCCGCCTGACGAGGCCGCGCCGCGGATCGATCCTGAGCTGCTCTCCCAGCTCGCGGCGCTCTGCCGCGACCACGAGCGGCTCAGGTTCGACTACCTGTCGCACGGCGCCGACGCCACCAGGCGCGAGATCGAGCCGTACCGTCTGGTCAACTGGGGGCGCCGCTGGTACCTGGTCGGGTACGACCTCGGGCGGCAGGACTGGCGGACGTTCCGGGTCGACAGGATCTCGCCCCGGGTGCCCACCGGGCCCCGGTTCACGCCGCGCCCGCTGCCCGAAGACGGTGACCTCGCCGCCTATGTCTCCCGGCGAGTGTCGGCCGCGGCCTGGCGCCACCGCGCCCGGATCGTCATCCACGCACCAGCAGAAATCACGGCCGCTCGGCTGCCACCGGCGGCCGGCACCATCGAACCGATCGACGAGCACACCTGTCTGTTCAGTACCGGGTCGAGCTCCGTCAAAGGCCTCGCGGTGCATCTGGGGCTGCTCGACTTCGACTTCGAGGTCCAGGACGGGCCGCCCGAGCTGCACGCGTACCTCGAGCGGCTTGCCGAGCGGTACCGCCAGGCCTCGCGCTGAACACTCCAACACCTGCCTCAGAAGGAGAAGATCGACCCGATGCCCAGCCTGCTGAGTCGGCGTGACCTGAACCGTGCCACCCTCGCCCGCCAGTTCCTGCTCGCCCGGACCGACCGGCCGGTCCCCGACGTGATCGAACATCTCGTCGGCCTCCAGGCGCAGACACCGCACACCTGGTACGCCGGTTTGTGGACCCGCATCGACGGCTTCCGCCCCGAACTCGCCGCCGACGGGCTGACGTCGCGAGCCCTGGTCCGGATGGCGGTGATGAGGTCGACGATTCATCTGGTCACCGCACGCGACGCCGCCGCGCTGCGCCCGCTGGTCCAGCCGGTCCTGGATCGCGACCTGTTCAGCAATCACACGCACCGCGACGCGGTCCGCGATCTCGACGTGGAGGCGGTCACCGCCGCCGGCCGCGAGCTGCTCGCCGAGCGCCCGAGAACCCAGCGGGAGCTCGGGACGCTGCTGCACCAGCGTTGGCCCGACGTCGCGCCGGGGAGCCTCGCGTACGCCGTACGCAACCTGGTGCCGCTCGTGCAGGTACCGCCGCGCGGGTTGTGGGGCCGGAGCGGGACGATCGCGCACACCACCGCGGAGTCCTGGCTCGGCGGATTGACCGCCGGTGGTCTCGATCTCGCCGGCCTGATTCGCCGCTACCTCGGTGCCTTCGGCCCCGCGACGGTGCGCGACGTCCAGACCTGGTCAGGCCTGACCAGGCTGGCGGAGGTGATCGAGCCGATGCGCGGCGAACTGCTCGTCCACCGCGACGACGACAACCGCGAACTGTTCGACCTCCCGGATGCTCCTCGCCCCGATGCCGCCACGCCCGCGCCGCCGCGTTACCTGTACGACTTCGACAACCTGCTGCTCTCGCACGCCGACCGGACCCGCGTCATCACCGACGACTTCCACCGCCACTCATTCCGCCCGCACGGGCCCGTGCCATCCGTCGTACTGATCGACGGCGAGACCGGCGGCGACTGGACGCTGGAGCGAACCGGAGCCGGCGCGACCCTTCGGGTCCGCACCTACCGCAAACCGTCCGCCGAACTCGCCACGGCACTCACCACCGAGGGTGCTCACCTCCTCGCGTTCGCCGCTGCGGACGCCGACCACCACGACGTACAGCTGGAGGTGGCGAACGGGTAGTCGACTCCGGCCGGGCTCAGAAGGCGCTGGTCAGTTGGCCTGATCGGGGGACAGGACGGTTCGTTCGATCATGGTGACCAGGAGCTCTGTGGGTGGGCCGGTGTCGTAGGTGGGGTCGTTGACGTGCTCGGAGACGATCGCGTCGATGGCGCCGCCGATGATGATCGCGGGGGAGCGGAGGTCGATCTCCGCGGGCAGGTTCCGTGCTTCGCGAGCGCTTGCGAGGACCTGAGCGAGGGGTCCCCACCGGGCGGCGGGGTCAGGTCTTCCGCCGGTGTGGATGGCGGCTTCGATGATCATCCGGGTGTGCCGGGGGTTGTCGCGCAGGTGCCCGATCATCGAGCGCACGTAGACCGCCGGCCAGTCCTCGGGTGGTGCCGCGTCGATGGCGTTGCCGACGGCGGCGACGAGGGCCGCCAGGACCTCGGCCTGCGCGGTCTCCACCAGGGCGTTCTTGGACGGGTAGTAGTACAGCACCGCGGCCTTGGTGACCTCCGCCCGCTCGGCGATCTTGGCCAGCGACGTGCCCGCGTAGCCGACCTCCGCGACCAGCTCCACGGTGATCGCGATCAGCTGCGCGCGACGGGCCTGCTCGGTGAGTGTCAGCTTCCGGTCAGGCGGCAACGTCGGCATGACCCGAATTCTACCGTATGGTTAGTTTACCTACCAAGCGGTTAGGAGCCGAGATGACGGATTCTTCCGGAGACAAGAAGCGCCGTTGGCCGCGGGTCGTGCTGGGGGTGCTCGTGGTGGCCGGCGTCGCGGTCGCGCTGGTCGTGCGTTCTCCTTCGCCGGTCGGTCACTGGAACAGCGCCGACGGCTACCAGGACTACCTCGACAAGTACGACCTGGCGATGAAGGACGTGCCGGCTCCGACGGCGGTCCGCGACATCCGTACGGCGTACGGGCTGGTTCGGGTCTATCGCTTCAACGGCGCCGGCGCGAGATCGAGTACGCCGCTCCTGCTCCTGCCCGGTACGTCGTCCGGTACGCCGGTGTGGGCCGACAATCTGCCGTCGCTGCTGAGAATCGGCGACGTCTACACCGTGGACCTGCTGGGCGAACCTGGCATGAGCATCCAGAGCCGCCCGATCACGACGTCCGAGGACAAGGCCGCCTGGCTCGACCAGACCCTCGCCGAGCTCCCCGAGAAGAAGTTCGACCTGGTCGGCCTGTCGATCGGCGGCTGGACCGCGACGAACTTCGCCCTCAGACACCCCGACCGGGTCGCCACCCTCACGCTGCTGGAACCGGTCAACGTCTTCGACGGGATGCCGCTCGAGACCGTCGTCCGCTCGATCCCGGCCGCGGTGAAATGGCTGCCGCGCTCCTGGCGGGACAGCTTCAACTCCTACACCGCCGGCGGTGCCCCGGTCGAGGACGTGCCGGTCGCGGACATGATCGAGTCGGGGATGAAGAACTACACGATGCGCCAGCCGCAGCCGGAGCGGATCACCGAGGCGCAGCTCGGCGCTCTGACGATGCCGGTCCTCGCGTTCATCGCCGGGAAGTCGGTGATGCACGACCCGCCGAAGGCGCGCAGTACGGCGGAGAGCGCGCTGCCGAACAAGACGGTGAAGCTCTACCCCGATGCTTCGCACGCGATCAACGGCGAGTACCCCGACCAGCTCGCCGCCGACCTGCAGGCCTTCCTCGCCGCCCAGCGCTGAGGCCGCAACAGAGCTGAACAGGGGATGCCGATGATGACGTTCTTCCTGCGTGGACAGGCCCGCTGGACACGGCGCGCGCTGGGTGTGTTCCTGGCGGTGGTGCTGGGCCAGAGCGCGCTTGCCGCGGCTGGTGCCGGTGATGCAGCGACGTTGGACAGCTTCGTAGCCGAGCGGAGCCGCACGGTTGGTGTGCCGGGAGTGGCGTACGCCGTGGTCGGCCCCGAAGGTGTGCAGCACCAAGCCACCTTCGGCCAGGACGGTGACGGCCGCGCGGTGAGTGCCGAGACCCCGTTCCTGTGGGGCTCGGTGTCCAAGCCGATCACGGCGACCTTGGTGACCCTGCTGGCCCGAGACGGAGTGCTGGATCTCGATGCGGCCGTGGCGAAGCTGGTGCCGCCGTTCGGGACGGCGAGTCAGGTCACCGTGCGGCAGCTGCTCGATCACACCAGCGGACTGCCCGAGGGCCTCGAACACACCGACCGGTACGACGCCGGCCGCAGCATCAGTTCGCTGATCCCTCAAATCGCTGGGCTCGAACCAGTCGCCGCGCCGGGCGCCGAGCACCACTACTCGAGCCTGAACTACATCGTGCTCGGAGCCGTCGTCGAGGCTGTCACCGGTAAGGCGTTCGCACAGGTGCTGTCGGAGCGTCTGCTCGCGCCGGCCGGTGTGAACAGCCCCCTGGCGGACGCGAGCCGGACCGGCCAGGTGCTGCCGGCCGGACATCGGTTCGTGTTCGGTGGCCCGCGCGCCTTCGACACCGAGGTCGACCCGGCAACGGTCCCGGCCGGTTACCTGGTCGGCACCGTGGACGACCTCGCGGCGTACGCGCGAACCCAGCTGGCGGGCGGGCCTGTGCTCGGCGAGAAGGAACGCAGCCTGCTCCACACCTCCCAGGTCGCGGTCGGCGACGGCAACGGGTACGCGCTCGGCTGGCGGGTGTCGAAGGTCCCGGGCACGGAGGAGCCGATGATCTGGCACGGCGGCGCCGCGCCCGGGTATCAGGCCGCGATCGTCCTGCTGCCCAAGCGCGACCAAGCGCTGGTGGTTCTGCAGAACGCCTACAGCCCGTTCCACGACACCGAGCTGATGGACACTGCCCTGGGTGCTGCCGCCCTCCTGGCCGGCGCCGAGCCGGAGCCCCACGGCACCGACCCGATCTACCTGGCGCTCCTCGTAGTCCTCGGCCTCGTGGCGCTCACCCTGCTGACTGTCACCGCACTTCCAGCTACGCCGGAGCCCCAAGCAACGCAGCACCCGACGTCGCGTGGTCGGGCTGGCGCTGAGCCTCATCGTCCTCGGTGTGCTCGCGTATGCGCTGGCCGTCGTACTGCCCGGCCTGGCAGGAGTCTCGCTAGGACAGCTCAGCCTGTGGGCGCCCGACGTGTCCTGGTTGGTGCACGCCGCGTTGGTCCTCAGCGCCGTACTGGCCGTGGTTCGTGTTCTGGCGACGGTGCGGGATGTGCGGTCGGCCGGCCGGCGGTTGTGAGCCGGTCGGCGCGGCGGCGTGAATTGGAGTACCGGAGCGGTCTACCAGGCGACCTCGTCGAGCGCCGGCCACGGTGGGCCTTGCCGCAGGGCGCGGAGGAACGCTACTCCTGATCTCCTGCCGCTCGGGTGCTGGTCGTTGAGGCTCCAGCGATGTGTCGCGACGATCGCGAGCACGATCCCTCGGCAAACGCCGACCAGGTTGTGGTCGGCGTCGGGATAGTGCCGGCTGACTTCCCTGGACACCCACGCCAGGTCGTACTCGACCGGCCCGCGGGCGGCGTTCTCGAAGTCGATGAACAGCGGCCCATCCTTCGTGTCGAGGAGGTTGGCCGGGTGCGGCTCGCCGTGCAGGAGCTGGTCGTCCCTGCTCACGATCGATCGGGCCAGGTGGTGCAGGGTGCCGGCCAGCAGTTCCCGATCCGTCTCCGCGAGTTCGGGAGTGACGTCGCGGCTGGCGACGTCTCGCTGAGTAGCGCTCACACGATCCATGACGTGTGGGGTTGCGATCTCGATCCGCGCCAGGCCGGCATGAAGGCGCGCGAGCGCCTGTGCGTAGCCGGTCGACCGAGGGATTCCGGATTGCCTAGTCGGGACGTGGGTCCACAGCGTGACCTGGAAGCCGTCCTGCACGAAGACGCGTGGTGCGACCCGGGGATCGAGTGGAGCGACCGGACTGTCCGTCTGCTCCAACTGCCGCACGAGCTCGACTTCTTGCTCTGCGTCGGCGAAATGCGTCATGGGCGTGACTCGGGCGACGGTGTCGCAGGGCATCAAGCGGACGACGAGCCGGTTGGAGTCGCTGAGAACGACCGCTTCGTCGACGGCCAGGTCGAGGTCCGCGGCGATCGACATCGCCGCGGCCACCGCAAGGTGCGCTTCAGTTGCCTTCATCGCCGTTCCCCTTCGCAGTCACATCGACGAACTTCCTGATCGCGCGCTTGGACTTCAGCACGTGCTGGGCAGCGTGCTGCCCTCGGCGGGCCACGATCTCCAGCTCCTGCTCGAGTTTCACGTGCCGCTCCCGCCAGATGCGCGGGACGAGGCGCCACTCGTCACGCAGCCGCTGCCACGCCGTGTACTCGCATCCTTCCGGCAGCTTGTCCGGCATTCGGCAGCCGCGCAGCAACGCGCGTCCTGCGCACCGCCACCACGGCGTGGCCAGAACCACCACGGTGTCAGCGAGTTCGAGCCGCAGATCGAGTGTCTCGGTGTAGTTGCCGTCGGCAATCCACGCGTCGTCGGCGAGGAGGGCGCGTTGTTTCTCGCGCCATTCGGCCTCCGACGGTTCGGTCCAGCCTGGCTTCCAGAAGTGCAGGTCCAGATGAATGAGCGGTAGACCGGATCTGGCCGCAAGTGCCCGGGAGAACGTGGACTTCCCGGACCCGGCCGTTCCGGTGACGATGATGCGGCGTTGCGTTTCGTAGGGGTACATGACACCTTCGCAGGATCGCAGGGGTGCCAGGTTCGACAAGCCTGAGCGCTGTCTGGCCGTGGTGTCGAAGCCGGCAAGGACCTTCTGCGACACGGCAGGATCAAGGGTGCACGAAGCCACCGCCGGGCAGCCTTCCCGTGATCAGGAAGCTTCCGGCGGCATCGCACTGCTGCAGTCCCGCGCAGCACGCGACGACACGTCCGTACCTACCGTGTCAGCGCGTGCCCCGCCGACCGGGCAGGTCGTGATGCACCCGACCCCAGGCGCCGTCAGCCATCCTGAGCCTCTCCACGAAGCGAGCCCGCAACCGCGAGCCGCTCCTCCAGAGTAGCTCCAGCCGCTGCCGCGGAAGCCGGTCGGGGGCCGGCATGCTCAAGGCAGAGTCGCCAGCCAGTTGGTGAGGGCGGCGGTGATCTCGGTGGGGGAGTCCTCGGGGAGGAAGTGGAGACCGGGGACGGTGACTTCTTGCTGGTTGGGGCTGCCGTCGAGTGCCGGCAGGAAGCACCTTCTCGACGAAGACGTTGTGCAGCAACACCAACTGCTCACCGGCAGTACTGCGCAGGGCTTTGAACAGCACGGGAGCAGGCGCGTTCTCGTCACTCCACGAGACGGGCGCGATCAGTGTTTCCAGATACGCGATTCCCCGCACCGATGACGGGTGGCGGCGTGCCCAGTCGAAACCGAGGACGCCGCCCCAGTCATGTCCGATGACGACCAGGTGGCCTCGGCGATCGCCCGAACTTCCTCGGAGCGGTTCATGACTCCAGCCTCGTGCAGACAGGTGACCCGTGCAACCAACGTCGGGCGAATCCCGTTGAGATCGGGCGCCAGCGAGGCGACGGCCCGGTGCTGGCCTGTGGGTCGGCTATAACGTCCGGATGCGCAACTACTTGAGGTTCAAGGCTCCGTGGTGGCTTCTTGTGCTGTGGGGTGGTGGCGTGTGCTTCGTGTTGAGTCTGATCGGCAGGGCGCTGCTGCCGTCGTACTTTCCGTCGTCGGTCTGGGGCTCCGTGATCTTCGGCGTCCTCGTCGGTCCGTGCATCGCCCTGTCGATCCGGGCGCCGTACAGCCGTCGCGGAGGCCCGGACAAGACCGACCAGAGCTGACACGGGTCAGACTCCTCTGTCGAGCTGAACCACCACCATCGTCGGCCTGCGTGCTCTGTCTCGATCGGGGCTCGGTGAGCGATGGTGAAGGGATCGCGGCAGACGGAGGTTTCGATGAGTGGACAGGGCGACGAGCGTACGCCGGAGCGTGACGAGCGGATGGGGGGATCGCGCCGGCATCCGGTGCCGCCGTGGCGGACCGAGGGGCTCCCGGCGGGTAGCGGCGGGAGGCCGCGGCGGCCGCGGTGGTTGAAGGTGGTGGCCTGGATCGCCGGCGGGTACCTGTTGCTGTTCGTGCTCACCAGCGTGCAGGACGAGATGTCGGGGCGGGCGGAGACGATCGCCTACACGGAGTTCACGCTGCAGGTGCAGAAGGGCAACGTCGCCGAGGTGTTCGCGCGGGGTGACACGATCGAGGGGCGGCTGAAGGACGCCGCGTCGGTGCCGGGGCAGACGGATTCGTCGTACACGAAGTTCACCACCGAGCGGCCGACGTTCGCGAACGACAACCTGTACGAGGCGCTGGAGAAGAGCGGCACGACGGTCCGGGCGACGCCCGTCGTCCAGACGCGTGGCGCGTTCTGGAACCTGCTGATCTCGTTCGCGCCGATCCTGCTGCTGGTCGGCTTCTACCTGTGGCTGTTCCGTCGCCAGCAGCGTTCGGCCGCGGGTGGGCTCGGTGGTCTGCTCGGTGGCGGCGGCCAGAAGAAGCCGGTCGATCCGGAGACGGTCCGTACGACGTTCGCCGACGTCGCGGGCATCGACGAGGTCAAGTCGGAGATCGCCGAGATCGTCGACTACCTGAAGGATCCGGACAAGTACCGGCGGCTGGGCGCACGGGCGCCCAAAGGTGCCTTGCTCGCCGGCAGTCCCGGGACCGGGAAGACGCTGCTCGCCCGGGCGACCGCGGGGGAGGCCGGGGTGCCGTTCTTCTCGGCGAGCGCGTCGGAGTTCATCGAGGCGATCGTCGGGGTCGGCGCGAGCCGGGTCCGGCAGCTGTTCCAGGAGGCCCGCAAGGTGGCTCCGGCGCTGCTGCGGCCGGGCCGGTTCGACCGGACGATCACCGTGCACGCACCCGACCAGAAGGGCCGCGAGGCGATCCTGAAGGTGCACGCCCGCGGCAAGCCGCTGGCCGCCGACGTGGACCTGGCTGCGATGGCGAAGTCGACCCCCGGGATGACCGGCGCGGACCTGGCGAACCTGCTGAACGAAGCGGCGCTGGCCGCGGCGCGGTCCGGGCGCTCGGAGGTCCGCCAGGATGACCTGACCACGGCGCTGGAGAAGATCCAGCTCGGTACGGCGCGCAACGTCGTGATGCCCGAGGAGGAGCGGCGGCGTACGGCGTACCACGAAGGCGGTCACGCCCTGCTGGGCATGATCCAGGTCGGCGCCGACCCGGTCCGCAAGGTGTCGATCATCCCGCGCGGCCGCGCCCTGGGCGTCACGCTGTCGACACCGGAGATGGACCGCTACGGCTACGACGTCGACTACCTGCGCGGCCGGATCATCGGCGCCCTCGGCGGCATGGCCGCGGAGCAGGAGGTCCTCGGCGTGGTGACGACAGGCGCCGAGAGCGACCTCGAGACCGCGACCCGAATCGCGCGGTCGATGGTCGGCCGCTGGGGAATGTCGGCGGCTGTCGGCCCGGTCTCGGTCCTCCCCGCCGACGGCGACCCGCGGGCCGTCGCGTCGGACTCGCTCCTCAACACCGTCGACGAGGAAGTCCGCCGCCTCATCGACGAGTGCTACCAGGAAGCGAGAAGACTGCTCCGCGAAAACCGCACCCACCTCGACGGCATCGCGGAACAACTCCTGCTGCACGAAACCCTCGACGAGGCCGACGCGTACGCGGCGGCGGGTGTCGCGCGGACCTGATTCGCCGGGGGAGTGGCGATCACGCCCTCGGCTCGAGCCGACAGGTGCTCACCGAGCTGGTTGGAGAAGACCGTCGTACCGGTCGGGACTACAACCGCCGGCGGGTCCGCGCGGAGCCGGACGACGCGTTCGCCGAAGCCGTGCCGGGGCGCGACGTCGGCGTACGCGTGGGCGATGTCCTCCAGCGGGTACTCGGCCTCGATCGGCACGACCAGGCGGCCGGACGCGACCAGGGCCGCGAGTACGGTCCAGATCTCGAGGGACATCGCGTCACCGTTGCCCTGGGCATGTACTCCGTGGCGCGGCCCTCCGCGAGACGCCGTAGCGCGGGGCAGGTGCCTACTGGGGCTCGAGGTCGATCTCGACGATGTGGACCCGGACCTGGGTCGGGTGTTCGGGCAGTGCCGCGGTGACGGCGTCGGCGACGGCTTGGGCCACCTCGGCGGCCTGGTGGGTGATGCTGACCACGATGCGCAGGTCGACGCGGAGGTGTTGCCGGTCGGGGGTGAAGCCGGCGTCGACGCCTCCGATGTCGGGGAGCGTCTTGCCGGTGGCCTGGGTCCAGGCCTGTGCCGCGAACCGCCGCAGCAGGCCCCAGACGCCTGGTTGCAGGCGGACGACGCCGGGGACCGCGCGGGCGGCCTTGGCGGCGGACTCGGCGGCGCGGATCTCGGTGAGCAGGGTGGCCGGGACGAGACCGCCGGGGGCCCACGGGGTCGTCATCGCGGGTCCTCCCGGTCGATCCAGACGTCCACGACCTCGAAGTCGAGGGATTCGAGCGCCAGCCCGATGCGCTCGGGGAGAGCGGCGGCGACTCGCCGGCGGGCCTCGTCCAGCGCGGTGACCTGGCCCGAGCCGAAGCGCAGCGCGACCGACATCCAGACCGCGACCGCGCCTGGGTGGTCAGCGGCGGGAGTGATGCGGCACTGATGGGCGCGGATGCCGTCGACGCCGTCGACGGCGTACCGCAGTACGGCGGCCAGGGCCGAGGTCGAGATGTCGACCTGCGCGGTGCTGCTCGGCAGGGCGATCGTCGCGCCGAGGCTCAGGTCGGCGCGGACCGCGGTCATGATCTTGTCGAGGAAACCGGCCGGCGGTACGGCGGGGTCGTCGATCAGCGCTCGGGTGGCCTCGGTGAGCTCGTCCAGGCTGGTCCGGGCGGTGCTGCAGTGCGGGCAGGTCAGTGCGTGGTCGGTGACCCGGCCGGCCTCCATGTCGTCCCAGACGTCCTCGACGCTGCGACCGCAGGGCAGCGGGTGTCCGGTCTCCTGGGTGGGGTTCATCTCCACGGTTTCATCACCTCCGCTAGCTCGGCCCGGGCTCTGGCAATTCGTCCTCTGACCGCTGTCGGCGTCGCGTCGACCAGCTCGGCGATCTCGTTGTACGAGCGCCCGTGGACCTCGCGGAGCAGCCAGCAGGCCCGCTGCGGTGGCGGTAGTTGCGCGAGCGCCAGGGTGAGGGCCTTCATCGCTTCGCTGTTGTGCGCCGCCCGGGCCGGGTCGCTCCCGGCGCCGGTCTCCGGCGGGTCGTGGCGCTCGTCGAGCTCGTCGACGGGCTTGCGGCGCTGCAGGATCGTCAGGCACTTGTTGGTGGCCGTGCGGTAGAGCCAGCTGCCGAAGGCGCCGTCGTACTGGATCTCCGGCAGCCGCCGCCAGGCGGTGACGAAGACCTCCTGGGCGACGTCCTCGGCCTCGCCGCTGGCGCCGTTGAGCATCCGCAGGCACAACACGTAGATCCGGCGCTGGTACCGGCGGACGAGCATCTCGAACGAGGCGGGGTCACGGTTGCGCGCGCGGGCGACCAGCGTCGCTTCGTCGAGCTCGGCCAGACCCGCTCGTACGCCGGCCGCTGACGGCGCAGGAAGTGCCCGCGGGGCGTCCGGTCCTGCCGCACTCACCGATGTCCTCCTCCGGGTCTCGTCCGCGCGCCCGTGGCCCGGGTGCGTTGCTGAACAGACGACGGCAATCGCACGGAAGTCACGGTTCCGCCCGCGATGCGTCGCGTGAGGCTGATCACACCGAGCGTAACGTGACGAACGATCCGGAGCCGTCGTCACACCGAAGACCACGCAGTCGAACCCAGCGAACCGAAGGACGACACGATGACGCAGACCAGCACCACCGCCGCGACCGGCAAGACGCTCAAGTCGGCCGCCCCGGTCGACGTTGCCGACGGCAACCTGACCGGTGCGCAGGGCCGGACGTCGATCGCCGACCAGGTGGTCTCCAAGATCGCCGGGATCGCGACCCGCGAGGTCGGCGGCGTGCACGACCTGGGCGGTACGGCGGCCCGGACCGTCGGCATGATCCGCGACCGGATCCCCGGCTCCAAGACCAACCTGTCCCAGGGCGTCACCGTCGAGGTCGGCGAGACCCAGGCCGCGATCGACCTGCAGATCATCGTCGAGTACGGCGTGAGCATCGCCGAGCTGGCCACCGCGATCCGCCAGAACGTGATCGGCGCGGTCGAGCGGATGACCGGGCTCGAGGTCACCGAGGTCAACATCGCCGTCAACGACATCCACCTCGAGGGCGAGGACGACGACACCGCCGACCTCGACGCCGAACCGGTCGAACGCCGCGTCCGGTGACCGTCGTACGCGGTCAGGACCTCGATCCGCGCCTGCTTCAGCACGGTCGCGCGGCGCAAGGGGTCGCGGCGCGGCGGGACCGGCGCCGGCCGGACCCGGGCGGTTGCCTGCAGCACCGAAGTTCTCGCTCCCCGAACGCGCCGGCGCCCGTGCCCGGACCGACTCTCCAGGAGACCTCGTGAGCACCTCGACCATCGGCCTGTTCGCCGGCCTGCTGATCGCGATCGCCGCCGCGGCCGGCGGTTTCGCCGGGTTCCTCCTCGCGCTCGTCCTCGGCGCGGTCGGGTTCGTCGCCGGGCGCTACCTGTCCGACGGCAGCAAGGGCCTCGACGACCTGATGTCCCGCCGTGGCCGTGGCTGACCTCGCCACCCTCGCGCCGGCCGACGCGCCGGTGGTGGACGCGGCGAACCGGGGCACGCTGGAGATCAGCCCGCGGGCGGTCGAGCGGATCGCCGAGATCACCGCGCTCCGGGTCGCGGGAGTCGTCCGCCAGGACTCGACCTTCGGACGTGGCCTGCCCAGGGCGAAAGCCCAGGTGGCCGGGCGGTGCGTCCAGGTCGGCGTCGAGATCGCCGCCGAGTGGGGCTACCGGCTGGCTGACCTGGCCGCCGAGGTCCGCGAGCAGGCGGCGCGGGCCATCACCGATCTGGCCGGCCTGGGAGTCGACAGCGTCAGCGTCGACATCTCCGCCGTCGAGCTGCCCAGCCCCGACCGACAGCGTCCGCGGAGGGTCGTATGACGAGCACACCTGCGAAGAAGCCGGTCGCGGCACCGGCTGTCGCGACCGTCGGGATCGTTGCCGCCCTCGCCACCGCAGCCCTCGGCGCGGTCGGCGTACGGGAAGCTCTGGTGTCCGCCGGTGCCGTCACCGGTGAACCGTGGCTGGAGTGGCTGATCGGGAAGGCCGCGGTGCTGAAGCCCGTCGACTGGATGATCCCGGCCGGGATCGTCGCGCTCGTCGCCGGGCTGTGCATCCTGATCGCGGCCGTCAAGCCCCGCAGGGCGACCCACCTGGCCGTCGGCGACGGCGGAGTCTGGATCCGCGGCTCGGACGCTGCCCGTCTGGCGGCCGACACGGCGACCACGATCGACTCCGTCACCGCGGCCACCACCAAGGCCGGGCGCCGCTCGGTGCGGGTCGTCGCGACCGCGATCAGCGCGGAGCCCCGGGTCCACGACGACCTGACCGCGGCGATCGACCAGCGGCTGCGGGCCGTCGTACCGAATCTCCGGGTCCGGACCCGGGTCACTGTCGAGGAGAACTGACGTGCGCCGCGGACTCATCGCCTTCGACCGCCTCGCCGCCGTCGTCCTCGCGATCACCCTGCTCGCGGCCGGTGCCGCCGCGCTCGCCTGGCGCTACGACTTGTTGCCCAGCGCCCCCGAGCGGATCGAGATCACCGGCCTCGCCGAGCTGCCCACCACAGATTGGTGGCCCTGGGCAACCGCTGGTGCAGGCGCCCTGCTGTTCGTCGCCGGCCTGACCTGGCTCGCGCGACACCTCCCACGCCGCGGCACCGGTCAACTCCGCCTCCCCGGCAGCGACTCCACCGGCCGGCTCACCGTCGACGCGAACGCCGCCGTACGCGCCGCAGGCAACGCCCTCGCGCTGACTCCTGGCGTGCGCGCCGCGACCGGCCGGATCGCGCTGGACCGCGGCGAGCTCGTCGCCCAGCTCACCGCAACCCTCGAACCTACCGCCGACCTCGACACGGTCCGCGCGGCGGCGGAGGACACTGCCGGTCAGCTCTACGACGCCATCGGGCGCGATGATCTCCGGCACCGCGTCGAGCTCCGTGTGGCCCGTACGACGAAGCCGTCGGGCGTGGCCCGGGTTCGGTAGCCCGCACAGCCGGCGGTCGGGTCTGACTGTCAGTTGTGTCTGAGCCCGTGGTTGGATCCGGCTGCGCGGCGGCGCAGATCGGTGGCGTCAGAGTTCGGAGTTGCGGATGGCTCTGGCCGTCGCGGCGGTGAGTGCGGCCAGCACGCACACCAAGGCGCAACCGGCGAAGAAGACGCCGGTGCCCCAAGCGGCCGTGACCAGGCCGGTGATCGGGTAGAGCAGAGGGCTCAGGCCGAGGGTGCACAGGGAGGCGACCGATCCGACCCTGCCGAGATACCGGGGTTCGGTCGAACGCTGGAGGAGAGCGTTGGCGATGGCCATCGCTGCGCCGCTGATCGTTCCGAGGGCGGCCGAATCGGCGATCAGGGCTTCGGTCGAGGTGACCTGGCCCAAGGCGCCGACCAGTACGGCGGTCGCAAGCAGACTCGCGACGAGCACGACGCCCGCTCGTGGGACGCGGGGCAGCGCGGTGAGCAAAACTCCGGTGAGTGCACCTCCGATGCTGAACACGCTCAGGGCCCAGCCGAGGACGGCCGGACTCCATTGCCGTTCGGCGGTCAGGAGAACGAGACCGACTCCGACCGGACCGCTGAAGCACAGCTCGCTCAATCCGACCACCACGACGAGGCGGGCCAGTTGACGGTTGCTCCAGAGGTAGCGCAGCCCGGCGCGGAGATCGTCCAACGGTGAGCCGGTCGAAGGCTCGATGGTCTGTCCTCGATCGATCCGGACCGCCAGGAGGAGACCGAAGGACAGGCTGAACAGCAGCCCGGCAAGACCGAAGCCTGCGGCGACTCCGGCGGCAGCCAGCACGATCGCGGCGATCATCGGACCGACCGCGTTGCTGACCCGGACGGCCAGCACCCGCAGTCCCTGCACCCGGCCGAGTTGTCCTGGATCGGTGAGCCGGCCCGCCAGCGCCCCCACAGCCGGCATGAACAGCGCGTCGATCACGCCGAAGACCAGCGCGACGGCGTACAGCAATGGCAGTCCGCCCGCGGTGAACTGCGCCAGCGCGGCAGCGCAGGCGATGATCACGCAGCGCGCGAAGTCGCTGCCGATCACCACTCGGCGCGGGCCGTACCGGTCGGCGACCACTCCGCCGGCCAGCATCAGCAGCGCCCGGGGAATGGCTCCGACGGCCAGCACCGCGCCGACCTGCGCCGGTCCGGCGACCTGGCTCACCGCCCAGGACAGGGTCAGGAAGAAGACGATGTCGCCGCTGACCGATGCGGTGTACGCCGCCGCCCAGCGCAGGACGTTGCGGTCCCGGTAGGCAGCCGTTGGCGTTGCGCGGCTATATGTCATCGTCCGGTTCGAGCAGTGGAAACCCGTGAAGCTGCAGGGCCACTGGCGATCCAGCTGCGTCGTCGCGGCGGTGGTACTTGTTGATCACCGTAGCGAGCTCTGACTTCAGCTCGTTCAGTTCGTCCGGAGTCAAGCGCAGCGTGTAGTTGCTGAACGTCGACGCCTCGTACCACTCGTCGGGCAGAAGCGGTGCGGTGTACGCCAGCCGTCGCAGCTGCTCGCTGTACGCGAGCAGCACCGCGTGCAGGTAGCCACGACTGTCCTCTCGCTCGTCTGGACCGCCGCGTGCAGGATCGTGCACCGACGATCGGTGCCGAGCCCGCCACCAGCGATCGCGCCTGGTGCCCCGCTGGGTGTCCTCCTCGATCAGACCCCCGGCTGCCAACTGCCGGAGGTGATAGCTCGCTGCACCAGAGTCGATCTCGTAGTGCTCGGCGAGCTGTCGCGCCGTCGCAGCACCACGCTGCCGCAGGTGCTCCAGCAACGTCAGCCGCATCGGGTGCGCCAGCACCCGTAATGCAGCCACATCCAGGACGACGTCACCTGCCGGCTCCCGATCGCTCATGGGCACAGCCTAACCCAGAAGAGTTCTTCGCGAAGAACTCTTCTGGGTTTCACTCCGGCAGATCGTCCAGGCGGGTTTGCAGGGCGGTGCGGATGGCGTCGATCGCGTCCTGGCCGACGGCGAGGCGCAGAGGTGGGTTGTCCATCGTGGCGACGGTGAGGATGGTGTCCGCGACGGTGTTGGGGTCGCCGAGGGACTCGGTGGGGAGTTGCGAGATGTGCTCGAGGAACGCGCCGACCGTGGGTTGGTAGGTCTCGTTCGGGGGTACGACGTGCGCCGTGCCGACGAACTCGGTGGCGAAGGTGCCGGGCTGGATGACGGTGACCTTTGCGCCGGTTGGGGCCAGTTCGTGGGCGAGGGCCTCGCTGAGCATTTCGACGGCGGCCTTCGAGGCGGAGTACAGGCCGGATGAGGGCCAGGAGAAGGAACCGAGCAGTGACGACAGTTGGATGATGCGGCCTTTGGAGGCGCGGATCGCGGGGAGGGTGGCTCGGAGTACGGCGAGGTTGGCGAGGACGTTGGTGTCGAAGATCGCCTTCGCTGTGTTGGCGTCGGTTTGCTCGACTGCGCCGAAGAGGCCGTAGCCGGCGTTGTTGACGACGACGTCCAGGCCGCCCGCGGTGCGGACGGCGTCGGTGATGACCTGTTCGGCGGAGTCGTCGGTGACGTCGAGGGGGAGTGCGGTGACCTGGCCGGTGGGTGCTGAATCGGCGAGCGAGTCGAGGCGGTCGCGGCGGCGGCCGATGGCGATCACGTGGTGGCCGGTGGCCAGGACGCGGTCGGCGACGAGGCGGCCGAAGCCGGAGGTGGCGCCGGTGATGAGCCAGGTGGACATGGTGGATCTCCTTCACGATGGTTGCTGATGGCATCCAGTCAAAGCGGCGGGACGGCCCTGTTGGGCGTCGGAGTGAGCCCGCTGCGTCCTGGGTTGGCGCTGCCTAGGACGCGGAGGGCCAGGCACACGCCGGTCGACGAGCGGCCGGCGGAGGATGATGGCGACATGACCCGAAACGAAGAGCTGGGAGACTTCCTGCGGGCACGGCGGGCGGCGCTCGATCCGGCCGCGCTCGGGATCCTCGACGAGCAGAAGCGACGGGTTCCCGGGCTGCGGCGCGAGGAGCTGGCTCAGCTCGCGGGGGTGAGTGTCGACTACTACACGCGGCTCGAGCAGGGGCGGCCGATCGAGCCGTCGGACGCCGTACTGGATGCGATCGCGGGCGCGCTGCAGCTGGATCGGGCCGAGCGCAACTATCTCGAGACTGTCGCCGTACGGGCCCGGCCTGCACGCGGCCGTACGCCGCGGTCGGGGCAGGTGGTCAGGCCGGGAGTGTTCGCGCTGATCGAGCAGTTGGGGGATGCGCCGGCGTACGTGCTCGGTCGTCGTACGGACGTTCTCGCCGCGAACCGCTCGGCGCGGGCGTTGCTCGCCGACTTTCCGTCGATGCCGGCCAGGCACCGCAACGCGGTCCGCTGGGTGCTGCTCGACGAAGCGGCGCGGCTGCTGTGGGCCGACGACTGGGAGCGCATCGTCGCCGAGCTCGTCGGCGCGCTCCGGATGGACGCGGCCCGTCACCCCGACGACCCGAAGACGACCGAGCTGGTCGGCGAGCTGTCGATCAAGAGCGAGCACTTCCGCAAGTGGTGGGCCGAGCAGAAGGTCGTCGAGTTCAGCCACCACACGAAGCACCTGCACCACCCGGTCGTCGGCGACCTCACGCTGGAGTCCGAGGTCGTCACCTTCCCCGGCGATCCCGACCAGGTCCTGTTCGTCTACCTCGCCAAGCCCGGTTCGCCGTCCGAGCACGCCCTGAAGCTCATCACCTCGATCGGAGCACCCTGCTCCACCTACACGGTGTAGGGGTGTTCTTCGATCGTTCAACTTCCCGTTCCCGGCGGGGGATGTATCAGTGCCTAATGTTTTCTGGTCAGGCATTCGCCCGGGAAGGGAACCATGGACGCACCGCTCGCTGTCCACGCTCGAGGGATCCAGAAGACGTTCGGTGAGGTCGTCGCCCTGGACGGGGTCGAGCTGACCGTTCCGGCCGGGCAGATCCACGGGCTGGTCGGCCCGAACGGGGCCGGGAAGACCACGTTGCTCGGGCTGCTGCTCGGTCTGGCCGTCGCCGACAGCGGAACCCTGAAGATCCTCGGTACGCCGGTCGGCCGCGCGCTCGCTGTCCCCGCCGGGGTCTCCGGGTTCGTCGACGGGCCTGGGCTCTACCCGTCGCTGACCGCTCGCCAGAACCTCGCCGCGCTGGCCGCGCTGCGCGGCGACGACGCGATGGCGAAGACCATCGACGACGTGCTCGCCCAGGTCGGCCTCACCGATGTCGCGAACGACCGGACCCGCGGCTTCTCGCTCGGCATGCGGCAGCGCCTCGGTCTCGCGGCCGCGCTGCTCACCCGGCCGCGGCTGCTGATCCTCGACGAGCCGTCCAACGGTCTCGACCCGGCCGGCAAGAAGCACGTGTACGGCGTACTGACGCGGCTGGCCGCCGAGGGCACCGCCGTCGTGCTGTCCAGTCACCGGATGGACGACGTCGAGGCGCTCTGTTCCGAGGTCACCATCCTGTCCACCGGCCGGGTCGCGTTCTCCGGGCCGCTCGGCAAGCTCGCGAACGAGAACAGCGAGCTCGACTACCGGATCGTCACCTCCGACCAGGACGCCGCGCGCAAGGTCGCGGCTGACGTCGACGGGATCCGGGTCGCCGCCGAGCAAGGGGATGGGGTTCTGGTCGTGTCCGGCCTGGTCGCCGCTCTCGACGAGCTGGTGAGACGGCTGGTGCACGCCGACGTCGCCGTACGGGAGCTGGCGCCGGTGGTGTCGCCGCTCGAAGCCGCCTTCCTCGCGCTCACCGAGCAGGACCAGGAGATCGACCGATGACCGCCGCCGTGGTTGGAGCACCGCCCGTTGTCCACCAGGTCTCGGTGGGCCGCGGCTACCGGTTCGAGCTGGTCAAGCTGCTCTCGCAGTGGCGTGTGCGGCTGCTGGTGATCGCGTGCTGGCTCGCGCCTGCGGTGTTCGTCGCCGTGGTCAGCCAGCAGGCGTCGCTGCCGGTCGACACCCTGTTCGGCCGGTGGATGCACGCGACCGGCTGGGCCGGTCCGCTGGTGCTGCTCGGCTTCTCCGGCTCGTGGGCGTTGCCGCTGCTGACCTCGCTGGTCGCCGGTGACGTGTTCGCGTCGGAGGACCGGCTCGGGACCTGGCGGCACCTGCTGGTCGCCGTACGGTCGCCGCGGCGGATCTTCGTGTCCAAGTCGCTCGCGAGCCTGACCGTGATCCTGCTGCTCGTGGCCGGGCTGGTGGTGTCGAGCGCGATCGCCGGAGTTGTTGTCGTAGGCAACCGTTCGCTGATCGGCCTGGACGGCGGGGTGCTGTCACCCGGTGACGCCGCCGGGCGGGTGCTGCTCGCCTGGGCCTGCGCGCTCGCGCCGACGCTGGCGCTGGCCGCGATCGGTCTGCTCGGGTCGGTCGCGCTCGGGCGGTCGCCGATGGGGTTGTTGCTCCCGGCCCTCGTCGCGCTGGCGATGCAGATCATCCAGATGCTCCCGGTGCCGGTCGCCGTCCGCCTCGCCCTGCCGGGGTACGCGTTCATCAGCTGGAACGGGTTGTTCACGAGTCCCGGCCAGGTCGGTCCGCTGGTGATCGGCATCGTGGTCAGCCTGGTCTGGGCCGTCGTCGCGACCGCGCTCGCCTACTTCCTCTTCGTACGCCGTGACTTCACCAACCCGTCGCACGACGGCTCCGGCCAGCTGGCGCTGGTCGCCGGAGCGCTGCCGCTCGTCGTACTGTTCGGCCTGACCAGCCTGGTCGTCGGCCCAGCAGCCGGAGCGACCGGTTCCGGGATCGACCAGGACAAGGTGCAGCGCGCGCTGGCCACCGAGTTCGCGCACCTCTACCGGCTGCAGACCCAGCAGCTCAACCGCCCGGCCGTCGCCGAGGACCAGCTGCAGACCTCCGTGGCCTGCACCAAGGGCGGTGACCAGGTCGCCGCGCAGGGACCCGGCAACGACTGGCGCTGCGTCGTGAGCTGGCGTGTCCCCGGTGTCGAGGCCGCCGGCTCGGCCATCTACCAGCTCGACATCAACCCCGTCGGCCGGTACGTCGCCGACGGCGACGGGCCGAAGGAAGTCAACGGCTACTTCCTGGTCCGCACGCCGGCCGGCGACGAGCCGAACCCGCTCTGGCAGTTCGACGGCTTGATCGAACTGCTTCCGTCCACTCCCTGAAGGGAACCAACCCATGCAGGTAACACGCCGCAGGCGTGCCAAGGAGGGTCCGCTAACCCTCCTCGGCCGGCGCACCGGCCGACGGGTGACCGTGGTCACGGCAGGGACGACGGCACTCGCCGCCGCCCTGGCCGGGACCGCCGTCGCCTCCACTCAGCAGTTCGGCACCGACCGCGTCGGTCAGGTCACCGGCGACGGCCAGGTCGTCTCCAGCGACCAGTACATCGCGCCACTCGGTGACCGCCTTCTCCTCCAGAAGGGGAAGATCATGTCGTCGACGGTCAGCCCCGACGGCACCCACCTCGCCGCGTCGGTCACCGACGGCGGGATGGCGCTCGCGATCATCGACCTCAAGACCTGGAAGGTCCAGCAGTACGCCGGCAACAACGCCGCCGCGGACCTGAAGATCCCGGGCAACGACGTCGGCCAGGAAGGCCCGACGTACTCGCCCGACGGCACCCAGCTCTGGCTCGGGCAGGCCGACGGCTACCGCCGGTTCTCCGTGCAGCCGGACGGGTCGCTCACGAACCCGACGTTCGTCCCGATCGCCGCGGACGGCGCGAAGCACGCGCTGGTCGGCGAGGCCGTCTTCTCGGCCGACGGCGCGACCGTCTACTCGGCCGTCAACGGCCAGAACCGCGTCGTCGCGATCGACACCGCGACCGGCGCGATCACCCAGAGCTGGGCGGTCGGCAACGCCCCGCGCGACCTGCTGCAGGTCGGCTCGAAGCTGTACGTCAGCAACGAGGGCGGCCGGCCGGCGAAGGTCGGCGAGCCGACGATCAACTCGTACGGCACCCAGGTGCTCGCGTCGCAGATCACCGCCGCGACCACGACCGGCACGGTCAGTGTGATCGACCTGGCCAAGCCGGCCGCGGTCCCGGGCAGCATCACCGTCGGGCTGCACCCGACCGCGCTGTACGCCAAGCAGGGCACGCTGTTCGTCACCAACACCGCGACCAACTCGGTGTCGGTGATCGACACCAAGCGCGACAAGGTGCTGCAGACGATCGCGACCCAGCCGTGGACCGAGGCGTCGGTCGGCTACGAGCCGAACGGTGTCACGCTGACCGACGACGGGCACCTGCTCGTCACGCTCGGCCGCGCGAACGCCGTCGCGGTCTACAAGTACCGCAACGCGCTCGAGCCGGTGAGCTACGTCGGCCTGATCCCGACCGACTACTTCCCGGCCGAGATCACCACCGTCGGCAAGGACGTGATCGTCTCCAACACCCGCGGCGTCGACGCCCGGCGGGAGACCACCGCGGCCGGCCACGGGACGCACGACACGACGTCCAGCCTGACCAGGTTCCGGCTGCCGGACGACCACGCGATCAAGGCCGGCACCGAGAAGGTGTTCCAGCAGAACGGCTGGACCCCGAACGCCGCCCAGGCCGCGAAGAAGGGCAAGCCGAAGCCGAAGCCGGTCCCGGTGCCGGTCAAGCTCGGCGACCCGTCGACGATCAAGCACGTGTTCCTGATCGTCAAGGAGAACCGCACCTACGACCAGCTCTTCGGTGACATTGCCGAGGGCAACGGTGACCCGGCACTCGCGCAGTACGGCGAGAACGTGACGCCGAACCAGCACGAGCTGACCCGCCAGTTCGGGCTGTACGACAACACCTACGACATCGGCACCAACTCCGCCGAGGGGCACAACTGGCTGATGCAGGCCGACAACCCGGAGTACACCGAGTCGTCGGCGGGGGAGTACCTGCGCAGCTACGACACCGAGGACGACGCGCTGGGTCACCAGCAGACCGGTTTCATCTGGACCGGCGCGCAGGCGGCCGGCAAGTCGGTGCGCGACTTCGGCGAGTTCCACCAGTTCCTGACCAAGCCCGCCGGGGCGACCTGGCAGAACCTGTACTGCGACACGTTGGCGATGGCTGCGACCGGGCAGAGCACGGCGTACCCGCTGGTGTCGTCGTCGCCGATCCCGTCGCTGAACAACGTGTCGGTGCACACCTTCCCGAAGTTCGACACCGCGGTGCCGGACCTGTACCGCTACGAGATCTGGAAGCGGGACTTCGCGAAGTACGGGCCGGCCAACCTGAACATGTTCTGGCTGTCCAGCGACCACACCGGTGGCCCGCCGAACGGCGCCGCGCAGGTCGCCGACAACGACCTGGCGGTCGGCAAGATGGTCGACCAGATCACCCACAGCAAGTACTGGAAGGACTCCGCGATCTTCGTCGTCGAGGACGACTCCCAGGCCGGGCTGGACCACGTCGACGGGCACCGGGCGCCGATCCAGATCATCAGCCCGTACGCCCGGCGGGGCGTGGTGGACAGCCGGTACTACACGCAGATCACGATGATCCGGACCATCGAGCAGATCCTCGGGATCAAGCCGATGAACCAGAAGGACACCGCGGCGACGCCGATGACCGGCGCGTTCACCACGGCGCCGAACTTCACGCCGTACAACGCGGTGCCGAACCGGACCTCGCTGACCGCGGGCCTGCCGACGCCGCCGTCGTGCGGTGCCGACACCCCGGCGGCGCAGAACCCGAACGCCGCTCCCGCGCCGCAGGCCGTCGTACCGGCGGCTCAGCAGGCGGTCGCGGCGCAGTGGGACAGCTGGAAGACGCAGCAGAAGCTGACCGGTCCGGACGCCCGGGCCGACTTCGCCAACCCTGCCCAGCTGAACCACTTCGACTGGTACGAGGCGCACGACTGGTCCACGCCGTACCCGGGTGAGAGCCGGATCTTCGCGCCGGCTGACGTACCGGGTTCCGTGATCCCGTCAGCAGAGAACGACGGCTGACGACTCGCAGCTGTCCGGCGCCAGGCTCCAGGGCCTGGCGCCGGGCCGAGAGGTGGGCTTCGTCGTGACTGAAAAGGGCAGCCGCCGGGGCGCCGGTGAGCTGGAGGCCCAGGTGATGGCGGCGCTGTGGGCGTCCCGTACGCCGCTGTCGGCGTCCGAGGTGCAGGCGCAGGTGGGCGACGGGCTCGCCTACAACACCGTCCAGACCATCCTGACCCGGCTCGCGGCCAAGGGCGTCGTCGAACGCGCCGAGCGGGGGCGGGCGCACGTGTACTGGCCGACGAAGGACGAGGCCGCGTCGGTGGCCGCGCAGCTGCGGACGACGCTGAGCGGAGTCGGTGACCGCGAACAGGTCCTGCGTGAGTTCGCCGCCGTACTGGACGACGACGAGGCGCAGATCCTGCGGCAGTGGTTGGCGAACCGGCCGAAGGAGGAGTCGTGAGGGTCTGGGTCTACCTGCCGCTGGTCCTGGGTGTGCTGGTCCCGCCGGCCGCGCGGAGGATGGCCATGATGCTGCGGCCGACCGCCGCGGCGCGACTGGCGACCCTCGGTGCTGTGGTTGCGGCACTGACCTCCACTTGCTGCTTGACGCTGCTGTCGTTGACGCTCTTCGACGACCTGCCGCCGCTTTCGGCCTTCGACGAACGGCCCGAGCTCGGCCTGCCCGAGCCGGTGCCGGACTGGCTGGCGTCGATTGCCGCTCTGATCCTGCTGGGTGGGGCGATCCGGTTCGTGCGGGAGGTCGTTCGTCGGCACCGGGTGGTGCGGGAGCTGCGTGCGATCGGCGTACCGCGGGCTGGTCTGGCGGTTGCTGATCTGCCGGAGCCGTTCGCTGTGGCGGTTCCGGGGCGTCCGGGGCATGTGCTGGTGACGTCCGGGATGCTGCAACTGTTCGACGGTGCCGAGCGGCGGGCGTTGCTGGCGCACGAGCACTCGCATCTCGACCGGCGGCACCACCGGCTGGTGGCTGTCGCGGCGTACGCGGCCGCGGTGAATCCGCTGCTGGGCAAGCTCGCCACGCTCGTCGTGTTCCTGGTCGAGCGTGCCGCGGACGAGGATGCCGCCGACGAGATCGGCAACCGCGAGCTCGTTGCCCGCGCGGTGGCGAAGGCTTCGCTGGTCGCTTCGGGTCGCAGCCCGGCGCTCGGGTTGAACGGCTCGAAGGTCGTCGAGCGAGTCGCCGCCATCGCCGGGCCGCAGCCGACCAGCCGCTGGCAGGGCCTCGCCGGAGTGCTGACGCTGAGCGTCGGGATGGTGCTGGTCACGGCGCTCGCTGTCGACGAGTTCGTCGCGGTGGCGCAGGCCTGGCTGGGGATGCTCCTTCGCTAGGTCGTACGACCCTGCTGGACGGCGTCCAGGACGGCCGGGACGGTTTCCGGGTGGGCCATCTGCAGGGTGGCGAGCACGCTCGGGTGGAACCAGCGCAGGTCGTCGTGCTCTTCGGGGGCGGCATTGGCCGGTTCGCCGGTCCAGAGGGTGACGACGAACGCGTGCATCTGGAGGGCGGGGTTGTCGACCGTCATCGGGAAGGGCGCGGGGTCGTGGATGTGGACGCCGATCTCCTCCAGGCATTCGCGGGCGACCGCCTGCCGGGGTGACTCGCCGGGGTCCACGTGGCCGCCGACGAAGCTCCAGCGGTCGGCGTACGCGTGACGCCGGGGGTGGCGGTGGGCGAGCAGGAGCAGGCCGTCGCGCACGAGGACGGCGGTCGCGATCTGGATCCGGGGAACCTCGGTGGCAGCCACGGACGAACCGTAGCGACCGGCGCCGACACTACGAGGGCTGAAGCTCGCGGGTCGTCGGCCGGCCTTCCTCGTCGAGGCGTACGACGACGTGGCCGTCCCAGCGGTCGTCGGGGTGGGGATGGTCGGAGCGCCAGTGGCAACCGCGGCTGTCCTGGCGGGTGGTCGCGGCGACGACGACCGACCGCGCGACCGTCGCGAGCGGTCCGGTGCCCGCGGTGGCGAGCTCGTCGGCGGCGGCGTGCAGGCCGGCGGCGTCGCGGCGGAGGCCGGCGTACCGGCTCAGGATCGTGCGGATCCGTTCCGGTTCGCGGTCCTCGCCCAGCGTGATCTCGTGCGAGCGGCCGTGGTCCGCGGGCGGAAGGTCGAGGGTCAACGCCGTGGCGACGCGCCGGCCGAAGACCAGTCCCTCCAGCAGGCTGTTCGACGCGAGCCGGTTGGCGCCGTGCACACCGGTCGCGGCGACCTCGCCGACGGCGTACAGGCCTGGTACGTCGGTGGCGCCGTCGCGGTCGGTCCGTACGCCGCCGCACAGGAAGTGCTCGGCCGGCGCGACCGGGATCGGCTCGGAGACCAGGTCGACGCCGATGCGGGCACAGGAAGCCAGCACGGTCGGGAACCGCCGCCGAAGCAGGTCGGGCGCGACCCGCGTGGCGTCCAGCCAGACGTGGTCGGACCCGTCCCGGCGCATGGTCGCCTCGATGGCCCGTGCGACGACGTCCCGCGGCGCCAGATCGGCGCGCGGGTGCAGTCCGTCCATGATCCGGCGGCCCTGGGCGTCGCGCAGCACGGCACCTTCGCCGCGGACGGCCTCGGTGACCAGCGGCAGCTGCCCGCTCGTCTCACCGGTGTGCAGCGCCGTGGGGTGGAACTGGACGAACTCCATGTCCACCAGCGATGCGCCGGCGCGCAAGGCCAGGGCGATGCCGTCACCGCGCACCGATGACGGGTTGGTGCTCGCCAGGTAGGCGTTGCCGATCCCGCCGGTCGCCAGGACGACGGCGCGCGCGCCGATCCGGGTGAGCCGGCCGCCCGTTTCGGCGAGCACGCCGACGACGCTTCCGGAGTCCGACCGGAGCAGGCCGACGGTCCGGCCGGTCATCGTCTCGACACCGGTTCGCCGTACGGCGGCCAGGAGCGCGCGATGCACCTCCGCTCCGGTCGCGTCGCCGCCGGCGTGCACGATCCGGGGCCGGCTGTGGCCGCCCTCCAGCGTTCTCGACAGCGATCCGTCGGCGTTGCGGTCGAACCGCGCCCCGTGGGCGATCAGCTCGGCCAGCCGCTGCGGCCCCTCCTCGACCAGCGCCCGGACGGTGCGGGGATCGCAGAATCCGGCGCCGGCGATGTCGGTGTCGCGCGCGTGGTCGAGCGGATCGTCCTCGCCGTACGCCGCCGAGACGCCGCCCTGCGCCCACGGCGTACTGCCGTCGCCCGCGCTCAGCACCAGGACGTCGCGCGTCGCGGCGAGACCGAGCGCCACCGACAGGCCCGCCACGCCGGAGCCGATCACGACCACGTCGACGGTGCGCGTCATCGAGCACCCGCAGGCTTGCCGATGGCAACCATCCGCTCGACCGAGCGGCGGGCCCGCTCGACGACCTCGGGCGGCAGCTGGATCTCGTCGCGGCCTTCGCGCAGGCACCGCACCAGCAGCTCCGGGGTGATCATCTTCATGAAGCGGCACGAGGCCTTGGGGTTCACCGGCACGAAGTTCGTCTGCTGGTTGACCTTGCGCAGCTGGTGCAGCATGCCGATCTCGGTCGCGATCAGGGCCGTCTTCGCGGTCAGGTCGCGGGCCGTGTCCAGCATGCCGGCGGTGGACAGGATGTGGGTCCGCTCGGCCGGCAGGTCACCCACCCCGGCCAGCCAGATCGCGGACGACGCGCAGCCGCACTCGGGGTGGACCAGGACTTCGGCCTCGGGATCGGCCGCCACCTGCGCGCGCAGGTCGGCCGCGCTGATGCCGGCGTGCACGTGGCACTCGCCCATCCACACCTCGATGTTGTCCCTGCCGGTCTGCCGGCGGACGTGGGCGCCGAGGAACTGGTCGGGGAGGAACAGGATCGGCTGGTCCGCCGGGATGGAGTTCACCACCTCGACCGCGTTGGACGACGTGCAGCACACGTCGGCCTCGGCCTTCACCGCCGCGGTGGTGTTGACATAGGCGACGACCGCGGCGTCGGGGTGCTCGGCCTTCCAGGCCCGGAGCTGGTCGGCGTCGATGGTGTCGGCCAGTGAGCAGCCCGCCTGGGCGGTGGGGATGAGCACGGTCTTGTCCGGGCTGAGCAGCTTGGCGGTCTCGGCCATGAAGTGCACACCGCAGAACACGATGGTGGAGGCGTCCGTCTCGGCGGCGATCCGCGACAGGGCGAGGGAGTCGCCGACGTGGTCCGCGACGTCCTGGATCGCCGGCTCCTGGTAGTTGTGGGCGAGAATCACCGCGTCGCGCTCCGCGGCGAGGTGGCGGACCTCGTCCTGCCAAGTCGTCTGACCGATGGTCACAACGGTTCCTTCTTCCTCAGTTGGCGCCGTGGTCGCGGGCGACCAGCAGGCTGATGTCGAGTGCCGTGGGGGAGTGGGTCAGCGCGCCGACCGAGACGGCGTCGACACCGGTGGCGGCGACGTCCGCGACGGTGTCGAGCGTGACGGTGCCGGAGGCCTCGAGCCGTGCGGCGGACCCGGAGTGGTTGCGCCGCTCGACGATCCGGGCCATCTCCGCGGCCGGCATGTTGTCCAGCAGGATCCACTCGACCTGGCAGTCGAGCGCCTCCTGGGCTTCCGCCGCGGTGGTGACTTCGACCTCGATGGCCGGCGTCCGGCCTTCCGCGGCCATGCCGTCGCGAACCCGGCGTACGGCGGGGAGGATGCCGCCGGCCGCGGCGAGATGGTTCTCCTTGAGCAGGACCATGGCGGCCAGGTCGAGCCGGTGGTTCGTATCGCCGCCGCAGGCGACGGCGTACTTGTCCAGGGCCCGCAGGCCGGGTGCCGTCTTGCGGGTGTCGAGCAGCCGGACCGGGCGCGCCCCGATCGCGGCGACGAAGGCGGCCGTGAGGGTCGCGATGCCGGACATCCGCTGGACGAAGTTCAGCGCCACCCGTTCGCCGGTGATGATCGAGCGGGCCGCGCCGCTGATCGACGCGAGCTGTTGTCCCGGCCGGACCAGGTCGCCGTCCGCGACCGCCGGCCGCACGGTGACGGTCGGGTCGATCGCGGCGAACACGCCCTCCAGCAGCGGCAGGCCGGCCACGCGACCGGCCTGCTTGGCGACCACCGTGGCCTCGACCTGGAGCTCGGCCGGGACACTCCACCGCGTCGTGACGTCGTCCACCGCCTGGTCCTCGGCCAGGGCGGCCGTCACCGCGGTCCGGACCGTCTCGATCGTTGGCTGCACGGCGTACTCCGATCTCGATCATGTTTTCGCCTGAGAGGCGATAACTAGCTGCACGCTACCATCGGCGGCGTGCCCGCAGCCAAGAAAGGTGATCCGGTCAACATCCCCAGCTACCCGCACGAGGTGCTGTCGGTGGTCCTGTCGGTCCGGGACAGCCGGTTGTGCGTCCTGCTGTGGAAGCGCGCCCTGAACCCGTACGCCGGCCGCTGGGCGCTGCCCGGCGGTGGGGTCGAGGCCACCCAGCGGCTGCGGGACGCGATCACCGCGCACCTGGCGACCAAGGTCGACATCCGCGACGTCGCACACCTCGAACAACTGGCCACCCACAGCGCGATCGACCGCGATCCGCGGGCCCGGGTCCTGGCGACGGCCTACCTCGGCCTGGTCCCGTCCGACGTGCAGCCGGTGCTTCCGTCCGACACGGTCTGGCACCCGGTCGACGACCTGCCGCGGACCGCGTTCGACCACCACTACTTCATCGAGGCCGCGGTCGGCCGGCTGCGCGCCAAGCTGTCCTACACCAACATCGGCTTCGCGCTGGCCCCCTTGGAGTTCACGATCGCCGAACTACGCGACCTGTTCGGGGCCGCCCTGGGCTACGAGCTCGGCGCCACCAACCTGACCCGGGTCCTGACCCGGCGCCACGTCATCGACCCGACCGAACGCCGGGCCTCACCCGGCCAGAGCGGCGGCCGGCCTGCGACCGTCTACAGATTCGTCGCGCGCGAGCTGACCGTCACCGACCCCTTCGCGGTCCTCCGGCCGCCTCGCTGAGGTCAGGGCGTCAGCCGGAAGACTCGGGCCGAGGGTTCCGGGGTGCTGGTGGTGACGGTGAGGGAGTCGCCGGAGCTGGTGAAGGTCCAGTCGCCGGGGTCGGTGGGGAAGTGGGCGGCGACGTCGGAGTGGGCGATCGGTAGCGTCACCGTCGACGGGCCGGGGGAGCGGTGCCAGAGGGTCAGGTACGCGACGGTCGGGCTGGTGAGGGCGAGGGCGATCCACTCGGCGTCCCAGGTGGGGAGGCCGAGCGGCCAGCTGGGGACGAGGGTGTCCAGGTCCGCGAGCAGGGTGCGGTGGGCGGCGAGCGCGGAGCGGATCAGGTCGAGCTCGATGGGGGTCATCCGGTTCAGGTGACCGGAGAGGTAGAGCCTGCCGGGGATGCCGTTGACGAGGGCGAGGACGAACTCCTCGGGGGTGCTGCCGCTGATCGGGTAGGCCCAGTGGCCGGCCTGTTCGGGGAGTACGGCGGCCGGGGCGGCCGCGGTGATCGGTGCGTAGAGCAACGGGTTTTCCTGGTCCGACGTCGACTGCAGGTGCAGCCGGGACAGCATCGCGTAGTCCATCCGCATCGCGCCGGAGGCGCAGTTCTCGATCAGCAGCCCGGGATGACGAGCCTGTACGCCGTCCAGCCAGTCGAGCAGCGCGCGGTTGTGCTCCAGCAGGCCGTGACCGAGCGAGGTGCCGCCCTTGTCGGTGCCCGGGCCGGTGGTCGTGTTGTTGTCGAACTTGAAGAAGCCGACACCGAAGTCGCTGATCAGCCGGTCGACCGTGGCGTCCAGGTGCCGCCGGGCGGCGGGGCTGCGCAGATCGAGCAGGTAGCGGCCGGACTGCGTGACCCGCCTGCCGTGCCGGGTCAGGAACGCGTCGTCGGGCAGCTCGCGGGCGATCGGGGAGCGGGTGCCGATCACCTCGGGTTCGAGCCAGAGGCCGGGGGTCATCCCGTGCGAGTGGATCCGTTCGATCACCTCGCCGAGGCCCTTCGGGAAGCGGGTCGTCGACGGCTGCCAGGCGCCGACGGTGTTCCACCAGTCGCCCTCGGCGTACCAGCCGGCGTCGATGCAGAAGTAGTCCGCACCGACACTCGCCACCGCGTCGATCAGCGGCAGCAGCTTCTCGGTGGTCGGATCACCCAGCAGGGTGTTCATGTAGTCGTTGTAGATGACCGGCATCGGGTCGTCGATCGGGCGCCGCCGACGGATGGCGCGGCGTTGCCGGGTGAGCGCCGCGAACGTGCTGTCCCGGTCCTGCCCGGCGACCAGCGACACGGGCACGCTGACGAAGGAGGTGTCGGCGGTGAGCGTGACGCTCCACTGGTGCTCCTGATCCGTCGGCCCGCTGAGCAGCAGGTAGCCACCCGCACGGCTCTCGCCGATCTCGTAGTGCCACGGCCCGTTGTGCTCGATCTGCCAGCCGAGCGCCGACGACGCGGCACGATCGACCAGTACGCCGACCGGCAGCCGCTCGCCGCTGGACCACGAGTCGACGCTGGTCACCGCGTGGCGGCTGCGAGCAACATGACGATGACCTTCGCTGGCGATGCCGGCGAGCGCACCCGCGCGGAGCCGATCAACCGACCACCGGCTCTCCGCCATCCAGCTCGTCGCCGCGGAGTACAGCTCGACGTCGGCCGACTCCAGGCCGATCACCAGCGACGACACGAAGGTGAGCTCGAGGTCCCTGCTGCACGAGACCTCCGACCACGCCCGGACACCGGCACCTGCCGCGAACACACTCACGACCCGCAGACCGGACTCGGCGTCCTCCTGCACGATCCGCAACGTCGTACCGGTATCCTCGTGGTCGACGTACCGCAGTCGTTGGCCGAGCACCGTGTCGACGTGCCGGGCGGTGCTGAGCTCGTTGCCGTACCCGACGGCCGAGACCTCGACCAGCGCCTGGTGCGGTTCCGAGGCACTGGCCGCCACCCGCACCGGGCCGTCGTCGAGGGTGAACGTCAAGGTCAGCTCGGGCGTGGTCCAGTGCAGGGTCGTCATGTCACTCCGTGGTCGGTGGTCCGAGGAGGCTGTCCTCGACGGTGAACAGGTGGGTGGCCATCCGCGCGCGGGCGCGGTCCGGGTCGCGGGTGGTGAGCGCGGACAGGATCGACAGGTGCTCGCGGTGCGCGGTGTCGTCCGCGCCGGGCTGCGTGATCGATCGCCGCAGCCGGTCGCGCATCGTGCGCCCGCCGAGGGCGTCGATCAGCGCGGCCAGGACGGGGTTGCCACCGGCCTGCGCGATGATCCGGTGGAAGGCGATGTCGTTCTCGATCACCGTCTCGTGGTTCGGCTCGGCCAGCGTCAGCTCGTTCGCGTTGTGCTCCAGCAGCTCGGCCGCCGCGGCCAGCTCGTCCGGGCCGATCAGCCGGGCCGCCGACGCCGCCGCCTCGGTCTCCAGGATCCGCCGTACGGCGTGCAGGTGGTGGGTCCCGCTGCCGTCCTGCAGGTCGACCACGAACCCCATCGGGGCCAGCAGCATCGACGGGTCGAGGGTGGTGACGTAGGTCCCGTCGCCCTGCCGGGTCTCCAGCACGCCCATCATCGACAGCGCCCGGACCCCTTCCCGCAAAGGGTTCCGGGACACCCCGAGCGCGGCCGCGAGGTCCTTCTCGACCGGGAGCCGGTCGCCGGGCCGCAGCCGGCCGTCGATGATCATCTGCCGGACGCCCTGCACCACCACCTCGCTCTGCGAGACGCCGGAGGTGCGCGGCTGCTCACCGACCTTGGCCGGCGTCATGGGCGTGGATCCTGGTCCGCGAGGGACGACCAGTAGCCGCCGTCCGGGAACCGATAGGTCTCGAGTGACTGCCTGTGCATCTCGGCACTGTAACCGGGGGCGCTGGGCAGCACGTACGCACCGCTGCGCACCACGCAGGGGTCGACGAAGTGCTCGTGCAGGTGGTCGACGTACTCGGTGACCCGGCCCTCGAGGCTGCCGGAGACGGCCACGAAGTCGAAGACCGCGAGGTGCTGCACGAGTTCGCACAGCCCGACCCCACCGGCGTGCGGACAGACCGGTACGCCGAACGATGCCGCGAGCAGGTAGACCGCGAGGACCTCGTTCACGCTGCCGAGCCGGGCGGCGTCGAGCTGGCAGTAGTCGATGGCGCCGGCCTGGAACATCTGCTTGAACAGCACCCGGTTCATCCCGTGCTCGCCGGTGGCGACGCCGATCGGCGCGACCGCCTTCCGGATCGCGGCGTGGCCGAGCACGTCGTCGGGGCTGGTCGGTTCCTCGATCCACAGCGGCTCGAAGTGGGCCAGCGCGGTGACCCACTCGATCGCCTCCGGGACGTCCCAGACCTGGTTCGCGTCGATCATCAGGTGCGCGTCCGGACCGAGCACCTCCCGGGCGATCCCGCAGCGCCGTACGTCGTCGGCGAGATCGGCGCCCACCTTGAGCTTGACGTGTTTGTAGCCGCTGGCAACGGCTTCCTCGCACAGCCGGCGCAGCTTGGCGTCGGAGTAGCCGAGCCACCCGGCCGACGTGGTGTAGCACGGGTAGCCCGACGCCTCGATCTGCCGGATGCGTTCCTTGCGTCCCGGCTCCGCGGCAGTCAGCAGTTCGACAGCCTGCTCCGAGGTCAGCACGTCGCTGAGGTACCGCAGATCGGCGGCCGCGACGAGTTCTTCGGGTGACATCTCGGCCAGCAACCGCCACAGCGGTACGCCGGCCCGCCGCGCGGCCAGGTCCCAGACCGCGTTCATCACCGCGGCCAGCGCGAGGTGGACGACCCCCTTGTCCGGGCCGAGCCAGCGCAGCTGGGTGTCCGACTGCAGTTCCCGGTAGATCGCGCCCAGGTCCGAGCACAGCACGTCGACGTCCCGGCCGACCAGCGGCTCACCGCGCTGCGCCGCCGCCGTGGCGCACAGGTCGTTGCCGCGCCCGATCGTGAAGGTGAAGCCGTACCCGGTCAGCGCGGGGTCGTCGGTGTGCAGGACGACGTACGCCGCCGAGTAGTCGCCGTCCTTGTTCATCGCGTCCGAACCGTCCCGGGTCTGCGACGTCGGGAAGCGCACGTCGATCACCTCCACCGAACTGATGCGTGGCATGGGGTCCCCTCACGGTTGCGAATTGATGGCATCTTTGTCCCGCCTGGATGTCGATCAAGTATGGACCAGCCGCGGTGGGAGCGCTACGATCCCCGGAATTCATGGGATTAATGTCCAACTTCTCGGAAGGCCTCCGCTATGGGCAACCTGAAGAGTCCCGATCCCTCCGGCTGGCGACGGCTGGTCTACGACCGGCCCGCCGGCACCTGGTTGGAGGCGTTGCCGCTCGGCAACGGGCGGATCGGCGCGATGTGCTTCGGAGGGGTCGGCAGCGACCGGATTGGGCTGAACGACGAGTCCCTGTGGTCGGGCGGTCCCGAAACCGCGCGCCTGCTGTCGAGCCCGCTCGGTGCCACCGGCGCCGACGCCGTACAGGCGGTTCGCGATGCGCTGGCCGAAGGCGACGTACGGCGGGCGCACACGCTGGCCGGTGGTTTCCACTCCGGCTACTGCCAGGCCTACCTGCCGCTGGGCGATCTCCTGCTCACCACGCAGATCGACGGCCGGACGCCAGGAGCCGAGAACTACCGGCGCGAGCTGGACCTGGACGGCGCGATCGCGACGACGCAGTACGAGTTCGGGGGAGTGCAGGTCCGTCAGGAGGTGTTCGTCAGTGCGCCGGACGGCGTACTGGTTCAGCGGCTGACCGCGTCGGAGCCGGTGCTGGACGTGGTCTGCCGGCTCACGTCGCAACTGCGGTCGACCCCGTACGCCGTGAGCGACGGGCTCGGCCTGTTCGTCCAGGCCCCCGCCGACGTCGCGCCGCCGCATCGCGACGTACCGGAACCTGTCCGGTACTCCGACGGCGCCGACCGCGGGATGGAGGGCGCGATCGCGCTCCGGGTCAGGACCGACGGCGAGGTCCGCGCGAGCGAGACCGAGCTCGCGGTCGAGCGGGCGACCGAGGTCGTGGTCGTGCTGTCCACCGCGACCGGGTACGACGGTCCGTTCGCGACGCCGTCGAGGACGGGACACGAGTGCTGGTCCGCCGCCGACGAGCGAGTCGGCACGGCGTTGGACCGCGAGTACGGCGACCTGCTCGCCGACCATCAGCGAGACCATCGCGCGCTGTTCCGCCGTTCGTCGCTGGAACTCGCCGGGCGGTCGGACCTGCCGACGGATCTGCGGATCGAGCAGGCGGCCGACCGCGACGACCCCGCGCTGGCCGCGCTGGTCTTCAACTACGGGCGCTACCTGATGATCGCGAGCTCCCGGCCGGGCGGGCTCCCCACCAACCTGCAGGGCATTTGGAACGAGGTGCTCCGGCCGCCGTGGAGCTCGAACTTCACGGTGAACATCAACACCGAGATGAACTACTGGCCCGCCGAGACCACCAACCTGTCGGAGTGCCACGAACCGTTGCTCCGGTACGTCGGTGACCTGGCACAGGCCGGCCGCGAGACCGCCCGCGAGCGCTACGGGTGCGGCGGCTGGACCGCGCACCACAACGCCGACGCGTGGTGCTGGAGCTTCCCGGTCGAAGGTGATCCCCGCTGGTCGAACTGGCCGATGGCCGGCGCGTGGCTGGCTCGCCATCTGTGGGACCACTACGAGTACACCGGCGACCTGCAGTTCCTCGGCGACGCGTGGCGGGTGCTGCGCGGCGCGGCCGAGTTCTGCTTCGACTGGCTGGTCGAGCTGCCGGACGGCAGTCTCGGTACGGCGCCGTCGACGTCGCCCGAGAACGACTACCTCGCGGCCGACGGGCAGCCGGCCTCGGTCACCGTGTCGTCGACGATGGACCTCACGCTGATCGCCGACCTGTTCCTGCTGGTCGAGCAGGCCGCGGAGCTGCTGGACGTCGTCGACCCGCTGGTCGTGGAGTTGTCGACCGCCCGCAAGCGGTTGCCCGAACCACCGATCGGCGGCCGCGGACAGCTGCAGGAGTGGGCGACGGACTTCGCCGAGGAGGACCCGCACCACCGCCACATGTCGCACCTGATCGGTGTGCATCCCGGCGACGCGATCACACCGGACGGTACGCCGGAGCTCGCCGCCGCGGCGGCGCGATCGCTCGACCTGCGCGGCGACGAGGCGACCGGGTGGTCGCTGGCGTGGAAGATCTGCCTGCGGGCCCGGCTGCGCGACGGGGTGGCGGCGTACCGGCTGGTGCGGACCTATCTCCGGCCGGCCGACGACAGCGCGACCGGCCGGCCGGGCAGCGGCGCCGGCGTGTACCCGAACTTGTTCTGCGCGCACCCGCCGTTCCAGATCGACGGGAACTTCGGAACCACCGCGGGCATCGCCGAGATGCTGCTGCAGAGCCACACCGGCGAGATCGAGCTGCTGCCCGCGCTGCCGGCGGAGTGGCCGAGTGGGCGGGTGACCGGGCTGAGAGCGCGCGGAGCGGTGACGGTCGACATCGCCTGGACGCCGCACGGCGTCGAGGCCGTGCTCACCGCGGATCGCGACCATGAGCGCGTCGTCAGGTACGGCGACGAGCGCCTCCGGGTGCGGCTCAGCGCCGGCACCGGCGTACGGGTGAGTGCCGCGGGCGGGGAGGCCTGATGGCGACGCTGGCCACCGTGCGGCCACCGGCCGGCGAGCTCCCGAACCCGCCGAAGCGACGCCGGCGGCGCGAACGCCCGGGGCTGAAGGGCTTCCGGCGGAGCCTCGGGCGGCACTGGACTCTGTACCTGCTGATGGTCGTGCCGATCCTCTGGTTCGTCGTCTTCAAGTACATCCCGATGTCGAACTCGGTGCTGGCGTTCAAGAACTACAACGTGATCAAGGGCATCTGGGCCAGCCCGTGGGTCGGCTGGCAGAACTTCGACACGTTCTTCCACAACCCGGTGTTCTGGACCCTGGTGAAGAACACCTTCGTGCTGTCGGTCTACACCGTCGCGGCCAGCTTCCCGCTGGCGATCGTGCTGGCCCTGGCGCTGAACGAGCTGCGGACGGGGTTGTTCAAGAAGACCGTGCAGCTGGTCACCTACGCGCCGTACTTCATCTCCACCGTGGTCGTGGTCTCGATGACCATCCTGGTGCTGTCGCCGCGGATCGGGCTGGTGAACGAGGGACTGGGCTTCTTCGGTGTCCCGGCGATCGACTTCCTCGGCAACCCCGACTACTTCCGGCACATCTACGTCTGGTCCGACGTCTGGCAGACCACCGGGTACTCCGCGGTGATCTACCTCGCGGCGCTGGCCGGGATCGACCCGGCGCTGCACGAGGCGGCCCGGGTCGACGGCGCCGGCCGGCTGCGCCGGATCCTGCACGTGGACCTGCCCGGCATCATGCCGACCGCGGTGATCATCCTGGTGCTTGCCGTCGGCAACATCATGGCGATCGGGTTCGAGAAGGCGTTCCTGTTCCAGAACCCGCTGAACCTGAGCCAGTCCGAGATCATCGCCACCTACGTGTACAAGACCGGTCTGCTGAACGCGGACTTCAGCCTGGCGACGGCGGTCGGGTTGTTCAACTCGGTGATCAACCTGGTCCTGCTGCTGATCGTGAACGCGGTCGCCAAGCGGATCACCGGGAACGGACTGTGGTCATGAGCACCGCGACGCGCACCGAGCGCCGGGCCGCCAGGGCCCGCCGGATCCGGGAGCCGCGCAGCGACCGGCTCTTCATGTTCTGCGTGTACCTGCTGCTGATCGTGTTCCTCGCGATCGTGCTGCTGCCGCTGCTCTACATCGTGGCCAGCTCGTTCAGCAGCCCGCAGGCGGTGTCCGCGGGCCGGGTGCACTTCTGGCCGGTGGACTTCTCGCTGCGCGGCTACCACGCGGTGTTCCAGAACCCGCAGGTCGTCCAGGGGTACGTGAACTCGTTGTTCTACACGGTGGTCGGCACGATCGTCAGCGTCACGCTGACGATCGCGATCGCCTACCCGATGTCGCGGCGCACGCTGGTCGGCCGCAACGTGGTGATGAGCCTGGTCCTGTTCACGATGCTGTTCACCGGCGGCCTCGTCCCGACGTACCTGGTGGTGCAGTCGGCCGGGCTGCTGGACACCCGGTGGGCGCTGATCGTCCCGCAGGCGATCGGGGTCTGGCAGGTGATCGTCGCGCGCACCTACTTCCGGACCGCGATCCCCGAGGAGCTGGTGGAAGCCGCGCAGCTGGACGGCTGTGGCGACCTGCGCTTCCTGTGGTCGGTGGTGATCCCGCTGGCCAAGCCGATGATCGCGGTGGTCGCGCTGATGTACGCGATCCTGCAGTGGAACTCGTACTTCGACGCGCTGATCTACCTGAAGAACCCGGATCTGTACCCGCTGCAGCTGGTGCTGCGCAACATCCTGATCCTGAACACCTCCGGCGGCGGCGCGGTGGACGCGTCGCTGGCCCTGCAACGCCAGGAACTGGCCGACCTGCTCAAGTACTCGCTGATCGTGGTGGCGAGCGTGCCGGTGCTGCTGATCTACCCGTTCGTGGCCCGCTACTTCACCAAGGGAATCCTGATCGGCGCCGTGAAGGGCTGATCCTCGGCAACACCTCGACCCTGTGAGGACCTTATGTTCGCACCGTTCACGAAGAAGCGGCAGACCGCTGTGGCCGGCCTGAGTCTGCTGGCGCTGGCCCTGGCGGCCTGCTCCGGTGGCAGCGGGACCGACGACGCGCAGGGCAAGCCGCTGCCCACGATCACCGGCAACCCGCCGGTCACCCTGGACGTCTTCGCTCCGCAGAGTGCCGACGTGAACCTGGCCACCAACGACTTCACCGCGCTGCTCAAGTCGAAGTTCGGGATCAGCATCAAGTGGCAGACCACCACGTTCGACGGCGGCCCGGCGCGCGAGAAGCGGCAGATCTCGCTGGCCAGCGGTGACTACCCCGACCTGTACATGCTGATCCCGTGGGTCGACCAGTTCACCCAGGCCGACCTGCTGAAGCTGTCCAACCAGGGCGTCGTCGTCCCGCTGAACCAGCTGATCGACCAGTACGCGCCGAACATCAAGAAGGCGCTGGAGCAGTCGCCGGGCTACAAGGAGATGGCCACCGCGCCGGACGGCAAGATCTACGGGATGCCGCAGTGGGTGGACTGCTTCCACTGCTCCTACCAGGACAAGCTGTGGATGAACTCGGCCTGGCTGAAGAAGCTCGGGCTGGAGCAGCCGAAGACCACCGAGGACATGCGCAAGGTCCTGGAGGCGTTCAAGACGCAGGACCCGAACGGCAACGGCAAGGCCGACGAGATCCCGCTCAGCGCCGACGTCAAGGACGTGCTGATCCCGTACTTCATGAACGCCTTCATCTACGACCCGCAGGGGACCAGCGGCAACAACAACTCGACCCTGGTGCTCAACGGCGGCAAGGTCGACCTGCAGGCCGACAAGGACGGCTGGCGTGAGGGTCTGCGCTACCTGAACGGGCTCTACAAGGACGGCCTGATCGACCGCGGCGCCTTCACCCAGAACCCGGACGCGCTGCAGGCCCAGGGCGACCACGCCGGCACGGTGATCCTCGGTTCGGCGACCGTGCTGCACCCGGGCATCTTCGTCACCACCGGCTCGCCCGACGGCCGCGACAAGCAGTACGACGCCGTCCCGCCGCTGACCGGCCCGAGCGGCGCGAACTTCACCGGCTACAACTTCCCGAGCGTCCCCGGCGCCACCTTCGTGCTGACCAGCAAGGCGACCCCGGAGGAGCAGATCCAGGCGATCAAGATGCTCGACTTCATCTTCACCGACGAGGGCCAGATCAACGGGCAGTTCGGCTCCGAGGGCAAGGCCTGGGTGAAGGCCAAGGCCGGCGACGTCGCGCTCGACAAGACGCTGAAGCCGACCTTCCGGCAGATCCCGCTCAAGGTCGGGTCCAAGCCGCTGAACTCCGGCTGGGGCGCGATCGCGCAGTACAACAACACCGAGGTCTTCCGGAACTCCGAGGTGATCGGCACCGACCTGTACTCGCAGGCCGGCTACGAGCGGCGCCTGTTCGAGGCCACCAAGCTGTACGCCGGCAAGGAGGACAAGGCGCAGATCTACCCGTTCTGGAAGGTGTGGATCGACCCGTCGCTGGCCGGTGAGGTGGCGACGCTGCAGACCAACATCGAGAACTACGTGCAGCAGAACGCCCTGCAGTTCATCACCGGCTCGAAGAACATCGACAGCGACTGGGACAGCTACGTGAAGGGTCTGCAGGGCCTGGGGCTGAAGCGCTACCTGGAGATCCAGCAGACCGCGTTCGACAAGGTCCCGGCCAAGTAGTTCCACCCACCCGCAGAAGGAGTAGTCCGTGCCGTTCGATGCCAGCTTCGAGTCCCTGTCCGGTTTCGAGTGTCCCGACTGGTTCCGGGACGCGAAGTTCGGCATCTGGTCGCACTGGGGCGCGCAGTCCGTGCCCCGGTACGGCGACTGGTACGCGCGCAACATGTACCGCGAAGGCACCGACCAGTACCGGTACCACCTGCGGACCTACGGGCACCCGTCGGAGTTCGGTTACAAGGACCTCGTGCAGTTGTGGCGCGCGGAGCGGTTCGACCCGGCGGAGCTGATGGACCGGTTCGTGGCGGCGGGTGCCCGGTACTTCGTGGCGCAGGCCGTGCACCACGACCACTTCTTCAACTACGACTCGGCCGTCAACCGCTGGAACTCGGCGCGGGTCGGTCCCGGCAAGGACATCGTCGCGCTCTGGAAGGCCGCCGCCGACGAGCGCGGGCTGCCGTTCGGACTCACCGAGCACCTCGGCGCCACGCTCGGCTGGACGGCGGTCAACAAGGGTGCCGACCGGCTGGGTGCGTACGCCGGGGTGCCGTACGACGGCAGCGACCCGGCGTACAAGGATCTGTACCTGGACAACAGCCGGCACCTGGTGCCGGACGTCGACGTACCGGACCCCTGGTACGTCGCGGATCCGGAGTGGTACCGCTACTGGCTGGCCGCGGTGACCGAGATGATCGACAAGTTCCAGCCGGACCTGCTGTACACCGACGGGCCGCTGCCCTTCGGTGAGGCCGACTACCGGCCGGGTCTGCAGGCCGTCGCGGACCTGTACAGCACCAGCGCACGGGTGCACGGCGCCAACCGCGCCGTCTACCAGCAGAAGGACCGCCGGCCCGAGGTGAGTGCAGTCGGCGTGATGGACATCGAGCGCAGCCAGACCCAGGCGATCCACCCGGCGCCGTGGCAGACCGACACGTCGGTGGGGGACTGGTTCTACAACGTCCGCGACACGTACAAGACCGCCGGTCACGTGGTCGAGATGCTCGTCGACATCGTGGCCAAGAACGGCAACCTGCTGCTGAACGTCCCGCAGCGACCGGACGGCACGATCGACAGCGAGTGCACCCAGCTCCTCGACGACGTCGGCGCCTGGACGCGGGTCTGCGGCGAGGGGATCTACGGGACGCGCCCGTTCCGCGTCTCCGGCGAGGGACCGTCGAGCGTCGTCGTCCGCGGCTTCACCGAGGACCGGGTCAGCTGGACCAGCGCCGACTTCCGCTTCACCCGCCGCGGCGACACCCTGTACGCCTTCCAGCTGGCCTGGCCGTCCGACGGGCGCGCGGTGATCCGCAGCCTGGTCGGCCACGAGACCGTCACCGGCGTACGGCTGCTCGGGCACGGGCCGGTGCGGTTCGAGCAGTCGTACGGCGTACTGACGGTGCTGCTGCCGGAGGCCGCTCCACTGGAGGTCGCGAACTGCTTGGCGATCGACCTGGGATGAACCGGCGCGCAGAGAGCTACGGGCGGACCTGGACGACGGTTTTGCCCTTCGCTCGTTCGGTGGAGGTGAAGGTGGTGACGGCCTCGGTGAGCGTCGTCGTGGTGCCGATGTTCGGGCGGAGGCGCCCGTCGCGGACCAGGCGGGCGATCTCCTCGAGTTCGGCGCGGTCGGCCTCGACGACGAAGTCGACGGCGCGGCCGTCGGTCGGGACGGCTTCGAGCGAGCCGACGACGGAGACCAGCGTGCCGCCGGGCTTGATCAGCGCGACCGAGCGCTTCTGGATGTCGCCGCCGATCACGTCGAAGACCAGGTCGACCTGGCCGGCGTCCTCCAGTACGTCGTGCCCGAGGTCGACGAACTCGTGCGCGCCGTACTCGATCGCCTTCTCGCGGTCGGCGGTGCGGCCGGTGCCGATGACGTGGGCGCCGGCGGCGCGGGCGAGCTGGGTGACCATCGTGCCGACGGCGCCGGCCGCGCCGTGGGCGAGGACGCGCTGGCCGGGCCGGAGGCGGCCGTGCTGGAACAGGCCCTGCCAGGCGGTCAGGGCCGAGATCGGCAGGCTCGCGCCGACCGTGAAGTCGACCTCGTCGGGCAGCGGTGCGAGGTTGCGGGCCTCGATCGCGACGTACTCGGCCAGCGTGCCGTCGCGGTGCCAGTCGGCGAGGCCGAAGACCCGCTGACCGACGGACAGGCCAGTGGTCCCGTAGCCGAGGGACGTGACCACGCCGGCCAGTTCGTGGCCGGGGACGGACGGCGTACGGTCCCGCCCGGTGCGGTCGACCCAGGTCGAGGGCCACTCCAGCTCGGTCGAGATCCAGCCCGAGGCGTGGATCTCGACGATCACGTCGTTGATCGCCGCGGTCGGGTCGGGCCGCTCGATCAGCCGCATCCCGGCCGGGCCAGCGGCCTGGTCGTCCACCACGATCGCTTTCATCAGGTGTCTCCTTTGTCGGTTGCTCAGACGAACGTGAAGAGCTGCTCGGTGTCGAAGCGCGAGATCGGGTTGCTGTACTGCTTGGCCGGGTCGGGGTAGCCGAGCGCCATCAGCACGGTGGTGGCGTGCCCGGTCTCCCGGATCTTGAACGCCTTGTCGACCGACGCCGGGTCGAAGCCCTCGAGCGGCATCGCCTCGACGCCGAGCTCGGCCGCCGCCATCATCGTCATCCCGACCGCCATGTAGGTCTGCTTCTCCATCCAGTGGTTCATGTCCTTGTAGTGATAGTTGCGCAGATCGAGGAAGTCGCGGGTCATCGACTCCCACCGATCCTGCTTCGCGGGGTCGGGGAAGCGGCCGTCGGCCCGCTCCTTGCTGAAGACGGCGTCGATGTGGCTCTCCGGCAGGTCCGCGCGGGTGGTGAGGATGATGCTGTGCGAGGAGTTCAGGATCTTCTCGGCGTTGTCCTGGAAGCGCTCGCCGAGGTTGTCGGCGAGCTGCTGCTTACCCTCAGGGGTGCCGATCACGTAGAAGTGGTTCGGCTGGACGTTGGTCGAGGTCGGCGTCGAGCGCAGGAACTTCAGCAGCTGCTCGAGGGTCTCCTCGGGGATCGTCCGGGTGGGGTCGAAGTACCGGGTCAGGTGCTTGCTCATCAGTCGGTCGAGATCCATGGTGTTCGCTTTCTACTGGCTGGAGGAGTTCTTGCTGCGGGCAATCAGTGCGGCGATCCGGCCGAAGTCGAGGCCGGTCGCCGCGGAGGCGAGGTCGCCCTTGACGAGGTCCCGCGTGGCCTGGTCGAGCGCGCCCATCGCGTGCCCGTAGAGCCACGGGCCGAGGCTGATCCGCTTGACACCGGCCTTCTGCAGCTCGGCGACGGTCAGCACCTGGTCGGCGGGGGAGACGAGGAGGTTCACCGGCGTCGGCGCGACCGCGGTGACGATCGCCTCGACGGCGGCGAGGTCGGGCGGGTACGGCGCGTAGAGCACGTCCGCGCCGGCCTCGGCGAACGCGGTCAGGCGCCGGATGGTGTCGTCGAGGTCAGGGCGGCCCTGGATGAAGTTGTCGGTCCGGCCGGTGACGACGATGCGTTTCCCGGCGGCGTCGACCGCACGGCGTACGCGTGCGACGGCGTCGTCGAACTCGCGGATCGGGCGGTCCGGGTCGCCGGAGGTGTCCTCGATACCGATGCCCGCGAGGCCGGCGTCGACGGCGGCCTCGACCGTCGCCGCGACGTCGCCGGGCGTCGCGCCGTACCCGTCCTCGAAGTCGCCGTTGACCGGCAGCCCGGTGACGCGGGCGAGCAGCCGCGCGTGGTCGAGGTGCTCCTCGCGGGTGACCTGGTGGCGGCCGTCGGGCCGGCCGAGCGTCGCCGCGAGCGCTGCTGACGACGTCGCGATCGCCTCGAAGCCGGCGTCGGCGAGCATCAGCGCCGACAGACCGTCCCAGGCGTTCGGCATCACGAACCCGCCGTCGCGGGTGTGCAGCTCCATGAACTGCTCGTACAGGCTTCGCATCGTTTCTACCTTCGGTCGAGGGGACGGGAGGTTAGTGGCGTGGGTGCGCCGGTTCTTACCGCGGTAAGGTCCACGCCGCACCGACCACCAACGGGTGTCAGAAACGACCGAAGGAGTGGATCGGCATGGATGCGCTGGAGTTGCGCAAGATCGCGGCCGTCTGCACGGACGACCTGCCCGGCGCCGAGCTGGAGCACCGGTCGGACCCCGACTGGGACCTCTACAAGGTCGGCGGCAAGATCTTCCTGATGATGACCGACCTGCCCGGCCGGCCTGTCGTGGTGCTGAAGGCCGAGCCGGACCAAGCGGCGGCCCTGCGGGCGCAGTACGCCGACATCACGCCCGGCTACCACATGGACAAGAAGCACTGGATCACGCTGGAAGCCGGTGGCACGGTCGACGCGAAGCTGGTGCGGGAACTCGTGGCGGAGTCCTACCACCTGGTGGTGGCCGGCCTGCCGAAGCGACTGGTCCCCGATTCGCGGCGTCAAGTGGACCCAGCGTCACGGGCCGCCGCGGACTAGCCTCGCAGCGTGTCGTTGCCGCAAGCATCCAAAGCGCTGTCCTTGAAGACTGTCGTCCAGCGGGAGTGGGTGTGGTCGGCCGCGACGGTGTTCACGCGCCTCGCGCTGGCTGCCGGGTTCCTCTCGGCGGTCGCCGATCGGTTCGGCTGGTGGGGTCCGATCGGCACCGGAGCGGTCGGCTGGGGTGACTTCGCCGCGTACACCGCCTACACGCACACGCTCTCGCCGTACGTACCGGACGGGCTGCACGGCGCGGCGGCGGTGGGCGCGACCGTTGCCGAGTCGGTGCTGGGGCTGACGCTGCTGACCGGTGTCCTCGTGCGCTGGTCGGCGCTGGCCGCGACGGGATTGCTGCTGGTGTTCGGGCTGTCGATGGGCCTGTTCCTCGGCTGGGAAGCGCCGTTGAGCTACTCGGTCTTCGGTGCGGCGGCGGCCGCGCTCCTGCTGGTCATCGCACCCGTGGACACGTTCGCCGTCAGCGTCGACAAGGTGATCGCCAGTGGCTGTTCGTCCGGCCGGTTCCGTATCGTCGTTGGGCATGAGCGAGCAGTCGGTTCGGGCGGCGGGGTTGGACCTGCACGTCGGGCAGATCGGGCCGAACGTGCGGGCGGGGCTGATGGACGCGTTCCGGGAGGCGATTCGGTCGGGGCGGCTGGCGCCGGGGACGCGGCTGCCGTCGAGTCGGGTGCTGGCTGACGATCTCGGGCTGGGGCGCAACACCGTCGTACGGGCTTACTCGGAGCTGATCAACGAGGGGTGGCTGACCGGGCGGCACGGGTCCGGGACGGAGGTGGCGCGGCGGTCGGCTGAGCAACCCGCCGTACGGCGGATGCCGCGACCGCCGGCTGCGCGGCAACCCCTGGTGCACGATCTGCGGCCGGGCTGGCCGAACCTGTCGGCGTTTCCGCGCGAGGAGTGGGTTCGGGCGGTGAAACGGACGGTGACCACGGCACCGTTCGAGGCCTTCGGGTACGCCGATCCGCATGGCCGCGGCGAGCTGCGGGACGCGATCGCGCGGTACCTGGCGCGGGCGCGCGGGCTGCGGGCGCGGGCCGACAACGTGGTGGTGTGCAGCGGGGCCGCGGAGGGACTGCGGCTGGTGGCCGCGGTGCTGGTGGATGCGGGTGTGCGAACGGTGGCGGTCGAGGAGTTCGGGCTGCAGACGCAGCGCGAGACGTTGGAGAAGGCCGGGCTCATCACCGTCCCGCTCCCGGTCGACGCCGACGGCGCGCAGCTGTCCGCGCTCGACGACGAGCCGACCCCGGGTGCGGTTCTGCTCACGCCGTCGCACCAGTTCCCGTTGGGGGTGGCGCTGCAGTCCGACCGGCGGGCCGCGGTCGTGGACTGGGCGCGGCGGCGGGGTGCGCTGATCATCGAGGACGACTACGACGGCGAGTTCCGCTACGACCGGTCGCCGGTGGGCGCGCTGCAGGGGCTCGACCACGACCGGGTGATCTACCTGGGTACGGCGAGCAAGTCGCTCGCGCCGGGGCTGCGCCTCGGCTGGCTCGTCGTACCGGATCAGCTGGTCGAGCCGGTCGTCGCGCAGAAGGGCTGGGCGGAGGAGACCGCCGGGTTCGTCAACCAGTTGGCGATGACCGACTTCGTCGAGTCCGGGGCGTACGACCGGCACGTTCGCGCGATGCGTTCGGAGTACCGGCGTCGGCTGCGGCAGTTGGTGGACGTGATCGGCCGGCACGCGCCGTCGGCGCAGGTGACCGGGCTGGCCGCGGGACTGCACGTCGTCGTCGAGCAACCCGGCCGGACCGGCGCCGAGCTCGCGCGTCGCGCCACCCGCGAACAGCTGATGGTCGAGCCGCTCGACTTCTTCCGGCACCCCGGGTCGACCTCGGCGCGTGACGGCGTGGCCGTCGGATTCGCCGCGCCGTCCCCGAGCGCCTGGTCGGCCGCCCTCGACGCGCTGGTTCGCGTTCTCCGCTGAGCGTGAGTGGTCCCCGTTCACAGGTCTCAAGTGGACCCAGGTCCGGGGCCACTCAGGGGTTAGCGTCGAGCAACCGAACTGGATGGAGAGAGGTGCCTGATGAGGGCGATCGTGGTGGCGGATCAGGCCGCGGGAACGGCTGGGATGAAGCTGGCCGAGCGCCCGCTGCCGGAAGCGGCGGGCAACGACGTACTGGTCGAGGTTCACGCGTCGGGCTTCACGCCGGGGGAGCTGGACTGGGGCTCGACCTGGACCGACCGCCTCGGTCGTGACCGGACGCCGTCGATCCCCGGCCACGAACTGGCCGGCGTGGTCACCGCGCTCGGCTACGGCACCAGGGGCCTGTCGGTCGGCCAGCGCGTGTTCGGCCTCGCCGACTGGACCCGCGACGGCACCCTCGCGGAGTACGTCGCCGTGGAGGCCCGCAACCTCGCGCCGCTCCCGGGCGACATCGACTTCACGGTCGGTGCCGCGCTGCCGATCTCAGGCCTGACCGCCTGGCAGGGCCTCTTCGTCCACGGCCGCCTCCAGGTGGGCCAGAGCGTGCTGGTCCACGGCGCGGCCGGCGGAGTCGGCTCGATGGTCACCCAGCTCGCCCGCGAAGCCGGCGCCCACGTCATCGGCACCGGCCGAGCCGCCGACCGCAAGCCCGCCCTCGACCTCGGCGCCCACGAGTTCGTCGACCTCGAGAACGACGTGCTGGAGGAGATCGGCGAGGTCGACCTGGTTTTCGACATCTTCGGCGGCGAAACCCAGAAACGCTCCGCGGCCCTGGTCCGCGCCGGCGGAACGCTCGTCACCATCGCCGGCCCAGCCGAGTCCCGCCCCGCCGACGGCCTCGCCATCGACTTCGTCGTCGAGGCCGACCGGCCTCAGCTGACCGAGCTCGCCCAGCGGGTGCGGGAAGGCCGTCTCCGTACGCTGATCGGCAACGTGGCGGCCCTCGACGACGCGGTCGCGGCGTTCAACCCGACCGAACGGGTGAAGGGCAAGACGATCATCAGCGTTCGTTCGTAGAAGATTCCGAAGACGCAACGGCGCGCTCGTCCGGTACGCCGGGCGAGCGCGCTGTCGCGTGGACAGGCAACGCACACCGCGACGCACACCGCGATGCGCGAGCTCGGCCAGTGCGCCCCAGGCCGGCGCTCGGCGGACTAGTGCTCCGCGCTCCGGAGCTTGCGGAGGATACCGGTCAGCTCCGCGCGTTCGTCCTCGGTGAGGATGCTGAAGTAGGCCTCGGCTTCGGCGTCGCGGGAGGCTCGGATGGCCTCGCCGATGCGGGTGCCCTCGGGGGTGGGGGTGACGAGGGTCGCGCGGCGGTCCTGGGGGTCGGGGTGGCGGTCGGCCAGGCCTCGGGTTTGGAGGGCGTCGACGACCTCGGTGGTAGAGCGGGCCGCGATCCGGAGGTGGTCGGAGAGCTCGCTGAGGCGGAGTGGGCCTTCGCGGAGCAGGACGCTGAGGGCGCGGGCCTGGGACGGGGCGATGTCCCAGGGGGCCAGGGTCTTCTTGCGCAGGTGGCGGAGCTGATGAGCGACTCCCCAGAAGGTCTCGGGGAGGGTCTCCTCGTCGTCGTCGGCCATGGGAATAGCCTACCAACCGATCGTGTTGTAACCTCATAGTGAGGTAACCTCAGCATCTCCACTGACAGATCGGACTTCCCTTGGATCACGACACTCAGCAGCGCGGCCGCCGTGGCGGCCCCAAGTCGGCCACAGCCGCCGAGAAGGCCCAGGCCCGTGAGGTCTCGCTGGCCCGGATCGGACGGCTCTTCACCGCCCACAAACTGTCCCTCGCCGTCGTCACGGCGATCATCGTCGCGTCGTCCGTGGTGGCGATGGCGTCACCGTTCCTGCTCCGCGCGGTCATCGACACCGCGCTCCCGCAGCAGGACCTGAAGCTCCTGGTCTGGCTGGTCGTCGGCATGGTCGCCGTCGCCGCCGTGACGTCGGCGCTCGGCGTCGTCCAGACCTGGATCAGTACGACGGTCGGCCAGCAGGTCATGCACCGGCTGCGCACCGACGTCTTCGCGCACCTGCAGCGCCAGTCGATCGGGTTCTTCACCCGGACCCGCACCGGCGAGGTCCAGTCGCGGATCACCAACGACATCGGCGGAATGGAGCCGGTCGTCACGTCGACCGCGACGTCCATCGCCTCCAACCTGACCACCGCGATCGCGACCGCCGTGGCGATGCTCGCGCTGTCCTGGCAGCTCTCGCTGATCTCGCTCGTCGTGATGCCGCCGGCGATCTACCTGACCCGCAAGGTCGCCCGGATGCGCCGTACGATCACCGCCCAGCGGCAGCACGAGCTGGCCGATCTCAACGTCACCGTCGAGGAAGGCCTGTCGATCAGCGGCATCCAGCTCAGCAAGAACCTGGGCACCGCCGCGACCCTGGTAGAGCGCTTCACCGCCTCGTCGGCCCGCCTGATCGACCTGGAGCTCCGCTCGGAGCTGGCCGGCCGGTGGCGGATGGCCTCGATGAGCGTCATCTTCGCGGCGATCCCGGCGATCATCTACCTGAGCGCGGGCCTGCCGATGACGGCCGGAACGCTGTCGATCGGAACGCTGATCGCCTTCACCACCCTGCAGGCCGGGCTGTTCCGGCCGCTGATGGGCCTGCTCAACGTCGGCATCTCGCTGACCAGCTCGCTGGCCCTGTTCGCGCGCATCTTCGAGTACCTCGACCTCCCGGTCGACGTCGACGACCCGGCCGACCCGGTCGAGATCGACCCGGCCCGGATCACCGGCCACGTCCGGTTCGAGGACGTCACCTTCGCCTACCCCGGCAGCGAAACGGCCGCGGTCGCAGGCGTCAGTCTCGACGTCCCAGCCGGTACGACGCTGGCGCTGGTCGGCGAGACCGGCTCCGGCAAGAGCACCCTCGCCTCCCTGGTCTCGCGGCTCTACGACCCGACCAGCGGACGCGTCACGATCGACGGCATCGACCTGCGCGACCTGCGGCTGGCCGACCTGGCCGGTGTGGTCGGCGTCGTCAGCCAGGAGACCTACCTGCTGCACACCACCGTGCGCGAGAACCTCCGCTACGCCAGGCCCGACGCCACCGACGCCGAGATCGAGGACGCGGCCCGCGCCGCCCAGGTCCACGACCTGATCGTCGGACTCCCGGACGGCTACGACACCATGGTCGGCTCCCGCGGGCACCGCTTCTCCGGCGGCGAGAAGCAGCGGATCGCGATCGCCCGGACCCTGCTGCGCAACCCGCGCGTCCTGGTCCTCGACGAGGCCACCAGCGCGCTCGACACCGAGACCGAGCGGGCGGTCCAGCAGGCCTTCGACCGGCTCGCCGAGGGGCGGACCACGATCACCATCGCGCACCGGTTGTCCACGGTTCGCGACGCCGACCAGCTCGTCGTGATCGACCACGGCCGGGTGATCGAGTCCGGGACGCACGAGACGCTTGTCGAGAGCAACGGCCGGTACGCCCGGCTGGCGACCTGAGCACACAGAGGAAGCCGGCGTCGCAGGCTTGCGTTCGAGCGCACTCGAACCCCTAGCGTCGAAGCCATGACGAAGACCTGGATCATCACCGGCGCCAGCTCGGGCCTCGGCCTCGCCCTGGCCGAGGCCGCGCTCGCGGCCGGCGAGTGCGTCGTCGGTACGGCGCGACGAGCCGAACGCTTCGCGGCGCTCACTGCGGCGTACGGCGACCGGACGCTCGCGGTCGAGCACGACGTACGCGACACCGCTGGTGCAGAAGCCGTTGTCGAGCGTGCGGTGCGCGAGTTCGGGCGGGTCGACGTACTCGTCAACAACGCCGGCGCCGGACAGGTCGGCGCCGCCGAGGAGATCACGGACGCGGCGCTGCGCGACATGCTCGACCAGCACCTCTTCGGGCCCGCCGCGTACGTACGCGCGGTGCTGCCTCACCTGCGCGAGCAGGGATCCGGCGCGATCGTGCAGATGAGCAGTCAGGGCGGGCGGATGTCGTTCCCGGCCGTCGGCAGCTACTCGGCGGGCAAGTTCGCTCTGGAAGGCTGGTCCGAGGCGCTCGCGGGGGAGGTCGCGCCGTTCGGGATCCGCGTGCTGATCGTCGAGCCGAGCCGCTTCCGCACCGAGTTCAACGCACCGGACGTGCTCATCACCGCCGAGCCCCGGGCCGGGTACGACGGCGTGATCAGCGCCGTACGGGCGAACCTGGCCGAGGCCGACGGCGTCCAGGAGGGCGACCCGACGCGAGCCGCGGCGGCGATCCGCAGCACGCTCGACCACCCCGACGCCCCGCTGCGCCTGCCCCTCGGCGCCGAGGCGGTTCGGTCTCGTGTTCCTCACCCGCATGCGGTTGTCGGGGATGACGATGCACGACCTCAAGCGGTACGTCGTACTGGTCGATCAAGGCGACAGCACGATTCCCGAGCGGCGGGCGATCATGCTCGAACAGCGGGAGCGCATCGAGCGCCAGGTCCGGGCGTACCAGCTCGCGCTCGCGACGACGGAGTACAAGCTGCGTGTGTACGGCGGTCACCCGGAGGGTTGACCTGGAGCGCGCTCCAGGAATCAGGGTGGGGTGATGAACACACCAGTGGTGGCCCTCGGCGCGATGTACTTCGGCACGACGGTCGACGAGCGGACCGCGTTCGCGATCCTCGACCGGTACGCCGAACTCGGCGGGGCCTCGATCGACACCTCCGACAACTACAGCTTCTGGACGTCCGAGACAGGTTTCGGTGGTCAGAGCGAGGCGGTGCTGGGGCGGTGGCTGGCGGCCAACCCGGGCGTGCCGGTGCGCCTCAGTACGAAGGTGGGCGCGCAGCCGACGCGGGTCGGGGGATTTCCCGAGCATCTCGAAGGGCTGCGCGAGGACGTGGTGCGTGGGGCGATGGCGGGGACCTTGGAGCGGCTGGGGGTGGACGGCGTGGATCTGTACTGGGCACACGTCGAGGACCCGTCGGTTCCGGTGGAGGAGCTGGTCGCGACGTTCGGTGGGCTGGTTCGGGACGGGCTGGCTGCTCGGTGGGGTGTGTCGAACCATCCGTCGTGGTTGGTCGAGCGGATCCGGGCTGCTGCCGAGCGCGGTGGTCTTCCGCAGCCTGTTGGGTATCAGGAGCGCTACTCCTACCTGCAGCCTGCGGGCGGGATGGCGGTCGAGGGGCAGCCGATCGCGCTCGGGATGTTGTCGCCGGACGGGCTCGATTTTCTGCGGCGCAACCCGTCGTTCGAGGGGTGGGTCTACACGGCGACGCTGCGGGGACGGTACGACCGGGACGATCGGCCGCTCGAGGTCGAGTACCAACATCCCGGCACTGATCGACGGCTGGCGGCGCTGCGTCGGGTCGCAGCTGCGCGCGGGCTGCGGCCGGGGCAGGTGGTGCTCGCTTGGCTGGCGTCCGGGCGCCCGGCGCTGACCCCGATCGTTGGCGTCAGCAGCGTCGAGCAGCTCGAACAGGCGGTGGAGGGCGCGTCCACCGTTCTCACCGAGGACGAGCTGGCGACGCTGGACGGCGCTTAGGTCGCGGCGCTGAAGCGGATCAGCGGCGAGGCTGAGGTTGTCGTGCTGGAGCTGATCATGACGCGTCGTCGATCCGCCGCAGCTCCCCGCGGTACCACTCCGCCTTCTCCTCGACCCGCTCGAGCGTCGCGCCGAGCTCGTCGATCCGCGCCCGGATCGACGCCGCGTGCTCCTCCAGCAGCTCGACCCGCTCCGGCATCGTCGCCTCGTCGCGGCTCAGTTCGCCGTACCGGCGGAGCTGCTCGATCGACATCCCGGTGTCCCGCAGGCAGCGCAGGAACCCGAGCATCCACAGATCACCGTCGCTGTACACCCGCCGCCCGCCCGCGTTGCGCTCGATGCGCGGCAGGATGCCTTCACGCTCGTAGTAGCGCAGCGTGTCGATGCTGAACCCGGATTCCGCGGCTGCCTCAGCCGGCGAGTAGGTCGCCATCGTCCGAACCTAACAAACCCGCGGGGTCCCAGGCAGTTCGAGCGGCGTTTACCCCGGGGTGCCGAGCAGAGCAGGGAGGGCAGCGAACGAAGCGATGGTCGGCCCGGCCCAGCCCGGATCGCTGTCGGCGTGCTCGGTCGTCCGGATGGCCCGCATGCCGAGGGCGGTGGCACCGGCCAACTCGTTGTCGCACCCGTCAGCGACGTACACGCACTCGGTCGGTTCGACGCCGAGACCTTCGCAGGCTGCCAGGTAGATCGCCGGCTCCGGCTTCGCCGCTCCGACCTCGGCCGAGAACGCCGTCACCTCGAAGTGCTGCGACAGGGCGCTCTGCGACCACTGCGTCTGTGTCTCGGAGGTGATGTTGCTGACCAGCCCCGTCCGCCAGCCCGCCGCCCGCAGCGTGGCGAGCGCGTCCAGCGTCGATGTCGGCGCGGCGGCGACGAGTTCCCCGGCGAGCGTACGCCGCATCTCCGTTGCCCGACGCAACTGATCGTCACTCGGTCGGCCACCACAGCGGTGCGCCAGCTCGCGCAGCGTCGACGGCAGATCGCCGTACGCCCCGGTGAACCGCTCGTGGACCGTTGCTTCGAACGCGGCCGCGAAGTCGTCGGGCTCCACCCCGAGCACCCCCGCCATCTCGTTGTGCACCGCGGCACGCTCCCGATGCCCACCGGGAATCAGGGTGCTAAACAGATCCACCATCAAGGCACGTCGCATACCGAAAACCTACCGTGAGCGCGCTGCGTCGGCTAACAGATCGAGGTGGCCCAGGTGACAGGCGGTTTCTTCGAGCAGGTGGACCATGACCCAGCGCAGCGTCACCGGGCCTTTGCCGAAGGACGGGCGCGGCGCGCGGGTGTCGAGGCTCGGGAGGCGGGCGGCGACCGCGCGGCTTCGGTTGCAGGCGAGCTCGTACAGGGCGGCGAGCTCGGCGACGGTGTTGTCGGCGGCCGAGGTGAAGGCCCAGTTGTCGGTGGGGGCCGACGCCCACGGTTCCGGGAGTACGCCGCCGCCGATGCGGGCGATGAACCAGTGGTCTTCCATGTGGGCCAGGTGTTTCACCACGCTGCCGGGGTACAGATCTGTGGTCGGGATGCTCCGGGTTCGGGCTTGCTCGTCGGTGAGGGCGGTGATCCGGGTGAGGACACGGTGGCGGTACTGGTCGAGGAACTGGGTGAGGGTGGTTCTCTCGTCGGCGTCCAGGTCTGGGTAGTGCTGCTCGGACATGGGGTCAGCCTAGGGAAGTTCGCGGCGGTCGGCTGTACGCAGCGTGCCGGGCGCCCGGAAACGGGCGCCCGGCACCAGCTACGGCGTGACCGGGATGTTGGTCAGGCCGGTCACCGCGTTGCGGACGGTGTTGGAGGCGTGTACGACGTTCGGGTCCGCCGAGCACTTGGACTGGGAGCTGACGTTGATCGCGTACTTGCCGGCGCCGCCCAGGTCCGAGGTGTTGTTGCGCCACACGTTGCCGCAGCCGTTCGGGAAGCTCGGCGTGGTCGACGGGTTGTGGGTCTCGTACCCGTTGGCGAAGGTGCCGGGGGAGGAGAAGGTGCCGGTGTTGTTCTCGATCACGTAGTCGAAGCCCTTGACGTCGACCCACGAGTCGGCCGAGTTCTCACCCGACACCCCGCGGCCGTTGAAGGTGTTCCCGCGGATCACCCCGCCGGTCGTGCCCTCTTTCACGTCGATCGCCTCGGCGGCGATGTTCGGCCCGAGCTGGTTGTCGAGCACCTGCACCCGGTCGGACTTGTCGACACCGCCGGTGTTGCCGTGGCAGCTCCAGTTCGACCCGGCCGAGCCGATGTAGACGCCCTCGCCGTACCCCTTCTGGACCAGGCCGGCGTCGGTGATCTTCGAGTTCCGGATCACGCCGTCGGCCGACGAGCGACGGAAGTGCACGGCCTCCTCGTCGGTGTGGTGAACGGAGACGCCGTCGATGGTCACGTGGTGGGAGTCGTCCAGCACGATCCCCTTCTTCGACTCCTGCACGGTGAACCCGCTGAGCTTCCAGTACGGCGCACCGAACAGCCACAGCCCGTACCCCGAGTCCCACCCGGCGGTCGGCGCCGGGCAGGACGGCGCGTCACCCGACGGCCCGTCGTTGACCAGTACGGCGGACGCCGGCCCGGTCAGCGTGATCGGCGCCGCAGCGGTCCCGGCCCGCTGCGTCAAGAACGCGCCGCGGTACTGCCCGGCGGCGAGCCGGATCGTCTGCCCAGGCTGGGCGTTCGCCAGCGCGGCCTGCAGCTCGGCGGCCGTCGACACATCCACCGCGGAGCCGCCACCGCCGCCACCCGCCGTACCGTAGACCTCGAACTCGAACAGCGAGTACCCGTACGCCGTACCGCGCGCCGTCGCGTTGATCCGTACGTACCGCGCCGACCCGGTCACCGGGATCTCGTCGATCCCGCCGTCCCCGGTCGTCGTGGAAGTGACGGTCGACCAGCTCGACCCGTTCGCCGAGACCTGAACCTGGTAGGCCTTCCCGAACGCGGCCTCCCAGTTCAGCTTGACCCGCGTCAGGTTCGCCGAGGCGCCGAGGTCGACCTGCAACCACTCCGCGTCGCTCCCTTCCCGCGAGGCCCACCGCGTCCCGGTGTCACCGTCGACCGCGAGCGATGACTCGAAGCCGGAGCCTTCGGTCGACGACGCGGTGGTCGGCTTGCCGCGGGAGAGCAGCGTCTCCGAGGAGGAGCCGCCCGATGTGGTCACGCTCACCACGGCAGACGGCCCGGATTGGTTGCCCGCGGCATCACGAGCCCGCACGGTGTAGCTGTAACCGGTCGACGGTGCCAACCCGCTGTCGGTGTAGCTGGTTCCCGAGGGGCTGCCGACGACCACACCGTTCCGGAGTACGTCGTACCCGGCGACGCCGACGTTGTCCGTCGCAGCGTTCCAGGCCAGCGACACACTGGACGAAGTCGTGCCGGTACTGCGCAGCCCGCCCGGAACGCTCGGCGCCACAGAGTCGCCGCTGCCGCCGACGCTCCGCAGGAACAGCGACCCGGAGGCATCGGTGCGGCTGGCGTTCACACCCTGGTTCGCCCCCGTGTAGTCCACCGTCTCCCGACTCGCCCAGTCCGGGATCGTCGTACCGCCGACCGCCAGGTGCTGGAACTTGGAAGCATCAGCCGAGCTGCTCCCGAACTGGTAGATCCGCTGCCGGTCCGGGTAATAGGGCTGGTACGCGCCCCCAGCGCTGGTCTGCTTGCTGAGTGCGTTGTTGTAGACCACGTTCTGCGGCCCGCTCGACCCGGACCACTTCAGCGCCTTCGGCCCGGCGGCCCACCAGATCGGCCACCAGGTCGAGTCGTCCGGTACGTCGCCACCCTCGTCGCCGCAGTTGCTGTCACAGTTCTTCGACGAGTGCTCGAACGGGACCCGGACGGTGTTGTTCTCGAACAGGTTGCGGCGTTCCCAGCCGCCGTGCACGTTCAGGTCGGAGTCGAAATCGTTGCCGATGGCAACGTTGTTCGAGGCCGACCACTGGAAGGTGAAGTGCCGCAGGTTGCGGGTCGTGTTGTACGCGTACAGCGAGTCCCAGACGCGGGAGCCGCGCAGGTAGCCGTTGCCGCCCTTGCCCTTGTTCCAGGAGCCGTCCAGGTGCGACTCCTGGACCTGGATGTTCTTCGCGCTCTCGGTGACGATCGGGTGCGACCCGGTCATCTCGGTGCCCACCCGGCGGACCCAGCTGTTCACCGCCCACTTCAGCACGATCCCGTGCATCTGGTACTCCGGCGCCATGTTGCCGTAGTTGTGCACGGCATCGGCCCGGTCCAGGTTGTAGGTGCCGCCGGCAAGCTTCGGCATCCCGGTCATTTCCTGGGTGATGGTCAGGTCCTCGATCCCGACGCCGAGCACCGGCTTGAGCGGCGTCACCCGGCTCGGGTAGACGGTGCCGCCGATCGCCGCCGAACCGTCCGACGTCGAGTTCACCGGCAGGTCGTACTCCAGCGGCTTGTCGATCGTCACGTTGCGTCCGGTGGTGTCGACCGCGGTGATCTGGAAGATCTGCTGCCGCATGTGCAGGTTCTGGTACTTCGAGGTGTCGGTGGCGGTCTGCTGCTGGTAGAACTTCACCGAGTTCGCGGCGCCGACCCACACGTAGTTGCCGGCCTTGAACAGCGCCATGTTCGCCGAGGTGGCGAGCTTGAGCTGCGTCGTACCGATCGCGGACCCCTCGCGCAGCGGGATGCCGCTGGCCCAGTGCTGGTTGATGCTCCCTTCGAAGATGTCCTTGCGGTTCGCCGGGGCCGAGGCGTAGTCGGCGGCGTACTTGGGGGAGACCTCGCGGGTCTGCACCCGGAGCAGGCCACGGCCCGGCCAGGTCCAGCCGCCCTTCCCGGCGCCGTGCGTCATGCCGTCCTCGTCCCAGTCGCTGCCGTCGGGCGTCAGCTTGTCGTACCGGGTGTTGGTGTCGGGGCGGAACACCAGCACGGTCCGGCCCTCGCCGGCACCCTTGATCAGCAGGTAGCTGGCGTCGAGACCGAGCTGCCGGGAGACCGTGATCCGTCCCTCCGGCAAGGTGATCTGGGAGAGCTTGGTGTAGCTCGCCGACGGCGTGCACTGCGTGCGGATCGCGTCGATCGCCGCTTGGATTCCGGCGGTGGCGTCGCTGCCGTCAGTCCGTACGCCGTACTGGGAAGCCAGCTCGGCGGCGGTGATCTGGCAGTTGGCGTCGGGGTTGAGGTCGGACGGGCCGGGAAGTGCCGCGCCGCCGCGGTACCCGGCCTTGCTCCAGTCAGGGAGGCCGGCGATCGGGGCGCGCCGGTTGGCGCTGGTCAGGTCGGGGATGGTTGCCGCCGGCTCCGCGGCCGCGGGCTCGGGAGTGGTTGTCGTGGTCAGGGCACCGATCGTCAGTACGGCGAGCGCGGCCGCCGTGAGTCGATGTCGGGTCCGGGACGGGACGGAAGACATGCAGGGAACCTCCTGGTAGGGGCGGGGAGGACGTGCAGACCCGCGGCGCCCCCGGCAGGGGCGGAGGCGCCGCGTGCCGATCTAGGGCACCCAGTGGTTGTGGGTGACGGTGATCATCACCTGGAGCTGGATGCTCGCCGAGTAGTAGCTGTCGGTGCCGATCGGTGTCGTCAGCATCTTGTTCCACAGGGCGTCGAGCCAGGCCTGGCTGCCGGCGTCGGTCATCGCGGTGACCGCGAACGGCGCGAAGAAGGCCGGCTCGCTGCCGCTGTCGATCTGGGTGCCGTTGAGCTTGTACCCGATCGCGATCTGGTTCGGGTTGCCGCCGGTCTTGGACTTGATCCAGGTGTTCAGCTTGCGGGCCGCGGTGAGCGACTTGGTGTCGCCGCCGGTGACCGCGTCGGCGCCGACGCGCCACGGCGTACGGCAGGCGTTCCACCAGAACTGGCCGTCGTTCGGGTCCTCCAAAACCTGGCCCGGGGCGGGCTTGGGCGAGGAGTTGGTGTTGACGACGAAGTCGGGCAGCAGCCCGGTGCCGGAGGCGAAACCGTTCTGCAGGTTGGTGATGAGCGTCTGGTGGGCGTTGCGGATGCTGTCCCAGGCGCTGTCGCCGGTGGCGGCCTTGAAGGCGCGGAAGTGGTCGACCATCCAGTCCGACGTCCGCGAGATGTAGTAGTACTGGTCGCCGTTGCTGGTCCAGTCGCCGAGCTTCAGCAGATTGGTCGACGGGTTGATCTCGGAGGCCTTGATCGCGTTGATGTGCTTGATCGCGAGCTGCTTGTAGTTGTAGGTGCCGGTGCTGCCCCATTGGCGGTCGGCCAGCAGCAGCCCGTACGCGACGTCCATGTCGCCGTCGGTCGCGGCGTCACCACCGTTGACGCTGCGGCAGCCGGTGTCCTGCTCGGCGGCGAGCAGATCGGGGTTGCCCGAGGACGGGTGGTCGAGCTTCCACTTCACCAGGCCGTCGAAGATCTTCTTCGCGTCCGGGTCGGCGCCGGCCATCGTCGCGGCGATCACCATGCCGTAGCCCTGCGCCTCGGCGACGTACGGGTGGTCGGCGTCGGGGGAGATGACCTGGTACCAGCCGTTGCCGCAGTTCTGGCGGACGAAGGCGGCCTTCCAGCGCTGGTAGTAGTCGACCACCTTCGCGTCGTTGGCCGCCTGGGTGCCCGACGGCTTGAGCATGCCGGCGGCGTACGGGATGGTGTGGCTGCCGAACGGCACCGCGCCCTCGCCGCCACCCGGCGGCGGGCCGCCGTCACCGCCGTACACCTGGAACTCGAACAGCGAGTACCCGTACGCCGTACCGCGCGCCGTGCCGTTGACCCGCACGTACCGGGCGGTGCCGGACACGGCCAGGTCGTCGGTCGCGCCGTTGCCGCTGGTGGTGGTGAACGCGTCGGTCCAGCTGGTGCCGTTGGTCGAGATCTTCACCTGGTACGACTTCGCGTACGCCGCCTCCCAGGTCAGCTTGACCCGGGAGATCGGCTGGGCGCTGCCGAGGTCGACCTGGATCCACTCCGGGTCGTGCCCCTCGACCGAGGCCCAGCGGCTCGACGCGTTCCCGTCGACCGCCTTGGCGGCCTCGAAACCGGATCCCTCGCTCGAGGAAGCGGTCGCCGGTTTGCCCTGGGACAACAGGGTTTCCGCCGCCTGCGCCGGGCTCGGCACCAACACCGAGGCCAGCACCGCGGCCGCGATCCCGATCATGCTCATCGCTCTGACTCTTCTCACTGCCGACTCTCCGTCCGTCGTCCGGGCTAGCTCTCAGGGGCCGGTCGGCAACCGCTTTCCCGGAACCTGGACCCATGCCGTCAGGGCATGCGAACAGAAGCTGGGGGCGGAAGCGGCCGGAACAGGGGGTGGGCGTACCCACCTGGTCCTGGCAAACATTCAACTATTAGGAAACTTTCCTAACGGTTGTCACCGAGAGTAGAGGGACGCCTCCGGCCCGGCAAGACCTGAGGAGGATTTCGGTCGCACCCGAAGTCGGTGGAAGTGATACTGGCGGAGATGACGATGCATGACGATCAGGTGGACGTGACCGCCGAGGTGGTGGCCGGGTTGGTGCGGGAGCAGTTCCCGAAGTGGAGCGGTGAACCGGTTAGGTTGTTGCCGTCGAGTGGGACGGTGAACGCGATCTTCCGGATCGGGGACCGGCTGTCGGCGCGGTTTCCGTTGCGGTTGAAGGATGCGGGCGCGGTGCTGGCGGTGCTGGAGCGGGAAGCGGAGGCCAGTGCGGAGCTGGCTGGGGTTTCTCGGTTCGCGGTGCCGGAGCCGGTGGCGTTGGGGAAGCCCGGGGGCGGGTATCCGATGCCCTGGGCGGTGCAGACGTGGTTGCCTGGGGCAATTGCGTCGGAGGTCGACGTGAGCGGGTCGGTGGGATTCGCCGAGGATCTGGCGGGATTCATCGGGGATCTGCGCGGGGCTGACACGCGGGGGCGGGTGTTCGGCGGGGACAACCGGGGTGGGGAGATCGCAGCTCACGACGAGTGGGTGGCGAAGTGTCTGGTGGAGAGCGAGGGGCTGCTCGACGTACGGCGCTTGCGCGCGCTGTGGAGCGCGTTTCGGGAGTTGCCGCGGACCAGCGCCGATGTGATGAGTCACGGGGATCTGATCCCGGGCAACGTGCTGGTCGCGGATGGTCGGCTCAGCGGGGTGCTGGACACGGGTGGGTTCGGGCCGGCTGATCCTGCGTTGGATCTGGTGGGTGCGTGGCATCTGCTGGACGCGGGGCCGCGGGACGTGCTTCGGCGGGCCCTGGGGTGTGACGACCTGGAGTGGGAGCGCGGCCGGGCCTGGGCGTTCGAGCAGGCGATCGGGCTGGTCTGGTACTACCTCGACAGCAACCCGACCATGAGCAGCATGGGGCGCCGGACGATCGAGCGGCTGCTGGAGTGAGCGCGGTCAGCCCCGGTGGTCGGACGCGAACGTCGCGGCCAGGTCGCGCGTGGGCTGGTCGAGCACGGACGATGCCACGCCGGGCGCGAAGACCGCCCGGAAATGCTCCTCGACCGCAGCGGCTGTCAGGCCCGGGCGCTCGGTGCTGACCGAACCGACCGTCGCCGGATCGAGCGGTAGCTCGAGGTGCGCATACACCTGAGTCAGCAGCGAGCGCACCCGCTCGTCGTCACCGATCAAGGTGAGCGTGCTGAAAAGCCAAGCCCGCTGTACGACGCGCTGCGCGGTCCCCACCAGCTTCACCGCTCCGCGCGCGTTGATGCTCTGCGCGCCCGGGCAGTACTCGCCGGGGATCTCGCCCACCCGCGCGTCGACGCCGAGGTCGCGCAGCGCGCCGGCGTACTGGGTGCCGAAGTCGGCGAAGCGGCGCTGGTGGTCCTCGGTCGCCCGTACGTCGTGCCGCACGTGATCGACCACCACCGCCTCGGACGTGTACGCCACCGGCCGCCCACCGACGGCCCGGATCAGCGGCTCGAAGCCGGCCTCCCGCCCAGCCTGTACGGCGGCCGCGAACCCGGCGTGCCGGGTGTCGCGACGCCCGAACACCAGCACCGGCGAGGCCGGCCGGTAGATCCGGATCGCATCGACGATGTCGCCGCTCGACGCACGCCGTACGAGCGCGGTGGCCACGGCCAGCTCCATCGCCGCGTCGTCGACCGGCCCTGAGAACACCTGCATGAGCACATCGTGCCGCACGCTCAGCTGAGGGCGGAGCGCAGCCGCCGGGTCGCTCGCCACTGGAGCTGCTTGATCGCGCCCTCGGTGCGGTTCATCGCCTGCGCGGTCTCGGCGATCGACAGCCCGGTGAAGTACCGCAGCGCGATGCACTCGCGGTGGTCCTCGGGCAGCCGGGCCACGGCTTCGCGAAGCTGTTCGGCGTCGAGTGTCGCCAACGTCGTCTGCTCGGGTCCGGCGGCGAGGTCGGGGCCGGCCGCGATCTCGTCGGTCACGTCCGCGAGCCGGTGCCAGCCGGAACGGTGGTGGTCGTGGATGAGGTTGCGGGCGATCGTCATCAGCCAGGCGATGAAGTTGCCGCCGGGCGCGGTGTAGGAGTCGAGTCGCCGCAACGCCCGGACGAACGTCTCGCTGGTGAGGTCCTCGGCGACCGGGATCGCGGTGACCTTCGAGCGGATGTAGCGGTAGACCGCGGGGGAGTAGGCGTCGTACAGCTCGCCGAACGCCTCGGCGTCGCCGGCCTGCGCACGCCGGATCGCGGCCTCGGTCTCGTCAGGGCATGCCGCGGCAGCCGTGCGTGAGGGCACGGGGTTCATGAGATCCGTTCAAGGTCGACCGGCTGCGAGCCCAACGGTCTGTAGGCACGAGGTTACCGAAGGCTACTGGCTCGACACCGGCTCACCCGCCACCGCCGGGGTGTGTTGCCCCGCGATGTCAGCGGCGGCGGGCGAGGTGCGCGGTGACCTCGGCGTTCACCTCGACGGTTTCCGGCAGGACGTCGAGCGTCCGCCGGAAGACCTCGTCGCGCGCGTCGGCCGTGAGCATCACGTACGCCGAGACCGTCGACAGGTGCCCGACGAAGTCCTCGGCGCTCATCGTCAGGCGCCGGTCGACCACGACCTGCCGGACGTCGGTGAACCACTCGGACTGCTCGAGCTCCGTACCCGGCCACTGCATCGGGCGGTCGGCCGGCGTGCCGTCGGGGGAGGGGACGCCGTCCTCGTCGAGATGCGGCATCCGGGCGGCGTGGGCCGCCTCCTGCAGTTCGGGGTCGGCGAGCTGGATCGGTACGCCGAACGACGTGAAGACCCCGCCCGGCCGCACGAGCGCGGACATCCGCTCCCAGCGCCCGACGGGGTTCGTCCAGTGCAGCGCGGCGGCCGAGTAGACCAGGTCGTACGACGTGTCGAGCGGCAGGTCCTCGAAGGCGGCCTGCACCGGAGTGACGGTCGCCGGCAAGTGCTTGCGCAGCTCCGCGAGCATCGCCGCGTCGGGCTCGGTGGCCGTCACCGCGATACCGGCCTGGGCGAAGAGCCGGGTCGCTTTCCCTGTCCCCGCACCGATCTCGAGCGCGGTGCGCAGCGGCTGACCGGCGTACGACGTGACGAGCTCGAGCAGCTCGGCGGGGTAGCCGGGGCGGAACTTCTCGTACGTCTCGGCCACGGTTCCGAAGCTCAGTGCGCGATCAACCATGCGCGCCATCCTGACAGCCAGGCGCGCCCGCGCGCCTGCCATTTTCGCCGGCCCGGCAGCGCAAAGTCACCGAGCTTTCGCCATGTCCATCGGCATGTGGCATGTGATATGTGTAATTTTACATATCGTATACCGCAGGCTGTGGAGCCCCGTTCCGGCCTGGGTGAGGAGCTTTCATGCGCATCCGTTCCAAGGCTCTGGGAGCCGCCGCGGCGGCTGGGGCGCTCGTCGTCGCGGGCTGTTCGACGCCGGGGGCCAGTACGGGGTCCGCTGCCGCGGGGGACAGCGGCGCCGGCGGAACGCTGGTGATGTCGACCCCGACCGCGCCGGACTCCCTCGACGCGACGATCGCGAACACCTTCGCGGCCCGGCTGGTCTTCTCCAGCATGTGCGAGGGGCTGTTCACGGTCGACTCGAACCTCAAGGTGATCCCGCAGTTGGCCGCCGAGACGCCCAAGATCTCCGCCGACGGCCTGACGATGGACATCAAGCTCAAGCAGGGCGTGAAGTTCTCCGACGGTACGCCGTTCGACGCGGCCGCCGTCGTGACCACGCTCGAGCGCAACCTGACCAAGAAGGGCTCGGCCCGCGTCCAGGAGCTCTCCGCCGTCGCCTCGGTCAAGGCCGTCGACCCGACCTCGGTCCAGCTCAAGCTGAAGCGCCCGTCGGCGCCGCTCGCGGCCCAGCTGTCCGACCGCGCGGGGCTGATCATGTCGCCGACCGCGCTGCAGAAGGAAGGCGACGACTTCGGCAAGAACCCTTCCTGCGTGGGGCCTTTCAAGTTCAAGTCGATGGTCGCGGGCAACGAGATCGCGCTGGTCAAGGACCCCAACTACTACGACGCCGACAAGGTCAAGCTGGCCGGGGTGACGTACAAGTTCATCACCGACTCGTCGGTGGCGACCGCGAACCTGCAGTCCGGTGACATCAACGCCGCCGAGCACATCGTGCCCAGCGACGCGGAGAAGCTGAAGAGCGCGGGCCTGGAGGCGCTGACCTCGAAGACGATCGCGTACCAGGGCATCTCGATCAACGTCTCGCCCTCGATCGGTACGCCGCTGTCGAAGTCCGCGGACCTGCGCAAGGCGTTCGAGATGAGCATCGACCGCGAGGCGCTGAACAAGTCGGTGTGGGGCGGCTCGAAGGTCACCGACTGCAACCCGCTGCCGGTGCAGAGCGAGTTCTACACGAAGGTCGAGTGCACGCCGTTCGACGTCGAAGGCGCGAAGAAGCTGGTCGCGGCCTCGGGTGTCCCGACGCCGGTCCCGGTCGAGCTGATGGCCTCGTCGAGCGCGGTGGCGTTGCGTGAGGCCCAGGTCGTGCAGTCGATGGCCGGCGCGGTCGGGTTCAAGGTCAACATCAAGCAGCTGGACCTGGTCTCGGCGCTGCAGATCGCCCGTGCGGGCAAGGCGGACGCGTTCATCGTCGGCTGGTCGGGCCGCGTCGACCCGGACGGCAACACCAACGACCTGCTGACCACCGGTGGCTCGAACAACTTCTCGGAGCTGGCCGACCCCCAGGTCGACTCGCTGATCCAGAAGGCCGGCAGCACCAACGACAACGCCCAGCGCAAGACCCTGTACGCCGAGGCGCTGAAGAAGGTCGCGGACATCCGCTCGAACATCTACCTGTACCACGACACCTGGTTCCTCGGCACCGCGAAGAACGTCACCGGGATCGACTACCGCACCAACGGCATCCCGTACCTCAAGACCGCGAGCGTTGGCTGACGGCATGGGAAGCTTCCTGCTCCGCCGCACCGGCGCGGCGGTCGTCACGCTGGTGCTCGGCAGCATCGCGGTCTTCCTCGGCGTCCGGGCGCTCCCCGGTGACCCGGCCACGGTGATGGCCGGGGAGAGCTCGACGCCGGAGATGATCGCCCAGATCAACCAGCAGTACGGTTTCGACAAGTCGCTGCCGGTGCAGTACCTGACCTGGCTCGGACAGCTTGCCCAGGGCAACTTCGGGACCTCGACGCAGTACCGCGTGCCGGTCGCCTCGCTGGTCGCCGAGCGGCTGCCGGTGACGATCGAGCTCGCGGTCCTGGCGATGCTGGTCGGCCTGCTGATCGGGATCAGCGCGGGCGTCGTCTCGGCCGTGAAGCCGGGCTCGATCCGGGACTACGTCGCCAACGGCTTCGGGTTGTTCGGGCTCTCGGTGCCGCACTTCTGGCTCGGGCTGCTGGCGATCCTGATCTTCGCGGTCACCCTGCACTGGCTGCCCGCGTCCGGCTTCGTCGGGTTCGCCGAGGACCCGGCCGAGAACCTGCGCCGGATGGTGATGCCGGTCCTCGTGCTCGGGACGGGCCTGTCCGCGGTGATCATGCGCCAGACCCGTTCGGCGCTGCTCGGTCAGCTGTCGGCCGACTACGTCCGGACGGCGCGGTCGAAGGGCGTGCGGCACCGGACCGAGGTGACGCACGCGCTGCGCAACTCGCTGACCACGCTGACCACGATCGTGGGTCTCCAGCTCGCGGGCCTGATCAGCGGCGCGGTGATCACCGAGCAGATCTTCGTGATCCCGGGCTTCGGCAACCTGGTCGTCAACGCGGTCACGAACCGCGACTACCCCGCGGTCCAGAGCGCCGTCCTGATCACCGTCGTCGGGTACGTCGTGGTCAACCTGCTGGTCGACGTGGCCTACGCCTACCTGAACCCCCGCCTCCGCGTGACGGGAGAGACCGAATGAGCATCAAGGACCGGATCAGCGTCGGGGTCGCGCCCCCTGTGGTCGCGGCCGAGCCGGCACCACGCGCGCTGCGCGGCCGCCGCCTGATCCGCCGGTTCCTGGCCAAGAAGATGGCCGTCTGTGGGCTCGCGCTCGTCGTACTGTTCGTGCTGCTGGCGCTGGTCGGACCGCTGCTGGCCCAGGACTACTCGCAGCAGAACCTGAACGAGACGTTCGCGGGCCCGTCGGCGGCGCACTGGCTCGGGACCGACGACCTCGGGCGCGACGTCGTGGCGCGCCTCGCGAGCGGCGCGCAGGTCTCCTTGCTGGCCGGCGTCTTCGCGACCGCGCTCTCGATGCTGGTCGGCATCCCGCTCGGCCTGGTCGCGGGCTACTACCGCGGCTGGACCGACTCGGTGCTGATGCGCCTCAACGACACGGTGATGGCGTTCCCGTTCCTGATCTTCGCGGTCGGGATGGCGGCGATCCTCGGGCCGTCGCTGCGCAACGTGATCATCGCGCTGGCGGTCTCGCACGTGCCGTCGGTGGTCCGGATCGTGCGCGGCGAGACGATGGTGCTGCGCAGGCAGGAGTTCGTCGACGCGGCCGTCGCCGACGGCGCGACCGACGTCGCGATCATGGGCCGCTACATCCTGCCCAACCTGGTGAACGTGCTGATCGTGAACGCCACCGTGGCGATCCCGGGCGCGATCATCGGCGAGGCGGCGCTGAGCTTCCTGGGCCTCGGCGTCCAGGCGCCGACACCGTCGTTCGGCACGATGCTCACCGGCGCGCAGCAGTTCCTCACCCAGGACCCGCTGCTGGCCGTCGTACCGGGGATCGCGATCGCCCTCGCGACGCTCGGCTTCAACCTGCTCGGTGACGGTCTGCGCGACGTCCTGGACCCGAGGGGCAAACGATGAGTCTGCTCGAAGTGGCCGGCCTGCGGGTCGAGTTCGACACCGAGGGCGGCACGGTGATCGCGGTCAAGGACGTCTCCTTCGACCTTGAGCCCGGCGAGATCGTCGCGCTGGTCGGCGAGTCCGGCTGCGGCAAGTCGGTCACCGCGATGGCCGTTCCGCGGCTGCTCGAGCCGGGGACCCGGATCGGCGGCAAGATCAGCCTGGACGGCGTCGACCTCGCGACCTTGTCCGAGCGCGAGATGCAGAAGGTGCGCGGCAAGGAGATCTCGGTCGTCTTCCAGGAGCCGATGACCTCGCTGAACCCGGCGTACACGGTGGGCCGGCAGGTCGCCGAGGTGATCAAGGTGCACGAGAACCTGCCCGCGCGCGAGGTCCGCGAACGGGTGGTCGAGCTGCTGGAGCTCGTCGGCATCCCGGACGCGCGGAACCGGACGAAGGCCTACCCGCACGAGCTGTCCGGCGGCATGCGGCAGCGGGTGATGATCGCGATCGCCGTGGCCTGCAACCCGAAGGTGCTGATCGCCGACGAGCCGACGACCGCGCTCGACGTGACCATCCAGGCCGCGATCCTGGACGTGATCCGCCGCCTGCGCGACACGCTCGGCACGGCCGTCGTCCTGATCACGCACGACCTCGGGGTCGTGGCCGAGGTCGCCGACCGGGTTCTGGTGATGTACTCCGGCCGGCGGGTCGAGCAGGCTCCGACCGCGAGCCTGTTCGCGGAGCCGCAGCACCCGTACACGCACGGGCTGCTCGGCGCGCTGCCCGGGCGCGCGGTCGAGCGGGACGGCCGCCGCCGGCTGACCGAGATCCCGGGGCTGGTGCCGCCACCGACCTCGGACCCGGACGAGTGCCAGTTCGCGGCGCGCTGCTCGCGAGCGACCGCCGAGTGCGGTACGGCGCGGCCGAGCTTCGCCGACGTGCTGCCGCTGCACGCGGTCGCCTGCTACCACCCGGGAGAACGCCGTACCGAAGGGAAGGTCGCCGATGAGTGACGCACCGGTCCTCGAGGTCGAGAACCTCGTCAAGCACTACCGGGGCAAGGGCCAGATCGGCCGGCGTGGTCAGCTCGTCCGCGCGGTCGAGGACGTCAGCCTCACGGTCCGGCCGGGTGAGGTGCTCGGCCTGGTGGGCGAGTCCGGGAGTGGTAAATCGACGGTCGGGAAGGCGATCGCGCGGCTGATCAAGCCCACCTCGGGCACGATCAAGCTGCTCGGCGAGGACATCTCCGAGCTGAGCCGGGGGCAGATGCGCCCGCGCCGCCGCGACATCCACATGGTCTTCCAGGACCCGTACTCGTCGCTCAACCCACGGATGACGATCGGCGACATCGTCGCCGAGCCGCTGCGGCAGCACGGCGTCGCCCGCGGTGCCGAGCGGCGGCGCATGGTCGGGGAGATGCTCGAGAAGGCGGGACTGCGCGAGGAGATGCGCAGCCGCTACCCGCACGAGCTGTCCGGCGGCCAGCGTCAGCGCGTCGCGCTCGCGAGGGCGCTGGTGCTCAACCCGAAGTTCGTCGTGGCCGACGAGCCGGTGTCGGCGCTCGATGTCTCGGTGCAGGCCTCGATCCTCAACCTGCTGCTGGATCTGCAGAAGGACCTGGGGTTCTCCTGCCTTTTCATCACCCACGATCTCTCGGTGGTCGAGTTCATCAGCGACCGGATCGCGGTGATGTACCTCGGGCGGATCGTCGAGACGGCCGGCCGCGAGGAGCTGTTCCGCAACCCGCAGCACCCGTACACGCAAGCCTTGCTCGCCGCCGCACCCGCGGCGGACCCGGCGAACGTCAGGACCCGGGATCGCATCGTGCTCGGGGGTGACCTGCCGAGTCAGTCGGTGGTCGTCCCGGGCTGCTCGTTCCACCAGCGCTGCCCGGTCGCCGTCGACCGCTGCCGGGTCGACGTACCGGCGCTGGCCGGGGTGACGTCGGCGACGCACGAAGTGGCGTGCCACCTGGTCACGCCCGACGGCGGACCGGATCTGACGACCGCAGCTCGACACTCAGCCTGATCGAGAAAGGAACAACGCATGGTGCAGACGCGTCCCGAACTGGTGGGCAACGTCGGGATGGTGGCCAGTACGCACTGGCTCGCGACGGCCACCGGGATGAGCGTGCTCGAACGAGGCGGCAACGCGGCCGACGCGGCCGTCGCCTCGGGGTTCGTTCTCCAGGTGGTGGAGCCGCACCTCAACGGCCCCGGTGGTGACGTCCCGATCCTCGTGCACGGCGGCGGTGACGCCGACGTGTCGGTCGTCTGCGGCCAGGGCGTCGCGCCGGCTGGGATCAGCACCGACGCGCTCGCCGGCCTCGGGCTCGACCTGATGCCGGGCACCGGGCTGCTCCCGGTCGTCGTACCGGGTTCGTTCGGTGCCTGGATGGAGCTGCTCCGGCGCTGGGGAACGTGGTCGGTCGAGGACGTTCTCGAGCCCGCGATCCACTACGCCGAGCACGGACATCCCGTACTGCCGGGAGTTTCGGCTGCGATCGAGACCGTCAAGGAGATGTTCGAGGAGCACTGGCCGACGTCCGCGCAGACCTGGCTGCCCGACGGTACGGTCGCGGCCGCGGGAAGCATCTTCCACCGGCCCGAGCTGGCGGCGACGTACCGGCGGATCGTCGACGAGTCGAAGGCCGCCGGATCGTCGCGCGAGGCGCAGATCCAGGGCGCGCTGGACTCCTGGTACCGGGGATTCGTTGCCGAGGCCATCGATGCGTACTGCTCGACGGCGGAGGTGATGGACACGTCCGGCCGGGCGAACGGCGGCTACCTCCGGGCCGACGACCTGGCCGGCTGGGAGGCGACGGTCGAGGAGCCCACGACGTACGACTACGGCTCGTACACGGTCTGCAAGACGGGACCGTGGGGCCAGGGACCGGTGTTCCTTCAGCAGCTGGCGCTGCTGAAGGGGTTCGACCTGGAGTCGATGAAACCCGGGTCGGCCGACTGGGTGCACACGATCGTTGAGTCGTCGAAGCTCGCGTTCGCCGACCGCGAGGCCTGGTACGGCGACCCGCGGTTCACCGACGTACCGCTGACCGAGCTGCTCTCCGACTCCTACAACGACGCGCGGCGCGCGCTGATCGGCGACACCGCTTCGCTCGAACTCGTTCCCGGCAGTCCGGGTGGGCGCGTCCCGCTGATGCCGCGCTACCCGGATGCTCCCGAGGGCTTCGTCGCGGGTGCGGGTGAGCCGACCGTCGCATCGACCGGTGAGACCAGAGGAGACACCTGTCATCTGGATGTGGCCGACAAGAACGGGATGATGATCTCCGCGACGCCGAGCGGTGGCTGGTTCCAGGCCTCGCCGACGATTCCGGGGCTCGGCTTCTGCCTGAGCACGCGCGGGCAGATGTTCTGGGCGCAGGACGGCCTGCCGAACTCGCTGCGTCCGGGCGCCCGGCCACGGACCACGCTGTCGCCGTCGTTCGCGTTGCGCGACGGCAAGCCCTGGCTCGCCTTCGGTACGCCGGGCGGCGACTTCCAGGACCAGTGGCCGCTGCACTTCTTCCTCAACGTGGTGCACGGCGGGATGAATCTCCAGCAGGCGCTGGACTTCCCCGACTTCCACTCGATCCACATGCCGAACTCGTTCTACCCGCGCGACACGCACCCCGGTCACCTGCTGATCGAGGACCGGTACGACGGCGCCGTGCTCGACGAGCTGCGCCGGCGCGGCCACCTGATCGAGGTGCAGGACGGCTGGGGCATCGGCCGGACGAGCGCGGTGGCGCGCGAGGACGGCTGGCTGCGCGGTGCCGCGAACGCGCGCGGCGCCCAGGCTTACGCTGCGGGACGCTGACGTGGGACAGACCAGAAGGGGTGAGGGGTCATGATCGGAGCGCAGTACACGATTCCGGGGATGCGGGTCACCGAGCACGTGGTCAGCGTCCCGCTCGACTGGAGCGGAACGCTGCCCGGCAGCATCGCGGTGTTCGCCCGTGAGCTCGTCGATCCGGTGCGCGCGGGGGAGGACCTGCCGCTGCTCGTCTACCTGCAGGGCGGTCCGGGCGGCAAGAGCCCGCGGCCGGTCACGCGCGACGGCTGGGTGGCTGAGGCGCTGCGCACGCATCGGGTGATCCTGCTCGACCAGCGTGGGACCGGGCGGTCGAGCCGGATCCAGGGCTCGACGATGGACGCGTTGCCGGACGACGAGGCGCGGGCGGCGTACCTGGCCTGCTTCCGCGCCGACTCGATCGTGCGCGACGCCGAGCACCTGCGGAAGGAGTCGTTCGGTGGGCGGCGGTGGAGCACGCTGGGGCAGAGCTTCGGTGGGTTCCTGACGTTGACCTACCTGTCGCAGTCGCCTCAGGCACTCGCGGCTTGTTACGTGACGGGCGGGCTCGCGTCGGTGCATCCGGACGCTGCGGAGGTCTACCGGCGCACGTATCCGCGGACCGCGGCGAAGAACCGGGAGTTCTACGCGCGCTACCCGCACCACGTGGACACCATGGCGCGGATCGCCGACAAGCTCACGGCCGACGACGTACGGCTGCCGGACGGTGATCGACTGACCGTACGGCGGTTCCAGACGCTCGGCATCGACTACGGGATGAAGCCCGGCTTCGAGCGGATGCACTACCTGATCGACGAGGCGTTCGTCGGTGACGAGCTGTCGGACACGTTCCTCGCGCAGGTGTGGGCGCGGTCGTCGTACGCCGACGACCCGCTGTTCGCGGCCTTGCAGGAGTCGATCTACGGGCACGGGACGAACGGCCCGATCGCGTGGGCCGCGGAGGCCGAGCGCACGAAGCACCCCGAGTTCGCGGAGGACGCGCGGCCGTTGCTGATGACCGGCGAGATGATGTTTCCCTGGATGTTCGAGGAGATCCGCGGGCTGGTGCCGTTCCGGGGCGCGGTGGAGCTGCTGGCCCGGCGTACGGAGTGGTCGCCGCTCTACGACCTCGACCGGCTCGCGGCCAACGAGGTGCCGGTCGCGGCGGCCGTCTACTTCGACGACATGTACGTCGACTCGGGGCTGCAGCTGGACACCGCCGCGGCGGTCGGGAACCTGCACGCGTGGGTGACCAACGAGTTCGAGCACGACGGGATCGGGTCGGGCAAGGTGTTCCCGTACCTGGTGGAACGGCTCGCCGAGCGGGGCGGACCGTTGGGCGACCGGCCGGAGGCCGGATGACCTCGCGGGGCGGCGCGGCGGGGATACTGGGCGCATGATGCAGTCCCAGCCCCGATCCACGCTCGCGCCGCTCGGGCGCAGCCTCAACCTGCGTGAGACGGTCGTCGAGAAGCTGCGCACCGCGATCATCACCGGCGAGCTGAAGGAGGGCACCGTGGTGTCCGCGCCCGCGCTCGGTGCGCAGCTGGGCGTCAGCGCCACCCCGGTCCGCGAGGCGATGATGGACCTGGCCCGGGAGGGTCTGGTCGAGACGATGAAGAACAAGGGCTTCCGGGTCACCACGGTGACCGACGAGGAGCTGATGAACCTGACCGAGGTCCGGCTGCTGATCGAGCCGCCGACGGTCGCGCGGGTCGCCGGGCACGTCCCGGCGGCCGCGATCGCCGAGCTGCGAACCATTGCCGACCGCAACGTTCTGGCGGCCGAGCAGGAGGACCTGCAGACCTACCTGGTGACCGATCGCGACCTGCACGCGCTGATCCTCGAGCACGCCGGGAACCCGTTCCTGGAGGAGCTCGCGACGTCGCTGCGGCGGCGGACGCGGATGTACGGGCTGTTGACTCTGGCCGACGCGGGTGTCCTCAGCGAGTCGGCGCGCGAGCACCACGAGCTGATCGACCACATCGAGTCCGGTGACGGCGCCGCCGCCGAAGCCGTTGCCCGGCGCCACATCGGGCACTCGATCGACATCTGGAAGACGGGCCAGACCAACGGCTGAGGCTGTTGCGGGAAATCGGGTTTTATGGCTCCGGTGAAGGGCCTTTACGGTCTTTTCCATGTTCACGGAGAAGAAGTTCCCGACCGCTGAAGAGCTGCTGGCCGCGCTGGGCGCGGGCGAGGTGAGCTCGGTGGAGCTGACCGACGAGGCGATCGCCCGGATCGAGCAGGACGACGCCGCGGTCAACGCGATCTGTGTGCCGGACTTCGAGCGGGCGCGGGCCGCCGCGCTGCGTGCCGACGAGGCGCGGGCCCGTGGGTCGGTCGCGCCGCTGCTCGGGCTTCCGGTGACGGTGAAGGAGTCGTACGACGTCGGGGGGCTGCCGACGACCTGGGGCCGGGCGGAGTACGCCGACTACGTGCCTGCTGAGGACGCCGTACAGGTTGCGCGGTTGAAGGCGGCGGGCGCGGTGGTGCTCGGGAAGACCAACGTGCCGGTCGGGCTGCAGGACATTCAGAGTTTCAACGGGCTCTACGGGACGACGAACAACCCGTGGGACCACAGCCGTACGTCGGGCGGCTCGTCCGGCGGCTCGGCGGCCGCGCTGGCCTGCGGGTTCGGCGCGCTGTCGATCGGGTCGGACCTCGCCGGTTCGCTGCGGACGCCCGCGCACTTCTGCGGGATCTACGCGCACAAGCCGACCGTCGGTCTCGCGGCGACCCGCGGGATGGTCGCGCCGCCGTCGCCGGCGCTGCCGGTCGACCTCGACCTCGCGGTCGTCGGGCCGATGGCGCGGAGTGCGCGCGATCTCTCGTTGCTGCTCGACGTGATGGCTGGTCCGGATCCGTTGACCGGCGGCGTCGCGTACGACGTACGGCTGCCGGCCGCGCGCCACGAGCGGCTGTCCGACTACCGCGTCCTGGTGATCGAGGACCACCCGCTCATCCCGACCGGGTCCGCCGTACGGGCGGGCGTGCAGCGGGTCGCCGACGCGTTGACGGCCGGCGGCGCTCGTGTCGTACGGGAGAGCCCGCTGCTCCCCGACCTGACCGAGGCCGCGCAGCTCTACATGACGCTGCTCTTCTCGGGCTCGGCCGCGGCCTTCCCGGTCGAGGCGTACGACGACCTGCGCACCCGCGCGGCCGCGCTCAGCCCCGACGATCAGACCCTCGACGCGACACGGCTGCGCGGCATGGTTCTCACCCACCGCGACTGGCTGGCGGTCACCGCGCGCCGCGAACACCACCGTCAGCTCTGGCGTCAGCTGTTCACGGAGTACGACGTCGTGGTCAGCCCGATCACGCCGACCCCCGCGTTCCCGCACGACCACGACCCGAACATCCTCGGCCGTCGCCTCACCATCGACGGAGCGGACTACCCGTACTTCGACCAACTCGTCTGGGCCGGCCTCGCCACCATGCCGGGGCTTCCGGCAACCGCCGTACCAGCGGGGCTTTCGCCGGCGGGCTTGCCGGTGGGCGTCCAACTCGTCGGCCCGATGTTCGAGGACCGTACGCCGCTCCGCCTGGCCGAGCTGCTCGCCGGCTAGCCGAGCGCTTCCTGTAGGAGCTGGTTGCCGGCCTTGTCGTAGTACGTGAGCGTCAGGGCGGTCGTGTCGAAGGTCCACTTCTCGACACCGCACGCGGCCAGCGCCTTGGACATCTCGAAGTAGTCGGAGATCTGCAGGGCCTCCGCGACGCGGCCGGGGTCGGCGGTCGGCGCGACCTCGTAGGTCTCGTGCGCCGGTGGCGTGCTGACGGTGTGCCCGTCCGCGCCGTGGTGGTCGGTGTGGCCGTCGGTGAGGTAGGAGTCGGAGGTCTGGACGCCGATCGCGTTCAGGGCTTTCAGGTACGCCGGGAGCGAGTGGGCCTTGCCGAGGGAGTCGTGGATCTCGTCGATCTGGGCGAGCGTGAACATCAGTCGACCACCGACTTCGACAGCGCCTGGTGCTTGCGGGGGAGCATCAGGGCCGGGACGAGGGTGAGGGCGACCAGCGTCCAGGCGACCCAGTAGGTGTGGGAGAACGACGTGGCGGCGTCGACCAGCCCGCGGGCGATCGCTGCCGGATCGAGGTGCAGCGGAGCGACGTTCTCCGGGCGGGTGTTGGACAGGATCGCGGCCTGGGTCTCGCGCAGGCCCTCGCCGGCGCCGGGGACCTGTTGCGTCCCGGGGATGATCGGGGAGTCGTTGAGCCGGTTGGTCAGGATGACCGACATCGTCGCGACGCCGCACGACGAGGCGATCTGCTGGGTGATGTTGAGCAGTGTCGACCCGCGCGCGACCTGGGAGCCCGAGAGCGTGCGCAGCGCGGTGGTGAACAGCGGCATCATCGTGCCGCCCATCCCGAAGCCCATCACGACCAGCATCGCGATGATCCACGGGTACGGCGTGGTCGCGGTGATCTGGGTCAGCCCGAACATCCCGACCACGATCAGCCCGATCCCGACCGGCACGATCCGGCCGACCGGGATCTTGTCCACCAGCCGCCCGGCGATCGGCATCGTCACCATCGCGCCGAGGCCCTGCGGCGCGACCAGCAGCCCGGCGTGCAGCGTGGACTCGCCGCGGATCTGCTGGAAGTACGTCGGGACCAGCAGCAGCCCGCCGAAGAACGCGGCCGCGAACAGGAACATCGTGATGATCGAGACCGTCAGGTTGCGGTCGTGGAACAGCCGCAGGTCGAGCAGCGGATGCTCGGGCCGGAACGAGTGCCAGACGAACGCCCCCATCAGCAGGACGCCGGCCAGCACCGACACCCACACCCGCGGCGCCCCGAAGTCGCCGCCTTCGGCAGGCAGGGAGGAGACACCGAACAGGAACAGCGCGAGCCCGGGCGACATCAGCGCCAGGCCGAGCACGTCCAGCGACTCCGACCGGTGCGGCTGGTCCTTCGGCAGCGCGAACCAGGCGTAGATCAACGCCGCGATGCCGAGCGGCAGGTTGATCAGGAAGATCCAGTGCCAGCTCGCCACCTGGATCAGCCAGCCGCCGAGAATCGGGCCCAGGATCGGCCCGAGCAGCATCGGGACGCCGAGGATCGCCATCAACCGGCCCATCCGGCGCGGCCCGGCGGCCTGGGTCATGATCGTCATCCCGAGCGGCATCAGCATGCCGCCGCCGAGCCCCTGCAGGACCCGGAACCCGATCAGCATGTCGATACTGGTCGCGGTCGCGCAGAGCGCGGACCCGGCGGTGAACAGCAGGATCGCGGTCATGTAGAGCCGCTTGGTGCCGAACCGGTCGGCGGCCCAGCCGGTCAGCGGGATCACCGTGGCCAGCGCGAGCGTGTACGCCGTCACCGTCCAGGCGACGTGCGAGTACGCGATCGGGCCGTCCGCCGTACCGAACTCGTCCTGGAACGTCGGCAGCGCGACGTTGACCACCGTGATGTCGAGGATCGACATGATGGCGCCGAGCACCACCACCCCCGCGATCTTCAGGACGGCGGCGTCGATCTCGTCCGGGTACTCGGTCTGCGGTGCCGGCTGGCTCATCGTCGTTCCCCCTGAGCTGGAGCTGATCCGCCACCGACCATACGCGCGAACCAGGGCCCCGACGAGCACATTCTGCGCAGGGCCGCGGCGTACGTAAGATCCGCAGTCGGACGACCACCAACAGTCAACAGCAGACAGGGGGAAGCCATGACCGAGCCGCGGGAGGCGCTCGAGCGTTTCCTGGCCACCGACCCGCGCGATGCCGGCTGCGACGCGACGTCGGCCGTGCTGCACCTGTACGCCGAACTGCCCGCGGGGGAGGCCGCGTCGCAATACCCCGGGGTTGCGGTGCATCTGGCGGGCTGCCGCGCGTGCGCCGAGAACGCGGAGGGCCTGCTGGCCGCGCTACGGAACGACTCGGCCTGAGCCGTCAGGCCGCCGTACGGCGCGACCTGCGCCGGCGCGTCAGAGCGCGGCGGCGACCAGCGTTCGCAGCGCTGGAAGCACGTCGGTCTCGAACCACGGGTTCTTCGCCTGCCAGCGGAAGTTCAGCGGCGACGGGTGCACCAGCGGGATCCGCTCCGGCGCGTACTCCCGGTGGGCGCGCACGGTCTCGGTCAGGTTCTTCTTCGCCGTCGCCCCCAGGTAGTACTTCTGCGCGTAGCTCCCGATCAGGATCGTCAGCCGCAGCTCCGGCATCAGCTCCAGCAGCCGCGGGTGCCACAGCGGAGCGAAGTCGGGCCGCGGCGGCAGATCGCCGTGGGCGGCCTTGCCGGGGTAGTAGAAGTCCATCGGCAGCAGCGCGATCGTGTCCGGGTCGTAGAACTGCGCGTCGGTGACCCCCATCCACTGCCGCAGCTTCACCCCGCTGGCGTCGTTCCACGGGATCCGGCTCTCCTGCGCGAGCCGGCCCGGTGCCTGGCCGATGACGACGATCCGCGACCGCGGCGACGCGGTGTAGATCGGCTCGTACCCGCGCTCGAGGGCCCACGCGTTCGACGGGTGGGCGATGATCTCGTCATGCAGCACTGGGCCTCCGAGGGAATTGACGGACTACTCGATGACGACGCGGGTGGTGTCGAACGCGACGTACCCGGTGAAATCGTGCCCGACGGTCCCGATCGCTTGGGTTGGGGGTGGGCACCAGGCGGCGGAAATCGCGGCGCGGTCCCGATAAGCTCTTTGCGTGCCCGAGACAACGAACGATCTCGAACGCCGGCTGACCGCGCGGGGAGCGGCGACGCGTGCCCGGATCGTGGCCTCGGCCGACGAGCTGATGGCGCTGCGGGGTGCGACCGCGACCACCCTCGACGACGTGACCGCGGCCAGCGGGACGAGCAAGTCGCAGTTCTACCGGCACTTCCCCGACAAGAGCGCGCTGCTCCAGGCGGTGATCGCGCTGCGCGGGAGCCGGATCATCGAGCGCGAGGAGCAGGCGCTGGGGCGGATCGACTCGTTCAGCGGGCTCGACCGCTGGTGCCGGGCGATCCTGCAGCGGGTGACCGCGCGGCGCGGGGCGATGGGGTGCGAGCTGGGGTCGCTGTCGACCGAGCTGTCGGACCAGGACGAGGCGGCGCGGATCGATCTCGACGCACACCTGACGACGTGGATCTCGCTGCTCGCGGGTGTGCTGAAGCGGATGCAGGCCAACGGGACGCTCGCCGAGGACGCTGATCCGGGGACGCTCGCCACGGGGATGATGGCGGCGATCCAGGGCGGCTATGTGCTCGCCCAAGCTGCGCGCGACCCGGGCCCGATGCAGGTCGCGCTCGAGCTGGCGATGGACTCGGTCAGAGCCCACGCGAAGTAGTCTCCTAGGCTCGCGCCACCCCGCCCGGCGCTGTCGGCCGCTCGCTGAACGAGCCGATGCGGTCGAGGGCCATGTCCAGCGCGTCCGCCATCGGGCGTGAGCTCCGGGCGTTCTGCGCGAGCACATAGCCGCCTTGCAACGCCGCCAGCAGTCCCGTCCCGAGCTTGAGCGGATCGACCTCCGCCGCGAGGATCCCGAGATCCCGCAGCCGCACCAACGTGTCGACCAGCAGCTGCTGCCAGTCCCCGAACGCCTGCGCGAGCGCCGTACGGGATCGCTCGTCCTTGTCCGACAACTCGCTCGACATCGCCCCGAGCGCACACCCGTACGACCCGTCCTGCCGCGTGTTCGACTCGATCAGCGCATCCCGCCAGCGCCGCAGCCCGGCAAGCGTCCGCACCTCCCCGAGGCGCCCCTCCTCCCGCGCCAGCACGGCGCGCGACTGCACGTCGATCACCGCATGGATCAGCGCCGTCTTGTCCGGGAAGTGCTCGTCCAGCTGCGCCGCGCTCGCGCCGCTCGCGGTCCGTACGGCGTCGAGCGTCGTCGAGCCGACTCCGTTGACGTAGAACAGCGTCGCGGCGGCGTCGACGATCCGCGTCCGGGTGTCCACAGCGCCGGCGATCAGACCGGCCGCCGTACGGCGAACAGCTCGCCGTACCCGGGGTTCTTCTCGACGAACCGGTCCACGACCGCGCAGAAGTTCGACACGGTGACGGGCCGCTCGCGCAGGTCGTCGAGCGCGTGCCGGACCAGCACCCAGGAGAGTCCCTGCCCGCGGTAGGCCGGGTCGATGACCGTGTGGGTGATCGACAGACGCTCGCCGATCGCGTGGTAGACGAGGATCCCGGCGCGCTGCCCGTCGACGTGGAGCTCGTAGTACTCGGCGTCGGCGTGGTGGACGACGGTCACGCCGTGAACGCCTTCGGGGGCGGGCGCGTTCTGGAAGGTCAGGAGGTCGGCGAGTGGTGCTTCCCAGCCGTCCCCGAAGGCTTCTGCCGGGAGGCCGGCCCGCCAGGTGAGGGCTGCTCCGGCGGCGTTCCGGAAGTGCAGCGTGGCCTGCCAGATGCCTTCGGTGTCGTGCAGCCCGGCCGCCGTCCGCAGTCGCACGCGCACGGTTCGGGGGAGTGAGTTGAGCATCAGCGGCTGCGTCCGTAGCGGCAGCACGATGCGCCCGTCGTCCGCCCGTACGCCGTCCAGGTCGACAGCCGTGCTCCAGCTCGCCAGTACGACGTGGGGCTCGGCGCCGCCGAACGGCGCGGCGGTCACGCTGAAGTCGACCGGCTGGTCGAGGGCCGGCGTCTGCTCCGCGGCACCGGCTGTCGTCAGCTCTCCGCCGGTGAGGTGGAAACCCGTCCCGTCGGGCCGGGGAGCCTGCTCGGCCATTGCTGTCCTCTTTCGTCTCGCACTGTCCGTAATGGACTATATCGTCCATCAAGGGCGATACTGTAGCGCAGGATTCAAGATGAGAATCTGGACTAGATCGACCTCTTGGAAGGGTGGAACGTGCAGATGGCGGTGATCACCGGCAGCGAGCGGCTGGAGATCCGGGAGTGGACCGAGGCCGACGCGGAGGACGCGCTGGCGATCTTCGGCGCGCTCGAGGTGGCGCGCTGGCTGGCGCCCGCGATGGGTCAGGTGCCGAACAAGGCGACGATGCGGCTGGTGCTGCGGGCGTGGATCGAGGAGGGCAAGCGCCTCGTCACGCCGGCCGGGCGGTGGGCGGTGGTGGATCGGGCGAGCGGTGAGGTCGTCGGCGGGCTGGTGCTGAGCCTGCTGCCGCCGTACGAGGAGGACTTCGAGATCGGCTGGCATCTCAAGCCGGCGGCGTGGGGGCACGGGTATGCGACCGAGGCGAGCCGGGCGTTGATGCGGTGGGCGTTCGAGAACGGGTCGATCGACGAGATCTTCGCCGTCGCGCGGCCGCAGAACCTGCGCGCGTGTGCGACCGCGCGGCGGCTGGGGATGGAGTGGGTGGGGGAGACCGACAAGTACTACGGCCTGACGATGCAGGTGTACCGGATCCGTGGGTCGGAGCTCGGCGCGTGAGCGACTACCTGCGGGAGGTGTTCGACGCCTTCCGGTGCAGGGTGGACAGCCTGGATCAGGGGAGTGCGGGAGCGGTCGCTGCTGAGTTGGTGGTGCAGGACCCGGGGCATGAGCGGCCGGGGTTGGGGCTGCGGTTGCGGGAGCTGGTTGGTGAGGAGCTGGCGTACGTCGTACGGGCGGATGCTTCGGCCCGGGTCGGGGGTGCGCCGGTGGCGCGTGACGGCCTGCCGGATGCCGGGGAGGAGCTGAGGCATGCGGCGGCGCGGCTGGATCAGCTGACGAGTGTGAGCGCGTTCTCGTCGGGTGGGATCGACAGCGGCTGGCCGGCGGACGCGGCGGCAGCGCTGCAGGAGGCCTCGCGGGTGAGCGCGTCGCTGGCCCGCGTTGTTGCGTACGCGACCGAGCCGGTGCTCGCGAACCTCGAGGGCGGGGTGCTGGTCGGCCCCGGGCCCGGCGACCACCCCGGGCGAGGGGCGGCTGAGGCCGGCGCAGCTCTGCTCGGCGAGGCGGCCGTCCTGCTCGACGAGTTGTCCCAGCAGGTCGCGAAGCTCACCATCGCGTCCGGCGCCGGCCAGGCGGACGGGCCGACGCTGGACACCGAGGTCGTTCTCCAGTGGCGGATGCCGGGGATGGCCAACGAGAGCAGGTTCCACGTCCGGATCTTCCGGCCGACCGGCGCGACGCCGGTGGTGGTGATCGGCGAGCTGAGCGACAACCGCTCGCAGTCGATCACCAACTCCATCGGCGAGGTCGCGGCCGTGGTGGCCGAGTACGTGCTCGGTGGAGCGGCCTGTGACGCGTACGAGTGGGTGCAGATCGAAGGGCAGATCCAGCGCGTCCGCTTCGACGTACCGTACGGGCGGCCGCGCTGGCTGCCGCAGACCCACAGCGAGCTCGAGCAACTGACCGGCGGGCCGGTGCGCGGATGGCACGCGAGCGGCTACACCGTCGCGGCCCTGCAGGCGCGCGGGATCACCGTCCTGCGCCCGCACCAGCACAAGGTGGCCGAGCGCCGCCGGTCCTAGCTTCGCCGGGCGGCTTCGGCGGTGGCCCGATCCGGGTAACCAGGATGCTGCGGGTCGACCAGGTCGGCGTACTCGGTCGTCCGGGTGAGGAAGTCGGCCACGAACGGGCAGATCGCCGTGATCGTGCCCTCCCGCCCGCGCACCTCGTCGAGCACCCGCCGCACCATCGCGCCCGCGACGCCCTGGTGCTGGTGGCTCGGGTCGACCTCGGTGTGCTGCAGGGCGTACCGGTTCGGGTGCAGGTGCGTGTAGTAGAGCCAGCCGACCAGGACGCCGTCGCGGTGCAGCTCGAAGCGGCCTTGGTCGAGGTTGTCGATCAGGTTCTCGGTGGTCATCGGACCTCCCCTTCGGGATTGCGTGCAGCGAGCACGGTGAACAGTGTCGCAAGCAACGCCAGTGATGAGCGTCGAGCCGGCGCCTGTTCTTACCTGTGCACCTCTGCGGCCCGGTGTGAGCGTTGCTGCGCGACGCGGAGCAGCGCGAGGATCGTCAGGAAGCCCATGCCGTAGATCATCGTGATCACCGACGTCTCGTAAATGTCGGCGGTGCGCCAGGTCTGGCCGAGTTGGTCGGTGACGGTTTTGTGCTCGGCGACGAGGTAGACGTTGACGAAACGCCAGGCCAGTACGCCGTACCCGAGGACCGCGGCGACCAGGTACCCCTTGCTCGGCGAAGGGGCCGACAGGGTCTGCGGGCTGCGGCGGCGGAGGTAGAAGGCGAAGACCTGGAAGAACAGGTAGACGCACAGGGACCAGCCGAGGAAGTTCACCAGCGGTACGCCGAAGTAGCCGCCGCTGTGGTGCCAGATCCAGTTCTCGTTGATGGTGGACTGGGTGGGGTCGATGGCGAGGTCCCAGAGGACCATCGCGAACGAGGCGACGACCGGAGTACCGATCGTGGTGAGCCAGCTGGAACCGCGTCGTACGTCGCCGAGCAGGATCGTGCCGATCGTCCAGGCCAGGTAGCCGGTCGCGGCGTAGACCGGGCCGATGATGATCGGGACCAGGAACAGTTTCGGGCCGAGGCCGTCGGTGTAGTGGTACCAGCCGAACGGGAAGCCGGTCTTGATGCTGAGGTTCTCGAGCAGGTTGCTGATCACGATCGACGCCACGAAGAAGGTGACGATGCCCCGTCGGCCGTAGCGGGGGATCGCGTGCACCGCGACGAACACCAGCTGGATGACGGTGGACAGCGCGTAGTAGACGGTGGCCGGCATCAGCTCGGCCAGGCCGACGACGAGCAGGAACGCGGTGGTGACGACCCACAGCAGCTTGGTCGCTGCGGGACCTTGGACAGCGGTCATGAAAACCCTCGCTCTGGGCAGATGGTTCGGACACAGAAAGGACTGCCGAGCGGGGGCCGTTCGTGACGCAGTGTGAGATCCTTCGCAGCTGTCACGAACGGGGACGGCTGCGTGGTCTAGGTACGACAGGACAGCGACCAGACCGCGAGAGGCAGCATGAGCGAGGTAGACGTCAGGTTCGACCAGGTCCGGCCACGCCTGTTCGGTATCGCCTACCGGATGCTGGGCAGCGTCGCGGACGCCGAGGACGTCGTGCAGGACGCCTGGCTGCGGTTCAACCGCACCGATCCGGACAGCATCCGCAACGCGCCGGGTTTCCTGGCCAAGACGACGATCCGGCTGGCGATCACCGCCGCGACCTCGGCACGCGCCCGGCGTGAGGTGTACGTCGGCCCGTGGCTTCCCGAACCACTCAGTACGGCGGCCGACCCGCTGCTCGGCGCCGAGCGCTCCGAGGCGGTCGACCTGGCCGTCCTGATGCTGCTCGAGCGGCTCGGACCGCGCGAGCGGGCGGCGTACATCCTGCGGGAGGCGTTCGACTACCCGTTCCGCCTGATCGCCGAGGTGCTGGAGACGTCGGAGCCGAACGCGCGGCAGCTGAACAAGCGCGCCCGGGCGCACCTGGAGAAGCAGCGGCACCTGCCGGTCGACGCGGCCGAGCACCGCCGGCTGCTCGACGCGTTCCTGGCCGCCGCCCGGACCGGTGACCTGGCGCAGCTGGAGAAGATGCTGGCCGCGAGTGCCGTCTCGTACTCCGACGGTGGCGGGATCGTCACGGCGGCCCGGGTGCCGATCCACGGCCGGACCGACATCGCCCGGTTCATCTCGGGGATCGTCGAGAAGTTCAGCCCCGGGACCACCGACGCGGTGGTCGAGGTCAACGGCCGGCCCGCGCTGCTGATTTCGCAGCACGGCGTACCGGTGCTGCTCGCGGCCATCGACGCGACCGCGATCGGTATCGAGCGGCTGATGCTGGTCTCGAACCCGGAGAAGCTGACGGGCGTCGCCGAGCTGGTGTGAGTCGGCGCACAGCAGTCACGAACGGTCGTCCCCGCGCAGTCTTCAGTGGACAACCCATCGACAGGAGACTGCTGTGATCAGGATCGCGATCATCATCGGAAGCACCCGCCCGGGCCGTGTCGGCGGACAGGTCGGCGAGTGGGTGCACCAGCTCGCGAGCAAGCGCGGCGACGCCGGCTACGAGCTGATCGACCTGCGCGAGCAGGCGCTGCCGCAGCTCGACGAGCCGTTGCCTGCGGCATCGGGTCAGTACACCCGCCCGCACACGCAGGCCTGGGCCGAGCTGATCAGCGGGTACGACGGCTTCGTGATCGTCACGCCCGAGTACAACCATTCGCTGCCCGCCTCGCTCAAGAACGCGCTCGACTTCCTGTACGCCGAGTGGCACGACAAGGCGCTCGGCATCGTCTCGTACGGCCTGGACGGCGGCACGCGGGCGGCCGAGACCCTGCGCCTGGTCGCCGGTGCGCTGAAGCTCGCGGACGTGCGCAACCACCTGGCGCTGTCCACGCTGACCGACTTCCAGGACTACGCCGACTTCCAGCCGGCCGAGCACCGCGCGGACCAGCTCACCGGCGTGCTCGACGAGGTCGCCGAGTGGAGCCGCGCACTGGCCGTGCTGCGTTCGGCCTGACGCTCGCGTTCTTCAGTACAGAACTCTCGGGACCGCACAACAGAACGGTCCTACTGTCATCGGTATGACAGACCAACCGGAACCCAGCCCCGAGCTCCACGATCTCTACCGCGGCTTCGAGAAGGAGCTGCTGGTTCCGTTGTGGACCGAGATCGGCGACCTGATGCCGACCAGTCCGCGACCGCAGGCGCAGGCGCACCTGTGGCGCTGGGCCAGGCTGCTCGACCTGGCCCAGCGGTCCGGCGAGCTGGTCCCGGTCGGCCGCGGCGGAGAGCGGCGCGCGATCGCGCTGGCCAACCCCGGGCTCGGCGGTGCGCCGTACGTGACGCCGACGTTGTGGGCCGCCATCCAGTACCTGAACCCGCGCGAGGACGCGCCGGTGCACCGGCACACCCAGCACGCGTTCCGTTTCGTCGTCGAGGGTGACGGCGTCTGGACCGTGGTGGACGGCGACCCGGTCGCGATGCGCCGCGGCGACTTCCTGCTCACCCCGGGCTGGCACTTCCACGGCCACCACAACCAGTCCGACGCCCCGATGGCGTGGATCGACGGGCTCGACATCCCGTTCGCGCACTACACCGGCTCGACGTTCTTCGAGTTCGGCCCGGACGCGGTCGACGACCGCTCGACCCCGGAGCGGTCGCGCGCCGAGCGGCTGTGGGCGCACCCCGGCCTCCGTCCGCTCTCGTACGCCGGTCCGCAGAGCAGCTCGCCGATCGCGGCGTACCGGTGGGAGCACACCGACGCCGCGCTGCGCGAGCAGCTCGAGCTCGAAGCCGACGGGCATCCCGGGGTGGTCGAGCCCGGGCACGCGGCGGTCCGGTTCACCAACCCGACCACTGGTGGCGACGTGATGCCGACGATCCGCGCCGAGATGCACCGCCTGCGAGCCGGCGCCCGTACGGCGACCCGTCGCGAGGTCGGGTCAGCGGTGTGGCAGGTGTTCGAGGGCAGCGGGACGGTCGAGGTCGGCGAGCGGAACTGGCGGGTCGGGCGCGGTGACCTGGTCGCGGTGCCGTCGTGGCAGCCGCTGACGATCACGGCCGAGACCGGGCTCGATCTGTTCCGGTTCGCCGACAGCCCGATCTTCGAGCGTTTGCACGCGGATCGGGTCGAGGTGTCCTCGTGAAGCTGACCACTGTGCGTACGCCGGCCGGGACGCGCGCGGCGCGCGTCGACGGCGGGATCGCGGTCGAGATCGACGCTCCCGATGTCGGTGCGCTGCTGGCCGATCCCGGCTGGCGGGAGCGGGCGATGGTTGCCGATGGCCCGCGTCATGAGCTGACCGATCTCGCGCCGGTGGTGCCACGGCCGGGGAAGATCTTCTGCGTCGGGCTGAACTACCGGACGCACATCCTGGAGATGGGTCGGGAGCTGCCGGAGCACCCGACGCTGTTCGCGAAGTTCGCGGAGGCGCTGGTCGGGCCGGCTGACGAGATCGTGCTCGATCCGGCGTCGGAGGCGGTGGACTGGGAGGCGGAGCTGGCGGTCGTGGTCGGTGCGCCGCTGCGGCGGGGGAGTCTGGCGGAGGCCGAGGCGGCGATCGCGGGGTTCGCGGTGCTGAACGATGTCACGATGCGGGACTGGCAGTACCGGACCGTGGAGTGGTTGCAGGGAAAGACGTTCGAGGCCAGTACGCCGATCGGGCCGTACCTGGTCACGCCGGACGAGTTGCCCGGCGGTGCTCGTCCTGCGCTGGACCTGCGATGCACCGTCGACGGGGAGTTGGTGCAGTCGGCGAACACCGCTGACCTGGTGTTCGACCCGGTGGCGCTGGTGGCGTACGTGTCGACGATCCTGACGCTGCGGCCGGGGGATGTGATCGCGACGGGGACGCCTGGGGGAGTCGGGCACGCGCAGGGGCGCTACTTGAAGGACGGCTCGGTGCTGGAGACCGAGATCGAGGGTCTGGGCGCTCAGCGGAACACGGCCGTCTCATGAAGAGCTGGATGACCACCGGTACAGAGCTGCTGTTGGGTGATCTCAAAGCGTTGACCGACGCAGACCTCGACCTGCCCTGTGCGTTGCCGGGGTGGACTCGGCGTCAGCTGCTCGCTCACGTGGCCTCCAACGCGGAGGCGATCGGGCGGCTGCTGACCTGGGCGCGGACGGGCGTGCCGACGCCCATGTACGCGTCGGCCGCTGCACGTGCCGAGGCGATTGAGACCGGTGCGGCGCGGTCCGACTTGCGGCAGTGGGTTGCGTCGACGGCGGCTGAGTTGGAAGTGGCGGTTGATGCGCTTCCCAAGGCTGCGTGGGAGGCACAGGTTGTCACCGCGCAGGGCCGCGTTGTCCCCGCGTCCGAAACCCTCTGGATGCGCGCCCGCGAGACCTGTGTCCATGCCGTTGACCTCGACGCGGGAACCACCTTTGCCGACCTGCCCGAGGAGTTCCTCACCGCGCTGGTCGACGACATCACCACCTGGCGGGCGCTCGCCGCCGTCCCGGCCCACCTCGACCTCCCGGCAACGGCCGCCTGGCTCGCCGGGCGTCACCACGCGGACGACCTCCCCACCCTGCCGAGCTGGCTGTAAGGAGCCCACGATGACCCAACTGCAGCAGCACCCGGACGTGGTCGTGGTCGGCGGTGGGATCGGCGGCCTCGGAACAGCCCTCGCGCTCGCTCGCGCGAACTACTCCGTCCGCGTCCTCGAACGCGCCCCCAGTTCGGCGAGGTCGGCGCCGGCCTCCAGCTCGCCCCCAACGCCACCCGCGTACTCCGCGACTGGGACCTTCTCGACGAAGTGATCGCCCACGGCGCCCTCCCGCAACGCCTGATCCTCCGCGACGCCCTCGACGCCCGCCAACTGACGCAGCTCGACCTCCTCGACGCCGCGGCCCGCTACGGCGCGCCGTACGTCGTCATCCACCGCAGCGACCTGCACGCGATCCTCGTCCGAGCCTGTCGTGCCGCCGGCGTCGACCTCGTCACCGACGCACCGGTCGTTGACGTCGACGAGAAGACAGCCACCGCGATCGGCGAGCACCGCCGCGACACCGGACGAATCGTCGTAGCGGCCGACGGCCTCAACTCCCGGCTGCGCCGCAAGCTCAGCGCCGACGAGCCCGTCAGTTCGGCGTACGTCGCCTACCGCGGCGCCGTCCCACTCACCGAGCTCACCGACACCGAGACGCTCGCCCTCGACGACGTCACCGTGTACGTCGGCCCGGGCTGCCACCTCGTCCAGTACCCGCTGCGCGGCGGCGAGATGCTCAACCAGGTCGCAGTCTTCCAGTCGCCCAAAGCACTCAACGGCGAGGACGACTGGGGAACCCCCGACGAGCTCGACACCGCCTTCGCCGCCACCTGCGACCCCGTCCGCGCCGCCCTGCCGAACCTCTGGCGCGACCGCTGGTGGCGGATGTACGACCGCGAGCCGATCACCAACTGGGTCACCGGCCGCCTCGCGCTGACCGGCGACGCCGCCCACCCGATGCTCCAGTACCTCGCGCAAGGCGCCTGCCAGGCGATCGAGGACGCGGCCTGCCTGACCGAGCAGCTCCAGAAGCATGCCAGCGGCAACGACTGGGACGCGGCCCTGCGCGAGTACGCCGAGATCCGGGCGGTCCGCACCGCGCGGGTGCAGCGGACCGCCCGGCAGTGGGGCGAGCTGTGGCACGGCGACGGTCTGCTCCGCGCCACCCGCAACGCCCTGCTCCTCGACCGCGCGACCGACGACTACCGCCACATCGACTGGTTGTACGGGCGCTGACTACCCGTCGGTGCGCGCGTGGCCGAAGTACATCAGCTCCCAGATCGCCTCGTCGCTGAACGACTCGACGAGCTCCGTGCCGGACCAGCGCTCGACGGTGATGTCACCGGTGAAGCGCAGGTACGCGCCGTCGAAGCCGACCAGCTTGGCCGCGAGTTTGCGCCAGCCCTCCATCTGCTCGACGAAGGTGTTCGCGACCAGGTCGCGCCGGCGCGTGCAGATGACGACGTACCGGTCGTCGCCGTCGTCGTAGCTGTACCGCGTGACGTTCGCGACCGGCTTGCCGGTGGTGGCGTCGGTGTAGACGTCGGACGCCTCGAAGGTGACGAACTTCGCGTCGTCGGCGATGATCTCGCCGTCGCGGGCCAGCATGAAGATCGGGACCGGGTCGAAGCCGTACTTCTTGTGCGCGGTGATGTACGACGCGATCACGGAGTACGGGCCGGCCTGCCCGCGGGCCCAGTACCAGTCGTTGATGATCGACGTCATCCCGATGTTGCCCCAGTTGTGGTCGTGGTAGCCGACGCCGCTGGTCTCGGTGCGGACGCCGTCCACCTCGTAGGTGCACCGGACAGCGCCCTGCGGGACCGCCGGCAACCAGGACAGCTCCTCGTTGCGTTCCGCACCGAACACGATGTAGCCGGTGTGCGGCCGCCACGGCCGGATCTGCGCGTCCAGCGTGACCTGGACCTTGACGTCGTCGATCTCCGCGTCGATCTCGTAGCGGGTCAGGTCACCGGTGAAGCGGTTGCCGGCGATCCGTACGTCGGCGTGCTCGGTCGCGGCCGAGTAGGACTCGGCCGCGAAGGTCCGGATGAAGCTGCGGCTGCGGCCGTCGGGCAGGTCGAGGTTCAGCCGGATCATCGGGGTCAGTGGCTTGTTCGGCGCCGACAGGTCCTTGGTCATGAAGATGACGACCAGCTTCGCACCGTTGTCGAGGTGGGCGTCGAAGTACCACCACTCGTACGTCCCGCTCCGGCCGTCGGTGCGGGCGCCGTCCTCCCAGGCGGCGATCTCGTCCCGGCTGATCCCGATCCGCCGGTAGTCCAGGTCGCTGTCCGCGATGCTCGCGGTGTGGGTCGTCGTCACGGTCTGCCTCTCCGATCGCGGCGCGCTCAGCCGCGCCGTCAACAGGCAAGACCGGGTGCCGGGGCGGTTTGTGAGGTCCGGTTCCAGAGCGTGAGTTTGCCCGGGTTCATCATCATCCGGACGCCGGTCACCAGGCCGGCGGCGACGTCCACGGTGACCACTCCGACGACGCGGTCCTTGTTCCAGAAGGCGAATCCGAGTCCGTCCGGCATCTGCCGCAGCTGGACGGCCGCGTCGGAATACTTGCGCAGGGCACCGAAAAGGAGTCTGGCCACCTTGTCGGTCCCGACGACCGGGTGCCGGGCCGCGGTGACGACACCGCCGCCGTCGGAGTGCAGCACCACGCGCCGGTCGAGCACGCTGATCAGGCCGGCCAGGTCACCGGCCTGCGCCGCCGCGGCGAACGCTCTGACCACCTCGTCGTGCTCGGCGCGCGACGCGTGTCTGGTCCGGTCTCGGTGCACCCGGCGCCGCGCCGATGTCGCGAGCTGACGGCACGCGGCCGGTGAGCGCCCGACGATCTCGGCGATCTCGTCGAACGGAACCGCGAAGACGTCGTGCAGCACGAACGCGACGCGTTCGGCCGGCGTCATCGACTCGAGCACGACCAGCAGCGCCGTACTGACCGATTCGTCGAGGGTCACCTGTTCGAGTGGCGTGTCCGAGGACAGCGTCGGCGCGGAGAACGAGTACGCCGGGACCGGCTCCGGAAGCCACGGACCGACGTACTGCTCACGCCGGTGCCGCGCGGAGGCGAGCACGTTGAGACAGATCCGGCTCGCCGCGCGGGTCAGCCAGGCCTGGGGGTTCTCGATCGCGTCCCGCTCGTCCTGGCTCAGCCGGTACCAGCGGATGTAGGTCTCCTGGACCGCGTCCTCGGCCTCGCTGACGGTGCCGAGCATCCGGAACGCCAGCGAGACCAGGTGCCGTCGCTCGTCGAGCACCTCGGCGTCCTGCGTGGGTGTCATCGCGTCCTCCTTCCCCCTTCAGACTGCGCGGGGAACGGATCCGTGACACCGGTGTGCCGGGCTTCACACAGCGGCGGCCAGGGTGGCGAGCTTGGCCGGGTTCATCAGCATGCAGACCCGGTCGATGCCGTCGGCGGAGGCGTCCACCCAGCAGGCGGCGATCGGTTCGCTGCCCTTCGACACCAGTACGACGTACTGGCCGTTCGCCTCGACGAGCCGGACGTCCGCGCCCTGGCCGTAGATCGCGACCGTCCGGACGATGTACGTCGCCACGCGCTCGCGCCCGGTGACCGGCTTCTGCGCCGCCGTCACCACACCGCCACCGTCGGAGTACGCGATCGCCTTCTCCGCCAGCATCGTCTGCAGCTGTTCGACGTCGCCGCGCTGTGCCGCGGCGAGGAACGCCTGGAGCAGCCGGTCGCGCTCACCCGGCGCGACGCGAACGCCGCGCTCGCGGGCGACGTGCCCACGGGCGCGGCGGCCCAGCTGGCGGGCGTACTCCTCGGTGATGTCGAGGAACTCCGCGATCTGCCGGTACGGGTAGTCGAACGCTTCCTTCAGCACGTACACCGCGCGCTGCGGCGGCGTCAGGCGCTCGAGCAGCAGGAGCAGGGCCAGCTCCAGCGCCTCACCGCGCTCGATCGTGTGCTCGGTGTCCTCCCCGCTGGGGATCGGCTCGGGCAGCCACGGGCCGACGTACAGCTCACGGCGCGCACGCGCCGACGTCGCGGCGGTCAGCGCGAGCCGGCTCGCGGTGGTGACGAGGAACGCCTCGGGGTTGTTGACGACCGTACGATCGGTGCGCTGCCAGCGGATCCAGGTGTCCTGGACGACGTCCTCCGCGTCGGCGATGCTGCCGAGCAGCCGGTAGGCGATGCCGAACAGGCGGGACCGTGCGGCTTCGAACACCGTCACCGCATCGGTGAGTTCCGCGCCGGTCACTTCGACTCCTCGGACGTTGTTGCCTTCCGCCCTCATCGTGGCGCCGGACGCCGGGGATGTCCAACACCGAGGGCGGTCAGGGCGTCAGCAGAATCCGGCCGCGAACGCCCGCCGCCATCTGCCGGTGGGCGTCGGCGGCCGCGGTCAGCGGCAGGATCGCGTGGATCCGCGAGACCAGCCGTTTGGCAGCCAGCGACCGGTTGATCACCCGCGCGGCATCGGCCAGGTCCGCCACCGACGCGTTGCTGATCGCGAAACCCCGGATGCTCGCGTCGCGGGTGTAGAGCGCGCCCATCGGGACCGTCGGCCGCGCGGCCATCCCGGCGAGCGCGATGATGCGACCACCCTGAGCGAGCAGCGGTACGGCGAGGTCCAGGTCGTGCCGGCCGGCGTTGTCCCACCACAGGTCGTAGCCGCCGGGCGCGGCTGCTGCGAGCTGGGACGGCAGCTCCGGATCGTGGTAGTCGAAGACCTGCTCGGCGCCGCAGGAACGGCACCACTCGAAGTCGTCGCGAGCACAGGTCGCCACCACCCGTACGCCGCCGGCCGCGGCGAGTTGCACCGCGGCGCTGCCGACCCCGCCGCCCGCCCCGGCGACGAGGATCGTCTCGCCGGGGCGGACGGCGCCGGTGCGGTGGAGCCCGAGGTACGCCGTACCGGCCGTGTGCAGCGCGGGCACCGCCTCGACCGCCGACACGCCGTCGGGCAGCGGGTACAGCCGCTCGCGCGGGACGACGGCGTACTCGGCGAACGAGCCCTGGCGGCCGTCGTACCCGAGGCTGTTGCACCAGACCCGGTCGCCGGGCGCGAACTCGCCGACGCCGGACTCGACGACCGTGCCGACGAGGTCGCGGCCGATCACGAACGGGAACGGCGTACTGGTCCGGTAGGCGCCGGAGCGGACGAAGGTGTCGACGTGGTTGACCGCGACGACCTCGGTCCTGACCAGGACGTCGGTCGGGCCGGGGACCGGCCGCGGGAGCCGGCCCACCTGGATCGTGTCGGGGGAACCGTGCTCGGTGATGTACGCCGCGAGCATCACTGGGCGTACCGCTTCGTCCAGGCCGCGGTCAGCTCGGCCTCCTCGGCGCCGCCGAAGGTGTAGGCGGGGGAGAGGATCGGCAGCGCGCGCTCGACCTGGATCAGCACGGCCTGGTGGGCGGGGTAGCCGGGGCCGTTCACCTCCAGCAGCCACGCGTTCAGCCACTCGTACGCCGGGTGACCGGGCGGCACGATCGTCGCGGTGCCCTTGAAGCGGTAGCCGCGGCGGCGGAAGACGTCGATCGCGTTGACCTCGATCGCGGGGTTGGCCTCGAGGTTGCTGAGGGTGTTCGGCGACGCGATGTCCATGAAGACCAGGTGGTCGTCGTCGTAGACCCGGACCGAGCCCTTCGGCGACAGGTTCGGCGTACCGTCCGGGCAGACGGTGGCGACGAACGACAGCTTCGCGGCGTCGACGATCATCCGCATGTCGTCAGTGACGATTGGCATGGTGCTCTCCTTCGAGGGGCAGGGTGGTTGCCGAGGGCCCGGAGTACGGGAGGCCGACCAGTGAGCCGGACAGCAGCTCGGCGTCGTTGGCGGCGGCCGGTGCCGCGAGGTCGACGTCACGGGTCTCGGGGCCGACGTACGCGCCGACGGCGATCAGGACGCCGCCGAGGAACAGGAACACCAGCGGCGTCAGCTCGTACGGCATGAAGGTCGCCAGACCCTCCTGGTAGAAGGCGTAGAACGCGGGCACGATCACGGCCAGCGAGTAGCCGAGGCCGTACCCGCTGGAGCGGATGCCGGTGTGGAAACGCTCGATGATGTACGTCGTGACGACGGCGTACGTGGAGACCACGACGACGACCAGGGCGATCGCGGTGAGGGCGATCGGGACCGTGCCGGAAACCTTGCCTCGGGCAATCATCCAGAACAGCACCGGGGCGATCACGGTGGTCGCGGCGCCCTGGAGCAGGAAGTACGCGCGGCGGCCGATCAGCTGCGACAGCGATCCGGCGAGCAGGTACGTGATCACCAGGGTCGCGTACGCCAGCACGAGGATCAGGGTCACCGTGGTGTCGGGGAGCCGGCCGCGCAGCACGCCCGGCATCACCGCGCCGACCATGTTGAAGGCCAGCCAGACGCCCGACATCAGCGTGAAGATCTGCAGGAAGCCGCGCAGGTTCGCGCCGCGGAAGAGGTCGCGGATCGGGCTCTCGGTCGCCGGCTCCTTCGTCCAGGCGGGCGACTCCTCGACGTTGCGGCGGTACCAGACGGCCCAGCCGAGGGCGAGCAGACCGCCGATCACGAACGGGATCCGCCAGCCCCAGGTGACGTACGGCGAACCGAGGCCGCCGGCGGGCACGAGCTCGAGCAGGACCAGGGTGATCAGCGCGATGCAGCAGTACGCCGCGGGGAAGCCGGTCATGATGATCGCGCCGTACAGGCCGCGTTTGCGCGGTGGCGTGTGTTCCAGCGCGAGCGGCGCGGCCGCTGTGTACTGGCCGCCGAGGAAGATGCCGTCGGTGAAACGGAGCAGGATCAGGGCGACGATCGCGATCATGCCGGCCTGCTGGTAGCCGGGCAGCGCCGCGATCGTCAGCGTGGTCAGGCCGAACCCGACCAGCGACGTCATCGTCGTGCGTTTGCGGCCGCGCCGGTCGCTCATCCGCCCGAAGACCAGCGCGCCGAGCGGCCGGCCGAGCAGGGTGGCGGCGAAGACCACCGCGGTCAGGATGCGGCTCGCGGTCGGTGAGATGTCGTCCGGCGCGAAGTAGACCGCGGCCGGGGCCAGGACGACGATCGGCAGGTAGACGTCGAACATGTCGACGAACAGGCCGACCTGGGCGCCGATCAGCGGTTTCCTCGCTGCGGCTGCTGGTGTGCTCATGCTGTTCCTCCGTTGCGGCGGGGGCGCTCTCGGGCGCCTCCTGCGCGGCTGGGACCGGTGTCCTGAATGTAGGAGCCTGTTCTGCATTGCGGTATGGGATTCCGCTAGGAAGAACAACCGGCCTGCTGGAGGGCTAGTCGGTCAGGTCGCGCTCGATCAGCGCGCCGCAGGCCGACAGGGCACCGACCCACTTCGGCAGCTGGTCGCGGTCGAAGCGGGCGGTGGGCAGTGCAACCGAGATCGCCGCGCACTGCTGCCCTTGTTCGTCTCGGACGCCGACGCCGATCGCGGTGACGCCGACCTCGGTGAGCTGGTTGTTGATCGCGAAGCCGCGCTTGCGGATGAGGGTCAGCTCGCGCTGCAGGGAGGTCAGGTCGACGGGAGTCGCCGAACGCGCGTACAGGTCGACCAGTTCCTGCTTGGTGAGGCCGGCCAGCAGCACCTTGCCGCCGGACACCAGGTGAGCGGGCAGCGCCCGTCCGGCGCGGTCGCCGACTCGGAGGACCTGCTCGCCCTCCACGGTGAACAGGAACCTGGCCTCCGCGCCGACCAGGATCATCAGGTTGCTGGACTCGCCGATCCGGTCGGTGAGGTTCTGCAGGTGCGGTGCGGCGGCGGCTCTCAGCCGCGCGACCGGGGCGTGTGAGTTCTGGGAAGGCTGGAGGGCCGCGCCGGGGAAGTAGCGCCGGTCCTCGCCCTGCTCGGCGAAGCCGTGGTAGACGAGCATCGCGAGCAGCCGGTGCGCGGTCGACCGCGAGACGCCGAGGTGGTCGGCCGCGTCGGTGACCCGCAGTGGCTCCTCCTGCTGCAGCAGGTGCACGAGCCGCAGCGCGTGGTCGACCGAGTCGATCGAGTACGCCGGCTTGTCCTTGATGAAATCAGGCTTGTTCCTCATGACAGAAAAGGTATCCCGTCAGGTAGAACGCGGGCCAGGGTGCAGGGACTGCCAGTTGCGGAGTTTGTCCGGGTTCAGGACGATCCAGACCGTGGTCACCTCGGCCGCGGCGAGGTTCGCCGCCGTGACCTCGGCTGCCGCGAGGTTGAGGCTGACGACTCCGACGGCCCGACCTGCCCGGCGCAGTACCAGACCGGCGCGGTCGTTGACGCGCTCGACGTTGCAGAGCTGCCCGGCCAGCAGCGTGGCGATGTGCTCGGCGGCCTCGCGGGCGCCGCGGATCGGGCGGATCGCTGCGCGGAGCCGCCCGCCGCCGTCGATCACGACCTCGGCGTCGTCGGCGAGCAGGGCCGCGAGCTGGGTCGCGTCACCGCGCTCGCAGGCAGCGGCGAAACAGCGTACGAGGGCGGTGTGCTGATCGAGCATGAGGCGCCTCGGCTGATCGGTCTGCACCGGCGGCATGGCGGTGTCCGAGGTGACCGGTCGCTGCTGTGCGACGGTCGGGAGCAGCTCGCGGCAGATCTCCGCGGTGACTCTGGTCAGCCAGTCCCGGGGTGCGGCGATGGCGGCGCGGACGTCGTCGTCCACGGCGTACCAGCGCCGGTAGGTCTCCCGGATCACCTTCTCGGCCATCACCGGCGAGTCGAGGATCCGCATCCCGACCTCGAGCAGATGCCGCCGCTCGTCCAGCATCTCCGCGAGCGTCGCGGCCGCCCCACCGGTGATCGACTGAGTCACGCCTGCTGCCCTCACTTCTCTCGATGTCGCCCCCTACGACCGGGCAGCGCGGGCGATCGTGAGGTCTACTGTCGGTGGCCCTCGCTAGCCTGACCGGGTGAGCGACTTCCACGGCTGGCCGGCGGCGGCGTTCGACGTGCTGCTCCAGCTCGAAGGGGAGCCGTCGGCCGAGACCCGCCGCTCTTGCAGGCGCGACCGGGAGGAACTTGTTCGCGAGCCGATGATCGGGCTGCTGAATGTGGTGGCCGACGCCGATCCGGCGTACGAGGACTTCTCGGTGTGGGGCTACGGCGAGGTCCTGCTCCGGGCCTGGCAACGGCAGCACGCCATCGTCCGGATGGCCCGGAACGTCGAGCTCGGCGTCCGCTTCGACCTGGACGGCCTGACAGTCGCGCTCTCCTGGTGGTACGCCCCAGCGCCTCAGATCGACCGCTTCCGCAGCGCCGTCGCAGCCCCGGGCCCGGGCCGCCGGCTCGTCAGCATCCTGCGCTCGCTGGAAGGCGACGGGTTCGCCGTCACCGGCGACCAACTCAAGCGCCCGCTGCGGGGATATCCAGCAGACCACCCCCGAGCGAACCTCCTTCGCCACAAATCCCTCATCACCAGCCGCCCGCTGGGCTGCGAGCCGTGGCTCCACACCGCCGAGGCCGCCGATCACGTCCTCACCGCCTTCACCCGGCTCAGCCCGCTCACGCACTGGCTCCAGAAGAACGTCTCCCCGGGGTGAGTTTCCCGTGCGCTCCGGTGGGCACCGCTGGACGAGGAGCTGATCGGAGGAGGACTCGTGGTTCCGTTGAGTGGTGTGGTGCTGGACGCTCCTGATCCGCGGGCGCTGGCGGAGTTCTACCGGCGATTGCTCGGGTGGGAGGTCGTCGACAGCGGCGACGACTGGGTGTCGCTGCGCGGCCCCGAGGGCAGCAGCAAGATCTCGTTCCAGCGCGAGACCAAGCACAGCGCTCCTGCCTGGCCGAGCGAGCCGGGTCAGCAGCAGATGCAGCTCCACCTCGATTTCCAGGTCGATGATCTGCAAGCCGCCGAGCAGAAGGCGGTCGAGGCCGGCGCGACGGCGATGAGCTGGCAGCCGCAGCGCGACGGAGTCCGCGTGATGGCGGACCCGGTCGGGCACGTGTTCTGCCTGTTCCTGCCGGGGTACTAGCGAGCAAGGTCAGGAGAGCCGATGCACGTCGCGGTCACCGGTGCGACTGGGAATGTCGGCAGCGCGCTGCTGCGGCGCCTGCGCGGTGGTGCGCACGACGTGGTCGGGCTCGCTCGCCGGGTGCCGGAGCACGGTGTCGACGGGGTGCGATGGGTTTCGGTCGATCTGTCGAAGCCTGACTCTCGCGAGAGGCTGTCCCAGGTGTTCGCCGGGGCGGACGCGGTGGTTCATCTGGCGTGGGCGTTCCAGCCGTCGCACAAGGTCGGGTACCTCGAATCCGTCGGGGTCGGCGGGACGCAGCGCGTCCTCCAGGCCTGCGCCGTGGCGGACGTTCCGCACGTTGTTCACGTGTCGTCGGTCGCGGCCTAATCGCCGAAGCGCGACGACCGGGCGGTCGACGAGACGTGGCCGGTCGACGGGGTGCCGTCGTCGTCGTACAGCCGGCACAAGGCCGCGGCCGAACGGTTCCTCGACGGGTACGACGGCCCGCCGGTGGCGCGGGTGCGGCCGGGGATCGTCGGGCAGCGGTCGGCGGGCAGCGCGCTGCTGCGGTACGGCGTACCGGTGCTGCTGCCGGCCAAGGCGATCGCTGCGCTGCCCGTCCTGCCGATGCCGGCCGGGCTGACGATCCCGATGGTGCATGCCGACGATCTCGCCGACGGGATCGTGCGCGCGCTGGACCGGCGCGCCGAGGGCGCGTTCAACCTGGCCGCGCCGACACCGATCACCGCCGCGATGATCGCCGAGGTGCTGGGCGCTCGGTGGGTCGACACACCGCCCGGGCTGGCCCGCGGCGCGCTCGCACTGAGCTGGCAGGCGCGGCTTCAGCCGCTCGCGCCGGGCTGGCTCGATCTCGCGTGCGCGGCGCCGGCGTTGGACAGCTCGCGCGCTGCGGACGAGCTCGGGTGGTCGCCGAAGGCCGACGCGGTGAGTGTGCTGCGGGAGCTGGTCGACGGGATGAGTCACGCGGCGGTCGGCGACGGCGCCGTACTACGTGAGCGCTCGGTGCGGCGCGAGGCCGCTGAGCTGTTGCGGCACGGCCCGATCAGCCATCGGTTGCGGTCGTGATCCCGGCGGTCTTCGCCGCGATGGCCCGGGTGCGGCGGGCACCTGCTGTGCACCCGCGACGCATTGGATTCGACGGTCGGCTCGTCGTGGCGGTGGCCAACCCGTTGCTGCCGACCGGAGTCTTTCCGGCAGACGTGCAGCTGTCGAAGGGGGCTGGTACGCCGGGTGGTCGGGCGGATGTCCTGGGAATCGCGCTCCGGATCCGGCCGACGGGGGCGGTGTGGGACTTCCTGTTCTCCAGTACCGGGACGGGGAAGTTCACGCGCTGGCTGCCGGTGCCCGCGCCGGACTGGGCGGTGGCGCGGTACGGGACGCTGGCGCCGTACGAGGTCGACGGTGACCGCCGCTGGTTGATGCTGACGCCTCAGGGACCGCGCGTCGGGCATGCGTCGGTGGATGCCTTGCGCAACCGATCGCCGGGGAGGTTCAGTGTTTCGCTGGCTGATCGGGGGACGGAGTGGAGGTCGATCGGGGAGCTGGAGCTGCTGGAGCCGGCGAGTGGGTTGCTGACCTTCGATCCGATCCTGAACCATCCGGAGCATGCGCGGCCCGCGCCGGGGTGGTTGCGGTGGGTGCGCGAGCTCGCGTACCGGGGGAGCCGGCGGGGACGGGCCGGGGAATCGCGGTTCGGGTGACGGCGCGGGTGGGCGTCGTACGCTGTCGGGATGGCGGTTGCCGAGTTTCACAGTGATCAGGTCGACGCGACCGAGGACTTCCTGGTCAAGGCGTACACGAAGATGCAGATCGGGAGCAGCTCGACGCGGTTCCACGCGCGGGTGGCGCGCGGGATGGTCGGCGGGATCAGCCTGGACCGGCTCGAGATCGGGTTCGACATGCGGTACGACGCGGACCCGCTCGGCAAGGTGTGCCTGTGCACCGTGCAGACCGGGCGGATCACCGACCAGACCACCGACGGGTGGGTCGACGACTTCGGGCCCGGCGACGTGGTGTCCTTCGCGCCGTACGACCGGCCCTACAGCGGGACGATCCGCAACTCGCACTACACGATCACGATGTTCGACCCGGGGCTGCTGTCGAAGGTCGCCGGTCGCGACCGGCCGGTCCGGATCCTCGGGCACCGCGCGGTCGACGCCGCGGCGGCGGCGCGGCTGAGCGGCACGATCGACTTCCTGCGCGACCAGGTGGCGACCGCGTCCGGCCAGCCGCTGGTCGACTCGACGGCGTCGATGTTGCTTGCGGCAACCGTCCTGTCGGCCTTCGGGACGACCGCCGGCGACGAGCAGCCCGGCGACCGGCGCGACAGCCACCCGCAGACCGTACGCCGGGCGGTCGCGTTCATCGAGTCGCACCCGGACGACGCGATCGGCCCGGCGGACATCGCCGCCGCGGCGCATGTGTCGGTGCGGGCGATCCAGCTGGCGTTCCGCCGGCACCTGGGGACTACGCCGATGGGGTACTTGCGGACGGTTCGGCTGGCGGAGGCGCACAAGGAGCTGTGCGCGGGTGGTGAGGGGAAGTCGGTGTCGGGGGTCGCGGCGCGGTGGGGGTTCTACCATCCCGGGCGGTTCGCGGCGGAGTACCAGGCGGCGTACGGCGTACCACCCAGCGCGACGCTGCGGAGCTAGCCGCCGCGGATCCGCGTCGGTGCTTGTGGGAGCCGCCGGGTGCGCATCAACTCGTCGGCGACGTCGTGGAGTTTCCGGTTGGAGTCCTGCGAGTACCGGTTGAGGACGGCGAACGCCTGGTCGGCGTCGACGGCGTACCGCTCCATCAGCACCCCGATCGCCTGACCGATCCGCCCCCGCGTGGTCGCCGCCGCGGTCAGCGTGTCAGCGATCCGCGCAACATCGAGCGCGACGGACAAGTGCACCGCCAACGGTTCCAGCACCTCGAGCAACTCAGCGTCGACCGCCCCAGCGCGCGCATCCGCAACGCTCAACACACCGAGATTCGACCCACCACGACCAGCAAGCCGAACACTGACCCAACTCCGCCACCCCACCTGCCCAGCGCGAGCCGCCCACACCGGCCAGTCCGTCGCGCGCGCGAGATCCTGGCAGACCACCGGCGCAGAACTGAGCAGCGCATCATGCGCCGGCCCCTCGCCGTACTGAACCTGCAGCGTGTCGGCAGCAGTAGCCCGCGGATCAGCAGCCGCCAGCGGCGTCAGCCGGCGCCGCCGTACGACCATCAAACTGACCGCATCCCGCCCCACGATCCGGGGCACAGCCTGCACCGCAGCCGTCGCCACCCGCTCCTGCCCACTCAGCTCGTGCAGCAGCCCCACCAGACGAGCGATCGGCGGAACCGAAGACACCACAGTCCCACCCGTCGCCGATCCGGTCACGTCCGTTCATCGTCCGGCCTCCACCACCCGCCCCACAATCCACTCCGCGCACGACCCACCTTCGTTCTGTGGACAGCCGCGATCTGCTGGTCAGCGCAGCCGGCGGGCGGTCACGGCGTGTGACAGGTCGGTGAAGTGCGGCGGATCGTCCATGTCGGGGTGCGATTGGCGCATTCTCGGCGCGGTCGGGCGTCCGTACTCTCGGACTGCCGGTGGGCCCACCGGTCGACAGGCACATTGGCCAACGACCAAGGGAAAACCATGCAGATCTCCCAGAGACTCAGGCGTCTCGCGAAGCCGGCGGTGGTGCTGGTCGCGGCGCTTGCGGTCGGTCTACCGTTGCTTCCTGCGACCCCGGCGAACGCACTCGTCACGCACACCCTGACCTCGCCCGACGGGCTGACCAACATCACCGTGACCGACCAGCCGGGTGGCGGGCTGACCTACAGCGTCGTGACCGGGTCGACGACGATCTTCGGGGACTCGCCGCTCGGGATCTCGACCAGCGGCGTCGACTTCACCTCCGGTCTCACGTACGCCGGGGAGGCGCGCTCGGTCGTCACCGAGACCTACTCGCTGCCCGCCGGGACCAAGCCCAGCTACCTGAACGACGGCCGCCAGCTGACGCTGACCTACACCAAGAGCGGCGCGACGATGCAGCTCGTCGTCCGCGCGTACAACGACGGGATCGCGTTCCGCTACGTGCTTCCGGGCAGCGGCAACGTGTCGATCACCGGTGAGTCGACCGGCTTCCGGTTGCCGGTGACAACCGGTGGCTGGGCCGCGCCGTGGAACGCCAACTACGAGCAGGACTACATCTACCGCAACGCCGCCCAGCTCAACTCCGGCGTCGACCTGACCATGCCCGCGCTCGCGTCGATCAACAACAACGCGTACTACACGCTGATCAGCGAAGCCAACGTCTACAACTCCAACGCCAGCTACGCCCCGGGCATGCTCGAGGGCGACGGCCTCGGCACCGGGCTGCTGAAGCTCTCCCGTACGCCGGACCAGGGCTTCCCGATGTCCAGCACCTACCCGTTCCAGACGCCGTGGCGGGTGGCGATCATCGCCTCGAACCTCGATGTGCTCTACAACTCCGACCTCGTCCAGCACCTGAACCCGCCGGTCGCGAGTACGCCGTCCTGGGTGAAGCCGGGCCGCGCGGCCTGGTCGTGGTACACCGACGAGGACAGCGCCTCCGACCTCAGCAAGCAGAAGCAGATGGTCGACTTCGCCGCGGAGATGGGTTTCGAGTACGTCACCGTCGACTGCTGCTACACCCCGGCGGTCGACCTGCCCGCCATCTCGGCGTACGCCGCCCAGAAGGGCGTGAAGGTGTTCGCCTGGGTCACCGCCGACGCCGGGCAGACGCCCGCGCAGGCGAACCAGCTCGTCGTCGACCACAAGGCGTACGGCGTCGCCGGGCTCAAGGTCGACTTCTTCCTGAACGACTCGCAGGCCGTGCAGCGCTGGTACCAGTCGATCGGCGACGCCGCCGGCGCGAACCAGATGATGCTCGACCTGCACGGCAGCACCAAGCCGGGCGGCGAGAACCGGACCTGGCCGTGGGTGCTGACGTCCGAGGCCGTGGCCGGGACCGAGCACTACAAGTACCCGCCGCCGACGACCGCCGCCGCGGACGTGACCTACCCGTTCACCCGCGGTCCGATCGGCCCGATGGACTACACGCCCGCGATGATCTCGCAGAACACCTCGGTGCTCACGCAGGGCCACACGCTCGCGCAGGCGATCGTCTACAACACCGGCATGATCAACTACGCCGACTCGGCCGCGGCGTACGGGCAGTGGCCGGGGCGCCACCTGATGCGGGCGATCCCGACCAAGTGGGACGAGACGAAGGTCGTCGAGGGCTTCCCGGGTGACCACGTCACGCTCGCGAGGCGCTCCGGCGCCGACTGGTTCGTCGCCGGGATGACCTCACCGGCCCGTACGGCGTCGGTGCCGCTGTCGTTCCTCGGGGCGGGGACCTACACGGCGACGATCTTCTCCGACAACGCGTCCGGCCGGGTCCAGGTCAGCACGCAGTCGGTGACCAGCGCGACGACGCTGTCGCTGCCGATGATCGCGACCGGGGGAGTGTCGGTGCACATCTCGCAGACGCCGCTCGCGCAGATCGGCAGTGCCGACACCCGGTACGAGGCGGAGTCGGCGGCGAACACCCGCGCCGGAGCGGCCTCGGTCGACGCCTGCAAGGGCTGTTCGACGGGCTCGAAGGTCGGCAACGTCGGGTCCGGCGGTTCGGTCCAGTTCAACGGCGTCACCGCGTCGACGGCGGGCACGCACCGGATGACGTTCACCTACACCTCGGCCGACCCGCGCTCGGTGCGGATCACCGTCAACGGCACGGTGCTGACCACGGCGAACCTGCCGGACTCGGGCGGCTGGGAGTTCGTCAACAAGTGGTCGGTCGACGTCCCGCTGGTCGCGGGGTCGAACACGATCAAGTTCGACAACCCGAGCGCGTTCGCGCCGGACATCGACGCGCTGACCATCGAACGGGCGACCGAGGCGGAGGCGGCCGGGAACACCCTGGCCGGCGGCGCCGCGACAGCCGCGTGCGCTGGATGCTCGGGTGGCACGTTCGTGAAGTCGCTGAGCGGCAGCGGCACGCTCGACGTCAACCTGGTGACGGCGTCGTCGGCGGGCAACCACACCGTCCGGCTGGACTACGCGAGCGCGACCGCGCAGACCGTGCAGGTCCAGGTGAACGGCAATACGGCGACCACCGTGACGCTGCCGGCGACCGGTTCGGCGACGGCGGTGGCGACCAAGACGCTCGGCCTGGCGCTGACGACGGGGCCGAACGTGATCCGGGTGAAGTCCGCCTCGTCGGCGGCGGTCGGGATCGACAAGGTCAGCGTCGTCCGCTGATCCTCCAGCCCAGGGCCACGATTCCCGCTCCGGCGGGGATCGTGGCCCTTCGCAACATCATCGGATCGTCCATGTGCGAGCACCGAAGAACCATGGTCGGCAGCCCGCGCCGTCACTAGGGTTGCCACCGTGACCATCTCCACCGCCTGGACCTCGACGCTCACCCACGACGCGCTCGGAGCGTCGTTGACCGTCGGCGAATCCTCCATGCACCTGACGATCACGAGCCGCGGTCGAGCGCTGGCGGAGGTGGCCCTCGGGATCGGGATCGACGGCGTCGACCTCGGCGCCGGCTCGGCCGTCGTCCGGTCGGCGGAGACCCCCGTGCGCGAAGAGTGGTTCGCCCACTCCGGCAAGGCCCGCGGCGCGCACACGGTCGACCACCGCGAGCTACGGGTCGACCTCCACCATGCGGCGACCGGGCGCGACTGGACGCTCCGGGTCCGGATCGGCCGCGACGGCGTCGCCGTCCGGTACGCCGTACCGGATCTGCAGGGCACCGCGACCCTCACCTCCGACGGCACGAAGATCGACCTGAGCAGCTTCGAGCGAGCCTGGGTGCTCGACTACCAGACCTGGTACGAGACCCCACGGGTCGGCGTCGACCTCGCCGACCTCGCGCCGGGCGCCTACGGCTTCCCCTTCCTGACCCAGGCGCAGGACGACTACCTGCTCGTCACCGAGTCCGGCATCGACGGCCGGTACGCCGGAGCGCACGCAGCGATGACCGGTACGACGCTCGGCTTCGCGATCGCCGACCCGGCGGTCGAGATCGCCCGCGGCGACGTCACGCCCTGGCGGGTCTTCATCATCGGCTCGCTCGCGGACGTCGTCGAGTCGCTGTTCGTCGACGAGCTGGCTCCCGCCGTTCGCCCGGAGCTGGCTGACGCGGAGTGGATCCGGCCCGGCCGCGCCGCCTGGTCGTGGTGGTCGGACTTCTACTCCGGCGCCCAGCTCGAGCAGCAGAAGCGGTTCGTCGACGCGGCAGCCGAGCTGTCCTGGGAGCACCTGCTGATCGACTGCGGCTGGGAGGAGACCTGGGTCCCCGAGATCGTCGCGTACGCGAGCCGGCGCGGGATCCAGGTGCACCTGTGGACGGTCTGGCACGACCTCGACGGGCCGGAGAAGCTCGGCAAGCTGGCGCTGTGGCGGTCCTGGGGTGTCGCCGGGATCAAGGTCGACTTCATGGAGTCGGAGTCCCGGGACCGCTACCGCTGGTACGACTCGGTGCTGCAGGAGACCGCGCGGCTCGGGCTGATGGTGAACTTCCACGGCTCGGTGATCCCGCGCGGGTGGGCGCGGACCTGGCCGCAGGTGATCGGGTACGAGGCGATCCGCGGCTCGGAGTACTACGTGTTCTACAACGACACCCCGCTGACCGCCGAGCACAACGTGATCCAGCCGTTCACCCGGAATGTCGTCGGCGCGATGGACTACACGCCGGTCGCGTTCTCGGCCGCGGACCGGGTCACCAGCGACGGGCACGAGCTCGCGCTCAGCGTGGTGTTCGAGTGCGGGATCACGCACTTCGCCGACGACGTCGCGGCGTACGCCAAGCGGCCGCTCGCGGCCCGGTTCCTGGCCGAGCTGGCGCCGGTGTGGGACGAGACGGTGCTGCTGTCCGGTACGCCGGACACCGAGGCGGTGGTTGCTCGACGCAACGGTGACCGGTGGTTCGTCGGGTGCGTCGCCGCGGGATCCGAACGGACCGTGATGGTCGACCTGAGCCGGCTGGGGCTGAACGATCCGGTGGCCTGGATCGTCGAGGACAGCAACAACGCGCTGGCCGAACGGACGGTCAAGGGCAATGAGCTCGAGGTTGCGCTCGCCGAGCACGGCGGCTTCGTGGCGATCGTTGCCGAGGGCGACTTGTTCCGATCGAGCCCCCGACCCACGACCGACGCACCGACCGTCGAGCCTGCTCTGGTGGTGCTCGACGAGAAGAAGAGCGCGGTGATCACCGCCGGCGCTGACGTCCGTACGGCCCCTGGCTGGAGTGCCGACAAGCTCGGCGACGGCCAGTGGCGAATCCAAGCTCCCCAGAACCTGACCCCCGGCTCCCAGGGCGTCATCACCGTCGAGACCGCCTCGATGCCTCCCGTCGTCGCGCACGCGCGCGCCGTCGTACCGCTCACCGCGGGTGTGTACCAGGTCTCGGCACTGCCGATGCTGGCCTTCACGAACGAGAGCGGCCCGGTCGAGCGCGACCAGAGCAACGGCGGCGGCAACCCGAACGACGGGTCCCCGATGACGATCGCCGGGGCACACTTCGCGGACGGTCTCGGAGTCTCGACGCCGTCGACGCTCGACCTGTACTTCGGGGGCCACGACGGCCGGTTCACCGCGCGGGTCGGGATCGACGACGAGACGCCGCAGACCCGGGCCCGGGCCGTGGTGCGCGGGGACGGACGTGAACTCACCAGCGTCGTGCTGGAAGCAGGAAACACCGCTGTGGACATCGACCTCGATGTCTCCGGCGTACGGGTGCTGACCCTGTCCACGGAAGAGGTCGCCGTCGGCGACGCTCCCGCCCACGTGGACTGGGCCTCGGCCCGCCTCATGGTGACGAAAGGAAACAGATGAACAGGAAGTGGTTCGCAGCCCCCGCGCTCGTGCTCGTCGCGGCGCTGCTGGCAGGGTGTTCCGACGACGGCGGGGCGTCGGCCGAGGCGGGGAAGCCGGTGACGATCACGTACGGCATCTGGGCCGGGACGCAGACGCCGGCCATGCAGGAGATCGCCGACGCCTTCACCAAGCAGAACCCGGACATCACGGTGAAGATCGAGACGCGGCCGTACCCGGAGTTCTGGTCGACGCTGCAGACCGGCGCCGCCGGTGGCACCGCGCCGGACGCGTTCTGGATGCTCGCCCAGCAGATCCGGCCGTACGCCGCCGGCGGGCAGCTGCTCGACATCTCCGACGCGGTCAAGGACCAGAACGTTGATCTGGGCAAGTACCCGAAGGCGGTCCTGGACCTGTACGACCAGGGCGACGGGAAGCTGTACGGGCTGCCGAAGGACGTCGACACGAACGCGGTCTGGGTGAACAAGGCGCTGTTCGCGAAGGCCGGCGTCCCGCTGCCGAAGGCCGGCTGGACCTGGGACGACTTCCGAGCCACCGCGAAGAAGCTGACCGACCCGGCCGCCGGGACCTGGGGTGTGGCCGCGCCGCTGGACTACCAGGGCGGTTACTACAACTCGATCTTCCAGGCCGGTGGCAAGGTGATCGCCGACGACGGCAAGTCGGCCGCGATCGACAGCCCTGAGGCGCAGGCCGGGATCAAGTTCTGGACCGACCTGCAGGCCGACAAGTCGTCGCCGACGCTGAAGCAGCTGTCCGACACCGAGGCCGAGACGATGTTCGAGCAGGGCAAGGTCGCGATGTACGTCTCCGGGGCCTACTGGGCGCTGAAGCTGTACGACAACAAGGCGTTCCGGCCCAACGTCGACGTCGTCCCGCTGCCGACCGGTGTCAAGCAGGCGACTGTGACCAGCGGGATCGAGAACGTCGGGTTCGCCGGGACCAAGCACCCGGAGGCGACGAAGAAGTTCCTGCTCTTCGCCAGCGGCGAGGAGGCGGCCAACATCCAGGCGAAGTCGGGCGCCGTGCTCCCGGCGTACCAGGGCACCGAGAAGGCGTGGATGAGCGCGATGCCGGAGTTCAAGAACCTGCAGGTGTTCATCGACGCCAAGGCGTACTCGGTGCCGCTGCCGGTCCAGGGCAACGCGGCGGAGTGGCAGGGGCTGCAGGCGAAGTACCTGACCGACGCCTGGGACGGGAAGACCTCGGTCGCCGACGCCACCGCCCAGTACGCCGACGCCATCGACAAGGTCCTGGCCGAGAACGGATGAGGAAGCGCACCGACTGGGCGGCCTACGCCATGATCGCTCCGGCGTTCATCGGCCTGGCCGCCCTGTACCTCTGGCCGTTCCTGTCGACCTTCGTCAAGAGCTTCAGCAAGGTGCCGGTCTTCGGTCCGGCGAAGTTCAACGGCGTCGACAACTACCAGAACCTGCTCTCCGACGCCGACTTCTGGAGCGCGCTCGGCAACTCCGCGAAGTACACCGTGATCGTGCTGCTCGGCATCCCGCTGGCGATCGTCTTCGCGGCGCTGATCGAGCAGGTCTCCCGCGGCCGGGCGGTCTACCGGGTGCTGTTCTTCCTGCCGGTGGTCACGCTGCCGGTCGCGGTCGGCATGGTCTGGCGGTTCATCCTGAACGGCGACTTCGGGCTGCTGAACTACCTGCTGTCGCTGGTCGGGATCCCCGGCCAGTACTGGGTGGCCGACGACCGGTTCGCCGTCTACGCGTTCGCCGTGGTCGGGATCTGGATGGGCCTCGGGGTGAACCTGATCATCCTCGGCGCCGGGCTGCAGAACATCCCGGTCGAGCTGTACGAGGCGTCGGCGCTCGACGGCGCCGGCCGGGTCCGGCAGTTCTTCGCGATCACACTGCCGCTGCTCAGCCCGAGCGTGTTCTTCGTGACGATCCTGACCACGATCTCGGCGCTGCAGATGTTCGACCTGGTGTTCATCATGCTCGGCAGCGTGAACAACACCGCGCTGAGCGGTTCGAAGACGATCGTCTACCTGTTCTACGAGGCGGCGTTCGTGCAGTTCAAGCAGGGGTACGCCGCGGCGATCGCGATCGTGCTGCTGGTGATCATCATGATCGTCACCGCGGTGCAGTTCAGGTTCCAGAAGAAGTGGGTCGTTTATGACTGACACCGGTGTACGGCGCAAGGAGTGGCGCATCCACGTGATCCTGGTGATCGCGGTCGCGGTGATGGTGGTCCCGTTCGCGTGGGAGATCCTCACCTCGTTCAAGACCAGCAACGAGGTGGCGTCGCTGCCGCCGACGCTGTTCCCGGCCGACCCGTCGGACCGGGGCTACCGCGACTTCTTCGGCGTGACGCCGTTCTGGGCGCAGCTCAGCGTCTCGGTGATCTCGCTGGTCCTGCGCGTCGCCGGTCAGGTCTTCGTGGCCGCGCTGGCCGGTTACGCGTTCGCGCGGCTGCGGTTCCCCGGCCGCAACGTGCTGTTCGCGCTCTTCGTGCTGATGCTGATGGTGCCGAGCCAGCTGTTCCTGCTCGGCCAGTTCGACATCATGAAGGGGCTCGGGCTGCTCAACACCGTGCCCGCGCTGGCGATCCCGGGGATCTTCTCGGCGTTCGGGACCTTCCTGATGCGGCAGGCCTTCCTGACGATGCCGAAGGAGTACGAGGAGGCGGCGCGGCTCGACGGGGCCGGGACGTTCCGGACGTTCTGGAGCGTGATGCTGCCGATGGCGCGCTCGATGCTCGCGGCGCTCGCCGTACTGACGTCGCTGTACTCGTGGAACGACCTGCTCTGGCCGCTGATCGTCGCGCCCGCGGGTGACGCGCGGCCGCTGCCGGTCGGGCTGGCCAGCCTGCAGGGCCAGTTCGGGACCGACTACCCGGCGCTGATGGCGGGTGCGCTGGTCTGCACGATCCCGCTGGTCGCGGTGTTCATCGCGCTGCAGCGGCAGTTCTTCTCCGGGATCGCGAACAGCGGCCTGAAGGGCTGACCGGTCACGGGATGTTCCGGCGCCGGAACTGCGTCGGACTCATCCCGTGGAACCGGCTGAACTGCCGGGAGAAGTACAGCGGGTCGGTGTAGCCCAGCTCGTCGGCGATGCTGGCCACGGTCGCCGGCGACCCGTCGAGCAGCTGCCGCGCGCGAGCCATCCGCAGGCTCTGGTGATGAGCCAGTACGCCGCCGCCGGTGACCTTGCGGAACAGCGAGCTCAGGTGCGACGGCGAGACGCCGACGAGCTTGGCCAGCTCCGGGACGCGCACGGTGCTGTCGAGGCGGTCCGCGAGGTAGCTCATCGCGCGCTCCAGCGGGTCGCCGTCGGCCGGCATCACCCGGTCGACGTTGATCTGGGTGAGCAGCTTCCACGCCGCGCCCGCCGTACCGATCAAGCGCGGCGGCGACTGGTCGCGCTCGAGGCTCGACACGATCTCGTCGAGCAGCGCCACCGCGCGCTCCATCCGGCGGATCGGCACGATCGGCCGCTCCACGGTGACTTCCAGCGTCTCGACGAGCTCAGCGACGTCGGTGCCGGACAGATGGCACCACCAGATCGACCACGGGTTCGCCTCGTCCGATCCGTACGTGTGCGGCGCACCGCGCGGAACGACCAGCGCCGACTGCGACCCGATCCGGTGCATGGTGTCGCCGACCTGCGCCCAGCCGGTGCCCGCCGTACAGACGATCACGACGGTCTCGTCGATCCCGCGCGGCCGCTGCATCCGGTGCCCGCGGGCCAACGGAAAGTACCCGGCGACCGTGACGACGAGCCGTCGTGTGACGGGCCGCCCCAACGCCTCGCCCACCAGCGGCCTGGGCACCACGACGATCCGCTGGTTCCGAAAGCCTTCGTGGATGGGCATGAGCCAATGATGCTTGTTACGTCAAGCGTTCCTGCGCAGGACCGGTGGTGTTTTCGGAGCGAGTTCGGCGCGGGATCGAGCGCGTGAACCGGCGGCGGAGCGCCCGGCGTTCGTCCTCGGACAGACCGCCCCAGACGCCCGCGTCCTGGCCGGTGCGCAGCGCCCAGTCGAGACAGTCGGCGGTCACCTCGCAGCGGGCGCAGACCGCCTTGGCGGACTCGATCTGGATCTGCGCGGGCGCGGTCGAGCCGATCGGGAAGAACAGTGCGGGGTCCTCGCCGCGGCAGGCGGCCAGCTGTAGCCATCTCATACCGGTAGGACCGAATGACGACCCGGTTTTGTGACGGTCAGGTGCTCGACGATCGCCGGGGTGATGATCGCGGGCTGCTCGGCGTTCGCCAGATGAGCCGCCTTCGGTACGACGAGCAGCCGGCCGTCCCGGACCGAATCGGCGATCGCGGCCAGGTGAGGAGGTGGGGTCGCGGGGTCGTCGGCGCCGGCGATCGCGAGCGTCGGTGTGATGATCGTGGGGAGGTCGGGCCGGAGGTCCATGGTCGCGATGGCTTCGCAGCAGGCGGCGTAGCCCTCGGGTGAGGTTGAGCTCACCATGGCCTCGCTGCGGGCGCGCTCGATGCGGAGGAGGGCGGGGGTGAACCAGCGGGAGACGACCGCTTTCGCGACGGCCGCTGTGCCTTCGGTGCGGACGGTCTTGGCGCGGTCGTACCAGCCGGAGGCCGGGCCGAGGTGGGCGCTGGTGCACAGGACGGCCAAGCGGTCGACGCGGTCGGGCTCGCGGGCGGCGAGGCGGAGGCCGGTCATCCCGCCGAGCGAGAGGCCGACGAAGTGGGCGCGGGCGACGGCGAGGTCGTCGAGCAGCGTCAGCACGTCGTCGACGAGGTCGTCGATCCCGTACGGGCCGGGCGGGACCGGGGACGCGCCATGGCCGCGGGTGTCGTAGCGGACGACGCGGAAGTGCTGCTCGAGACCGGCGAGGTTCGCGTCCCACATCGCCGTCGTCGAGCCCAGGGAGTTGGACAGGACGACGACCGGGGCGTCGGCGGCGCCGGTCACGACGTGGTGTACCTGGGTCATGCCGTCCACGCTAGGCGGCTGCGGCGAGAGTTAGAAGTATCGGTTTCGCGTCGATCAAGACGTCACGGCTATCAATTCTGCGAGGATGGCCGGATGGAGCTGCGTCATCTGCGGTACTTCGTGGCGGTCGGCGAGCTGCGGCACTTCGGCCGGGCCGCGGCGCGCCTGCACATCGCCCAGCCGCCGCTGTCGCAGCAGATCCGCCAGCTCGAGGCGGAGCTCGGCGTCGAGCTGCTGCGGCGCACCACCCGCCGGGTCGACCTCACCGAGGCGGGCGCGGCGTTCCTGCAGCGGGCCCGGGAGATCCTGGGCGCCGTCGACGCGGCGACCATCGAGGCGCAGCGGATCGGGGCCGGGCTCGAAGGGCGGTTGATGGTGGGCTGCGTCGGGTCGGCGACGTACAGCCTGCTGCCGAGCCTCGCGCGGACGCTGCGCGAGGAGCTGCCGGGGGTGGACTTCAGCTTCCGCGGCGAGATGCTCGCGCCCGATCAGGCGGCGGCGCTGCTGGCGGGGGAGATCGATCTCGGCGTACTGCGGCCGCCGGTCGACGAGCCCGGGCTGGAGCTGCACGCGTTGCGGCGGGAGAAGCTGATCGTCGCGCTGCCGGACGGGCATCGGCTGGCTGGTCGGAAGCGCTTGCGGGTCGTCGATCTGCGGGACGAGAACTTCATCGCCTATCCGGGGCAGGGGCGGTCTGTGATGAGCGGGCGGGTGCTCGCGCTGTGCCGGGAGGCGGGGTTCGAGCCGCGGGTGCGGCAGGAGGTGGGCGAGACGTCGACGCTGGTCACGTTCGTCGCCGCTGGGCTGGGGGTTGCATTGGTGCCGGAGTCGGTGGCGTCGCTGACCGTCGCGGGGGCGACGTACCGGCCGCTGGCCGGGGGTGGTCAGGTCGAGCTGGCGGCGGCCACGCGTGTGGGGGACGACGCGCCCGTGCTCGCCAGAGCGCTGGCGATCCTCGCCGAGCTCACCAGCGACTAGCCTCTCGCCGAGCTGACCAGCGACCGGCTTCTCGCCGAGCTCGTTGGCGGCTAGAAGAACCCGTCGCGCTCACTCGGCGCGAGCGTTCGAGTAGTCCGCACCGCAGCCAGGTCGCGCCCGATCGCCTTCGCAGCGTCGAGCATCAACGGCACCACCTCGGCGACCAGTCGCTCCGGCGTCGTGCGCCCGAGCGTGGACGAGTACGCCAGCGCCGCCATCACCTCACCACCCTGATCGACCACCGGCACAGCAGCCGACAGCAGCCCGTCCTCCAGCTCCGACTCGGCCACCGCGTAACCCAACCGCCGTACGTCGTGCAGCGCGTCCCGGAACCGCACCGGATCGGTGATCGTCCGCTCGGCCCGCCGCGGCAACCCGGCCTCGATCACGGCCTCGACGACAGCGGGCGGAGCCCAAGCGGTCAGCACCCGGCCCATCGACGTCGCGTACGCCGGCACCCGGCTGCCCACGTCGACCGCGATGCTGAGGATCCGCCGCACCTGCACTCGGGCGACGTACACGACGTCGGTTCCGTCGAGCTGCGCCAGCGACGCGGACTCCTGGGTCGTCTCGGCCAGCCGCAACAGATGCGGCTGGGCGACCTCGACGATGCCGTGCGTCGCCGCGTAGTGCTGGCCGATCGTGAGCACCTTGGGCGTCAGCGACCAGCGCGGCCCGGCGCCGACGACGTACCCGAGGCGTTGCAGTGTCAGCAGGATCCGCCGTACGGCGGGACGCGAGTAGCCGGTCCGGGTGGCGATCTCGGCCAGCGTCGGGTTCGGCAGGTCGGCGTCGAAGGCCAGCAGGACGGCGAAGCCGCGCTCGATGCTCTGGACGAAATCGCGGTCCTGGCCCGCCTCGGGTGACGGATTCATACGCCCGGCCTCTCAGTCCTGCCCAATTCGGTATTGATGGGGACGACTCCACGCGTTGACGCGGGCCCTCGCCGTCGAGCACTGTCGATGACGAACGCAGAGCGTGCAACGAGTACGCACAGCGTACATCGGGAGGTGAGCGACATGGAGGCACGCAAGCTCCGGGACGCATTCGGCCAGTTCGCCACGGGCGTCACCGTGGTCACCTGCACCAACGAGGACGGCGAGCCGCACGGCGCCACCGTCAACGCCTTCACCGCCGTCTCCCTCGACCCGCCGCTGGCCCAGGTCACCCTCGGCCGCAGCTCCAGGGCCTGCCAGTTCCTGGCCGGCCGCGGCTTCGCGATCAACGTGCTCGCCGCCGACCAGCTCGACGTGGCCTGGCACTTCGCGGGCCGGCCCGCCGACCGCCCGCCGGCCTGGGCGTCGGGCTGCACCGCCCCGGTGCTGGAAGGGACCGCGACGACGATCTCGTGCCGGCCCTGGCGCACGTACGACGGCGGCGACCACCTGATCGTGATCGGTGAGGTCGAGTCCGTGGAGATTCCCGGCCGCGACCCGCTGCTCTTCCACGGCGGCCAGTTCCGCCACCTCGGGCCGCTCCCGACCGCGCTCGCGTGGGACGGCTCCATCGACAACCCCGGGCACGGCTGGTTCGACGCCACCGCCCAGTTCACCGCCCTCTGCGACGTCACCCGGGTCTGATCACCTACCTCGTACCGAAGGGACTGCACCATGACCGTCACCCAGGACCGCAAGCTCAGTACCGTCGAGGAGGGACCGAACGACGTCCGCCCGATGACCGGTGCGGAGTACATCGAGTCCATCCGCGACGACCGCGAGGTCTGGATCTACGGCGAGCGGGTCCGCGACGTCACCGAGCACCCGGCCTTCCGCAACCCGGTCCGGATGACCGCCCGGCTGTACGACTCGCTGCACGACGAGGCGACCCGGGGCGTGATGACGGTGCCGACCGACACCGGGAACGGCGGGTTCACGCACCCGTTCTTCCGGGCGCCGCACAGCTCGGCCGACCTGGTCGCGGACCGGAACGCGATCGAGCACTGGGCCCGCCAGACCTGGGGCTGGATGGGCCGCAGTCCCGACTACAAGGCCAGCTTCCTCGGCACGCTCGGTGGCAACAGTGAGTTCTACCAGCCGTTCGAGGAGAACGCGAAGCGCTGGTACAAGGAGAGCCAGGAGCGGGTCCTGTACTGGAACCACGCGATCATCAACCCGCCGGTGGACCGTAACCTGCCGCCCGACGAGGCCGGCGAGGTCTTCATGCGGGTGGAGAAGGAGACCGACGCCGGGCTGATCGTGTCCGGCGCGAAGGTGGTCGCGACCGGGTCGGCGATCACCAACTACAACTTCATCGCGCACTACGGGCTGCCGATCAAGAAGAAGGAGTACGCGATCGTCTGCACGGTGCCGATGGACGCCCCCGGCATCAAGCTGATCTGCCGGCCGTCGTACACCCTGCAGGCCGACGTGATGGGCAGCCCGTTCGACTACCCGCTGTCCAGCCGGATGGACGAGAACGACACCATCTTCGTCTTCGACAAGGTGCTGGTGCCGTGGGAGAACGTCTTCGCCTACGGCGACCCGGACAAGATCAACGGCTTCTTCCCGCAGTCCGGGTTCATCCCGCGGTTCACCTTCCACGGCTGCATCCGACTGTCGGTCAAGCTCGACTTCATCGCCGGGTTGTTGCTCAAGGCCCTGGAAGCGACCGGGAGCAAGGACTTCCGCGGCGTCCAGACCCGGGTCGGTGAGGTGATCGGCTACCGCAACACGTTCCGCGCACTGGCCGACGCGATGGCACTCAACCCCGACCCGGGCCCGAACGGGACCGTGCTGCCGAAGCTCGACTACGGGCTGGTCTACCGGCAGCTGATGATCCAGGCCTACCCGCGGGTGAAGGAGATCATCATGCAGGACGTCGCGTCCGGCCTGATCTACCTGAACTCGAACGCGGTCGACTTCAAGACCCCCGAGATCCGGCCGTACCTGGACAAGTACGTGCGCGGTTCCAACGGGTACGACGCGGTCGACCGGGTCAAGGTGATGAAGGCGCTGTGGGACTCGGTCGGATCCGAGTTCGGCGGCCGGCACGAGCTGTACGAGCGCAACTACTCCGGCAACCACGAGAACGTGAAGGCCGAGATCCTGTTCGCCGCCGAGGCCCAGGGCGAGACCGACGCGATGAAGGGGTTCGCCGAGACGATGCTGTCGGAGTACGACCTCGACGGCTGGACGGTCCCGGACCTGATCAACCCCACCGACGTGAACCGCATCCTCAACCGCTGAAGGAGTCCCCTGATGAGCACCGTGCAGGAATCACCGACCGCCGCCGGCTCCGGGGCCAGCGCGAGCGAGAACTTCAGGGCCGCGGCCGAGCGCCGTACGGTCGCCGAGACCAGTCCCGAGCGGGTCAGCGCGATCGTCACGGCCGTCCTCCGCGGCGTCCACGACGCCGTCCGTGAGCACCAGGTCACCTACCCCGAGTTCCAGGCCGCGAAGGCGTGGCTGATGGAGGTCGGCGAGACCGGCGAGTGGCCGCTGTTCATGGACGTCTTCGTCGAGCACGTCGTCGAGGACGTCGCCTCCAGCACGCAGCACGGCACCAAGGGCAGCATCGAGGGCCCGTACTACCTGCCCGACCAGGTGGCGCTGGGCTCGACCTGTGAGCTGCCGCGACGAGACGACGAGCGCGGCGCCCCGCTGGTGCTCGACGGCCAGGTCCGCGCCCTCGACGGTACGCCGCTGGGCGGCGCGCTCGTCGACATCTGGCACGCCGATGCCGACGGCTACTACTCGGGTTTCGCGCCGCACCTGCCCGAGGGCAACCTGCGCGGCGTGGTCAGCACCGACGCCGAGGGCCGGTTCGCGATCTCGACCGTGCAGCCGGCGCCGTACCAGATCCCGACCGACGGGCCGACCGGCAAGCTGATCGCGGCGGCCGGCTGGCACCCGTGGCGGCCCGCGCACCTGCACGTGATCGTGCGGGCCGAGGGGTACCGGCCGATCACGACGCAGCTGTACTTCGCCGGTGGCGAGTGGCTCGACTCCGACGTCGCCGAGGCGACCAAGCCCGAGCTGATCATCGACCCGCGCGACGACGGCAGCGGCACCCGGCGCTCGACGTACGACTTCGAGCTCGAACCCTCCTGAGCCGGCCGGGGGACCGGTGACCCCGGTCCCCTGGGCAGGCCCGACACGAAAGGCAGCACCGTGCCCGTCAGCCACGACGACCTGACCATCGAGCGGGTCGAGACGATCATCCTCGACGTGCCGCTGCGGCGGCCGCACAAGTTCGCCCGCGTCACCATGGACGCCCAGCCCGTGCTGCTCACGCTGATCCACACCCGCTCCGGGGTGGTCGGGGTCGGCGAGGGCGTCGTCCCGGGCGGGCCGTGGTGGGGCGGTGAGTCGGTCGAGTCCATGAAGGTCACCATCGACACGTACGTCGTACCGCTGCTGCTCGGGCGCCGGGTCGACGACATCGAGAGGATCTGGCGGGACATCTCCGATCGAGTGAACGCGAACCTGTACGCCAAGACCGCCGTCGAGGTGGCGCTGCACGACGCGTGGGCGCGGTGCCTCGGCGTACCGGTTCACACGTTGCTCGGTGGGCTCGCGCGGACCAGCATCGACGTCACCTGGGCGCTCGGTGCGGAGCCGGAGGAGGTCGTCGTCGAGGAGGCGCTGGCCAAGCTCCACGCGGGTGAGCACCGGTCGTTCAAGCTGAAGATGGGCGCGTTGCCGCCGGAGGAGGACACCCGCCGGATCTGTGCGATCACGGAGAAGCTGGCCGGGTCGGCCGGCGTACGGGTGGATCTCAACGCCCGCTGGGATCTGATGACGTCGCGGACCTATCTGCCGCGGCTGGTGGCGGCTGGGGTCGAGCTGGTCGAGCAGCCGGTACCGGGTGAGCAGGTGGAGGCGCTCGCGGAGATCAACGCGCTGCTGCCGGTTCCGGTGATGGCTGACGAGAGCTTGCGGACGCCGGTCGATGCTGTTCGGCTGGTTCGGTTGCGGGCTGCCGATGTGTGGTCGATGAAGACGACGAAGGTGGGTGGGCTGCGGCGGTCGCGGGACATCGTGGCGATCGCCAAGGCTGCCGACATTCCTTGTCATGGTGGGACTTCGATCGAGACCGGGATCGGTACGGCGGCGTCGCTGCACCTGGCGTGTGCTGCGCCGGGGGTGACGTGGGGGAGTGAGCTCTTCGGGCCGCTGCTCTTCGCCGAGGAGATCCTGCAGACGCCGTTGCGGTACGTCGACGGGGAGCTGCAGCTGCCGGAGGGGCCGGGGCTCGGGGTCTCGCTGGATCTCGACGCGGTGGCCGCGTTACGGCGTACGGATCTGGTGCGGGGGGAGTGACCGTGCTCTTTCACGTACGGATGGATGTGGCGATCCCGCACGGCCTGGATCCGGAGGTGCGGGCGGACCTGGTGGCGCGCGAGAAGGCGCGGGCGCTGGAGATCCAGGCGTCCGGTGCCTGGCCCGAGCTGTGGCGGATCGCGGGTGAGTACGCGAACTTCAGCATCTTCGACGTCGGGTCGAACGACGAGCTGCACGAGCTTTTGACCAGCCTGCCGCTGTTTGCGTTCATGACGATCCGGGTGACGCCGCTGGCGCGGCATCCGTCGAAGCTGAGTGCTGTTACAGTGCGCTAGTGAAAACGAAAACCATTACCGTAGTGATCGCGATGCTACTCGGGGTGGCCGGGTGCGGGTCGGCTGCCGCGGACGGCGCCGCTCCGCAGGCCGCCTCGGCGGCTTACCCGATCACGTACGACAACTGCGGGACGAAGACGACCATCTCGCACGCGCCTCAGCGTGCGGTGTCGCTGAACCAGTCGGCGACCGAGATCCTGCTGCGGCTCGGGCTGGGTCAGCGGCTGGTCGGTACGGCGTACGAGACCGATCCGGTGCCGGCCGATCTGGAGGCGGCGTACCGGGCGGTTCCGCTGCTCAGCAAGGGGTTGCTGAAGCACGAGACGCTGCTGGCTGCGCAGCCGGACTTCGTGTACTCGTCGTTCGCGTCGTTCCTGACCGCGCAGAACGCGGGGGAGCGCGGTGAGCTGCAGAAGCTCGGGGTGCCGACGTACCTGACCGAGTTCGACTGCACGTACCACGCGTCGGTGGCCGGGGGCGCGAAGTTCTCGATGCTGTTCGACGAGATCCGGACGATCGCGCGGATCTTCGACGTGCCGGCGGCCGGCGACCGGTTGGTGGCCGAGCAGCAGGCCGTGATCGACAAGGGGCTGGAGCTGGCCAAGCAGGTCCAGGGGAAGCCTCGGCTGGTGTGGTTCTACTCGACGGCCGCGTCCTCGGCGACGCCGTCCGTGGCTGGGCCGGGTGGGTTGCCGCAGACGGTGACCGAGATGCTCGGGGCGTCGAACCTGTTCGACGACGCCTCGACGAAGTGGCCCGAGGTGAGCTGGGACGAGATCGCGGCGCGGAACCCGGACGTGATCGTGCTGGCCGATCTGACCCGCGGGTACCCGGGGGACACGGCGAAGGAGAAGATCGCGTTCCTGAAGCGCGATCCGCTGACCTCGAAGTTGGATGCCGTGCGCAACGACCGGTTCATCGTGGTGCCCGGGCAGGCGATGGATCCGTCGATCCACAGCGTCGAGGCGATCTCGGCGGTCGCGCAGGGGCTCGTGGAGCTGAAGCGATGATCGCGGAGCTGGTCCGGCGGTGGGACGCGCAGCAGGCGGCGTACATCACGTATCGCGAGGAGCGGTTCGCGGTGATGCTCGACGTGATCGCTCGGTTGGGTGGTGATCAGCTGACCGTGCTCGATCTCGCGTGCGGTCCGGGGAGTCTGGGTGGGCGGGTGCTGGAGCGGTTTCCTCAGGCGCGGGTGATCGGGGTGGACTACGACCCGGTGCTGCTGACGTTGGCGGAGGCTTCGCTGGGGGAGCGGTTCACCGCGGTCGACGCTGATCTTGCGGCGGCCGGGTGGGAGGCGGGGTTGCCTGCTGGCGGCGTGGATGTCGTCGTGTCGTCGACGGCTCTGCACTGGCTCGAACCCGCCGAGTTGGTTGGCTTGTACGGCGTCGTGGGGGAGATCCTGCCGGCGGGTGGGGTGTTCATGAACGCCGATCACCTCCGGTACGACGCGGTCGCGCAGCCGTTCCTGACCGAGGCGGCTGCGGCGGACGACGAGCGGACGCAGCGGCTGGCGCGGGCGGCCGGTGCGCAGACGTGGGACGAGTGGTGGGCCGACGCCGTCGGCGTACCTGAGCTCGGTGCGCGGCTGGCCGAGCGGGAGCGGCGGTTCGCGGACCGTCCGCCGACGCCGCACGCGCCGCTCGAGCTGCACCTGCAGGCACTGCGGACGGCCGGCTTCGCCGAGACGGGGACGATCTGGCGGTACTACGACGACGTGGTGGTGTTCGCGCGCCGATGAGAGTCGTCCGCCCGGTGGTACTCGTCGGATCGTTCGGTGTCGTCCTCGTTGTCTCGATCATCGCCGCGTCGTTCGTGGGTACGGCGAACATCGGCGCCGCCGACGTCGTCGGCATCATCCTCCGGCACCTGGGCCTGCGTGGTGCGGCGCCGGTGTCACCGCTGATCGACGCGTTGATCTGGGAGTCCCGGCTGCCGCGCGTGCTGCTCGCGGGGGTGATCGGTCTCGGGCTCTCCGTCTGCGGCGCTGTACTGCAGTCGATCACCCGCAACCCGCTCGCCGAGCCGTACCTGCTCGGCGTCTCGTCGGGGGCGTCGACCGGTGCGGTGTCGGTGATGATCCTCGGCCTCGGCTCCGGTGCGGTCACGCTGTCGACGGGCGCGTTCGCGGGCGCGCTGGTCGCGTTCGGGATCGTCCTGGCGCTGATCGGCGGGGTGTCGAACCCGGCGCGCGTGGTGCTGACCGGTGTCCTGGTGTCGCAGTTCTTCTCCGCGGCGACATCGCTGATCCTGATGCTCGACGGCGACGCGGACGCGACGCGGGCGTTCACGTACTGGCTCCTCGGCTCGCTCGGCGGCGCCCGCTGGCCGTCCCTGACGGTCGCCGCTGTGGTGATCCTGGTCGGCGTGCTCTGCTGCCTGTTCTTCGCCCCGGCGCTGGACGCGTTCGTCTTCGGCTGGGACACCGCGGCGTCGCTGGGGATCGACGTCGCCAAGGTGCGGGTCGCGCTGATGGTCCTCACCGCGGTGATCACCGCGGCCGCCGTCGCGGCGTCCGGAGCGATCGGGTTCATCGGGCTGCTGGTCCCGCACGTCGTGCGACTGCTGGCCGGCGGCACCCATCGCCTGCTGCTCCCGCTGACCGGCCTCGGCGGCGCGATCTTCCTGATCTGGGTCGACACCTTCGCGCGGACCGCGTTCTCGCCGCGTGAGGTCCCGGTCGGCGTGATCACGGCGCTGATCGGTGCTCCGGTCTTCGCCCTCGTCCTCCGGAAGGCGGCCCGTCGATGATCATTGCCCGCGGCATCGAGTGGTCCACCGGCGGCCACCGCGTCCTCGACGGCGTCGACGTCGAGGCGCGAACCGGCGAGATCCTCGGCGTCCTCGGCCCGAACGGCGCCGGGAAGACCTCGCTGCTCCGGATCCTCGCCGGGCTCCGCGGGCCGGACCGGGGGAGTGTGCTGCTCGGCGGGCAACCGCTCCGTGCTCTCGGCCGCCGTACGGTCGCCCGGCGGCTGGCGATCGTCGAGCAGTCGCCGGAGGTGCACTCGGACATCACCGTCGACGAGACCGTCGCGTTGGGGCGTACGCCGTACCGCGGAACCTTCGCGCCCATCAGCAGAGCCGACCAGGCCGCGATCGACACCGCGCTGACCGTCACCGGACTGCAGCGCTTCCGCGACCGCTCCTGGCAGACCCTGTCCGGCGGCGAGCGTCAACGGGTGCAACTGGCCCGCGCCCTCGCGCAGGACCCGGAGGTCATCGTCCTGGACGAGCCGACCAACCACCTCGACATCCGCTTCCAGCTGGACATGCTCACCCTGCTCCGCGGCCTCGACCTGACCGTCGTCACCGCACTGCACGACCTCAACCTGGCCGCCCGCTTCTGCGACCGCCTCGTCGTCCTCGCCGACGGCCGGGTCGCCGCGACCGGCACCCCGACCGAGATCCTCACCGCCGAGCTGATCCACGGCGTGTACGCCGTCAACGCCGCGGTCGAGACCTCACCACACACCGGCGCGCCGACCGCGACGTACATCTCCAGCAGTGGCCCGCGGCTACCGGGGCCGTAGACCGTCGAGGATCAACGCGAGCATGTGCGGCGCCCGGTCGACGGGACTGTTCGCGGCGCGCCACAGCGCGCCGGTGAGCTGAAGGAAGTCGCCCGGCTCGGCGTCCTCGCGGATCGTGCCGGTCTTCTTCCCGGCCTCGAACAGCTCGGTGATCGCGGCGATGACCGGGCCGTAGGTCTGCTCGGTGATCGTCTGGTGCGCGCTCGGGCTGAGGGCGTCGCCGAGGCCGTGCTTGCGGCGCATCGCTTCGACGAGGACGAGCGTCCACTGCCGCAGCGCCTCCAGCGGCGGGCGGCCGGCGAGCAGCTCCGGGACCGCGCCGACGATGCGTTCGACCTCGTCCTGGTAGACGGCCAGCACCAGCGCCTCCCGGGTCGGGAAGTTGCGGTAGAGCGTGCCCGCGCCGACGCCGGCGCGCTGCGCGACCTGGTTCATCGACGGCGCACCGTCCTCGGTGAAGGCCTCGCGGGCGGCCGCGAGGATGCGGGCCCGGTTCTCGCGGGCGTCGGAACGAACCATGAAGAGACCTCGTCTTGCTAAGTGGAGAGTTCTCCACTAACGTATCTGGAGAGTTCTCCATATAGCTTAGAGGAGTGTCATGCACGACATCAAGGTCGGCTCGATCCGGCGGCGGGTTCCCGGGACGGTGCTCGCGTGAGCGCGGCGACGGTGCTGGTCACCGGAGGGTCGGGGTTCATCGGCAGCTGGTGCGTGCTCGCGCTGCTGCAGAGCGGGTACGACGTGCGCACCACCGTCCGGAGTCTCGAGCGCGAGGCCGCGCTCCGCGAGCGGTTGCATGCGGCAACGGAGTTCGACGACGCGCGGCTGGGCGTCGTACGGGCCGATCTGGAGAGCGACGACGGGTGGCCGGCGGCGGTCGACGGGTGCGAGTACGTGCTGCACGTCGCGTCGCCGACGCTCCGGAACGGCCCGGTCGACGAGGCGTCGATGGTCGCTGCCGCGCGGGACGGCGTGCTGCGAGTGCTCCGGGCGGCGCGCGCGGCCGGGGTGAAGCGGGTCGTGCTGACCAGTGCGTTCGGCGCCGTCGGCTACGGGCACCCGAAGCGGGCGACGCCGTTCACCGAGGAGGACTGGACGAACGTCGAGGCCGACATCGCGCCGTACCAGAAGTCGAAGACGCTCGCCGAGCGGGCGGCCTGGGAGTTCGTCCGCACCGAAGGCCGCGGGCTCGAACTGACGGCCGTGCACCCGGTCGCCGTGCTCGGCCCGGTGCTCGGGCCGGACGACCCGCCCTCGCTGCGGGTGGTCCGGCAGATGCTCGACGGCGCGTTGCCCGTTTGCCCGCCGTTCGGCACCAGCTGGGTCGACGTCCGTGACGTCGCCGAGCTGCACCTGCGCGTGATGACCGACCCGAAGGCGGCCGGCGAACGCTGGCTCGCTTCAGCCGGTCCGAGCCTGCGCACCGCCGAGGTCGGCCGCATCCTGCGCGAGCGGCTCGGCGAGCGTGCCGCGAAGGCGCCGACCCGGGAGATCCCGTTGCCCTTGGCCCGCGTCATGAGTCACTTCAATCCGCAGCTGCGCGCCCTCCGGCCGCAACTCGGTCAGGACTTCGACGCCACGAGCGCCAAGGCCGAACGCCTGCTCGGCTGGAAACCACGCCCGATCGAGCAGACCATCGCCGAGACCGCCGAGAGTCTGCTGGCCCACGGTCACTGATCGTGGAGGGACTGCTGGTACTGCTCGGCGTACGTCGGGTGGTCCTTCAGCAGGCCGTCGCAGAAGGCGGCGACGTCGGGGCCGATCAGTTCGATCACGCCACGGCCGCTGGCGGCGCCCTCCTCGAAGAAGTCGGCGATGCCGTTCAGGAGGGTGCCGTCGGTCAGGTCGACCGGACCGACCTTGAAGATGTAGCGCTGCATCTCCTGGTACACGATCCGGTAGTCCGGCGGGAGCGCCTTGATCCGGGCGACGTGCGCGCGCCACTGCTTCTTGCCCTCGACGATGTCCTGGATGCCCACGTCAGTCTCCTAGCTTGGCGAGCTTCTTCGCGACGTTCTTGTTCAGCTGGTCGCGCCAGCGGTCGCGGTAGGTGCGGGCGCCGGCCCCGCCGGCCAGGGCAGCGCTGAGGCCGACGATGTCGTCGCCGACGACCTGGTAGATGGTCTGCCCCTCGGCGGCCGACTCCTCGAGCAGGCCGAGCGCGCTGTCGAAGATCGGCATCAGGTTGCGCCCGGTGAAGTCGGAGTAGCCGAACAGGTGCGCCTTGATCTCCTCCCAGGCGGCCCGGTACGCGTTCGGCAGCGCGGCCGCACGGACCTCGTACGCCTTCCAGTCCCGGGTCAGGTCGCTGCCGGTGATGGTCTCCCAGAACGTCGTCATCGCGTCCCCTCCCTCAGTTTCTCGATCCGTGCGGTCACGTAGTCCCACTTTCCCCAGAAGGTCGCGAGCTCGGCGCGGCCGGCCGCGTTGAGCGCGTAGAACTTGCGCGGCGGTCCCTGCGCGGACGGCCGTTTGGTGACCTGGACCAGCCGGTTGCGCTCCAGCCGGAGCAGGATCGTGTACACCGTGCCCTCGACGACGTCGGCGAAGCCGAGCTCGTTCAGCTGCCGGGTGATCGCGTAGCCGTAGGTCTCCTCGGTGCCGATGATCTCCAGCACACAGCCCTCGAGGGTGCCCTTCAGCATCTCGGTCAGGTCGTCCATCGCGGTCCTCTCTGGTACTCGGTGGCACCGAGTACCAGTACACAGTAGCACCGAGTACCGGCTACCGGAACAGATCCAGCGAGCGGCCGATCAGAGTGGTGGCGAGGACGGTGAGCACGATGACGGTGATCGTGGTGAGGTTGCCGAGCAGCCAGCTCTCCAGCAACTTGAGCGTCGGAGCCGAGCGGCGCGCTCCGGCGACAGCGACCGCAGCCAACGGCACGAGGATCGTCGACGACGCGACGACGACGAACACCACGACCGCGGCGATCAGCGACCCCGTGCCGAGCGCGGCCGAGCCCAGCGAGCTGCCCGCGCTCAGCACCAGCGGCACGTTCTTCAGGTTCGCGAGCGCCGCCCCCGCGCCGGCGAGCACCAGAGCCGGCGCCGACAACGCCGGAATCCGGTCGACGATCGCCGGCCGCGGCGGGGGAGCGTCAGGCGCGGGCCGCGTACGCCAGTACCGCACCGCCAGTACGGCGAACACGAGCCCGACCACCAGCTGCAGTACGTCGACGCCGTCCCGGGTCGCCTCCGCGTTGTCGTCCGCGACCCCATCGGTCAGCCAGGCGACCAGCCCGGTCGCGACCGTCAGCGCGCCGAACCAGCCGGCGGTGAACGCGAGCCCCGCGCGGACCGGCCGGTCCGACATCAGCACCAGCACGATGCAGACCAGCGGCACCGGGCTCAGCGCGATCGCCATCGCCTGCGGGAAGACCGCTCCGGCGACCGGCCACACCTCAGGAGCCGTTCGGGGGCTGGGTCGGCGGGACCTGCAGCACCTCGAGGATGTTGATCCCCAGCATGTCCAGGTGGTTGAGGATGCCGGCCAGCGCCGCCTGGTCGTCCAGGTACCCGTGCAGCACGGTCTGCGCCGGCTCCCGGTCCACGCTGAGCGACGGGAACGCGGCGGTCAGGTCCCGCGACAGGGTGCCCTTCACCCGGATGACGTAGTGGCCCATGGGACGCCCCTTTCACGACCCCTCGCAACGACTGTGCGGCCCGCGGGTCCGCGGGGCATCACCCTTCCTGGGCGACGCCTCCGGACGCCGGACCGGTCGCCCGGATCGGGGGAGGGTGAGCGGGCGCCGGAGCGACAGGCTGGGCAGATGGCCGAGACGTCGACACCGGCGCACCGGGCCAAGGTCCCGAAGCCAGTGCTGCGGGTCGGCCGGGTGCTGCTCGTCGTCGTGGTCGGCTGGCTGCTGCTGCGGCTGATCCGGGGCGTCGACTGGAGCGAGGTCGGCTACGCGCTCACGCACCTGAGCCTGTGGCAGGTCGGTGTGCTGCTGGTCTCGATGCTCTGTCGGCGGGCGGTCCTCGCGGCACCGCTCGCGCTGCTGATCGCCGGTCTGGGCTACGTCCGCGCGATGGTCAGCGACGTCGCCGCGGCGGCGGTCGCGACCATCGCGCCGTCGCCGGGCGATGTGGTGATCCGGCTCGCGATGCTGCGGTCGTGGGGGATCGACACCACGGACGCCGCGTCCGGGCTGACCCTCGCGACGACGCTCTTCTACGTCGTACGGCTGGCCGCGCCCGCGTTCGGCTTCGTGATCTTCTGGGCGGCGCTGGAGTTCTACCCGCCGTTCGCCTGGTCGGGGCTGCTGTTCGGCGCGGGCGCGCTGGTGCTGCTCGTCGGGCTGCTGTACGCGTTGCGCGCCGAACGGACCGCGGCAACGATCGGACGCCTGCTCGGGCGGATGTTTCGCCGGGTGCGGCCGTCCAGCCAGGGCCCCGAGGTGTGGGAGGAGCGGCTGGTCTCGTTCCAGTCGCACAGCGCCGGGCGGATGAGCGAGCGCGGGTGGCTCGCCGTACTGAGTCAGGTGCTGCTGGTCGCTGTCGAGGCTGGCGTGCTCGTGCTGTGCCTGGCGTTCGTCGGGGTGCAACTGGACGGGCGGACGGTTCTCGTCATGGTCTGCAGCTTCATGGTCGCTTACCCGCTGACCGGGCTGCCGCTGATGGGCGCCGGCGTGCTCGACGCGACGTACGCCGCGTTCGTGGCGGACCACACCGCGCTGGACGCGACCGATCTCGTGGCCGGTTTGCTGGTCTGGCGGGTCGCCGTCCAGGTCGTTCCGGTGGTGGTCGGTCTGCTGACGGTGATGTGGTGGCGGCGGTCGACGGCCTAGGCGGTGTCGAGGATCCGCGCCTTCTCGGCCTCGAACTCGGCGTCGCTGAGGATGCCGTCGTCGCGCAGGCTGCCGAGCTCGCGGAGCTGCGCGAGGACGCCGGAGCGGTCCTTCGCGACCGTCGGCGGCGGGGCGACGGTCGAGGCCGCCCACTTGCCCTGCTGACGGGCGGCGACGCGGTTGTGCACGCGGGCCGCCGTACCGGCGATGACGGCGGTCCGGGCCGCGCTCCTGAACAGGCTCACGGTTTCTCCCAGCCTTCACCGAGCGCCGCCTCGATGTCCGCGGCCGGGATCCGGCCGGCGGCGACCAGACGCGCGCCTTCCTCGCGCAGCGCGCTCTCCATCGCGACGACCCACTCGTTCTCGTAGATCACGACGATCGCCGAGCGGCCGGGGGAGACGAAGTCGCCGGCCTCGCGCAGGTCGTCGGCGCCCAGCAGACCGGACGAGCAGCCGGCGAACGGGGTCAGCTCCGGCATCGCGTCGGTGTCCGGTACGGCGAGCGCGAGGGTGCCGTCGGCGGCCTTGTGCACGATCTCGAGGTCGAGGATGCGGACGTGGTCGGCCTCGGCGAGGCGGAGCAGCGCGGCCAGCCCGCGGGGGCCGGGGCCGGACGCGGGGACCTCGACGACCAGCAGGTCGATCGGGCCGAGCACAGGCTCCTGCTCCGGCATCGGGCCTCCCAACGGAATCCGCGGAACACCCAGATCCTGCGGTGCCGCCGGGAGCGGGCGGATCACCCGAATCGGGTGACCTGGCCGGCGCCGATCAGGCCGGAGGCGGATGGTGTGGGGAGTGCGCGGGCGAGCACATCCTGTGGGCATGACGGCTTGGAAGAGAGCACTGGCAGCGATCGCGTGCAGCTTGCCGGCCGTACTGTTGCTGACCACACCTGCCCAGGCCGCAGATCCTCCGGCCGACGCCGCCGCACAGCAGCTGGCCGAGCGCTACGCGCCGGTCGTCAAGCTCCAAGGCGATTCCTCGCGCTGTGCCGACGGCGAGCAGTTCCAGCCCACCGACGTCGAGGCCGTGCTCGGCGACCAGCAGGTCGCGCTCCGCGGACCATGGCGACCACCCGACCTGGTCAAACCGCAGCCCGAGGCTGCCGACCTCGGTCACGGCTTCCCCGGCCACTTCCTCGATTTCCCCGGCGACCCGCTCCGCCCCGGATGCTCGTACGCCGAGTGGTCGGCCCGGATCAACGCCGCCCACCCGTCGACCGTCTACGCCCACGTCGTCTCCGACTCGGCGTTCCCCGGCCAGCTCTCCCTGGAGTACTGGTTCTTCTACGTGTTCAACGACTACAACAACACCCACGAAGGCGACTGGGAGTCGATCCGGCTGGTCTTCGACGCGGCCACTCCGCAGGCCGCGCTCAGCACCGAACCGACCGCCGTCGGCTACAGCCAGCACGGCGGCGCCGAACGCGCCCGCTGGGGTGACGACAAGCTCGAGCTCGTCGACTCCACCCACCCGGTCGTCTACCCCGCGGCCGGCTCGCACGCGAACAAGTACGGCCGCCGCCTCTACCTCGGCCGCGGCTCCGAGGGGCTCGGCTGCGACGACACGACGAACCCGGCCACCGAGCTGCGCCCCCGCGTCGCCTACGTCCCGATGGAGCGCGCCGACTACCTGCGTCAGTACCCGTGGCTGGCGTTCGAAGGACGCTGGGGCGAACGGCAACGATCCTTCTTCGACGGACCCACCGGCCCGAACATGAAGACCTCGTGGACCGCGCCGATCCAGGACGCCGAGGCGAGCTGGCGCGACGACAGCAGCACGGTCCCGGCCGGAACACTGCTCGGCCCGAACAGCACGAACGCGTTCTGCGCCGCCGTCGCGACCGGGTCGAACCTGCTGCGCGAGACCCTCGACCGCACCTGGTTGCTCGGCCTGATCCTCGCCGCGGTCGTCGTACTGATCTGGTACGCCGCCAGCCGCACCCGCTGGACCAACGCCGATCCGCTCCCGGCCCGCACGCATCGAGCGTGGGGCCAGACGGTGGTCGCGGCCTTGCAGCTGTTCCGGCGACGACCGCGGCTGTTCGCGGGCTTCGCCGCGGCGTTCGTCGTACTGAGTCTGCTGACGCTCGTCCTCGCCGAGCTGCAGGTCGCGCGACGTGACGCCCCGACCGACCTCGGTGCCCCCACCGAGAACGCGACCGGCTTCTGGGCGTCGCTGACCGCGCTCGTCATCACGCTGCTCACGGTCGCGACGTACGTCGTCCTGCTGGCGGCCGTGACGGCGACCCTCGACCAGCTCGACCGCGGCCGGCCGATGACGGTGTCGCGCGCGCTGCAGGTCGTGGCCGCGCACTGGCGACCGTTGACATGCGCGGCCGTGCAGTACTTCGTCGTGATCACCGTGCTGACGGTCTTCGTCGCGACGATCCCGCTGGCGATCTACTACGCGGCGAGCCGTGCGTTCGCGATCCCGATCGTGATCGCCGAACGATGCAACGGCCGGACGGCGCTCAGAGGCAGCCGCCTGCTCGTGAAGGGCCGCTGGTGGCGCACCGCCGGTCCGCTCGCGATCGTCGTCGGGCTCGCACTGGCGGCCGGACCGATCGCCGGGATCGTCCTGCTGCTGGGCACCGACCTGGCACCGGGGCTGATCAACCTCGCCTCGTCGGTGCTGTTCGCGCTGGCGATGCCGATCGCGGCGGCCGCGGTCGTCTACCTGTCCTTCGACCGCGCCGAACCGCGGCCGGATTCACCCGGATCAGGGGAGCTGCCGGGCAGTCGCCGAACCTATTCTCGGGATGGCGACGGGAGCGTGCGCGCAGGCTCCTGACCGGACCGGAGGAGGCCGAGATGGTCCAGCCCGAACCGCCGGCGGCACGCCGCTCCTGGAACCCGCTGGTGCCGATCGCGGCTGCGGCTGCGGTCGTCGGCGCGGTGATCACCGCCCTGGTCTTCGTCGCCGTACGGGACGACAGCGGCAACGCGTCGACTCCGGCGGCGGCCGATGCGGACACCGCGATGTGTGCCGCCGTACCGGTCGCCGACCAGGTGCTCCCGTCGATCGTCACGATCTCGGCCCGCCGCGGTGCCCAGGCCGGGACCGGGTCGGGGCAGATCATCACCGAAGGCGGCTACGTCCTCACCAACGACCACGTCATCTCCGTCGCCGCTGGCGCGGGCGGCGCGGTGAGTGTCCAGTACAGCGACGGCCGCAGCTCCGACGCCGTGATCGTCGGGCGCGATCCGAGCACCGACCTCGCCGTACTGAAGGCAGCCGACGCCGCCAAGGACTACCCGCTGATCGGCTTCGGCTCGTCGGCCGCGCTGAAGATCGGCCAGCCGGTGGTCGCGCTGGGCGCTCCGCTCGGACTGGCCAGCACTGTCACGTCGGGCATCGTCAGTGCGCTGGACCGGTACGTGCCGGTGCCGGGCGACGGGGTCACGCACCACCTGATCGGCGCGATCCAGACCGACGCGGCGATCAACCCGGGCAACAGCGGCGGCGCGCTGGTCGACTGCTCCGGCAAGCTGGTCGGGGTCAACGCGGCGATCGCGACCGTGCCGAACGAGGCCGGGGTCGGCGGTGGCGGCAGCGTGGGGCTGGGCTTCGCGATCCCGGTCGACCTCGCGAAGCCGATCGCGGACTCGCTGATCAAGACCGGTCGGCCGGGACACCCGACGACTGGGCTGCAGGTGCAGGAGATCCCGCCCGCGGTCGCGAAGGCGTCGGGGGCTCCGACCGGGTTGTTCGTGCTCGCTGTCGACGCCGGGGGACCGGCCGCGAAGGCAGGGCTGAAGGCGGGCGACATCATCACGCGGATCGACAACGAGCCCGCGACGAGCAGCGAGCAGATCGTCGTCGCGACGCTGACCCGTCAGGTCGGGGAGACGATCGAGCTGACCTTCGTACGGGGTGGTGCGCCGTCCAACGCCATGCTGACGCTCGGGGCTCCCTAAGCCGGAGCAACCGGCTGCGACGCCAGCAGGTCCAGCCCGAGATGTCGCGACAAGTACCGCGCGGTCAGGATCCCCTGCACACTGTTGCCCGCCTCGTCGAGCCGCGGCCCGTACGTCGCCAGCGCGCCCTTGCCCGGCGAGACCGTCACGATCCCGCCGCCGATCCCGCTCTTCCCCGGGATCCCGACGTCGAGCAGCCAGTCGCCCGACGTCTCGTACAGACCCGCGATCGTCATCACCGCCAGCGTCACCCGGGCGATCTCCGGGTCGACCACCCGCTCCTGCGTGATCGGGCAGACGCCGCCGTCGGCCAGCGTCGCGCCCATCATCGCCAGGTCGGTCGCGGTGACGCTCAGGCAGCTCTGCCGGGTGTACAGCTCGACGGCCTCGTCGGTGTCACCAGCCAGCCCGTCGACGCTCTTCAGCAGCGCGGCCAGCGCGCGGTTGCGGTGGTTGGTGGCGAGCGCCGACGCGAGCACCTCGGCGTCGAGCGCGAGCGGCCGCCCGGCGAAGCGGTTGAGACCGTCGAGCAGCAACCGCCACCGATCGTCCAGGCTCGCGCCCGGCGTCAGGCTGGTCGTGGCGATCGCCCCGGGGTTCACCATCGGGTTGGTCCGCCCGGCGTTCGACCGCTCGACCGCCTGGACCGAGTTGAACGCGAGCCCGGTCGCGTTCACGCCCACCAGCGCTCGGACGGCGTCCACACCGACGGCCTGGCAGACCAGCGCGAACACGAACGGCTTGGCGACGCTCATGATCGTGAACGCCCGCCGGGAGTCACCCACCTCGTACAGCCGGCCGTCGATCGCCGCGACGCAGATCCCGAAGCTGTTCGGGTCGGCGCGGGTCAGCGCCGGGTAGACCGCCGACAGCTCGCCGGCGTCCGTCGTACCGAAGAGCCGGTACGCCGTCTCGACCAGCTCGCCGACGGTCGCGACCCCGGGCAGGCCGCCCGTCGACACGAAGCGGTCCGGCGGCATCAGAACGGCCAGACCAGCGGGACGATGACGATTGCCGTCAGCAACCACCAGGCGAGCACCACCAGCCCGAGCTTCCAGTAGTCGCCGAACCGGTAGCCGGCCGGGCTCATGATCATCATGTTCGCCGGGGTCGAGATCGGGGTCAGCAGCGAGGCCGCGCCCGCGACGGCGACCAGCATCAGCACCGGCTGCACCGACGTCCCGGTGCCCTGCGCGGCCGCGACCGCGATCGGCGCGACGATCAGCACGGTCGCGGTGTTGCTGACCATCTGGCCGAGCGCGGCGGTGAGCACGAACAAGGCCAGCAGCAGCAGGTACGGACGGCCCGGCCCGACCGCGTCGACGATCAGGTCGGCGATCCGGTCGGCGCCGCCGCTGGACCGGATCGCGCCCGACAACGGGATCAGCGCGCCGATCAGGACGACGATCTGCCAGGAGATCGCCCGGTAGGCCTGGCCTGGCGTGACGACCTTCGTCAGCACCATCGCGGTCGCGGCGAGCACCCCGGCCATCGCGGGCGGGACGGCGCCGGTCGCGAGCAGCACGACCATCGCGACGAGCACGGTGACGGCCACCGACGCCTTCGGGCCCCAGGGGACCGCTTGGCGGCGGACCAGCTCGGGGGCGTCGACGAGCAGGACGTCGCGGTCCCGGGTCAGCTCGTCGAGCTCGGGCCAGGGACCGTAGACGAGCAGCGCGTCGCCCTCGGCCAGCTGGGTGGACCGGCGGCCGCGGTCCTTGCCCATCCGCTGCACGGCGATCACGACCAGGTCGTGCGCCCGGTGCATCCCGGGGAAGACCGTCTCGCCGACCATCGACGACCGGGGCGGGATCACCACCTCGACGACCCCGGCGTCGCGGGTGATCAGCCCGTCCATCGGCACGGAGGTTGCTGCGAGCAACGACTCGGTGGTCAGCCCGGCGACCTGGTCGGCCGGACCGGTGACCACCAGCACGTCGCCGACGTCGATCGCCGCGTCCGCGCGCGGCCGGCCCTGGCCGTCCTGGATCCCGACGATCACCACGTCCGGGTACGACGTGAGGTCGACGTCGTGCGGCACCCGGCCGAGCAGCGGCGAGACGTCGCGGACCTGCAGCCGGTGCAGGCGCTCGGGCAGCGTGTAGTGGGCGTGCAGCGTGGTCGCGTGCACGGCGAGGTCGGCCGCGGGGTTGGCCGGCCGGGCCGCCGGGAGCAGCTTCGGGCCGAGCAGCACCGAGATCGCGATCGTGCCCACCACCAGCGGGACGCCGACCACGGCGAAGGAGAAGAACGGGAACGGGCCGGCGCCCGCGTCGTTCGCGGCGTCGGAGACGATGATGTTGACCGGCGTACCGGTGAGCATCAGCAGCGACCCGGCGCTGCCCGCGAAGGTGAGCGGCATCAGCATCCGCGACGGCGGCTGACCGATCCGGACGGCGAGCATCACCACCAGCGGCAGCAGCGCCGCCACCGCGCCGTTCAGCGTGATCAGCGCCGAGAGCACGGCCGACAGCGCGGTCACGGCGACCAGGAGCCGGCCGCGCGTCGTACCGGCGTGTTTGACGATCTGCTGTCCCGCCCAGACCGTCACGCCGGTCGAGTCGACGCCCTCGCTGACCACGAACAGGGTCGCGATGAAGATGACGACCGGGTCCCCGAACCCGGCCAGCACGGTGGTGAAGTCGAGCACGCCGGTGATCCAGAGCGCGAGCGCGGTGAGCACCGCGACCACCTCGACCGGCAGCCGGTTCGCGACGAACGCCACGACGGTGAGCCCGAGGATGATCAGGCTCACCGTGCCGTCATCCATGGCGCGGGCCTAGCCGAGATGCACCGGGGAGGACGGCCCCCACGGGATCCCGGTCAGGTACCAGACCACGTAGAACAGCGCCCAGGCGACCAGGACCACCAGCGTGTACGGCAGCATCATCGAGACCACCGTGCCGAGCCCGGCCTTCTTGCGGTACTTCTGGCAGACCAGCACGATGAACGGCAGGTAGACCATCAGCGGGGTGATCACGTTCACCGGACCGTCCCCGACCCGGTACGCCGCGACGACGGTCTGCGGCGCGATCCCGAGCCGGTAGAACAGCGGCACGAAGATCGGGGCCAGGATCGCCCACTTCGGGATCACGCCGGGCATGATCAGGTCGATCACGACGACCAGCACGATGAACCCGATCAGCAGCGGCAGCGCGCCGATGTCGGCCCGCTCCAGCAGGTCGGCCAGGCCGGTCGCGGCCAGCGTCGAGATGTTGGTGTAGTTGAAGTAGGCGATGAACTGGGCGATCAGCAGCATCAGGAAGATCAGGCCGCCGAGCCCGTTGAAGGTCTTCACGATCGCGTTGATCACGTTGGTGCTGCCGGTCAGCGATTTCGCGCCGCGGCCGTAGCCGAGGCCCGCGGCCAGGAACAGCATCGAGATGATGAACAGCAGGCTGCTCATGAACGGGGACGACCCGAAGATCTCGCCGGTCTCGGGGTTGCGCAGCGGCGCGTCCGGGATGAACGTCAGCGCCGACACGATCGCCACCGCGACCAGCAGGTAGTAGACCGAGAACCGCAGCCCGCGCGACTCCAGCGCCATCTCCTCCTCGGTCGGCACGTGGTCGGCGGGCGCGTCCGGCGGTGCCTCGGCGGGGTCGTAGCGGCCGAGCCGTGGTTCGAGCACGCGCTCGGTGACGATCGTCATCACGATCGCGCAGAAGATCGTCGAGGCGATGCTGAAGAAGAAGTTGTGGGTGACGTTGAGGTGCACGTCGGGCGCGACCAGCGCGACGGTCTCGTTGGTGACCTCGGTGATGATGCCGTCGGCCGGGGTGATCAGCACGTTGACGAAGAAGGCCGCGCTGACGCCGGCGTACGCGGCCGCGATCCCGGCCAGCGGGTGCCGGCCGAGGGAGACGAACGCGGCGGCGCCGAGCGGGATCAGGACCAGGTAGCCGGCGTCCGAGGCGACGCTGGAGATGCCGCCGAGCAGCACGATGATGAACGTGATCGCGCCCTTCGGCGCCACCTTCACCATCTTGCGGATCAGCGCCGCGATCAGCCCGGCCTCCTCGGCCACGCCGACGCCGATCATCGCGACCAGGATCACCGCGACCACGCCGAAGTCGTTGAAGTTCTGCACGGCGGTGGTGAACATGAACCGGATGCCGTCGCCGTCGAGCAGGCTCTCGGCGGTGATCGTCTCCTCGCGGACCTCGAAGTCCGGGACCGGCGGGGCCGGCGGAGCGTCGTTGCCCGCGACGCTGGTGCCCTGCGGGTACTCCGGCGCGACCTGGACGGTCGCGGGTTCGGCGACCTCGGTGGTCACGCTGGTGCCCGCCCAGGACAGGATCTGCGACGTCACGATGACGATCACGATCAGGCCGAGGAAGATCAGCGCCGGGTGCGGGACCTTGTTGCCGACCCGCTCGATCCCGTCCAGGACGCGCTGCATCCCGCCGGCCTTGACCGGCTTGTCACCGACGGTCTTGGCGTTCATGACGGTGTCGCGAACGAACGGGCGAACTCGATCAGCAACCGGGTGCCGAACCCGGTGGCGCCCTTGTTGCGCCAGCTCCGGGCCTCGGGCAGCTGCGCGGTGCCGGCGATGTCGAGGTGCGCCCAGGGCTTGCCGTCGACGAACTCCTCGAGGAACAGCGCGGCGGTGATCGAGCCCGCGTTCACGCCGCCCATGTTGGTCATGTCGGCGATCGGGGAGTCGAGCTGCTTGCGGTACGACCGGTGCAGCGGGAGCTCCCAGACCGGTTCGTCCACGACCTCGCCGGCTTGACGCAGCTGGTCGACGACGGTCGCGTCGTTGCCCATCACGCCGGCGATCTCGACCCCGAACGTACGCAGGCAGGCGCCGGTCAGGGTCGCGATGTCGACGATCGCGTCGACCGGTTCCTCGGTCGCCAGGGCCAGGCCGTCGGCCATCACCAGGCGGCCCTCGGCGTCGGTGTTGAGCACCTCGACCGTCGTACCGTTGCGCATCCGCAGTACGTCGCCGAGCATCATCGCCGACCCGGACGGCATGTTGTCGGTGCACATCAGGTAGCCCGTGACGGCCGCCGTACAGCCGAGGTCGCGCAGGGCGGTCATCGACGCCAGCACGGTCGCCGCGCCGGTCATGTCGTTCTTCATCTGGGCGTGCGACTCGTCGCTCGGCTTCAGGCTGATGCCGCCGGAGTCGTACATGATCCCCTTGCCGATCAGCGCGATCCGGCCGGTCGGCCGGTCGGGCGTGTAGCGCAGCCGGACCATCCGTGGCGGCTGCACGCTGCCGCGGTTGACACCGAGCAGACCGCCGCAGCCCATCGCGACCAGCTGGTCCTTGTCGTAGACCTCGACCTCGAGGCCGGCCGCCGTACCGACCTCGACGGCGATCTCGGCCATCCGTACGGCGGACAGCGTCGTGGCGGGACAGTTGGCCAGGTCACGACCCAGGCTGCACGCCGCCGCGACGATCCGGCCGCGCTCGACGCCTTGCCGTGCCTCGTCCGAGTCCTCGTCGGAGGCCACCACGAGCAGGGACTCCAGCGTCGGTTTGTCGGCGTCCTTGCCGAGGAAGTAGCGCCAGCGGGCGAGCAGGACGCCTTCGGTGACGGCCTGCGCGAAGTCGGCGACCGAGACGCCGCGCAGCTGCGGCGGCACCTCGATCGCCAGCCGCCGGTGCCAGGGCACGGCCCGGGCGAAGTCGGCCGCCAGGTCCCGGACCAGCGCGAGGTCGACCTCGCCGGCACCGGTCCCGATCGCGACCCGGACCGGTCCTTCGCTGCGCGGCTGCACGAGCGACTCGCCGCGCCGGCCGGTGAAACCGGCCGAGGCCAGCGCGGCCCGGTCGGCTCCGAGCTCCGCGGCCGGCTCGCCGTCCGCACCGACCGGCACGGCGAGCGCGTCGGCCTCGGTCTGCGCCTGCTCCAGTGACCCGACCCCGACGGTGGCCTGGAAGCGGGTCGACGGGATCGGGTCGAAGTCGTCCTTGGTGGTGTTCACGAAACCTCCTCCGGCCGGACCTCAGCTCTGCAGAGCCTGGATGAGCTCTTCCTCGCGCTCCTTGGTCAGGTTCGTCTGGATGATCGTCGGGCTGAACGGCTTCAGCGCGTCCACGACGCGGTCGACGGTCGCCGACCGGGCCAGCAGGAACACCGCGGCCTTGCCCTCCTGCAGCTGGCTGCCGACCTGCTTGATGAGGTCGTCGTTGATACCGACGTCGGTGAGCTTCCCGGCCACCGCGCCGGTGGCGGCGCCGACCGCCAGGCCGGCGATCGGGTTCAGGAAGATCAGCCCGATCACCGTGCCCCACAACGCGCCGCTGGCCGCGGCCGGGCCGGTCAGGGCGATCGTCTGCTCGATCCGGACCTTGCCCTTGGCGTCCTTGTAGGCGATCGCGGCGTCGTCGCGCTGCAGCAACTGCTGCTTGGCCAGGTCCTCGGTCAGTTGAATCACGCGTTCGGCGTCCTCACGGCTGTCCAGCCCGAGCACTACCAGATGGGTCATGGTGGGTTCCTCCTCTGCAGAACGCCTCATCCCATCAACCCCGGTGGCGGCGGGCCTCCTCCGAACAAGGTGACCTCGGACGGCGGCGTACCGGTCACCCGGTACGGGGGAGGGCTAGAGCAGCCCGGCGGTCCGGCCGACCCGCAGCGCCGCGGACCGCTTCTCGACGCCGAGCTTGCGGTACAGCGACATCAGGTGCGTCTTGACCGTGTTCTCGGTGATGAACAGGGCCTGGGCGATCTCGGTGTACGAGCTGCCGAGGGCGAGCTCGTCGAGCACGTCGGCCTCGCGCGCGGTGAGCTGGATCCGGGCGCCGTTGATGACGGCCTCGAGCCGGCGGGGGAGCGGGCGGTGGGCGTCGGGCCTCGTTCGAGCGAGCAGGGTGGTCCCGCCGACGTCGGCCCAGCCCGCGGGGTCGCCGGCCAGCTTCTCCAGGGCGACCGCTGCGAACGGGTGCGGGTTCGGGCCGGTCACGTGCCGGCGGAGGCGGTCGAGGAACGTCGGCTCGTGGCTGATCGAGACGACGGCATGGAGGAGGTGCTGCGGTGTCACGCGGTTCAGGGTGTCTACCAGCGCGGCGTCGGCCGCTGATTCGTCGCCGGTCCTGGCCAGCAGCACCGTACGGAACGACGCGGCCGCGGCCGCCAGCGGGAGATAGAGGTCCGGCTGGTCGAGCACGCGGTCGATCAGCGCCAAGGTGGCCTGGACGTCGCCGTGCACGATCGACACCATCGCCCGGATCAGCTCGGCCTCGGCCGAATGGCCGTTGCGTTCGAGGACGCCGGCCTGGGTCTCGACCACGGGCAGGTCACCGACGAGGTCGGCCAGCTGGATGCGCAGCAGCGCGAGGTCGCGGGAGAGGAAGGCCGGGAGGGGACCGGCCGACGCCGGGTCGGTGGTCAGCTCGGTGAGTGCCTCGTCGAGACGGCCGGCCTCCATCAGCAGTGAGGCCCGCAACATCGATCGCAGCGCGCAGACGACGGTGTCGGACTCCGCGACCTTGGTCTCCGTCTGGTGGTGCTGCCAGGCGGCGTCGGGATCGAGCTCGTGCAGGGCGGCGAACCCCAGTACGACGTGCGCGCGGGCGGCGTACTCCTCAGGAAGGCCACGGCTGCCACCGGCGTCGAGGGCGCCCTGCGCCGAGCGGGCCGCGTTCTGGACCTGGCCGCGCGCGTACAGCACGATCGCGCGGTGGGCGAGGGCGCCGGCGATGAGCTGCTGGTGGGCGGCCATCCGGGCGCTGACGAGGGCCTCGTCGAGATCACTGAGCGCGCCGTCGAGGTTGTTGGCCCAGGTCTCGGCGGCGGCGAGCTCGATCAGCAGCCAGGTCAGGCGCTCGGGGCCGAGGACGGCCTTGGTGAGCAGCGATCGCGCGCGGGCGATCGCCACGTCGACGTCGTACCAGCCGTAGCGGGACTCCCACAGCCGGAGCAGGACGACGTCCGCCGCGAGCGCGTCGTCGTCCGGGTCCGCCGGGTCGATCTTGCTGAGCTGGGCGTCGCCCGCGGCCGCGTCGAGGACCGCGCCGTCGACGTACCCGGTGACGCGGCGGAGCAGGCCGCGGACGCCGAGCAGGTGTGGGTGCTGGCCGACGTACAGGGGTGGCAGGGCTTCGAAGGCGGTCTCGACGAGCGTGGACTCGCCGGCGGACAGGATCGCGGGGCCGTGCCGGAGCAGGATCCGGCCGATCAGCGCCGCGTCGTCGGTGCCGACCGCGCTGCGCAGGGCGTTGACGTGGTCGCCGCGGTTCTCGTGGTAGACCGCTGAGCGGTGCTGGGCCTCGACGACGAGCCCCTTGTCCTCGTCGCTGGATGCGATCCGCCGGCGGAGCAGCTCCACCAGTAGCGGGTGGTACTGGTAGTGCGGGTCGCTGCCGGGGCCGTCGACGTACGCCGTGACCAGGAGGCCGTTGCCGGCCAGATCGGCGAGCATCGGACCGGCCTCGGCGTCGCCGCTGAGTACGGTGGCCAGGTGCTCGGTCAGCGACGTCGCGCCGAAGGTGCTCAGCAGCATCGTCTGGACCGGCTCGTCGAGTGTGCTGAGGGTTTCACCGAGCAGGAGGTCCAGCACCGGGCGCTGGTTGACCAGCGGCCAGACGGCGTCGCCGGAGGCCTGCAGCGTCCGGGCGGCGAGGACCAGGGCGGCGGCCCAGCCCGCCGTACGTTCCTGGAACACCATGATGTCGTCGGCGGTCGCGCTCTCGGCGTGCGCCCGGACCAGCGCGGTCGCTTCGGCGTCGTTGAACCGCAGGTCGCGGGAGCGCAGCGTCAGCGCCATGCCGCGGATCTCCAGCTCGGCCACGGGCAGCGCGAGGTCGTAGCGGGTGGCCAGGAGCAGGCGGACCGCGTGCGGCGACTGCTGCAGCACGCTGGAGATCTCGGCGACGTCGGCGGCGGGTAGCAGGTGTGCGTCGTCGATGACGACCGGTACCTCGCTGTCCAGAGCGCTCGCGAGGGTCTCCGGTGTCTGCCCCGAGACCCAGACGACCGGCTCCCCGGCGCGCTGCCGGCGAGTGACCCAGTCCGACAGCAGGACGGTCTTCCCGGTCCCGGCCGGTGCGACCAGGACGGTCAGCGCCGAGCGGACCCCGAGATCGAGGGCCGCGTGCAGACGCTCCCGGGAGACGAGTGTCAGTGGCGGGCGCGGGAGGTTCCCGGCTCGCTGGGGGTGCTGCTGTTGCCGTGGTTGCCGTTGTGCTGGACCCGCCACGCGCATCACCCCCTGGGTGGGCGTGCCCGTCGTCGTTGCCGTCCTCCACGTTCCGGGATACGACACTAACGGGTCCGTGACCATTGCGGCAGGGGTTCGCGGGGGTCGGTCTTGGGCAAGCGTTCGAGTCAGTCGTCCTTCGTGCCGCGGTGCACGCGCGGCACCTTCGCGCCGATCCAGACCGCGACCGCGACCAGCGAACCGATCCCGACGATCCAGCCCCACAGACCCTCGGAGACCGGGCCGAGCCGGCCGAGACCGAACCCACCCGGATCGTCGCGCTCCTGCAGCGCCACGACGTACGCGATGATCGCGCGCTTGTCCTCGGGGAGCAGGACGTGGTCGGAGAACACCGGCATCTGCTGCGGGCCGGTCAGCATCGCCTGGTAGATGTTGCGCGGCGTCGACGTCATCAGCGTCGGCGCGTACCGGCCGTTCGGGAGCGCGCCACCGCGGCCCGCGAAGTTGTGGCAGGCCGTGCAGTTGGTGCGGAACAGCTCGCCGCCGCGGACCACCTCCTCCTGCGTCGCCTTGCTGATGTCGTACGACTCCTCCGCGGGGACGGCCGGGCCGGGCGCGAGCGAGGCGACGTACGCCGCCAAGGCGTTGATCTCGTCGACGGTGAAGACCGGCGGCTTGCGGGGGATCTGGGCACCGGGCTGGGCCGCGGGCATCCGGCCGGTGCTGACCTGGAAGTCGACCGCGGCCGCGCCGACACCGATCAGCGACGGACCGGTGTCGCGGCCCTCGCCGTTGGTCCCGCCCTCGGCGTTGAGGCCGTGACAGCTCGCACAGCTGACGGCGAAGAGGCGGCGCCCCTGCTCGATCTGGTCCGACTGCGGTCCGTCGGCACCGGACGCGTTGTCCGGCGCCAGTACGGCGTACGCCCCGCCGACGGTCACCAGGGCGGCACCGACGACGAGTGCGCGCGCGAGTCTGCCCCTCTTCACCAGTGCAGGCAAGCATGGCCGGGTGGTGCTGGGGATCCCCTGAATCGGGTGACGTCAGCGGGCGTCTTTCCTGGCTTGCCGGCGGGCGCCGGCGGCGCGGGAGGAAGCGTCCTTCTTCAGGCCACCGGTGGTCTTCACTGTTTTTCTCGCCGCAGTCTTCGGCGGCATGCTCTCCAGCTTTGCTCCAGCTGTCGCCTTTCCAGCTGCTGTCTGTCCACCCCGCGCGGCTGCCAGCCGTTCACTCCGCAACTCCATCGACGCCCGGCTCGCCGCCGCCGCGACCTCCCGGCTCACCCGCGCCAACGCCCCCTCGAACAACTCCGCCTTGTCCCGATCGCGCTGGTTCGCCGGATAAGCCATCCCACGCCCACCCGCCGGCGCCACCGCGGCTCCGGCTGCCCGCCGGTAGTTCTTCACGTACTTCGTCCGAGCCCGTCGTACGCGCTGATGCAGCTCCAGCAGCTCGTCCTCGTCGAGCGCCTTGAGAGCTTCCGGCTCGGTCTCGTCCATCAGCCGGCGCTCGACCCCGCTCAACGAGTTCAACAGCCCGCGATTCATCCCGCCTCCTCGCCGTACCCCCGACGAGACTGTTCCTTGTCGACCTGCTCCCGACCTCCCCTGATCCAGGCGACCTACCCGCGGGGCACGACCTGGGTGACGGTCCCTCTCGCCGGTGCAGCGGTCTTGGTACGAGGCAGTGCGTCGTTCCAATCCCCATCCCGATCGAAGGAGGCAGCCCGGCACCCCCTCGCACCATTCACCGGCAGCGGCCTGCCGTAGACATCACAATGCACCCAAGGCCCGTCATCCTCAGCCGGCCGCCTGATCCGATGCCGGCAGTACCGGCAATCCGCCCACACCACCAACGGATCCTCGAACGTCCCACGCCTGGTCAGCTCCTCCAGCCGCAGCGTGTACCCATCGATCTCGTCAGCCACAGACTGCTCCGACTCCCGAAGCCGCTCCCGACGCTCGATCGCCTCCTGCCGGCACACGCGTACATCAGCGATGAGCGCATCAAGCTCCACCTCGGTCTCCGGCGCTGTCGCGTGGAGCTCGACGCGCTCTGCGTGCAGCCGCCCGAGCGCGGCCTTCGGCCCAGCAGCACGCCGATCGTGCTCCTCCCGATCGATCTGCTCATCCACCCAGGCCAACGTCAACCTGTGCAACTCCGCGCGATGCCTCGCGATCTCCGCGGTGATCCGATCGAGCTCCTCCACCCGCACCACGATAGAAGGCGGCCCGTCAACGTAAGGTGCTCCTGCACGTCATCGCGTAGGTAAGGGCTCTGTGGTGGATGCTGAGAGAAAGCGCGACGAGATCCGGGCGATGCTGATCGGGGCGAACGTCGGTTCAGTCGGCCGGGCCCTGACCATGGGGATCGTCGAACTGACCGGCTCGCAGGGGCAGCGGTTGGCGATTCACGCCCAGTGCCCGTTCAGGCTTCTCCACGACGAGAAGATCCTGCTTGGGTCGGCTGACATGAAGTTCCCTCAACGCGGGGCCGGGACAGCGGCGTTCGACGAGTTCCGGACGATCTTCGACTCGGCCGCGGTGATCGTGAACGACATCCTCGGACGTCTCGACGGGCTGGTGTCGGAGGTGCAGATCTCGAGCGGCGGGGCATTGATCGTGCGGTGGTCCGCCGGAATGGCCCTCGAGGTCTTCCCTGACTCCTCCGGGCCTGTCGAGGCTTGGCGTGTTCTCGATCGTGACGCGACGGTGTCCGGTCAGGGGGACTACGGTTTTCCGTGGGACCTGGACATCTGACAGGTCGTTCCTGGATTCAGCCGGTTGCTCTGGACGGCTGCAGACGGCGAGGGGGGGGGGGGGGGGGGGGGGGGGTTCCCCCCCCCCCCCCCCCAGAGCGCCCTGGGCCGGTGGGGTTGGGGGGTGTGAGCTAAAAACAGGACGTCGCGGGTCGGCGTATATCCTACCCC
>NZ_JBVJNV010000002.1:393142-693445 GCF_055583505.1 Kribbella sp. NPDC104740 | reverse complement strand
GTTTTTCCGTGGTACGTAAACCCTGCCGCCTTCTTCTTTTTGTCTCCTCTTTCCCCCCCCCCCCCCCCCCACCCCCCCGCCCCCCCCCCCCCCCCCCCCCCCCCCCCCCTCCTCACCGCCGGAGCACGCCGTGCGTCGACGGCTGCCGCGGGCCTACGCGACCAGCAGGTCCGCGAGCGTCGTCCGCGCTCGCGCCACGCGCGAGCGGACCGTGCCGACGGGGCAGCCCAGATGCGCGGCGACCTCGGCGTACGGAACCCCCGCGAGCTGCGTGAGCACGAACACCTCGCGGCGGTCCGTCGGGATCTGGTCGAGCAGCTCAGCCAGCGCGATCCCGTCGTCGAAGCCCGGCAGGTCGCGCGGCTGCGACTGCTCCGCGGCGAGCAGCCAGTCGCGGTCGGCGAGTCGCGGCCGGGAGGCCCGGCGGCGCAGCTCGTCGACGACCGTACGCCGGGCGATCGACAGCAGCCAGGTGCGCGCCGACGACCTTCCTTCGAAGCGGTGCAGGCTGGTCAGCGCGCGCAGGAACGTCTCCTGCGCGAGGTCCTCGGCCGCGGCCGGGTCGGCGGACAGATGTGCGACGTACCGGCGTACGTCGCGTTGCAGGGCCCGAACGAAGTCGTCGAGGGCGTAGCGATCGCCGTCGCGCGCGGCGACGGCGAGATGGGTGCAGTGGTCGTCGGGTGGTTCGAACAGGGCGGACGTCATGGTGTCCTTCGAAGTCCAAGCCCGGCCTGGCGTACGCCGGGCGCGCGGAAGCGAGCCGGCCGGATGGCACAGCTCGGACCCGGGCGGTCAGGCCCGGGTGGTGCGTGCTGTCAGGCGACAGCGGTTCCGCGCGGTGGTCCTCGGGAGACGATCGCGTGCACGAGCAGCAGCTGCCGGGGTGGGAGCTGGAAAGAGGTGGGCTTCGGCCGCGGTCCGTTGACGACAACTGGTGCAGGCGCGGGGAATCGCACGACGAGCCGGTCGGCGACCGCACGCAGTACCGCGAAAACGGCACGCTCGCCGTAGGCGAGCCAGAGGCCGCACAAGAGCGCGGCGAGAAGGTGGGCCGCGAGCATCCCGGCGGACCCATGGCCGCCAAGCATTCCCGGCATCTCGTGGGTGCCGACCGTTCCCGCTGACCCACCGTGCATGGTGTGCCCGTGGTGCATCGCCGTGTGGCTCGGAGCAACCATCGTCTGCGCCAGCGTGAACACCGTGTGCAGCTCAGCCTGCGCGACCACCGTGCCCACGACCACGAACCCGACGCTCCGCTCGCGATCCGCGACGATCCACGCCGCCGTCGCGATCGACGCCGTCCCCGGCACGAGCGCCCACCAGGGGATCCCGGCCCCGGACATCACCACGTGCCCGAGCGCCGCGAGCAGCACACAGACGGCCGCGAACATCACGGCCCGGGCGGCTCGGAACTCCCAGCGTCGCTGCATGGCGGCTCCATGGTCGCATCCGCCCCGTCACCGGCCCAGAGCCCGTCGTACCGGAACCTCCGGATCGCTGTGGCCCACAGCACAGAAACCGGCGGGAACTGATCGGCGACCCGATCCGACTCCTGTTCCGACCGTGTGCAGAAGGAGTGGAACGTGAGCGCAGTACAGGGCCCTGACGGTACGACGGCAGTCGCGCCGCGGGCCGAGCCGGCGGAGACCGCGCAGCGCACCCGGGGCGCGGGCCTGTTCCGCGCGTTCTGGCGCTGGCACTTCTACGCGAGCTTCCTGGTCATCCCGGTGCTGCTGATCCTCGCGACGACCGGCCTGATCTACCTGTTCCGCTTCCAGCTCGAACCCGCGCTGCACTCGGACCTGATGAAGGTCGACCAGCCCGCGGGCATCGTCGCGCAGCCGTACTCGTCGCAGCTCGACGAGGTCCGGCTCGCCTACCCCGGCAGCACTGTCGTCTCGATGACCGAGCCGTCGGCCCCGGACCGCTCGACGGTCTTCTCGGTCGACACCGCGGCCGGGCCGCGGGACGTGTTCGTCGACCCGTACGAAGGCAAGGTGCTCGGCGCGCTGAACCCCGACACCACGCTGTCCGGCGGCGCGATCCTGTTGCACGGCGAGCTGATGGCCGGCCGCTGGGGCGACTACGTGATCGAGATCGGCGCCTGCTGGGCGATCGTGATGGCGCTGACCGGCTACTACCTGTTCTTCCGCGGGCGGATCGCGAGGGCGCGGCGACGCGCGGCCGGTGCGGCAGGCGCCGTACTGCGGTCGCGGCACGGGCGGACCGGCGCGATCCTCGGCGTCGGGCTGCTGTTCCTGATCGTGTCCGGGCTGCCGTGGACCGGGGTGTGGGGTGCGAAGACGCAGGAGTTCGCGACCAGTCACGGGACGTCGTTCTGGGGTGCCGATCCGGGCGCGCTGTCGAAGCCGACGTCGACGCTCGACGAGTCGCTGCCGCACAGCCACACCGTCCCGTGGGGGCTCGGCAAGACCGAGGTGCCGCGCTCGGACCCGTCCGAGGCGCGCCGGTCGGTCGCGACCGTCGACACCGCGATCGAGGTCGGCCGCCGCAACGGACTGCAGCGCCCGATGACGATCGCGCTGCCCGGTGACAGCGAGGGCGTGTACTCCGCGATCGGCTACGCCTTCAACGACCCGGGCCAGGAGCGCACGCTGCACGTCGACCAGTACGGCGGCCGCGTGGTGTCGACGTACGGGTACGCCGACTACCCGGCGCTGGCGAAGGTCGTCTCGCAGGGCATCGCGCTGCACGAAGGCCGCCGGCTGGGCACGCTGAACCTGTGGCTGACCGCGACGTTCTGCCTCGGTGTCCTGTTCATGTGCGTCACCGGCCCGCTGATGTGGTGGCGCCGCCGTCCGAAGACGAAGGCGCTCGGCGCGCCGCGGGGCCGTCTCCCGCTGCGCGCGACACCGGCGCTGGCCGTGCTCGTCGTCGCTCTCGCCTTGTTCCTCCCACTCTTCGGCATCACGCTGGCCGCCGTCCTGCTGCTCGACCAGCTCGTCCTCCGTCGCGTCGCAGGTCTGCGAGCGTGGTTCAACGTCGCCCGTTAGGGCTCGAGTTTTCGCAGCGCGGTGCCGGGGATCCAGGTGATGTGGCCGTCGGGGGCCCGGACCCGGCCGAGCCACTCGCCGGCGTCCAGGACCCAGGCATCGAGCTCGCCGGGGCGCCAGTCGGCGGCGTACTGGACGGGGGTCGCGGGGTTCACCACGCGGACCTCCGTGGCCGGTCGCGGGCCGTGCGCGTTGAACTGCAGGTCCAGATCCGCCTTCATCCTCTCTGCTTCCAGGTCGCTGGCCAGGCCGCTCGCGCGCCAGCCGTTGACCGCGCCGTCCCATACTCCGTAGGTGCCGTCCCCGTCGTTCGACGGTCGCACCGTGAACCGTCCAAGCATGTGCACAACCGTAACCCATCTTCGAACACGTGTTCTACTCTTGGTGGTGTCGAGAAGGAGGACACGATGGGCTACAACAACCCGCCGGTGAAGTGGTCGGAGCTGGAGCGCCGGCTGTCGAACCGGTCGCGCCCGGGCAGCGACGGCGGCCGGCCCGCGGCGGGAGACGGCGGCGACAGCCCTGCGTGGTCGCAGCACCGCGGTCCGTACATCCCGGCCGAGGACGGCGAGCCCGCCGAGCAGCGGGCGGCCCGGCTGCGCGCGGAGGCGGTTCCGTACGCCGAGCTGCACGCGCACTCGACGTTCTCCTTCCTGGACGGCGCTTCGCAGGCGGAAACGCTGGTGGAGGCAGCCGCCGCGCTCGGGCTGCACGGGTTGGCGCTGACCGATCACGACGGGTTCTACGGCGCGGCCCGGTTCGCGGAGGCCGCCTCGGCGTACGGCGTGCCGACGGTGTTCGGGGCGGAGTTGTCGCTCGACCTGACCGGCCCGCAGAACGGGGCCGCCGATCCCGAGGGGTCGCACCTGCTGGTCCTTGCGGAGGGGACCAACGGGTACCACCGGTTGTCGGGGGCAATCACCCGTGGACAGCTCGCGGGTGGCGAGAAGGGCCGCCCGGTCTACGCGCTGGAGGATCTGGCGGCGCAGGCGGCCGGGAGCTGGGTGGTGCTGACGGGCTGCCGCAAGGGGCTGGTGCGGCAGGCGCTCGAGCGCGGCGGAGCGGCGTACGGGCCGGAGGCGGCCGACCGCGAGCTCGAGAGGCTGGTCGCGCTGTTCGGTGCCGACCGGGTGGTGGTGGAGCTGACCGATCATCAGCTGCCGACCGATTCCCTGCGCAACCGGATCCTCGCCGACCTGGCGGCCGCGCGCGGGCTGCCGGTGGTCGCGACGAACAACGTGCACTACGCGCAGCCCCGGGACCACCGGCTCGCCTCGGCGCTGGCCGCCGTACGGGCCCGGCGGGATCTGGACGCGATGGACGGCTGGCTCCCACCAGCGGGTACGGCGTTTCTCCGGTCGGGGGAGGAGATGCAGCGGATGTTCCACCGCTTCCCCGGCGCGGTGGAGCGGTCGGTGCAGCTGGCCGGGCAGCTCGGGTTCGACCTGCGGCGGGCGAAGCCGAAGCTGCCGCTGCGCGACGTCCCCGAGGGGCACACGCCGATGAGCTGGCTGAAGCACCTGACGCTGAAGGGCGCCGCGGTCCGGTACGGGCCGCGCGCCCAGCGGCCGGACGCCTACGAGCGGATCGAGCGCGAGCTCGGCGTGATCGGGACACTCGGCTTCCCGGGGTACTTCCTGATCGTCTACGACATCTGCCGGTTCGCGCAGTCGAAGGGGATCCTCTACCAGGGCAGGGGATCGGCGGCGAACTCCGCGGTCTGCTACGCGCTCGGCATCACCGCGGTCGACAGCATCCTCTACAACCTGCCGTTCGAGCGGTTCCTGGCCTCGACCCGCGAGGAGGAGCCGGACATCGACGTCGACTTCGACTCCGACCGGCGCGAGGAGGTGATCCAGCACGTCTACCGCAAGTACGGCCGGGAGAACGCGGCCCAGGTGGCGAACGTGATCTCGTACCGGCCGAAGTCCGCGGTCCGCGACGCCGCGAAGGCCTTCGGGTACTCGGTCGGCCAGCAGGACGCGTGGTCCAAGCAGGTCGACGGCTGGTCGTCGGAGATCGAGCAGGGCGAGATCCCGGAGCGGGTGGTGACGCTGGCCTCGGAGCTGCTGAAGTTCCCACGGCACCTGGGGATCCACTCCGGTGGCATGGTCCTGACCGAGCAGCCGGTCGGCCAGGTGGTGCCGATCGAGCACGCCCGCAAGGAGAACCGGACGGTCCTGCAGTGGGACAAGGACGACTGCGCCTGGATGGGGCTGGTGAAGTTCGACCTGCTCGGGCTGGGGATGCTGGCTGCGTTGCAGTACTGCATGGATCTCGTTCGCGAGCACACCGGCGAGGACTGGTCGCTGCACACGATCCCGAAGGAGGAGGCCGGCGTCTACGACCAGCTCTGCCGGGCGGACTCGGTCGGGGTGTTCCAGGTCGAGTCGCGGGCGCAGATGGCGACGCTGCCGAGGCTGTTGCCGCGTCGGTTCTACGACCTGGTCTGCGAGATCGCGCTGATCCGGCCCGGCCCGATCCAGGGCGGCGCGGTGCACCCGTACATCCGGCGCCGGACCGGCGAGGAGGAGATCAGCTACCTGCACCCCAAGCTGCGGCCGGTGCTGGAACGCACGCTCGGGGTGCCGCTGTTCCAGGAGCAGCTGATGCAGATGGCGATGGCGGTCGGCGAGATCGACGGCGACGAGGCCGACCTGTTGCGGAGGGCAATGGGTTCCAAACGCGGTATCGAGAAGATCAGCTCGCTGAAGTCGAAGCTGTACGACGGAATGGCGTCGAACGGGATCACCGGCGACCTGGCCGACGAGATCTACGACAAGATCGAGGCGTTCGCGAACTTCGGGTTCGCCGAGTCGCACTCGATCAGCTTCGGGCTGCTCGTCTACACCTCGACCTGGTTCCGGCTGCACTACCCGGCGGCGTTCCTGGCCGCGCTGCTGCGCGCGCAGCCGATGGGGTTCTACTCGCCGCAGTCACTGGTCGCCGACGCGCGTCGGCACGGGGTCGAGGTGCGCCGGCCGGACCTGCACCGGTCCGGGGTCGACGCCGGGCTGGAGTGGCTGGTCGACGGGCAGGAGATCACCGGGCCGACCGGAGACCCCGCCTGCCTGGTCGACCCGCAGCCGGTGGTCGGACCGTTCGACCCGCACGCCTCGGCCGACACGACCACGCACCGGCGCGACGGTGCGTACGCCGTACGGCTCGGGCTGGCGGAGGTGCGGCACGTCGGTGCGACGGACGCCGAGCGGATCGTCGCCGAGCGGGAGTCGGGCGGGCCGTTCGTGTCGATGGCCGACCTGGTCCGGCGTACCGGGATCACGGCCAAACAGGTCGACGCGCTGGCAACAGCCGGCACCTTCGACTGCTTCGGCCTCGATCGCCGCCAGGCGATCTGGCAAGCCGGCGCCGCCGCCGAGGAACGCGCCGACCGCCTCCCCGGCGTGACCCTGTCCGGCCCCCCACCGATGCTCCCCGGCATGTCCGAGGTCGAGACCGACATGGCCGACCTGTGGTCGACGAGCATCACCCCCACCGGCCACCCCGTCCAGCGCGCCCGCGACGACCTTCGCGCCGCCGGCATCCTGTCCGCCGCCGAGCTCCGCCAGGCCACCGACGGCTCCCAGGTCCGCGTCGCCGGCGTCATCACCCACCGCCAACGCCCCGCCACCGCCTCCGGCGTCACCTTCATGAACCTCGAGGACGAAACCGGCATGTCCAACATCGTCATCTCCGTCCAGGTCTGGAACGCCAACGCCACCGTCGCCCGCACCGCCGCCGCCGTCATAGTCCAAGGCCGAGTCCAACGCACCGGCCAAGTGGTCAACCTCAACGCCAACCACCTCGAACAACTCCCACTGGCCGCCAAGATGAAGTCCCGAGACTTCCGCTGACCAGCTCCACCGGTCCTCTCCTCTTCCACCCAACCGTTGTCGGTGGTGGCTGGTAGGTGTGGGGATCCGGCGAGTGGAGGAGTGGGTTGATGGTGGAGCGGCCACGAGTTGTGGTGGGGGTGGGGGCGAGTGTCGACGGGAAGGTGGCGCTGGTTCGGGACGCGTTGTTGATGCGGGAGCCGAGTACGGGGATCTGGGCGGGGATGACTGCGCAGGTGGAGGACTCGGTGGGAGGGGAGGTGCTGGAGGTGGTGCGGGAGAAGTACGGGTGCGACGCGATTCTCGAGGGGAGTGGGAGTCTCGTGGCGGAGGGGGAGACTCCGGAGGAGCTGCCGGCGTACGACGGGGAGGTGGGGGTGTTGTACGAGCACTTCTTGCCGCGGGAGGTGGTGGAGCGGGAGTTGCCGTCGCGGATGTGGTTCACCGTGGTGGACGGGCGGGGGCGGGTGCGGTGGACGGAGAAGCACGAGGGGTGGGACGCGCTGGTGCTGGTGTCGCGGGGGACACCGGCGGAGTACTTGGCGTACCTGCGGAAGGAAGGGGTCTGTTACCTGGTTGCGGGGGAGGAGCGGGTTGATCTCGCGCAGGCGATCGCTGCGATGGGGGCGGAGCTGGGGGTCGAGTGTGTGTTGTCGACTGCGGGCGGTGGGTTGAACGGCGCGCTGTTGCGGGCCGACCTGATCGACGAGTTGTACCTGACGATCGCGCCGGCGTTGATCGGTGGGCTGGGGACGCCGTCGGTGATGGACGGGGTGCCGCTGGCGCTCGGGGAGGCGCCGACCCGGCTGCGGTTGTCGTCGGTGCAGCACGACAGCGGAGGAACCGTGCGGCTGCACTACGACGTCGACCGCAGCTGAGTACGCCGCCTCCCCGGCGCGCTACTCGGCTTCCAGGACGAAGAACAGGAAGCAGACGAACGCCTTCTCGTCCGTCAGGCCCGGCGGCAGGAGGTCGCGCGGGGTGTCGGGGGAGTACGGCGGTTCGCTGAGCACGCTCAGGCGGAAACCGGCCTGGGTGAACGCGTCGGTCATCGCGTGCAGCGGGCGGTGCCAGTACGTCAGCTCGGCGCGCCGGCCGTTGAAGGTGTAGTCCTCGGTGAACTCCTTCGGCGCGAAGTAGTCCGCCTCGGGGTTGAACGCCTGGTAGACGATCGGGTGGTTCACCGAGAGGATCAGGCGCCCGCCCTTCCTCAGCACCCGCCGTAGCTCCGCGAGCGGCTCGGTCCAGTCGCGGAAGTAGTGCAGCACCAGCGACACCACCACGTCGTCGAACTCGCCGTCGGCGTACGGCAGCCGCTGCGTCAGATCGGCCACTTGTACGTCGGCGCCCGCGCCGAGACGCTCCCGCGCCAGTTCCACCATCGCCGGGCTGCCGTCGAACGCACTCACCACCGCACCCCGCGCCACCAACTCCGCCGCCAACGGCCCCGACCCACACCCGGCGTCGAGCATCCGGCGCCCCTTCACCTCTCCGGCGAGCGAGAGCACCGCGGGCCGCTCGTAGTAGGCGTTGGCCAGGCTCTTCTCGTTCTCGGCGGAGTAGTCGGCAGCGAAGCTGTCGTAGTGGTCGGGCTGCTGCAAGGGCTCGTCCTTCCGTAGTTCGCCGACCAGCGCCGGCGACCGCAGGCCGGCGACCGCACGGCGCGCCCTGATGGACGCCCCCAACAGCCCGAAGGTTCGGCCCGTCCGCCGGAGCCTGCATCTAACCGGTGGATGCACGCGAGGTGCCACCTCCGTGCGATGCTCCTGCCGCCGACCTGCCGACCTGCCGACCTGCCGACCTGCCGACCTGCCGACCTGCCGACCTGCCGACCTGCCGACCTGCCGACCTGCCGAGGCGCAAGGTTGCCGGGGGCGCCGGGTGGCTGGTTGCCGCGCCGTTGGCTGCCGCAGCTGAGCCCGCCGGACACCGGGCTGCGCCGCCGAGCCCGCTGGGCCGTCGCGGGACGGCGGGCCCGCCGGGCCGCTGGGTCGCAGAGCCACCGAGTTGCCGGGCTACCGACTCCGCTGGGGCGCCGGGCTGCGGAGGCCCAAGGTCGGCTGGGCTGTCTGGATCGCCGGGTAGCCGGTTGCCGTGCCGCCGGACTACCGCGGCCGATCCCGCCGGATATCGGGCCGCGCCGCCGAGCCCGTTGGGCCGTTGCCGGACGTCGGGGTCGCCGGGCCGCTGGGTCGCAGGGCCCACGAGCCACGGACCTGCTGGGTTGCCTGGGTCGCCGGGTGGCTGATCCCCTTGCCGCCGGGTTGCCGCCCCGCCGGGTCCGTTGGGCTGCCGCCGGACGCCTGAGGCGCCGGGCTACCGCGGCCGAGCCCGCCGGATGCCGGGGTTGCCGGACACCCGGCCCGTCGAGCCCGCTGGGTGCAGGGCCACCGGGCTGCAGAGGCGCCGGCCCGCTGGGGCGCCGGGTAGCTGGTCGCCGTGCGGTTGGGCTACCGCCGCCGGGCCCGTTGGGCCGGACGCTTGGGTCACCGCGCCGTTGCGCTGCTAGGGCGCAGGGCTGCCGGTTCGCCGAGCGGCCGGGGCGCCGAGCCGCGAGGGTCGCCGACCTGCCGGGGGTCGCCGGGCTGCGGCGGCAACCCCCTCGGCCATCTGCCGCGCGCACCGCGCGGTCACGACCGGGCGCAAGGCTGCCTGGGGCGCCGGACGCCTGGGGCACCGGGCTGTTGGGCCGATGGGTCGCAGGCAACCGAGCTGCCAAGCGCCGAAGCAGACTGGGCTGCCTGAGGCGTCGGGTGGCTGGTCGCCATGTCGTTGGGTTGCCGCCCCTAGCGCGTTGGGCCGCCGCCGGACGCTTCGGTCGCCGGGCCGTTGAGTTGCGGGGCCACGGGGTCGCCGGGTTGCGAGCTGTCGGGGTCGCCGAGCTGCTGAGGTGTAAGGCCGCCTGGGCTGCCTGGGGCGCCGAGTGGCTGATCGCCGTACCGCGGGCTGCCGTCGCCGGGGCCGATGGGCCGTCGCCGGGCGCCTGGGGTCGCCGGGCTGTTGAGGCGCAAGGTTGCCTGGGTCGTTGGGCCGTGGGGCGCAGGGGCACCGAGCTGCCGGGTGCGGGTGGGGCGCCGCTGGGTTGCTGGGACCGCGGGGAAAGCGATGGACCGGGTGTTGTGGTGGCTTGTACGTTGCCGGGTCTATGGACTTTGACGTGGTTGTTGTCGGGTGTGGACCGACCGGGGCGATGTTGGCTGCTGAGCTTGGGCTGCATGGTGTGCGGGTTCTGGTGGTGGACAAGGAGGTTGAGCCTGCGTCGATCGTGCGGGTGGTGGGGCTGCATGTGCGCAGTCTCGAGGTGATGGCTATGCGTGGAGTGCTCGAGCGGTTGCTGGAGCAGGGGCGGAAGCGGCCGGCGGGTGGGTTCTTTGCGGCGATTGACAAGGCGGCGCCGGTGCTTGATTCGGCGTACGGGTATTTGCTGGGGATTCCGCAGCCGGTGGTGGTGCGGTTGTTGGAGGAGTGGGCGGTTGAGGTGGGGGCGACCGTACGGCGGGGGGTTGCGGTTGTTGGGTTTGGGCAGGACGACGGTGGGGTGACGGTTGAGCTTGCGGGTGGTGAGCTCGTGCGGGCTCGGTATCTCGTGGGGTGTGACGGGGCTCGGAGTGTGGTGCGGAAGCGGCTTGGGGTTGCGTTCGAGGGGGAGGCGGCGCGGGCGGCTACGTTGATGGGGGAGATGGAGGTGGGGGCGCCGGCTGAGGAGATCAGCGCGGCGGTGCGGGAGGTCGGGAGGACCGACAAGAGGTTTGGTTTGCGGGCCTTTGGTGGTGGGGTTTATCAGGTGGTGGTGCCGGGGGCTGAGGTTGGGGCTGGGGTGCCTACGCTTGATGAGTTCAAGCGGCGGTTGCGGGATGTGGCTGGGACGGATTTCGGGGTGCATTCGCCGCGGTGGTTGTCGCGGTTCGGGGATGCGACGTTGCTGGCGGAGCGGTATCGGATCGGGCGGGTGTTGCTGGCTGGGGATGCGGCGCACATTCATCCGCCGATCGGTGGGCAGGGGTTGAACCTCGGGGTGCAGGATGCCTTCAACTTGGCGTGGAAGTTGGCGGGCGAGGTGCGTGGGTGGGCGCCGGAGGGTTTGCTGGATACGTATGAGAGTGAGCGCCGTCCGGTGGCGGCGGATGTGTTGGACAACACGCGCGCTCAGATGGAGTTGCTGTCCACCGAGCCGAGGGCTCAGGCGGTACGCCGGTTGCTGGCGGAGCTGATGGACATCGAGGAGGTGAATCGCCGGCTGATCGAGAAGATCGCGGGGCTCGACATCCGGTACGACTTCGGTGCGGGGGACGAGCTGGTGGGGCGGCGGATGCCTGATGTGGAGGTTGCTCAGGGCAACTTGTACGGGTTGATGCACCAAGGGCGCGCGCTACTGGTGGATCGGACGAAGAGCTTGAGCGTCGAAGGATGGGCCGACCGGGTCGATCGATGCACTGATGCGACCGCCGGGTCAGCCGTCTTGATTCGGCCCGATGGGTACGTCGCCTGGATCGGCGACGATCAGCAGGAACTCGACATCCACCTCGCCCGGTGGTTCGGGGACTACTTGTCGCGCTCGGCCTCCGCGCGGGCCTCGGCGCCGGTTTCGCCGGCGTAGCCCTCGTCGGTGCCGGCGGCTCGGCCGACGAAGGTTTCGTTGACGCCGGTTCCCGTGGTCGAGTGGGCGTCGCCGGACTGCCGGTCGGGGTCGCCGCCGGTGTCTCGGCGTTGCGGGTCCGCGCTGTCGGCGGGGGCGTCGCCTTCCTGGACCTGGTGGGCGTACCACCAGTTCTTCAGGCGGTCGGTGACAGACATCCGGGGTCCTCTCGCTGACGGTGGACCGCTCCGGTGCCCGGAATCCACCGCGGTACGCACCTGCGCGGCATCGGGAGACGAGGAACGGGGCAAGCCCTCGCAGGCGCCGGGCTCGTACACACCCGCGCGGCATCCGGAGACGAGCGGGAGGAACGGGGCAAGCCTCGCAGGCGCCGGGCCGGCGAACGGCTCGGTCTGGGCGGGGGGCGGGGCCGGGCTCGGCGTCGACCGCGGCACGCTCGGGTGACGCGCCGTCCCGGAGGAGACCTAGCGCGACCACGAGCCCGGGGCTCGGGCTCGACAGGGGCGTTTGGGCGGCTTCTCCGGAGGAGTCGCCGGCAGCGGTCCGGCTGTTTGGGGCCCGGGCACAGGGACTGTTGGGAGGCGTGATGGATCACCGGGTGCGGGTGATGACGTGGAACGTCTGGTGGCGGTTCGGGCCGGAGTGGCGGGAGCGGCAGGCGGGGATTCTGGCGACGATCGAGAAGTTCGCGCCGGATGTGGTCGGGTTGCAGGAGGTGTGGGCTGCCGGCGGCCGGTCGCAGGCTGATGAGTTTGCGGAGGCGCTGGGGTTTCAGGCGGGGTTCGCTGGGCCGTCGTACCCGGTGGCGCCTGAGGGGGAGCTCGGGGTCGGGTTGTTGAGCCGGTGGCCGATCGTGCGGTACGACGCGGTGGTGATGCCGGCGAGGCATCGGGCGTGGGATCCGGTGATTCTCAGCGCGGAGATCGCGCATCCTGCGGGGGTGTTGCCGGTGCAGGTGGCTTGTCTGGAGCATGCGGTGACCTACAGCGATGACCGGCAGGCGCAGGCTGCTTTGCTCGCGGAGCTGACGACGCATCCGCGGACCGACGGGCCGTGTCCGTCGCTGGCGATCGGTGATTTGAACGCGGCGGCGGAGAGCGCCGTACTGCGGCCGCTGCGCGACCTGCTCACCGACGTGTGGACGGCGGGTGGGGGTGCCGGGGACGCGATCACGTTGCCGAGCACGCATCCCCAGGCGCCGCTCGAGGCGGGCCCGGAGTTGGTGGATCAGCGGATCGACCACGTCTTCTTCCGGCCGGGGCACGAGGATCAGGTCGTCGAGGTCGAGGCGGTGGCGATCCCGGACGAGGCGGTGGACGGGGTCTTCCCGTCCGATCACCGGCCGGTGATCTGCGACCTCCGCTGGCACGACCGCTGAACGACTGATCGGGCCGGCGATCCGAGGATCAACCGGCCCGATCGGGAGATCGCCGCGTCAGGAGATCGTGCCGAGGTACTGCCACTGGTTGCCGACGATCGGGATCTTCGAGTAGTACGCGACCCGGACCGAGTAGCCCTTCAGGCCCGCGGCCGGGATGCTGGTCGCGAAGTTGCCCGCGGTGTTGGTGGTGGCGGTGGCCTTCGTGACGTAGTCGCCTGCGCCCTTGCGGACCTGTACGACGACCTGCTGCTTCTGCACGTTGACCTGGCGGCCGGTGTAGTGCCACGACTTCAGGTTCCCCTGGACGGCGAGCCGGCCGCTCTTCGGGACGAGCTTGCCGCGCGGGTTCGCGGTGATCGTGGAGGCGAAGCGCAGCCGCAGGACGCGCGGGGTGGTGTCGCGGGTGAAGGTCTTCACGGCGAGCTTGCCGCTGCGGTCCTTGACGGCGATCTGGCGGATCATCCAGTCGCCGTAGCCGTCGGTGCCGAACTTGAAGGTGCTGGAGTAGTGGTCGATCCGGCGCGGGTCGACGATCCGGCGGGTGTTCTGGTTGCGGAAGTCGCGGGTGTTCTCGCGGCTGATCCCGAGCGAGACCGAGACGCCCGCGCAGGTCGACGCCTTGCTCGGCCAGCCGGTGTAGAAGGTCAGCGAGCCCTTGGTCGTCATCGTCTCGTCCTGCCCCCAGCGCTGCGGCTCGGTCAGCACCTTGAGGCAGTCGAACGCCGTCGCGGCGTCGGCCGGGGCGGCGACCAGAACGGTGCCGGTGATGGCGGCCGCGGCCGTGACGAGGCCGACCGCGGCGCGGGCGAGAAGGTTCGAACGCATGGTGAATCCCCCTGGTGTTGTCTACTTGATTGCCTTGGTAGACGGGGATTCCAGCGTTTTGGTTGGATGACGAAGTGGTAACGCTCAGCCGAGTCGCGGCGGTCCCTGCTCGATCCGGCGCAGGACCGGCTCCAGCCGGTAGAAGTCGGGGCCGGTGATCAGCTGCCGCTCGTCCCACCAGGTCGCGCCCGCCTCGGCGAGCGGTTCGACGAGCGCCCGCGCTCCCGCGGCGTCACCGGGACTGATGCCTCCGACAACAACGTCGTACGGCGAACCGTCGCGCTCCGCGTCGAGGAACGCGACCAGGTCCCGCAGCCCCTCGACGGCCGGCGCGACGCCGTGGTTGGCGTTCTGGAACAGCGGTACGGCGCCGTCCCAGCGGGCCGCGCGCCGCATCGGCGCCTTGCGCGGCCAGTATCCCGCGATCCACACCGGCGGACGCGGCCGCGAAACAGTTGCCGGGAGCAACGTCACGTCGCGCACGCGGTAGTGCTCGCCCTCGTGGTTGACGGGAGATCCCGACCAGTACTCCGCGAGCAGCTGCAGCCCTTCGTCGAGCCGGCCGGCGAGCACCTTCGGGTCGGTCTCGTCGCCGAAGCTCCCGAACTCGTCGTCGATCGGCCCGCCGAGCCCGGCGCCGAAGACGACCCGCCCGCCGCTCATCGCGTCGAGGGTCGCGACCTGGCGGGCGAGCTGCTCGGGCCGCCGCCGCGCGACCGGCGTCACCAGCGGACCGAGCGTGATCCGCGAGGTCGCCAGCGCGGCGGCGGTCATCAGCATCCACGGGTCCCCGAACGGCTGCCCGACCCGCTTGGCCTTGGTGTGCACGACGTGGTCCCAGAGGAACAGCCCGTCCCACCCGGCCTGCTCGGCCGCGACCGCCACCCGCGCGACGGTGTGGGCGTCGGCGAAGTCCCCGAAGTTCGGAATGTTGATCGAGAAGCGCATGCTCCCATCTAAACCCATGCGTCGCCGGGATCAGCGCAGGGACCGGAACGCCGCCCGGACCTCCGCCGCGAACAGCGCCGGCTCCTCCCACGCCGCGAAGTGCCCGCCGCGCGGTACGACGTTGAAGTACGCCAGTCCCGGGTACACCGTCTCGGCCCAGCTCCGCGGCGACGCCCAGATCTCACCGGGGAACGTCGAGAACCCGACCGGCACCTGCACCGGCGGCGGCGTGTGCCCCGCCGCGGCCGCCAGGAACTGACCGAACTCCCAGTACCACCGCGCCGCCGACGTACCGGTCCCCGTCAGCCAGTACAGCGTGATGTTGTCGAGGATGCTGTCCCGCGTCAGTCCACCAGAAGGATCCCCGTCGAGGAACGCCCGCGAGATCTTCAGGTAGCTGTCGGTGTCGTGATCCAGCATCCAGGCGGCCAGCCCGACGGGCGAGTCGAGCAACGAGTACCCGATCGTCTGCGGCCGCGTCGACTGCTCGAGGAAGTACCCGAACCCCTCGGTCGTGAACACCTTCAGCGCTGCGTGTGCCGACCGCTCCTCGTCCGTCGACGCCGGCAGCAGATCGACCACCCCGAGCGCCGTCGCGAGCAGGTTCACGTGGATCCCCACCAGCCCAGCAGTCCCGTGCCGCCCCATCGCATCCGTCACCGCGGCACCGACATCCCCGCCCTGCGCGACGTACCGGCTGTACCCGAGCCGACCCATCAGCTCACCCCACGCATGCGCGATCCGCCCGTTCTCCCACCCGAGCTCACCAGGCTCACCGGAGAACCCGTACCCCGGCAGCGACGGCAGCACCAGGTGGAACGCGTCCTCCGCACGACCACCGTACGCCGTCGGATCGGTCAGCGGACCCACTGTGTCGAGCAGCTCGACGACCGACCCCGGCCACCCGTGCGTCATGATCAGCGGCAGCGCGTTCTCGTGCGGCGACCGCACGTGGACGAAGTGGATCGAGACCCCGTCGATCTCGGTGGTGAACTGCGGCAGCGCGTTCAGCCGCGTCTCGCACCGCCGCCAGTCGTACTCGCTCGTCCAGTACCGCGCGAGCTCCTGCAGCGTCGCCAGCTGGACGCCCTGCGAGCGGTCGGTGACGAGCTCCGGGCTGGGCCAGCGCGCCGACGCGATCCGCCGGCGCAGGTCGTCGAGCTGCTCCTGCGGGACCTGGACGTGGAACGACCTGATGTCGGTGCTGGTGTCGATGGTGGTACTTATGACGCCTCCTCGGCCTGCGAACGATGACGCCCTCAGCCTCACGCCGTACGCCGCAACGTCGCGCCCGTCGAGCCCACTGGTGCGGACCCGGGCCACCTCACCGCGGGAAGCGCGGATGGTAGTCCTGGGTCACCTCGCGCAGCCTGCGGTAGACGGCGAACCCGAGCAGCGCCGCCGTCACCACCGCGGCCACCCCACCGATCAGCGTCCGCAGCATGCCCCCGGCGTCGGCCGCCTCCGCGACCAGCGCCGCCAGCACTCCGACGACCACCGAGTCGATGATCCCGACCACCACCGGCGACCCCGACAGCCAGTGCGTCAGCCCGACCCGGCTCCGGAAGCTGTACGTCGTCAGGATGCCCGGCGGGTCGTCGTGGTGGCTCGCGACGAAGTACGGCTCCAGCTCGGGCGCGAGCTCGAGGTAGGCGTGCCGCAGCCGGTTCATCCCGATCACCAGCCAGGCGTCCTCGACGTCGGCCTCGACCAGCCGGAAGAAGGTACCGATCCCGATCAGCAGCACGACCGGGATCACCAGCAGCGCGAAGGTCAGGAAGTCCCGGCCGAAGCCGCTGGCGTTGGCGACCAGCGAGAGCGCGATCACTGTCGCGGACAGCACGGTCAGGTAGGTGTTGGTCCGGCTGAAGATCTCGGTCCAGGTCATCGACCGGGTGGCGAGCAGGCTCCAGTGCTCGGTGGCCAGGAACTGCGCGGCCGGGTCGGAGACGGCGGACTGCCCGTCCAGCGACGGCGGCCGGCGCAGCGGCGGGTGGTGGCTCATCGGTGCTCCCTGGGGTCAGCCCGGCACGAAGCCCGGCAGCGACTGGCGGACCTGCCGCCGGGTGGAGACGCCGAGCTTCGCGAACACCTTGCGCAGGTGCCACTCGACTGTGCGCCGGCTGATGAACAGCAGCGCACCGATCTCGGGGTTGGTCAGCCCGTCCGCGACCAGCCGCGCGATGTGCGCCTCCTGGCTGGTCAGGTTCTCCGGCGTCCGGTCGGTGCGCGTGATCGATTCGCCGAGCGCGCTGAGCTCCTTGCGGGCGCGTTCGGCGAACCCGTCGAGGCCGAGCCCGTCCAGCTGCTCGTACGCCGTCCGCAGCATCGCGCGAGCATCGCTGCGCCGGTCCGACCGCCGCAGGAACTCGCCGTACCGCAGCCGGGCCCGCGCCAGCTCGACCCGCAGCGTGGTGCGTTCGAGCCGCTCGATCTCCTCGCGGTGGCAGTCCTCGGCGCCGGTCACCAACGCCGTCCGCCCGGCCAGCACCCCGAGCGCCGCCTCGGTCCCGCTGGCCCGCGCGTACGACGCCAACTGCTCGAGTACGCCCGCAGCCTCCTTGCGGTTCCCGCTGCCGGCACAGGCTTCGACCAGCTCGGCCAGCGCCCACTTCGGCGGCCCGATCTCGAGCGGTGCCATCGCGGCCATCCGCGCGGCGACGACGGCTTCGTCGTACCGGCCGAGGCTGTTGAACATGATCGCCTGGAACCAGCCGATCATGTTCAGCCCGACGCCCTCGCCACGCGCGCCGACGTCGGCGAGCAGCTGCTGGTAGCGACCTTCCGCGGATGCCGCGTCGCCGCGCGCCGCGTGCAGGCTGACGTCGCCGTACGGGATCATCGTGTTCTGGCCGCCGGTGACGTCGGCGACCCATTCCGCTTCGGCGACCAGCGCCTTCGCCTCGGTCAGGTCGCCGCTGTAGAGGTCGTAGATGATCCGGCTGTTCAGCGCGACCGGGAGCACGCTGAGCGCGCCGATCGACCGGATCGCGTCCAGGTGCCGCCGGGTCAGCGTGTCCCAGTTGGCGTCGTCCCACAGGTCGGTGGCCGCGCAGGCGGCGAGCCAGGCGAAGCGAACCGCTTCGTCCATCGTCAGCTCGTCGCGCCCGAACGCCTGCACGGTGTCGAGCAGCCGCGGCGCGGCCGCGGCGTACCCGTCGGTGTAGAGCACCGCGATGTCCTGCAGCAGCTGGTCGGGCTTGCTCGGCGTACTGGGGAGCTGGACCTTCCGCATCGCCTCGGCGACCTGCCGCATGCCGTCGCCCTGTCCCTCGGCGAGCCGGCCCGCGAACATCGCGGCGGCCAGCGCGTCGAGGTAGGTCTCGCGGGCGAGCTTCGGGTCGGTCGGCTCCAGCCGGCGGGCGGCGGCGAGCAGCAGCGGCAGGGCCTTGTTGCCGTGCTGGGAGTAGTGGGCGATCTGCGCCTGCTGCAGCTGCAGCCGCGCGCTCTCGGCCTCGTCGAGCGGCCCGGCCTGGGCGATCGCCAGGAGAGCCTGCGCGTCGTCGAAGGCTCCGGCGGTTGCTTTCGCCTGGGCGGCGACCAGGGAGCGCTCGGCCTTGCGAGTCGGGTCGGGGGTGAGGGTCGCGGCGACCTCCATGAACGCGGCGGCTGCGGCGAGCCCGCCGCGGCCCTGGGCGCGGTCGGCGGACTGTTCGAGCTCGGCGGCGATCTGCTCGTCCGGCTCGGCCGCCGCGCGGGCGCGGTGCCAGGCGCGCCGGTCGGGATCGGTCTCGGGGTCGGTGACGGCGGCGAGTACTTCGTGCGCTGTACGGCGTTCTGCCGGAGGCGCTGCGCGGTAGGCCACCGATCGGATCAGTGGGTGCCGGAACTCGACCCGGTGCCGAAGGTCGAGCAGGTCGCCCAGATCGACCTCGTACGAGATCCCGGCCCGTACGGCGGCCCGCCGGAGCAGATCGAGATCGCCGACCGGGTCGGCGGCTGCCAGCAGGACCAGCTGCCGCGCCGCAGCCGGCAGGTCATCGAGCTGCATCAGAAACGCCTGCTGCACCCGGCCAACTGGGTCGACGGGGAGGAGAGCCTGGCCCGAGTCACCGGCGTCCCCGACCGACCCGAACGCCAGTTCCGCGGACGACAGCTGCCTCGGCAGTTCCAGCAACGCAAGCGGATTGCCGCGCGCCTCCGCCAGCACCCGATCACGCACCCGCTGGTCCAGCCGGCTGCCGATCGCCGACTCCAGCAGCTCCGCCGCGTCGCGGCTGGCGAGACCAGCCAGCGAGAGCTGCGGCAGGTTGGTCAGCGTCGGCGACGCTTCCGGCGTACGGACCGCGAAGACCATCGCGAGCCGCTCCGCGCCGAGCCGGCGCGCGACGAACTCCAGCGTCTGCGCCGAGGCCTGGTCGAGCCACTGCGCGTCGTCGACCACGCAGATCAGCGGCCGCTCCTCGGCGGCGTCGCAGAGCAGCGTCAGCACGGCCAGCCCGACCACGAAGCGGTCCGGCGGGTTGCCCGGCCGCAGACCGAACGTCGTCGCGAGCGCCTGCCGCTGCGGTTCCGGCAGCTCGGGCAGCCGGTCGAGGAACGGGCCGCACAGCTGGTGCAGGCTCGCGAACGGCAGCTCCATCTCCGACTCGACCCCGGCGGCCCGCCGTACCCGACAGTCGGTGGCGAGCCCGAGCAGGTACTCCAGCAGTGCCGACTTGCCGATCCCGGCCTCGCCGCGCAGCACCAGCACCTGACTCCGGCCGGCCACAGTGGTCCGCACCAGCTCGGTCAACGTCTCGCGCTCGCTGCTCCGCCCGCGCAGCCCCGGCCAGTCCTCCATGCCACACCGCCCAGCACCCTGACGGCCCGTCGTGGGTCGGCGGGCCGATCTGCTCACCTTGGCACCGGGTTGTGGCATCAGCAATGGGCCGTACACAGCCACTACCTAGGCGGTGAGGAAGCGGCGGACGGCCTGGATCATCACCGCGGGCGCCTGCTCGGCGAGCCAGTGGCCGGCGTTCGGGACCACCAGGCCCTGGACGTTCGTCGCGGCCGGCCTGATCCCGTCGGCCGCGGCCGGTCCCCAGCTGTTCGCGCCACCGATGCCGAGCACCGGGATGGTCAGCTTGTCGGCCTGCCGCTGCGCGTTCTGCGCCAGGATCGCGTCCCAGGCCCGGTACAGCCCGAAGCTCGCCCGCAGCGTCGCGCGGTCGCGGGTGTAGAGGGCGACGTAGTACTTGATCGCGGACTCCGGCAGCAGCGGCGGGCCGCCGCCCTGGATCGTGTACTCGTAGCGGTAGTACGCGTCGGCGTTGCTGCGGACCATGTCGACGATCAGCTCGTCGTTCACCCGGTTGAACGGGATGTGCCAGAGCTTGTCGTTGAGGAACGCCGGGACGAACAACGGCGGGGGAGCGTGGTCGGGATCGACCAGCCCGGGCGGGCCGGGGATCTCGGCGACCACCAGCCGGTCGACGCGGTCGCGGTGGTCGGCGGCGAGCGCGTACCCGATGATGTAGCCGGTGTCGTGGCCGACCACGGAGAACCGCTGGTGGCCGAGCGCGGTCATCAGTGCGGCGAGGTCGTCGGCGAGCGTCGCCGTGTCGTACCCGTCGCGGGCCTTGTCGGTCAGGCCGATCCCGCGCTGGTCGACGGCGATCACGGTGAAGTCCTTGGCCAGGGCGGGCATCAGGAAGCGCCAGGCGTACCAGTTCTCCGGCCAGCCGTGGATCAGCAGCAGCGGCGGGCCGTCGCCCCCGACGACGACGTGCTGGCGGATGCCGTTGGCGTGCACGAAGCGGCTCTTGAACGTCCGGCCGAAACCGGACGGGAGATTCGGCGACGTGGAGACCGCGCCGAAGCCCTCCGGCGTACCGGCGGACGCCGGAACGGCCCAGGCGCCGGCCAGTGAGACCCCGGTGACGGCCGCGGCGGTGCCGACGAAACCGCGACGGGACAGGCGTTGCGGGGTGGCGCCCTCCTCGGTGCTGTTCATGGGTGAACTCCCTTCAGGGGAACGGATCTGGGATGCCACCCCGAGCTTCGGTGTGAGTACTGGCCGGTCGCGCCCGTGTCGTTGCCTGGTCCCCTCCCTGGCTGGGGTGGTTGCGGTCCCGGCCGGGTTTTTGGGACTGTGAGAGGCGAGTTGCAGGAGGGGCCGTGCCGGAACCGAACAGCGCGTGGCCGGGCCTGTACGGACGGCACCACGAGTGCGAGACGCTGGACGGTCTGGTGCGGACCGCACGGTCCGGCCGCAGCGCCGCGCTCGTCGTGCACGGTGAACCGGGGATCGGGAAGACCGCGCTGCTCGAGCACCTGGCCGAGACCGCGGCCGGCAGCCGGATCCTGCGGGTCTCCGGCGTCGAGTCCGAGATGGAGCTGGCGTTCGCGAGCCTGCACCAGCTGTGCGAGCCGTTGCTCGACGGCGTACGGCGGCTGCCGTCGCCGCAGGCCGATGCCCTCGGGACGGCGTTCGGGCTGCGGACCGGGCCGTCGGACCGGTTCCTGGTCGGGCTCGCGACGCTGAGCCTGCTGTCCGAAGGCGCGCGGACGCAGCCGCTGGTGTACCTGATCGACGACGCGCAGTGGCTCGACCACGCGTCGGTGCAGACGCTGGTGTTCGTCGCGCGGCGGCTGGCCGTGGAGTCCGTCGTACTGGTCTTCGCCACGCGGCCCGGGAAGCACGACCGGCTGTGGACCGGGCTGCCGGAGCTGACGGTTCGCGGACTGGCCGACGACGCCGCGGAGGCGTTGCTCGAGTCGGCGCTCACCGGTCCGCTGGATGACCGGGTACGGCGCCGCATCCTCGCCGAGGCGCACGGGAATCCGCTGGCGCTGCTTCAGCTGCCGCACTGGCTGACGGCGACCGAGCTGACCTTCGGGCCGCACCCCGCCGGGCCTCTGGTGAGCCGGATGGAGGACGGGTTCCGGCTTCAGCTCGAACCGCTGCCTGAGGACTCGCGGCGGTTGCTCCTGACTGCTGCGGCCGAGCCGTTGGGTGACGTGGCGTTGCTGTGGCGGGCGGCGGCGCTGGTCGGCGCTGGTCCAGAGGCGGCCGGGCCGGCGGAGCGGGCCGGGCTGATCGAGCTGCGGGACACGGTTCGCTTCCGGCATCCGTTGGTGCGGTCGGTGGTGTACCGGTTCGCGTCGGCGGCTGAGCGGCGCGCGGTGCACCGGGCGCTGGCCTCGGTGACGAATGCCGAGGTGGACCCGGATCGGCGGGCCTGGCACATGGCGCACGCGGCGACCGGTCCGGACGAGGGGATCGCGGCCGAGCTGGAGGATCGGGCCGACCGGGCGCTCGAGCACGGCGGGCTGGCCGCGGCGGCCGCCTTTCTGGAGTACGCCGCGATGCTGACGCCGGGGGCCGAGGATCGGGCCCGGCGCCAGTTGGCCGCCGTACAGGCGATGTTGCATGCGGGGAGTCTGGAGGCTGCGCTCAGTCTGCTGGCGGTGGCCGAGCACGGGCCGCTCGACGATCTGCAGCGGGTGCACGTGGACGTGCTGCGGGCGCAGATCGGGTTTGCCGCGCACCGGGCGAACGAGGCGTTGCCGATGCTTTTGAAGGCGGCACGGCGGTTGGAGCCACTGGATGCTCGGCAGGCGCTCGACTGCTACGTGGATGCGTTGACCGCCGCGCTCTTCGCCGGGCGACTGGTCTCGGGCTCGGGGCCTTCGGAGGTCGCGGAGGCGGCGCGGCGTGCGGCGGCCTCGATCACCGAGCTGAGCCGGGGCGACCTGCTGCTGCGCGGCGTCGCCGTGCTGTACGCCGACGGGTATGCGGCCGGCGCGCCGCTGCTCCGGTTCGCGACCCGTGCGTTCGACAGCGACGACTTGTCGCTGGAGGAGGGCGTGCGGTTCATGTGGCTGGCCGCGGTGACGGCGTCGGACCTGTGGGACGAGCAGACCTGGCGGCGGCTGACCGACCGGCACCTGAAGATCGTGCGCGAAGCGGGAGCGTTGAGTGCGCTGCCGCTCGCGCTGACGACGCGGGTCTTCGTCGAGCTGTTCACGGGGGATCTGGCTGCGGCTGGGCGGATGGTCGAGGAGATCGACGTGGTCGCCGGCGCGGCCGAGAGCCGGTTGTCGCCGTACGCCGCGATCGGGCTGGCGGCGTTCCGCGGGCACGAGGACGTCGCACTGCCGCTGATCGCCGCGGCGCTGCCCGAGGTCAGCGCGCGCGGCGAGGGGATCGGGGTCTCACTGACGAACTGGGCGCGGGCGATCCTGTTCAACGGCCTCGGCCGGTACGGCGACGCGCTGGTCGCCGCGCGCGAGGCCGCGGCGTACCCGACCGAGATCGGGGTGTCGAACTGGGGACTGGTCGAGCTGGTCGAGGCGGCGGTGCGTGCTGGCGAGCGGAACACGGCAGTGGCGGCGTACGAGCAGCTGGCTGAGCTGACGCAGGCCAGCGGGACGGCGTGGGCGCTGGGGGTGTCGGCGCGGTCGGAGGCGCAGCTGCGGGAAGGTGGCGCTGCTGAGGACCTGTACCGGGAGGCGATCGAGCAGTTGCAGCAGACCGCCGTACAGACTGAGCTGACGCGCGCCAAGCTCCTGTACGGCGAGTGGCTACGCCGCGAGGGCCGCCGCGTCGAGGCCCGCGACCAGCTGCGCGCCGCGCACGACGCCGCGAACGCTATGGGCCTCGACGCCTTCGCCGAACGCGCCCGCCGCGAACTCGCCTCGACCGGCGAGACCGCCCGCAAACGCACCGTCGACACGACCCAGGGCCTCACCGCCCAGGAGCTCCACATCGCCCGCCTCGCCACCGACGGCCTCACCAACCCGGAGATCGGCGCCGAGCTGTTCATCAGCCCCCGCACCGTCGAGTGGCACATGCGCAAGGTCTTCGCCAAACTCGGCGTCACCCAACGCCGCCACCTCCGCGAGGCACTGCGCTCGACCCAGGTCCTCTGACCATCACTTGTGCGCCGGTACGGCGACCTCGGTGCTCTCGGTCGGCTCGGAACCCTCGGTCAGCTCCCGGCGCCGGAGCTCGGTGACCGGGCGGTGCAGTTCGACGTAGCCGCCGTCGGGCTGGCGGATGATCTGGCCGGTCTCGATGCCGTGGGTGGCGACGTCGAGGTCGTGGTCCTGCAGGCCGGTGCAGATGTGGCGGGTGACCAGGAACGCGATCGGCGGGCCGATGAACAGCAGCACCTGGAAGGCGTGCAGGAGGGTGTTGACGGACAGGTGGAAGAGGATCGCCATCGTGTCGGCGCTCGCGGCGGCCCAGAGCACGCCGTAGAAGGTCATCCCGGCGACGCCGATGCCGGTCCGGGTCGGGTTGAAGCGGGGGCGGTCGAGGATGTTGTGGTCGGCGTGGTCACCGGTGAGCCACTCCTCGATGAACGGGTACGCCGCGACCAGCCCGAGGAACAGCGTGCAGAGCGCGACCGGGACCAGGATCGCCAGCGTGAAGGTCTTGCCCCACAGCACGAACTCCCAGCCGGGCGGCGCCAGCCGCAGCGAGCCGTCGAGGAACGCCAGGTACCAGGCCGGTCCGACACCGGCCGAGGCGTTCGCGGGGTCGGCGGGGCCGTACAGCCAGATCGGGTTGATGGTTGCCGTCGACCCCATCAGGAACGTGACGGCGGTGACGAAGCAGAACAGCCCGAAGCTCTTCACCGCGGAGATCTTGAACGAGTTCCCGACCACGTTGTCCTCGGTGTGCCCGGGACCGGCGTACTGGGCGGGTCCGTGCTTGAGCGCGAGCAGCGCGAGCACCACGAACAGGCCGAGGATCGCGACCGGCAGCACGATCACGTGCAGCGGGTAGAAGGTGGCGATCACGTTGCCGGGGAACTCGCCGCCGAACACCAGCGACGAGATCCAGGTGCCGACGAACGGTGTCGCCTGCAGGACGCCGTCGGTGACGGCGAGGCTCATCCCGGACGCCATGTCGTCGGGCAGCCCGGTCCCGGTCAGCGCCGCGCCGAGCATCGCCAGAAGCAGGCCGAAGGCAACCAACCAGCTGAGCCGCCGCGGCCGGCGGAACCCACCGGTGAAGAACAGCCGCAGCAGGTGCAGCATCATCGCCGCGACCATCAGCAGCGTGGCCCAGTGGTGCATCTGGCGGACCAGCAGCCCGCCGCGGACCTCGAAGCTGATCTTCAGCGTGGACTCCAGCGCCCCGGACATCGGTACGCCGCGCAACGGGATGTACGGCCCGTTGTAGACCACGGTCTCGATCGACGGTTCGTAGAAGATGCTCAGCAGCACGCCGGTGAGCACGATCACCACGAAGCTGTAGAACGCGATCTGGCCGAACAGCAGCGACCAGTGGTCGGGAAACACCCGCGTACGCAGGTTGCTCCAGGGACGTTGCATGACTCGGCCCTCCTGTGGATCGTTCACGCCGTCACAGATACGACCCCGCAGCCCGCTCGCATGTGACACGTCGTGGCGCGAATCACGCCCCCGGGCGTGGCATCGTGGGGGCATGGTGATCGAGATCCGGCCGGCGGTCGTGTTCGAGGACGTACGCGCGGTGATCGGCCCGAAGTCGCCGACCGCGAACGTGTGCTGGTGCCTGAGCTACCGGATCCCCTCCAAGCTCAACAACGAGCTCCAGGGCCCCGCCCGCGGCGAGTACGTCGAGAAGCTCTGCAAGGTCAAGCCGGCGCCCGGCGTCCTGGCGTACGACGGGGAGACGCCGGTCGGCTGGGCCGCGATCGCCCCGCGCGCGGACACGTCCTTCGCCCGCAACCGCAAGATCCCGCAGCTCGACGACCTGCCGGTCTGGTCGTTGTGGTGCGTCCGCGTCCGTCCCGGTCACCGGAAGCAGGGGATCTCGCACGCGCTGATCACCGGTGCGACGGAGTTCGCGCGCGAGCAGGGCGCGCCGATGGTCGAGGCCTACCCGCTCGACAACCAGGGCGCCAAGGTCGATCTCACGATGGCGTACGCCGGGCTGCGGAAGAACTTCGAGCGCGCCGGGTACACCAAGGCCGCCGACACCACGTCGGTGCTCGCCCGGCACCCGCGCGTGCTGATGCGCCTCGACCTGCGCGACTGAGAGCCTCCCCGCCGTGAGTCCGCACGGCGGGGAGAGCCGGTCAGCGCCGCACGCCGGGTCAGCGCCGCACGCCGGGTCAGTGCAGCGCGCGTTCGATCAGCGCCGCCTGCTCCTGCGCGTGCCGCTTGCCGGAGCCCGTCGAGGGCGCGGCCGACCGCGGCCGGGAGATCACCTGAAGCGGGTGATCCAGCTCGGACAGCAGGAACGTCCACGCTCCCTGGTTGCGCGGCTCCTCCTGCACCCAGAACGCGTCGGCGTTCGGGTAGGAGGCGAGCACAGCCCGTAGCTCGTCGGCAGGCAGCGGGTAGTACTGCTCGAGGCGAACCAGCGCCACCGCGTGATCGTTCGTCTTCGCGAGCTCGGCCAGCAGCTCGTAGTACAGCTTGCCGGAGACAACCAGTACGCGCTGAACGGCCGACTTGTCACCGATTCGTTGGTCGTCGATGACGGGAGCGAAGGATCCGGTGGTGAGCTCACTGACCGAGCTGGTGGCGCCGCGCGTGCGGAGCATCGACTTCGGGGTGAAGACGATCAGCGGTGTCGTGGAGTCGGGCTGGGCCTGGCGGCGCAGCAGGTGGAAGTACGACGCGGGCGTCGACGGCTGGGCGACGGTCAGGTTGTTCTCGGCGCTCAGTTGCAGGAAGCGCTCGATCCGGCCCGAGGAGTGGTCGGGGCCGCGGCCCTCGTAGCCGTGGGGGAGGAGCAGCGTCAGCGAGGAGCGCTGGTTCCACTTCTGCTCGGCCGACGACAGGAACTCGTCGACCACGATCTGCGCGCCGTTCACGAAGTCGCCGAACTGCGCTTCCCAGAGCACCAGCGCGTCCGGCCGCTCGACGGAGTACCCGTACTCGAAGCCCATCGCGGCGTACTCGCTGAGCAGCGAGTCGTAGATCGAGAACCGGGCCTGGCCGTCGGCGAGGTTGGTCAGCGGCAGCCACTCCTGGCCGTTCGCGCGGTCGTGCAGTACGGCGTGCCGCTGCACGAACGTGCCGCGGCGCGAGTCCTGGCCGGCCATCCGGACCGGCGTACCCTCCAGCACCAACGATCCGAAGGCGAGCAGCTCCGCGAAGGCCCAGTCGATGCCGCCGGAGCGGCTCATCTGCCGGCGTTTCACCAGCAGCTGCTGCAGTTTGGGGTGCACGGTGAAGCCGGCCGGGGGATTCAGGAACGCGTCGCCGATGGTCTGGATGGTCGCTTCCGAGACCGCCGGTACGACGAGCGAGCCGGCAGCCGGGATCAACGCAGAGCCGACAGCCCGAGCGGGCACGTCGGTCTCGGTGAAGGCCCGCTCGAGCCGCTCGTGGAAGTCGCGGTCGGCCTGCTCGTACTCCGCGCGGGTGATGTCACCCCGCCCGACCAGCGCCTCGAGGTACAGCGTCCGGACGCTGCGCTTGGCCTCGATCAGGCTGTACATCCGCGGCTGCGTCATCGACGGGTCGTCGGCCTCGTTGTGCCCGCGGCGCCGGTAGCAGACCAGGTCGATCACCACGTCCCGCCCGAACTCCTGCCGGTAGGCGAACGCCAGCTCAGCCACCCGTACGACGGCCTCCGGGTCGTCCCCGTTCACGTGCAGCACCGGCGCCTGGACCGACTTGGTGACGTCGGTCGAGTAGACCGAGCTGCGCGCCTCGGTGGGCAGCGTGGTGAACCCGACCTGGTTGTTCAGGTTGATCCGGATCGTCCCGCCGGTCGAGTACCCGCGCAGTTGCGACATCTGCACGGTCTCGGCGACCACACCCTGCCCGGCCATCGCCGCGTCGCCGTGCACGATGATCGGCAGGGTCGCGAACGTGCCGGGCCCGCGCCGGTCCTGCTTGCCGCGGACGATTCCGAGCAGGACGCCGTCGACCGCGTCCAGGTGGGACGGGTTCGCGGCCAGGTAGACCGGCAGCTCCGCACCGTCCGCGCCGCGGTACCGGCCCTCGGTGCCGAGGTGGTACTTCACATCGCCGGACCCGTCGGTGGCGTCGGTGCCCTGGAACTCGCGGAACACCTGCGCGTACGTCTTCCCGGCGATGTTCGTGAGCACGTTCAGCCGGCCGCGGTGCGCCATCGCGATCGCCGCGCCGTCCAGCTCCGCGCGGGTCGCCGCGGCCAGCAGCGCGTCGAGCAGCGCGATCGCGGACTCGCCGCCTTCGAGGCTGAAGCGGGTCTGGCCGACGTACTTGGTCTGCAGGAAGGTCTCGAACGCCTCGGCCTCGTTGAGCTTGCCGAGGATCCGCAGCTGCTGGTCGTGGCTCGGTTTGGCGTACGGGCGTTCGAGCCGGTCCTGGAACCAGCGCCGCTGCGCCGGGTCCTGGATGTGCATGTACTCGACGCCGATCGTGCGGCAGTACGCGTCCCGCAGGACGCCGAGAATGTCGCGCAGCAGCATCGTCGGTTCCGGGCCGAAGTCGCCGGTCACGAACTCGCGGTCGAGGTCCCAGAAGGTCAGGCCGTGCCCGGCCAGGTCGAGATCGGGGTGCGAGCGCTGCACGTACTCCAGCGGGTCGGTGTCGGCCATCAGGTGCCCGCGGACCCGGAACGCGTTGATCAGCGCCTGGACGCGCGCGGTCTTGCCGATCGCGCCGGCCGGGTCGACATGGATGTCGCGGGCCCAGCGGATCGGCGCGTACGGGATCCGCAGCGCGGCGAAGATGTCCTCGTAGAAGCCGTCGCCGCCGGTCAGCAGCTCGTCGATCCGGCGCAGGAACTCACCGGACGCGGCGCCCTGGATGACGCGGTGGTCGTACGTGCTGGTCAGCGTGACGGTCGCGCCGATCGCCAGCTCGGCGCGCGCCTGGTCGCTGACGCCCTGGAACTCGGCCGGCACCTCCAGCGCGCCCGCGCCGACGACGCAGCCCTGGTGCTGCATCAGCCGCGGCATCGAGTGCACGGTCCCGATCGCGCCGGGGTTGGTGAGCGAGATCGTCGTACCGGTGAAGTCGTCGACGGTCAGCTTGTTCGCGCGAGCGCGGACGACCAGGTCCTCGTAGGCCTGCAGGTACTCCCAGAAGCCGAGTGTCTCGGCCCGCTTCAGATTCGGTACGACGAGCGACCGCGTTCCGTCGGGCCGGACGACGTCGACCGCGATCCCCAGGTTCACCGAGGCCGGCGTGACCGCGACCGGCTTGCCGTCCACCTCGTCGTAGTACATGTTGATCCCCGGCTGGTCCTTGACCGCCTGGACCATCGCCCAGCCGATCAGGTGCGTGTAGCTGACCTTGCCGCCGCGGGCCTTGCGCAGGTGGTTGTTGACGACGATCCGGTTGTCGATCATCAGCTTCGCCGCGACCGTCCGCACGCTGGTCGCGGTCGGTACGCCGAGGCTGCTGCTCATGTTCGCGGCCAGTGACTTCGCCACCCCACGCAGCGGTACGACGGCCTCGCGGGGCTCGTCGTCCGGTGCGCCCGGCGGCCGGCCGGGCGGGGTGTCAGCCGGGACCGGCACCGGCTTCGGCGGCACCGAGGTGGTCCGCGCGACCGGGCGGACCGGGTCGGGTTCTTGTGGTGGTTCGTTGGTTGCTACTGGCCGCGTGACGCTGACCGACACTGCCGATCTCCTGCTTTCGTTCGCAAATCTCTGATGGAAGTTGCCCTCGGCAAGCTCAGCTGTCCTGGAGGGCGGCGTCGAGGGTCCGGAAGAGGTCGGCAGGGTCGCTGCCGCTCTTGGCGAGCACGCTGGCGCCGATCACCGCGGCCAGCAGCGCGCCGGCCGCGTCGCGGGGAGCGCGCCGCGAGGTCAGCTCACCGCCGGCCTGGGCGCGCTCCAGCGCGGAGCGGAACGCCTCCTCGACCTGGTCGAACAGGTCCTTGGCGACCGCGGCGACGCTCTCGTCGGTGCTGCCGAGCTCGGCCACCGAGTTCACGATCAGGCAGCCGAAGCGGTGGTCGCCGATCCCGGCGAGCGTGCGCATCGCCTCACGCAGCCGGGGGACGATCGGCCCCGGCCCTTCGAGCCCCTTCGCCAGCGCGGCCACGCGGGTCGCGCTGTACCGGCGCAGCGACAGCTCGAAGAGGTGGTGCTTGCTCTTGAACGTGTTGTAGAGGCTGCCCTTGCCGATGCCGAGCTCGTCGACCAGGTTCTGCGGGGTGGTCGCGGCGAAACCCTGCCGCCAGAACACCTCGACCGCCTTGTCGACGACCTGCTCGGCCTCGAACTTCATCGGTCTGCCCATCGCCATGTCCGCAGTCTACCCACTTTTATGACGCGAGTTCAAAAAGTCGGCCTCGACGTCGTGCGGCCCGAGTTGCGCAGGCCCGGCGCGGTGGGTGATTGTGTACCCCGAAGTCAATAAGTCGGTGGAAGGGACTGCGCTGGTGTCACTGATCGGTTCACACGGGGTGGTCGCCGGATGATCTTCCCGGGCATCACCGGGCCCCGCGACCTGGACGATCTCGGCGCCGAGCAGCTCGCCCAGCTGGCGAGCGAGATCCGCGAGTTCCTGGTCGCCAACGTCACCCGTACCGGCGGCCATCTCGGGCCGAACCTCGGTGTCGTCGAGCTGACGCTCGCCGTCCACCGCGTCTTCGCGTCACCGCGCGACGCGATCGTCTTCGACGTCGGTCACCAGACCTACGTGCACAAGCTGATCACCGGTCGCCAGGACTTCAGCGGGCTCCGGCAGCGCGGCGGTCTCGCGGGATATCCGCAGCGTGCGGAGTCGGAGCACGACATCGTCGAGAGCTCGCACGCCTCCAGCTCGCTGTCGTGGGCCGACGGGATCTCCCGCGCCTACGCACTGACCGGCCGGCACGACCGCCACGTCGTCGCCGTGATCGGCGACGGCTCACTCACCGGCGGTCCGAGCTGGGAAGCCCTCAACAACCTCACCACGGCAAGCGACCGCAACCTGGTCGTCGTCGTCAACGACAACGGCCGCTCCTACGCACCGACCGTCGGCGCCATCCCCAAGCTCCTCCGCTCAGGCTTCCTCGAGGCCATCGGCCCGATCGACGGCCATGACCTCCCAGCGCTCGAAACCGCGCTGCGGCAGGCCAAACGCCGAAACCGCCCGGTGATCGTGCACGCCGTCACCGAGAAGGGCCGCGGCTACGACCTCGCCCGCCGCGACCCGGTCGACCAGTTCCACGCCATCGGCCCGATCGACCCGCACACCGGCCGCTCCCTCCGCACCCCAGGTGATACCTGGACGGCAGTCTTCGGCGAAGCCCTGCTCGCCGAAGCCAAGGACAACCCGAAGCTCGTCGCCGTCACCGCCGCGATGCTTCAGGCGACAGGTCTCCAGCGGTTCGCCGACTGCTTCCCCGACCGCGTCATCGACGTCGGCATCGCCGAGCAGCACGCCGTGACCAGCGCCGCCGGCCTCGCGTACGGCGGCCTGCACCCCGTCGTCGCGATCTACTCCACGTTCCTCACCCGCGCGATCGACCAGCTCCAGGCCGACGTCGCCCTGCACCGCGCGGGCGTCACCCTCGTCCTCGACCGCGCCGGTGTCACCGGGCCCGACGGACCGACGCACCACGGCCTGTGGGACATCGCCCTCCTGCAGTCCGTCCCCGGCCTCCGCCTCGCCGCCCCGCGCGACGCGACGACTCTCCGCGAGGAGCTGGCAGAAGCCGTCCGAACAAGCGACGCCCCAACAGCCCTCCGCCTTCCCAAAGGCCTCGCCACCCAGAACCTCCCGGCGCTCCGCCGCCTCCCCGACGGCGTCGACGTCCTCCACGAGTCCCCGCGGCGCGACGTCCTGATCGTTGCCCTAGGCCCCTTCGTCGCGACCGCGCTCGAGGTCGCGAACGAGCTCGACGGCACGGCCGGCGCGACCGGGGCCCGCTCGCTCGGCGTCACCGTCGTGGACCCGCGCTGGATCATCCCGATCCCGGACAGCCTGCTCGTCCTGGCCCGCCGCTACCAACGCGTCGTGACCATCGAGGACGGCGTCCGGACCAACGGCTTCGGCGCCGGCCTGCGCCAGACCCTGCTCGACGACGGCGTGACCACCCCGGTCACCGTGCTCGGGCTCCCCAACGACTTCCTCGCCCACGGCGCGCGTGCCGACCTGCTGACCGAGCTCGGTCTCACCGCGCCCCAGATCGCTTCGATGATGAGGAAAACCGCATGCACCAGACCACCGCGGCGCCACCCGGGATCAGCTCCCGCCGGCTCCGCACCCTGACCTTCGTCCTGGCCGCCGCCTCCGGCGTGTCCATCGCGAACATCTTCTACTCCCAGCCCCTGCTGTCGCTGATCGCGCACACCTTCGCGGTCACCGACAGCACCGCCGCGATCGTCGTCACGGTCACCCAGCTCGGGTACGCCGCCGGCATCATCGTGCTGATGCCGCTCGGCGACCTGATCGAGAACCGGGCGCTCGCGTCCCGGGTGCTGATCGTCACCGCCGTCGCGTCCGCGGTCGCCGCCCTGGCCACGAACCTGACGCTGTTCCTGGTCTTCTCGGCGATCCTCGGCTTCACCTCCGTGGTCGCGCAGATCGTCGTCCCGGTCGCGGCGCACCTCGCGCCACCCGGCCAGGGCGGCCGGTACGTCGGGCAGGTGATGAGCGGGCTGCTGCTCGGCATCATGCTGGCCCGGAGCGTGTCGAGCTTCCTCGCCGACCTGTGGGGCTGGCGATCGGTCTACCTGCTGTCCGCCGTACTGATGGTGATCATGGCCGTGGTCCTGGCGATCACGCTCCCGAAGCGCAAGCCCGACCACACCGGCAGCTACGGCAGCCTGATGGTCTCCATCGGGCACTTGATCCGCGAGGAGCCCGCACTGCGCCGCCGGGCGGTCATGCAGGCGCTGATGTTCGGCACCTTCTCCGCGTTCTGGACCTCGGTCACCTACGAGCTGATCAAGCAGCACCACCTCTCGCAGACGCAGATCGCGGTCTTCGCGCTCGTCGGCGCGGCCGGAGCGCTCGCCGCCCCGATTGCCGGCCGGGTCGGGGACCGCGGCCACGGGCGACCTGCGACCGGTGTCGTCTTCGCGCTCGCCGCCGGAGCGATGGTCGTCGCGGGTGTCGGTGTGCACAACCTGATCGTGCTCGCGCTGGCCGGCGTACTGCTCGACCTCGCCGTCCAGGGCAACCTCGTGCTCAGCCAGCAGGAGATCTACGCGCTCCGGCCGGAGGCCCGGTCGCGGCTGAACACGGTCTTCATCGGCAGTGTCTTCTTCGGCGGTGCGATCGGTTCGGGCCTGTCCGGTCTGCTGTACGAGCGCGCCGGCTGGACCGGCGTGGCGGTCCTCGGCATCGCGATGGCGGTCCTCGGCCTGGTCGTCTGGGCGGGCTCCCAGCTGCTGCACCTCAGGGGCAAGTCAGGGTAGGCCAGGGACGGAACCCGGCCGAGCCTCGATGTCCGTGCCCCGCGGACCTGGTTGAGTTACTGGTGCGGCCGCGGATGCGGCCCGGACCTTGTGGAGGACTCAGCATGATCGGATTCATCGTCGCCGGCCTGATCATCGGCGCGTTGGCTCGCCTGTTCACCCCGGGCAAGCAGAAGCTCGGGCTGCTCTGGACCCTGCTGCTCGGCCTGGCCGGTTCGGTGATCGGTGGCGTGATCGCCAACCTCCTCGGCACCGGCAGCATCTTCGAGCTGAACGTGCTCGGCTTCGTCGTCGCGGTGATCGCGTCGGTGATGCTCGTCGGCACCGCCGAGGGACTCGCCGCCCGCAGCAAGCGCTAGTACGCCGTACCGCGAAGAACAGCCCCGGCCGACCAGGCTGGGGCTGTTCTTGTTGTTCAGTGATCGCAGGAGCAGCCGCAGGAGTGCTGGCAGGGCTGGTGGCAGGCGCCGCAGATCTGGTGCGGCTGGAGGACCGGGCCGATGCCGAGCGCGGCCTGTGAGCGGGCGAAACGCAGGACCGCTTCGGTCGCCTGCGGAGCGTTCTCGCCGGTGCCGGACATCCGGGCGGCGATCATGCCGGCGACCAGGGGAGTGGAGAACGAGGTGCCGCTCCAGTTGGCCAGGCCGGCGAACGTGCGCTCCTCGTACGGCGACTCCTCGCACTTGTACTTGCCGGTGCCGAAGGCGTTCACCAGATCCTCGCCGGGCGCGTACACGTCGACCCAGTGGCCGTAGTTGGAGAAGTGGGCGCGGCTGTTGCCGTCCGCGGTCAGGGCGCCGACGCCGACCGTCCAGGTGTACGCCGCCGGGAACGTCGGGAGGTGGGTCTCGTCGTTGCCCGCCGGGGCGAGGACGGTGACGTTGAGGTACCGCAGCCGGTTGCGGTAGAACGCGTCGAAGGTGAGCAGCGGCAGGTGGTGCCGGGTGGCGCCGTCGAACTCGCAGACGATGATGTCCGCGCCGAGGTCGAGCAGGTCGCTCATCCGCTGGATGATCTCGTACTCGTACGCCATCCCGCCGTACAGCCGCCAGTCGATCTCCTTGGCCCGCTTGACGCAGACCTCCGCCTGCGGCGCCGTCGTACGGACGCAGCCGGCCACGAAGGTCCCGTGGCACGAGTACGCGCCGATCGGCTGGCCGGGCAGCGCGGCCGGGTCCGGGTCGCCGTACACGCCCTCCATCCAGGGCCACTGGTGCGTCGTCGCCTCGACCAGACCGCCGTCGACGACACCGACCAGTACGCCGCGTCCGTCCCACCCGTGCTTCCCGCAACAGATCCCGCTGCTGACCGGCGGCACCGGCGTCACCGAGCTCGACGGCACCTCGGCCGGCTCCGACGCCGGACAGGGATGGCCGTTGCCGTTCAGCGGCAGCGCCGCGCACGGCCTGGCGACGCCCTCGCCGATCGAGCGGTCCAGCCGGTCCAGCACGACCGGGGTCGACAGGGGATCGCTGTCGTCGTACCGGCCGTTCGGCTCGCCGGGGAACTCGCGGCCGCCGAACACGCCGGGACGGCCGGCCTCGACCGAGCGCGGGTTGCGGCCGTACCGCCAGACCAGGCCGGTGACCCCCTCGACGACCGGCAGCCGGTCGATCGCGACCTCCTCGGGGATGATCGGCCCCTCGGGGTCCTCCTTGCCGCGCCCCAGCGGCTCCTCGCGCAGCGCGCCGAGCACCAGCTCGACGTCCTCGGTCCGGACCAGCATGGTGTCGCGGCGGTAGAAGTACTCGGCGTACCCGAGCTCTTCCCAGTTGTACGGGTGCACGGCCGTGGTGCCGAACCAGCGCTCGTTGCCCGGCCCCGGGTCCTTGCCGTCCCGGTCCTCGATGATCAGGCGCAGGGCGTCCTTGAGCCGTTGGTCAGCCGACATGGTGGTTCCTCTCGACGGTGAAGCTGCAGGGGTGGGTCGTACTACGATCTGAGGACGTCCGGTGAGGGGAGGGCGGCCGGTGGCCGTGGACATCGACGACTTGCAGGCGCTCGCGCTGTCGCGGCCCACCGACGCGTTGCGGATCGCGCGCGAGGTGCTGGCGAACTCCCCGTCCGACGCCGAAGCGGCCGTGGCCCACCAGGCGATCGGCGTCGTGCACCGCGACTTCGGTGACATCCAGGAGGCGGTGACCGAGCTCAGGTCGGCGTACCGCTTCGCTCGCCGGGCCGGTGATCCGGACCGGGAGGCCGACGTCCAGGCCAGTCTCGGGGTCGCGCTGGTGATGGCCGGCCAGACCGACCGCGGCGTCGCGATGCTGGACGCGATCGTCCCCGGCCGGACCGGCGTGCACGCCGGCCGCATCCTGATCCGCCGGGCCTGGGTGCGCGGCGCCCTGCTCGGCCGGTACGACGAAGCGCTCGCCGACGCCGAGCAGGCCGTCGCGCTGCTCAGCGACGCCGGCGACCTGGTCTGGGAGGCCCGCGCGCTGACGCACCGCGCGATGGTGCTGCTGGCGATGGGCGCGATCGACCGCGCCGACCAGGACTACGCCCGCAGTGAGGAGCTGTTCTCCGACCGCGGCCAGATCGCCGAGTACGCCGACACCCGCCAGGCCCGCGGCGCCGCCGCCTTCGCGCGCGGCGACCTGCCGGCCGCGCTGAGGTTCCTCGACGACGCCCAGCGCGTGGTCGAGGAGGAGCTCGGCATCCTGGAGCCGGACCTGTACGCCAACAAGTGCCTGGTGCAGCTCGCGGCCGGTCTCACGCGCGATGCGCTCACCGAGATCGACAGTGCGCTGGGCCGGATCGAGCAGCAGCGCGGCTCGGACGCCCGCCGCGCGGAACTCCTTTACTGCGCCGCTCTCGCGGCCAACGCCAGCGGCGCGCGGGAGGTCGCCGAGAGCCGCGGCCGGGCCGCGCTGAAGCTGTTCCGCCGTCAGCAACGTCCGTGGTGGGCGGCCCGCGCGGAGCTGGCGCTGCTGCAGTCCCGGTACGACGGCGGCGACCGGACCGTTCGGCTGCTGCGCGCGGTCCAGCGAGTCAGCTCCGAGCTCGACCACCTGGACCCCGACCTCGCGACCGAGGCGCACCTGCTGACCGGCCGGCTCGCGTTCGCCCGCACGGATCCGGCCACGGCCGGCGAGCACCTGTCGATCGCGGCCGCCGCCCGCCACCGCGGGCTGCGGACGCGGGGTGCCGGCTGGCTCGCCCAGGCCACGCTCCGCCAGGGCGAAGGCCGGTCGCGCGCGATGCTGGCTGCTTGCCGGCAGGGCCTGAGCCTGATCGAGGTCTACCTGCGCACGCTCGGCGCGACCGAACTGCGCGTGCTGGCGACGGCGCAGGGCTCCGAACTCGCCGCGATAGCGCTGCGGTACGCCGTACGACGGCACAACGCGCGGCAGGTCCTCGAGTGGAGCGAACGCTGGCGAGCCACCGTGCTGGCGATCCCGCCGGTCCGCCCGCAGGAGGACGACGCGCTGGTCGCCGATCTGGCCGCACTGCGCGGCCTCACCCACCGCCTCGAGGCCAACTACGACCACGGCCCGGCCGCCGGCCCGCTGCAACGCGAACGCCGTCGCCTCGAGTCGTCGGTACGCCGTCGCGCGCTGCTTGCGCCGGGGACGGTCGAGGCTGGGCCCGAGCGCGAGCGGTCTGGCGGCGCCCGATCCGAGGGGGAGCGGTCCAGCGACGGCCGGGCCGGCGGCGACGCTGCACGGACTGCCCGCCCGTTCCACACCGCCGATCTGCTCGAACACCTCGGGCCGCGCAGCCTGATCGAGCTCACCGAGGTCGACGACCAGCTCTACGCCCTCGTGGTCGCGCGCGGCCGCGTGCATCTCGACCTCGTCGGGCCGGTCGCGCCGGCGACTCATCGCCTGTCCCATGCGTTGTTCGCGCTCCGCCGTGAGGCGTCCGGCCGCGGCACGAACCAGCTCGACCTCGACGCGATCGGCGCGCGGCTCGAAACGCTGCTGCTCGGATCCTCGGTCCGGCACCTCGACGACGGCCCGGTGGTCGTCGTACCGACCGGTCGGCTGCACGCGGTTCCGTGGAGTCTGCTGCCGTCGTTGCGGGACCGGCCGACCTCGGTGGCGCCTTCCGCGGCGGCCTGGCTGCGGGCCCGCAAAGCAGTGCCGCCGACGACCGACCGAGTCGTGCTGATCGGCGGCCCGAAGCTCTCGACAGGACACGAAGAAGTCCGGCGACTCGCACAGCTGTACCCCGACGCGGTCGTGCTCACCGACGGCGCCGCCACGGCCGAGGCCGTCCTGAAGGCGATCGACGGTGCGGCCCTCGTCCACGTCGCGGCGCACGGGACGTTCCGCGCGGACAGCCCGTTGTTCTCGGCGCTCCAGCTGGATGACGGGCCGCTCACCGTGTACGACCTCGAACGGCTGCAGCGGGCTCCGCATCGAGTGGTGCTGTCGAGCTGCAGCTCGGCGGTCGGCAGCCCGAGCGGCGCCGACGAGCTGCTCGGGCTGGTCAGCGCGCTGGCCGCCCTCGGCTCGGCCGGCGTGGTCGCGAGCGTCGTACCGGTGAACGATCCGGGGACCGTCCCGCTGATGCTCGATCTGCACGTGCGGCTGCGGTCCGGAGACGGGCTCGCCGAGGCGCTCGCCCTCAGCCGTGCGGCGGCCGGCACGAGCCGGTTCGCGCGGACGGCCGCACAGTCGTTCATCGCGCTGGGAGCCTGATCGCCGGTCACTGTCAGGGCGACACCAGACCGGTGGTGATCGTCGTCCCGGAGTCGGTCCGGCAGGTGAGCCGGAACGGGCGGTCCGGCACCGGGCGGACGACGAAGAACCCGAACTCGTCGACCGTCGCCGTCCCGAGATCCTCCGAGCCGGCCGCGAGACTGACCGTCCCGCCTTGCGGCGGACTGAGCTGCCCGAGCAGCTCGTCCGGGGTCAGCTCCAGCTCGATGCTCACCTGGTCCGACGCGAACGTCAGCCGCCGCAGCGCCGCGCTCTCGGCGGCCCGGGTGACGTCGACGGCTTCGCGTTCCCACGCGGAGTCGTAGGTCAGGGCGGCGAGCTCCGCGTCGATCGTGCGCCACGCGTACACGGCCTTGCCGGCCGCGACGAGACTCGGCGGCACGTCGCGCGCGCTCACCAGCGCGTCCTGCAGAACTTCGAGCAGCCGGTCGTCGTCGGTCCACCACTGGTCATCCATGCTGCTCACCTCCGTCCTCGATGGGGCCGATCAGTGCGGCCAGCGCCGGGGTCTGGCGCAACCGGTCCAGGCAGCGGGCCCGGTTCGGGCCGATGCTGCCGATCGGCATGTGCAACTTGTCGCTGATCTCTCGGTACGCCGGCGGGGGGTCCTGCACGAGCATCGACAGCAGCAGCCGGCATCGCTGCGACAGCTGCCCGAACGCGGTCCGGACGGTGGTACGGCGTTCGTGCAGCAGCAGTTCCTCGTCGAGCGGGACCTCGTCGTACGGCGCGGCCGCGAGCAGCTCGACCGGGTCGGCCGGCTCGGTCCGGTGACCGGCGCGCACCATTCGCAGGCACTCGTGCCGAGTTGTGGTCGCGATCCATCCGGGGAGCGCTGCCGGTTCCCGCAGGCCGGGCAGGTGCTCCACCAGCAGCAGCCACACGCTCTGACCGATGTCGTCGATGTCCGCGGTCGACAGGCCGAAGCGCCGGCAGATCGTCCAGACCAGCGGTGCGTACCGCTCCACCAGGTCGTCCCAGGCACCGCGGTCCCCGTCGCGGGCCCCGGTGACCATGCGGATGACGGCCGGGTCGTCACGCATCGCCGTCCTCCTCGTTCGTCGTCTCCGGACAGTACCGCCGCCGCGGCGCGAAGTCCCTCCCTCCCACGGACTTCCCGCCGCGCCGGCGCCCCGGACCCTCCCCCCGAATGGGTCCCTCGCAGACTCGGAGGCCGCGGCGGGGGTCCTGATACATCGAACGGCCGACGTATTTTCGCCGGACCCCGCGCGCTCCGTGCAGATGGACGGCAGTTCTGAACGGAGGCGTCCGATGACCAGAGCACTGAAGCCCACCGCGCCGCGGCACGTCCGCGGTCCGGCGTCGAAGGGGACGGCCTGGTGGCAGGTCGTGGTGGTGAACATCGCCGAAGCCGTCGCGGCGCTGCTCGCGCTGATCACGGCGTACGGTCTGGCCGAACGGCTGGTGGCCGACCAGGAGGCGGCGGGACCGCACACGGTGGCCAGCCGGACGTTCGACTGGTGGATCGTCGACGTCCCGGTCACCTTGAACATGAGCCTGCTCGTCGTCGGTGCGGCCGCGGGTGCGGTCGGCAGCGTCATCCGGCAGAGCATGACGCTGACCCGGCGGACCAGGAGCGCCGCGGGCCGGTCGATCTGGTGGTACGTCCTGCGCCCGCTGTGGTCGGCGCTGCTGGGCTCGGTCTCGGTGATCGCCGTCAACACCGGGCTGATCAGCATCGGCGACGAGACCACGTCGAGCGCGGGCATCGCCGTCCTGGTGCTGACCGGTTGTCTGGCCGGTCTGTTCACCGACCAGGTCCTGCGCCGCCTGCGGAACATGGTCGACCGCTCCCGGACCGGCGCGCGCCGGGGATGATGGGTGGATGAACCCACCGGACATCGCTCGCCGCATCATCGCCGCGAACAACTACCTGACGCTGGCCACGGCCGACGCCGAGGGGCGGCCGTGGGCGTCGCCGGTCTGCTACACGCCGTCGGGCACCGACTTCTACTGGGTGTCGCGGCCGGACAGCCGGCACTCGCAGAACCTCGCCGTCCGGCCGGAGGCGGGGGTCGTCATCTTCGACTCGCAGGTGGCGCTGTTCCGGGCCGAGGCGGTGTATTTGAGCGTGCAGGCCGCTGAGGTCTCCCTGGGCGAGCTGGAGAAGTGCTCCGCGATCTACAGCGCGCGGTTCCCGGAACTGGATGCGTTCGGCCCGGATCGACTGCGGGGGCCGGCGCCGTTGCGGCTGTACCGGGCGAGCGTCGTCGAGGCGTCGGTGCTGCTCGACGACGACGGCCCCGACTTCCGCGTCCCGGTCACGCTGTGAGCGGCGCGGATCGCGACCCGCTCGTCAGCGGAGGCCCGCTCGGCGGCGGCCCGCTGGTCAGCGGTGACCCGCTCGGCGGCGGCCTGCTCACCGGTCGGGTCGCGCTCGGTGTGGCCGGACTTTCCTTCGACCCGCGGGACCGTGCGACCGATGTGGCGACGCTTCGGGCCGGGATCGCCGCGGGTGCGGCGATTCTCGACACTGCTCGGGCTTACACCCGGGTGGACGAGCCGTCGTACGGCGAGGAGCTGGCGGCCGAGGCTGCGCGGGGATCCGAGGTTCTGGTCGGTACCAAGGGTGGGCACTCGCGCACGAGTGTCGACACCTGGGACGCCGACATCAGCGCGGCGCGGATCCGCGCCGACGTGGAGGCGAGCCTGCGGGTGTTCGGGCGGCTCGACCTGTTCTACCTGCATCGCGTGGATCTCGCCGAGCAGCCGGTGGAAGAAGGGGTGGGTGCGCTCGCAGCGCTGCGGGACGAGGGGAAGGTCGCGCGGATCGGGCTGTCGAACGTCAGCGTGACGGATCTGGAGCGGGCGGCGGCGGTGGCTCGGATCGACGCGGTGCAGAACCGGCACAGCGCGATGGGACGCGAGTCCGCGGACGTACTGGCGTGGTGTGAGGCGAACGACGTGGCGTTCTTTGCCTACTCGCCGTTGCGCGGATCTACGCCGGCGCGGGGTTCGACCTGGCCTCGGCTGGAGGTCGAGGCGGTTGAGCGCGGGGTCTCGGTGCAGCGCTTGCAGTTGCGGGCGTTGCTCGCCTCGTCGCCGGTGCTCTCGGTCGTCTCCGGCGCGACGCGGCCGGAGACCGTGCTCGACTCACTCGCCGCCGAGAGCGAACCGTGGGACGCCGACCTGGCGGCGGCGTACGAGGCCGATCTGAACGGCTAGAAGTCGCGGTCGTTCGTGCGGTGGGCGACCAGGCGCCCGGCGTCGACGGTGTCACCGCTGTCGGTGACGAAGGCCAGGCGGACCGGCGTACCGGTGTCGCCGACGGCGTAGCTCGGTGAGGTGCCGTCGGGGCGCGGGCGGCGGGTGCGGCCCCAGTCGCTGAGCGCGGCGATCACCAGATTGAGGCTGCGACCGGTCTCGGTCAGCACGTACTCGTCACGCGCCCGCGTGCCTTCCTCCTGGTACGTCCGGCGCGTCATCAGGCCCTCGTCGATCAGGAACGCGAGCCGCTGGGTCAGCAGGTTCGGGGCGACGCCGAGCGCCTCGCGGAACTCCTGGAACCGCGTCGACCCCTCGATCAGGGCCTCGCGCAGGATCAGCAGCGTCCAGCGGTCGCCGAGCACCTCCAGGCTGCGCGCGATCGAGCAGGTCGAGTCCTTGCCGAGCGATTTGGGCATCCGTCCGTCCTCCGAGCTGAGTTATGAAAGTATACCCAGGGGGTGCTAACTTCAAAAAGTAAACCCAGATACTTCATGGAGGACCTCTTGCGATCGCTCAGTGAGCGCGCCAGTTTCTGGACCGCCGGCGCGGTGGTCGCGCTGGCGCTGTGGACCAGTGCGTGCCCGACGATGATCTACCCGCTCTACCAGGCCGACTGGGGCGTCACCTCGACGACGGTCGCCTGGATCTTCGCCGCGTACCCGATCGCGCTGATCCCGGTGCTGGTGATCTTCGGCGACCTGTCCGACCACATCGGCCGGCGGGCGACGATCCTGCTCGGCCTGGCCGCCGAGTTGATCGGCGTACTGCTGTTCGTACTCGCCCGCGACGTCACCTGGCTGCTGATCGGCCGCGCCTTCATGGGTCTCGGCGTCGGCCTGTCGCTGAGCCCGGCGAGCGTGGCGATGGTCGAGTTCAGTACGGCGGGCGCCGAGAAGCGCGCCGGAGCGATCGGTACGGCGGTGTCGGCGTTCGGGATCGCGCTCGCGATGCTGGTCGGCGGCGGCCTGTCGGAGTACGCCGCCTACCCGCTGCGGCTGACGTTCGTCGTCCTGGCAGTGGTGATCGTGGTCGTCGCCGCCTTCGCGTTCGGACTGCCGCGGCACACCCCGAACGAGGACAGCTCGCGCTGGCGGGTCCGCGCGATCGTCATCCCGCGCGGCAACCGCGGCATCTTCGCGGCCGGTTCGATCGCGTTCGCGTCGTCGTTCGTGCTCGGCTCGCTGGTGCTCCCGCTCGGCGCGAAGATCGCACATCAACTCGCCGGCTCCGACAACGCACTGGTGACCGGCGCGCTGCTGTCGGTCTTCGCGCTGTCGATCGCCGTCACGGCCTTGCTCGCGAAGCGCCTGGACATCTGGACCACCGTCATCCTCGGCGCGGTCTTCTCGGCCGGCGCGGTCTGGTTGTTCGTCGTCACCGGCACGGCGCACTCGGTCGTCGTCTTCTTCCTCGCCTCGGCCTGCGCCGGCATCGGGTACGCGTTCGACTTCGCCGGCGGCCTCACCATCCTGAACCGGTACGCCGCCCCGCACCACCGGGCAAGCATGGTCTCCGGCGGCTACCTGGTCGGCTACCTGTCCCAGGGCATCGGCGCACCGGCCCTCGGCGCGATCGTCACCGCCAACGGCCTGATGACCGGCCTGCTCACCGGCGCGATCGCGTTCAGCGTCGTCTTCGCGGTCTCCCTGACCGGCGCACTGCTGGTCAGCCGGACACTGCGTTCCCGGGCTGTTGCCGTAAGCAACTAGAACGGCAGTACGGCGCGCGGCCGCTAGCTGCTCTGACGGGTCAGCGGACGAACCGACGTACGGATGACGATGTGGGTGCCCAGCAGCTGGCGTTCCCGCCCCGACCCGGGGGCTGGGCGCTCGACGGCGAGCCGGACCGCCGCTTTGCCCAGCTCCTCGTGCGGCATGTAGACCGTCGTGAGCGGCGGCGACAGCTCCTGGGCGACCGGGATGTTGTCGTAGCCGACCAGCGAGATGTCGTCCGGCACGCTCAGGCCGTGCTCCTTCAACGCCGCCAGAGCCCCGGACGCCATCACGTCGTTGTGCGCGAAGATCGCCGTGAACTTCAGCCCGTCCGCGAGCGCCCGCTGGCAGCTCTGGTACGCCCCGCTGCGGTCGGCCGAGCTGGCGAGGACCAGCGCGGGATCGACCTCCACGCCGAAGTCGGCGAGCGCTTGCTGATACCCGTCGACGCGACCCAGCGTCGTGGTCGACCGCTCCGGCCCGGTCAGCGTGAGGATCTGCCGGTGGCCCATCGACAGCAGATGGCTCGTCGCCGCGTAAGCCCCGCCGCGGTTGTCGTACTCAACCACCAATGCAGGCACCCCGGCAGGCAGCGGCGGCCGACCGCACAGCACCAGCTGCGATCCCTTCGCGTGCAAGGCCCGCGCGTGCGCCGCCATCCGCTGCTCGTACTCGTCGGTGACCTCGACTCCACCGACGACGATCACCGCCTCGACGTCGTCCTGCTCCTCCAGCCGCGCGAACACCTCGTCCTCGCGCCGCGTGTCGCGACCGGTGATGTAGACCGAGCTGAGTCGCCCGTAGTCAGCGGCGGCCTCGGCGACCCCGGTCGCGACCAGGCTGCGCAGCGGCGACACCACATCCGAGACCACCATCGCGATCAGCGACCCGGCCGGGCTCCGCTTCGTGGCCCGCGTCGTGACGACGTAGTTCAGCTCCTCGACCGCCTGCAGCACCTTCGCCCGCGTCAGCTCGGCGACCGGGTAGTCGCTCGTCAGCGCCCGCGACGCGGTCGCGACCGACACCTGCGCCCGCCGGGCCACGTCCCGCAGCGTCGGTCCGTTCCGCCGCGCCCCCTCGATCTCACCCATCCGTACTTCTTACCTGATCCCGGTGAAAATATCGTCCAGGTCGAAGGCCTGTTCCTGATCGGGCCAGCGAACCGTGACCACGCCACCGTCGACCGAGGCCGCCACCTCCTCGGACACGGCCACCCCGCTCAGCGAAGCGGAGGCGACGTACACGGTGTTCTCGACCGACGTCGTCCCGAGCAGCTCCGGCACGACCGCCCACTCCCCGTACGCCGTCCCGTACGGCGCCGGCTGCGTCCCGGCCGACTCCCACCCGTGCAGACCCGACAGGGTCGACCGCAGCCCGCGGGCCTCGACACCCACTGTCGTTCCCGTCTGCCCGATCTCCAAGTCGTGCGGATGCGCAGCGGCGACCGCCCACCCACCAAGCCGAAGCGGTAGTGACGGCGGCACCCGGACCAGCCGATGGATCCGCACCTCGAGCGCACCCCGTACCGCGGTCACGCTCTCGATCCGCGCCGACGGCAGCACCGGTCCGCCGTCCGCGGTGTCGCTGCCCTCCCACGGCCCGTACTGCGGGAAGCGCGGCGCGTGCCACGACGCCGCCCAGTTCTCCCCGGTCGCCACACGGTGGATCCGCCGCCGCGCGCTCCACACCCGCCGGATCCGCACCTGCAGATCGTTGTCGGCGGGGTCGTGCAGCGACGTCGGCCCGGTCCGCGTCGAGTAGCCGAACCGCGCGTACAGCGGATCCGGCGCGCCCGCGTCGGCCGCGTCCGGCTTGAGGTGGTCGTTGCCGTGGTTGTGCACGCGCACCAGACCGTCAGCAGCCGTCGTCTGGATCAGCAGCCCGACACCGAGCGACCGGACATGATCGCCGGAGTCGGCGGGCAGCGCCTCCTCGGTCGCCGTCCAGACTGGGTGGTCGGCCGGCAGCATCAGCGCGAGGAAACCCTTCGAAGCCCAGTACGGCGAACCCGGCCCGGAGTACCGCTGGATGCTCGGCAGGTGCTCTCCGTGCCACCCGAGCGACAGTACGCCGTGCTCGGTGATCGACCCGCGCTCGACGAAGTACCGCAGCCCGGCCGACAGGATCCGGCGCGACTGCCCTGGCGTGAGCGGGGTCCGACCCACCGCCTCGCCGAGTGCCACCGCCGCGAGGGTCGCGGTCCGGTACGTCATGCTGCGGCCGTAGTACAGGGGAGAGCCGTCGCGGTCGAACGTCCGGCTGAAGCTGCCGAGGAACTCGTCGAGCCGTGGCCCGAGTTTGTCGGCGAGCGCGGTCAGCCCGCGCAGGTGCGCGTGCAGCACCGGGTACAAATGTATCGCCCAGCCCACGTAGTGGTCGTAGGCCTCGCCGGCGCCGTCGGAGTACCAGCCTTCGCCGCGGTACCAGACCTCGATCAGCCCGAGCGCCCGGTCGAGCACGTACTGCGTCTGCTCGTCGCCGCGGCCGACGCCTTCGAGGAAGCTCGCGATCGTCGCGGGGAACAGGTACCAGTTGTTGGGCGACGGCTCCTTCTCGATGGTCGCCCGGAACCACGCCGCCAGCCGGTCCTGCTCGTCCGGCTTCAGCCGCCCCCAGCTGTCGTCCTTGGTGAGGTGCAGGCTGAGCGCGATCCCGGCGGCCTCGACGTGCGGCTGCCCGGTCCGGCCGACGTGCCCGACCTCCGGCCAGGACTCGTGGTCGTCGGCACCGACCGTGCGGGTCCCGGCGACCAGGCCGTCGACGTACGCCTGGAGGTGGTTGTTGCGGTCGGCACCGCCGGCGTGCAGGAAGGCGGCCAGCAGGAACGTCCGGGCGAAGCCCTCCAGCCCGTCGGTCGCCGGGCCCTGCTGGGATGGGCGGCCGGGGAAGTTGATCCGGGCGCCCTGCGGCGACCGGTACGCCGCGGCCGCCGTGAGCAGGTGGTTGGCGACCGCGATCCAGTGCTCCCGGGTGATACCGGTGTACGGGCTGAGCGTCCGGTCCTCCGGTGGGAGCAGCGCGGCCAACGGTCCGGTCACGTCCAGCGGAGCGAGTTCGGGCTTCATCGAGTGCCTCTCTGTCATCCCTTGATCCCCGACGTGGCCATGCCGGCGATGAAGTAGCGCTGGCCGAAGACGAACAGCAGGATCATCGGCAGCGTAGCGAGCGCGGACATCGCCATCAGGAACGGCCACTGCACGCTGCCCTGGCCCTGCGCGAAGGTGGCCAGCCCGAACTGCAGCGGGCGCAGGCTCTCCGAGCTGGTCGCGACCAGCGGCCAGATGAACCCGTTCCAGGCCGACTCCACGTTGAACAGCGCGATCGTGACGAATGCCGGTGCGGCCAGCGGCGCCATGATCCGGAAGAAGATGCCGAGCTCGGTGACGCCGTCGACCCGGGCCGCGTCGGCCAGCTCGGCCGGCAGCGAGACGAAGAACTGCCGGGCCAGGAAGGTGAACAGCGGCGCCGACACGAACGGGACGATCAGCGCCGCCCAGGTGTTCAGCCAGCCGGTGCCGCCGTGGCCGAGGATGTCGTTGCCTCCGGCAAGCGGAATCCGCCGGACGACCAGGAACAGCGGCACGATCAGGACCTGGAACGGCACGATCAGCAGCAGGATGAAGTAGTTCAGGATCCCCTTCCGGCCGCGGATCGGCAGCTGCGCGAGGGCGTAGCCGGCCGCCGTGCAGAACAGCAGGACGGGAATGGTCTGGCCGACCACGACGATCAGGCTGTTGCGGAAGTACGTCGCGAACGGCGCTGCCTTCAGCGCGTTGACGTAGTTCATCCACTCGACGTGGTCGGGGAGCCAGGCGAAGCCGTTCACCTCGTTGAGGGTCTTGAACGAGGTCAGGATCATCCAGAGGAACGGCACGACCATGAGGAAGCCGCCGACCGCGAGCACGACCATGAGGACGGTCTTGCCGGCGGTCAGCCGGTCCGCGCGGTCGCGGCGTACGGCTGGTCGGGTGACGGTGGCGGTGCTCACAGGTCCTCCCGGTTGCCGCGCAGGCTGAGGCGGCCGAGGCTGATCAGGATGCCGACGAAGACCAGCATCACGACGGTCTCCGCCGAGGCATAGCCGATGTGCAGCCGCTCGAAGGCGTTGCTGAAGATGTCGAAGGTGAGCACGTTGGTGGCGTTGGCCGGGCCGCCGCCGGTGGTCACGTAGATCAGGTCGAAGACCTGGAACGAGCTGGCGATCGACGTGACCAGGACGAAGAAGTGCACCGGCGCGAGCCCGGGCCAGGTGACGTTCCAGAACGTCTGCCACTTCGAGGCGCCGTCGAGCTCGGCGGCCTCCAGCAGATCGGGGGAGATGCTCTGCAGGGCGGCCAGGTAGATGATCATCTTCGCGCCGAGGCCCTGCCAGATCCCGACCAGCATCAGCGCCGGCAGCGCGACGTCGGGGTCGGTGAGCCAGCCGGAGCGGGCGACGCCGAAGAACGCGAGCACCTGGTTGCCCAGGCCGGCGGCCGGGTTGTAGATCCACAGCCAGACCGCCGCGACGGCGACGGTCGAGGTGACGACCGGGATGTAGAACAGCGTCCGGAACAAGGCCCGGCCGGGGATCTTCTGGTTCAGCCCGATCGCGACGGCGAGCGAGACCGCCATCGCGACCGGAACCACGGCGACCGTGTAGAGCAGCGTGTTCTTCAGCGCCCGCAGGAAATCCGCGTCACCGAACAGGTCGAGGTAGTTCTGGACACCGATCCACTTGCCCTGACCGGCGACCCGCGCGTTGGTGAAGCTGAGGTACACCGCCATCACGCCCGGGATCGCGATGAAGATCACCGAGTGCACCAGCGACGGCGCTAGCAGCATCCACCCGGCCCGCGCCTTCGCGCGCTCGACCCCGTTGCGGCGGCGCCGCTCCGGTCGCGGCTGAGCCGCCGCGACCGGGCGAGCGATGGTCTGGGTGCTCATTTGCGGGCCACACCGTCCAGCTCCTTCAGCACGTCCTGCGGCGACTTGCGGCCGAGGATGACCTCGTCGAGCGACGGGCCGAACTTGGAGCGGAAGTCGAGGAACGTCGCGCCGCCGTACTCGAAGACGGCCTTGTCCAGGTTCTTCCAGGCGAACGAGCCGGCCGGGTTGGCCTTCACGAACGCACTGTCCCCGGCGGTGCTGCTGATCGGGACGCCGACGTCGAGCTTGGAGATCGCCTCCTGCGACTTCTGGTCCTGCATCGCCTTCACGAACGCCAGCGCGGCCTGCGGGTACTTGGTGCCCTCGCCGACGGCGGCGACGCGGCCGCCGACGTACATGACCTCCTTGCTGTCCTTCAGGTTGAAGTAGACGAGGTCCTTGCACTTGTCGCCGATGCCTTCGCCGCCCTTGCCGCAGTCGACGTACGGGCTGGCGAAGCCCATCGCGGCCTCGCCGGTGGTGACCAGCGCGGTCTTGGCGCTGTTCTGGTAGCCGTACGTCGAGGTCTTGTCGACGCTGACCATGTCGTGCACCAGCTGCAGCGCGTCGATCCCGGCCGGGCTGTCGAACGTCGGCTGCCCGTCCGCGTCGAACATCTGGCCGCCCTTGGCACCCATGAACGCGACGAACTGCTGGCGGTAGTTGCTGGCCGGGGCCCAGAAGTCGAAGCCGGTCCGGGTGATCTGGCCCTTGGCGTCGCGCTTGGTCAGCTTCTTCGCGTCCTCACGCAGCTCGGCCAGCGACTGCGGCGGCTTGGTGGGGTCGAGGCCGGCCTCGGTGAAGGCGCTCTTGCTGTACGCCAGCAGCCGCGGGTTGGCGACCACCGGTACGGCGTACAGGTCGTTGTCGAACTTCATCGGCGGGACGAAGGCCGGGTACACGGTCTTCTCGAGCTCGTCGGTGCTGACGCCGAGCTTGGTCAGCGACTGGATCGCGCCCAGGTCGGCGAGCGGCTGGACCCAGCCGATGCCCGCGCTGACCACGTCGTAGTTGCTACCGGCCGAGAGCGCGGTGGAGATCTTCTGGTTCAGGTTGTCGTACGGGACGAAGTCGGGCTCGACCTTCATCTGCGGGTAGGTCTTGTGGAAGATGTCGACGATCCCCTGGAAGACCGCCTGGCCCTCGTTGTCGGCGGAGAAGTTCGGCACCACCACACGCAGGGTGCCGGTGGCGGTCGCCGGGTCCTGGCCCTCCTGCCCGCCGTCCTCACCGGAGGAGCAACCGGCCAGCACTGTCGTCAGCGCGACGGCCAGCGCGGCCGCGGCCTTGAGTCCTCGCTGCATGTCCTTCACCACTTCCTGTCGGCGGCCGCGTCGATCGGGCCGGTAAACGCTTCCCGACACAGTAGGCATTTCTAGTATCGTTTCGCAATACCCTCGTGAACTCTCTGAAACTTGGGCGCTCAGGCCATCAGGTCGTAGGTGTCCGTCCGCACTTCGTGGCGCAGTTCCAGTCCGGCGAGATAGCGGCGGATCTCGTCGACGACGATCGCGCCCTGGGTCCGGCGCGAGTGCCAGGTCTGGGCCCCGAGGTGTGGCGTGAGCAGCACGTTGGGCAGCCGCCACCACTCGGAGTCGGCCGGCAGCGGCTCGCGGTCGAACACGTCGAGCGCCGCGCTGATCCGCCCGCTGCGCAGCTCGTTCAGGAGTGCCTCGGTGTCGACCAGGGCGGAGCGCGCGGTGTTGATCAGGACACCGCGGTCGGGGATCAGGCTGAGCCGCTTCGCGTCGAGCAGGTGCCGGGTCTCCGCGGTGACGGGGGCGTGCAGCGCGACGACGGCCGACGAGGTCAGGAGCAGCTCGAGCGGGACGAGCCGGGCGCCGAGCTCCTTCGCCTCGCGCTCGTCGAGGTACGGGTCGTAGAGCAGCGGCTGAGCGCCGGAAGCGACCACCAGCTTGAGATACGCGCGCCCGACCCGGCTCGCGCCGATGACGCCGACCGTCGTTCCGGCAAGCGTCCGGCCGAGCCCGAAGTCGGCGTTGTGCCAGGCGTGGTCGCGCAGGTTCGTGGTCATCACCCGGTCGACCTGGTCGAGGTCGCGCAGCCGCGAGATCGTCATGAACAGCGCCAGCTCGGCCACCGACTGCGCCATCCCCGCTGACGCCTGACTGACTTTGAGGCCGTTGGTGAGGTGCGCCGGGGTGACCAGGTGCCGGATCGTGCCCGCGCTGTGCACGACCAGCTTCAGCTGCGGTCCCGGATCGGCCGGTAGCGGCGGGGAGCCCCACCCGGTGACGAGGACGTCGGCCGCCAGCCGGTCTCCGGCCCGGCTCACGCGGCCGAAGCTCTCCAGTCGCGCCAGCTCGTCCGGACCGAACAACTCCCCTTCCAGCTCGGACGGCAGATCGACGAACAAGGCGACCATGGAACGGCCTTTCGCTGGGCAGTAACAACTAGATTGTTTCTAGATGTGTTACTGCCCAGAGTAGGCAGAGGGTCGCGGCCGCTGCAAACGCTTACCGGCTAGTCTTCGGTCGAGGGCGCCTGGGTGTGCAGGACGTCGCGGACCTGTTCGGCGGCGCGGAGGATGGTTTCGCTGATGAAGTCGCTGAAGCGGGCGATGTTCTCCAGGCGGGTGCCGGCCAGGGTGCCGTGGCCGACGACCGGGACGCCCTGGCGGGCGATCTCGGCGAGCCGGCCGATGCCTTGGGCGCTGGCGATCGTGGACTGGTACCAGACGTCGTTGTCGGCGAAGTAGCGGTCGCGGCGGCGTTCGTCGCGTTCGCGGCGGATCAGGCCCTGCTCCTCGAGGAACGCGATCGCCTTGGAGACCGACGCGGGGCTGACCTGCAGGTGCTGGACGAGCTCGGAGGCGGTCAGGCTGCCGGCCTCGGCGATCAGCAGGCAGGTCAGCACGCGGGCGGCCATCTTCGGCAGGCCCTGGGCGGCGAGGAGGGTGGTGAAGAGCTCCTCGTACGCGCGGACGGCTTCGGGGTCGCGGCCGTTGCCGGCCAGCAGTGGCTTGCCCTGGGTGCGGCGGGTCGCCTGCTTCGGGCGGTGCGCGCGGCGCTCGGTCGCGCGGTGCGCGGCGTCGGCCTTGTAGCCGGTCGGGCCGCCGTTGCGCATCACCTCGCGGGTGATCGTCGAGGTGGGCCGGTCGAGGCGGCGCGCGATCTCGGCGTACGCGAGGTCGTCCGCGAGGCCGAGCGCGATCTGCTGGCGTTCCTTCTGACTGAGCCTGCCACCGGACACCGGGGGGTTCCTCTCGTTGGTGTGTTCGGTGCTCAGCGTAGCGTTCGGCGACTGGTCAGTGCAACGCGGTGTTGCGTTAGCTCTCGATCCTGCGCAACGAAATCTCTGCTCTGACCTGCGGGAACGTAGATCCGATGCTTCTCTGGCGTTGCCAGATTTGTGAACGCAACGTAGCGTTTCTGGTGTCAGAAACCACTCGCCACAGCAGGAGACGACGATGACGAACACCACTTCCCCGAGCATCTCCCCGTGGACCGGCATGGTCCCGATCGAGGACACCGCGCTGGCCGTCACCGACAGCGGCGGCAGCGGTGTTCCGGTGCTCTACCTCAACGGGCAGTTCGCCACCCAGGGGTACTGGCGGCGGGTGATCGCCGACCTCGGCGGCGACCTGCGGCACATCACGTACGACGAACGGGCGCGCGGCCGGAAGTCGAAGCGCTCCGCGGACTACTCCTTCGAGGCCGCGATCCGCGACGTCGACGCGGTGCTCGCGGCCCGCGGCGTCGAGCGGGCGATCGTGGTCGGCTGGTCGTACGGCGCGTTCGTCGGGGCGCACTGGGCGAGCCGGAACCCGGACCGCGCGATCGGCGCGGTACTCGTCGACGGCGCGCAGCCGTACGACTGGCTGGACGACGCGATGGAGGAGCGGATCCGCACGATGTTCCGGCGGATGGGCTGGTTCCTGCCGCTGCTGCGCCCGACCGGTCTGGTCCCGCGGCTGAACGCCGCGCAGCAGGCGGAGAGCAACATCGAGATCGGCCGGATCTCGAAGGTCGCCGAGCTGGGGCCGGTGCTGGACGCGATCACGGTGCCGACCCGGTACGTGCTGGCGTCGGGGACGTCGCTGGGCAGCCGCGGTGACGAGCAGGAGCAGATCCGCACCAGCATCGCCGGCGTGGTCGAGCGGAACCCGAACATCGAGTTGAGCGCAAAGGTGCCGAGCAACCACGGGGCGATCCTGCGCAAGGACCACCACGCGGTGGCCGAGGCCGTCCGCGAGGTACAACGTGCTGCTACTTGTTAGAGAGCTGTGAGGGCGCGGGGGATCGGCAGTTCCGGTGGATAGGGTTCCCGGATGCTCATCGGGAACCTCATCTGGGGTGTCGGTCTGGTCGCCGTCCTGCTGGGCCTGGTCGCGACCATGCGCTACCGGGTTCTGGTCGGGGCGCTGCTGATCGTGGCCGGGCTGGCCGTCGGCCTCGCCGGGTCACAGGTCGTTGCCGGGTAGGTGGATCTCGGTCCCGCCCGGGTCGCCGGGATGGCGGACCCAGAGGACTCCGGTCTCGGGGTCGTAGCGATGGCCCTCGACCGGCTGTGAAGTACGAAGCGCGGTGAGGACTTCGACTCCGCGTGGCGCCTCGCAGGTGAAGCGGATGCCGGTGGAGTCTCGGTGCCAGTCGGTGATGCGGCCGGCGGAGGCGATCACTGGTGAGTCGTCGTACGTGAGGTCGCGCAGCCAGGTCACGGCACCGGGTTGCAGTTCGCGGCTGGTGACGATGCCGAGCTGCGGGTCGAGCAGGTCGACGTACGAGCCCTCGATGGTGTGGGTGCCGTGCAGTACGGCGCCGATCAGGTACGGGCCGCGTTGGACCGCGAGCCAGTTCGTCGGCGTCCAGCGCCGGCCGGCGTCCTTGGCGAGGGCTTCGAGGGCGGCGACGAGGGCAGCGGGTTGTTCGGTGAAGTCGGCGGGCCGCGCGGTGAGGAACTGGACGCGGCCCTTGCCGACGGGCTGGATCGTCGGGTTGCTGCGATCGGCGCCGAGAGCCTCGGCCAGGTGGTCGGCGCAGGTCGGGTAGCGGCCGGTCCACCAGGAACGCATTGCGTGGTACGGGTCGGCGTCGTTGCCGACGTACAGGAGAGTGCCGCCGCGGTTCACCCAGCCGGCCAGCGCGTAGTGGATGCCGGGCGCGAGCGGCTTCTGGAACTCGTAGCTGAGCACGAGCAGGTCGACGTCGTCGAGCGCGTCAGGAGTGTCGATCACGTTCTCGAGCTGGACCGGGCAGACCTGCTGGCCGTCGTACAGGGGCGGCAGGGCGAGGCCGTAGAAGTCGGAGAAGTGCAGTTGCTCGCGGCCTTCGAGGGCGAGCGCGTCCTGCAGGCCGTCGTAGTGGCCGCTCTCGCCACCGGGGGACCAGCGCTGGAACATCGCGGTGTCGGAGAGCGCGACGCCGATCCGCGGGCCGTCGCCGTGACGGCGTACGTCGGGCTGGTCGAGATCGCGGAGGCTGTTCATCGCGACCAGGTAGCTGGTCGCGGTCTCCGGTGGGATCGGCTCGCGCTCGGTGGAACCCTGGCGTGGGTACGAGCGGTTGAAGATCCGGTTCGGCCAGGGCGCGACCTCGTACCGCGAGACGCCCGGATGCAGCAGCGACGCGACGAGCGTGCGCTGGTAGTTGGCGAGGTAGTCCTCCCAGGTGCGGTCCGGGTGGTCCTCGATCGGGTCGTGCAGGAACCACATCCGGCGATCGGTACCGCGGGTCAGGTCCTGCGCGATGCCGTACTCCAGGTACGCCGTCGCGAAGGTGCGCTCGGCCACCTCGCCGTCGTACACGTTGGGCGTGCGGGCGGTCCCGGTCCAGACCTGCGCGATCGCGCCGTCGACCGCGGGCAGCGTACGCAGCCGGGACTCGGGACTGACGATCTGCCACTGGGTGTAGTTGAGCAGGCTGTGCGTCGGGACGTAGAACCGCACCTCGCGACCCTGCTGCAGCGCTTCGTCGCGCAGTACGGACGTCACGCGATCAAGGCTCCGTGTGAGCAGATGCTGCTTGAGCTGCCCGGACCGGAAGTGCGCCTCGGCGGTGCTGTGCGGCGGCTGCCACGGCTCACCGAAGAAGGCCAGCCACTCCCGCTTGAACGACGCCGAGTACCCGGCGCGCGCCCAGTACTCCGGCTCCTCCAGGTGAATCCCTTCCACCCCGAGCGCGAGCACCGGCCGCAGCTTCTCGATCAGGTACTCCGTGAACGCGAACGTCGGCACCATGTACGGGATGTCCACGCTCTTCCCGTGCAGGATCGGCGACCCGTCGCCCGCGGTCTGCGCGTCGTCCCAGTGGTCGTTCCCGTCCCACCGCCCGTCGAGGTAGTCCTGGTAGTCCCCCCAGGAGATCCCGGTCATCAGATGCACCCGGTACCCGGCCTCCCGCCACCGCGCGATCCGCTCCGCGGTGCTGTCGTTCAGCCCGTACACCATCACGAAGTCGGTCCGCAGATCGATCGTCGCGTCGTACGCCGCCTGCTCCTGGAACCCGGTCGCCTCACGGCCCCTGCGGTCACTCATCCGCTGCTCCGTTCCCTCGACTCCCTTCCACCCTTCCCGCTGAGCCGACGAGCCACCACCGCACGTCCGGAATCGGACACGTTGGGTCAGGTAGCTTTCAGGCATGACTGATATCGCCGCGAAGGCCTCCGAGCTGTTGAAGCTGCATCACACCGGGACGACGCTGGTGCTGCCGACGGTGTGGGACGCGTGGTCGGCGCGGGCTGTGGTGGGGGCCGGGTTCGCGGCGTTGAGTGTCGGGAGTCATCCGTTGTCGGAGGCTCGGGGGCAGGGGGACAACGAGGCGATGTCGCTGGACGACGCGCTGGACGGGATCCGGCGGATCACCGGGGCGGTCGACGTACCGGTGACGGCTGATGTGGAGTCGGGGTACGACACGCCTGCCGCCGAGCTGGTCGAGCGGGTGCTGGAGGCCGGGGCTGCGGGGATCAACATCGAGGACACGGTGCACAGCGAGGGGCGGCTGCGGTCCGTCGAGGAGCACGCGGACTACATCGGAGCGATTCGGGCGGCGGCTGACGCGGCCGGGGTCGAGCTGGTGATCAACGCGCGGACCGACGCGTTCATCGGGAAGTACGAGAAGTTCGACGACCCGCTCGCCGAGGCGATTCGGCGGTCGCAGGCTTGTGAGGCCGCGGGGGCCCGGTGCGTGTACCCGGTGCTGGTGCCGGACGCGGCGTCGTTGCGGACGTTGATGGGGGAGTTGTCGGGGTCGGTGAACGTGACGGCGCATCCGGTCAAGGGCGCGGCGTCGGGCTCGTACGACGAACTGAAGGCGGCCGGCGTGCAGCGGATCACCTTCGGGCCGTTGCTGCAGATGGCGCTGGCCGATCCGCTGGCCGAGCTGGTCGCGCGCTGGCGCTGAGGCAGGCGGTCTGGGCCAGATGGACAGCAGGTGAACAAATCTGGCCCGCATTGTGTCGCCCGGTGGGCTGCGCGATGGTTGAAACATGGACAGGTCAGAAGAGCACCGGGCCATCGACGAGATCGTTGACCGGCTGGCGAAGCAGTTCCCTGGCGTCCCGAGCGAGAGCGTCGCGGAGGTCGTCCACCAGGTCCAGCCGGAGTTCGACCAGGCGCCGATCCGCGACTTCGTCCCGCTCTTCGTGGAGCGGGACGCCAAGCAGCGGCTGCGCCAAACCTCCAGCTAGTCGTCCGGCCCCTCCCTGCGGCTGGACGGCGAGCCCCGCGAGCGGCAGCGCGCTGTCCAGCTGGAGGAGTGGCCGGCTAGACGGTGATCCCCGCGGCGAACAGCTGCGGCCAGATCTCGGACTGGTCCGCGACCTGGACACCGAGCTTCTCCGCCTTGGTGAGCTTCGACGCGCCCACGTCCGCGCCGGTGATCAGCAGGTCGGTGGTCGCCGAGACCGACGACGCGATCGTCGCGCCCGCGGTCTCGCACAGGCGCTGGAACGCGGGCCGCGGCACCTTCTCACCTGAGCGTGGGTCGCTGATCGACCCGGTCACGACCACCGTCTTGCCTGCCAGTGGCGCGCCCGCGGCGATCACCGGCGGCAGGTCCTCCTCCAGTACGTCGAGCGAAACGCCCGCCGCCCGCAGCCGCTCCAACTCCGGCCGGAGCCGTGTCAGGTGCTCGATCAGCGACGCCGCGACCTTCGGCCCGATGTCGTCGACCGCGACCAGCCCTTCCTCGCCGGCGTCGAGCACGTCCTCCAGCGACCCGAAGCCCGCGCGGCACAGCCGCGCCGCCGTCCCCTCCGAGGCCATCGGGATCGCCAGCCCGATCAGCGCCCGGCGCAGCCCGACCTGGCGGCTGGTGTCGATCGACTCGATCATCCGCGTCGCCGAGACCTCGCCGACCCGGTCGAACTCGAGCAGCCCTTCCTTGGTCAGCTGGTAGAAGTCCGACGGGTTCTCCAGGATCCCGGCCTCGGCGAGCCGCTCGATCCAGACCCCGCCGATCGCGTCGATGTCGGCCGCGGCCCGCGACGCCCAGTGGATCAGGCGGCGTACGGTCTGGGCCGGGCAGGACACGTTGGTGCAGAACAGCTCGCGGCTGTTGCCCTGCTCGGTCAGCGGCTGCGCGCACGACGGGCAGACGGTCGGCGGCACGATGTCCTGCTCGGCGCCGGTCCGCTTCGACGCGTCCAGGACGCCGGCCACGAACGGGATCACGTCACCCGCGCGTCGGACGAGCACCGTGTCACCGATCTTGATGCCGCGGGCCCGGATCACCTCCTGGTTGGCCAGCGTCGCGCGGGTCACCGTCGTCCCGCCGACGAAGACCGGCTCCAGCCAGGCGACCGGGGCGATCTTGCCGGTCTTCCCGACGTCCCAGCGCACGTCGGCCAGCACGGTCGTCTTCTCCTCGGCCGCGAACTTGAACGCGAGCGCGCCGCGCGGTGAGCTCGACCTCGTCCCGGCCGCGGCGAACGCGTCCCGGTCGGCCAGCCGGAGCACGGCACCGTCGAGGTCGTAGTCGAGATCGTTGCGCTGCTCCTCGATCGTGCTGATCACTGCCTGCGCCGCGGCCGCGTCGTCGCAGTGCCGCATGTCGGCGGCGGTGAACCCCAACGTGCGCAGCGCGCGATCGAGGTCGGAGTCGGTGCTGTCGGCATCGGTCAGCAGGTCGAAGGCGAGGAACTGCAACCGGCGCTCGGCGACCGTCGCCGGGTCCTTCGCGCGCAGCGTCCCGGCCGCGGCGTTGCGCGGGTTGATCAGCGGCTTGTCGGCGTGGTTCTTGTTGTACGCCGCGAAAGTCGAGCGCAGCATCACCGCCTCGCCGCGGACCTCGACGCGGCCCTCCGCCTCGACCGACGCCGGTACGCCGTCCGCCAGTGCGCGGACGAGTGGCGTCACGTCGTCACCGGTCGTGCCGTCGCCACGGGTGATCGCGCGGGCGAGCTTGCCGTCCTCGTAGACCAGGGCGAGCGACAGCCCGTCGAGCTTCGGCATCACCACCACCGACCGGCCGGGGAAGCGGTTGAAGAACGCCTCGACCTGCTCCGGTTTGGTTGCCTTCTCCAACGACAGCATCGGCCGCGAGTGCCGCACCGGGGCGTGCAGCACCGCCGGGGCGCCGACCTGCTCCAGCGGATTCGGGTCCGGCGCCAGGGCCGGGTTGTCCGTGATCAACTGACGCAGCTCGTCCTCGATCGCGTCGTACTCGGCGTCCGCCACCGAGGGCGATCCCCGGTAGTAGGCGTCGCGCAGCTCGACGATCTGGTCGGCCAGTTCCTGAATCCGTTTCCCAACGTCCACAGGAGGACGCTACCCAAGCCCACGGACAATTTCCGGCTGTTGCGGCTGGGCGGAAGGGCGAGTTCGTCAGCGGGGCCGTGGATCCGTGCGTTCCGGGGTCAGCCGGCGGCGGAGCGTCGTTGCCTCGGCCGCCAGGAGCGTGAAGCCGCAGGCTTCGGCGATCGCTTCGGCGTGGACGGCATGGGCCAGAGCGGCGGGGGCGTCGTGATGTGCGGCGGCGAGAACGATCAGGGCCTCGGCTTCGATGTACGGGTAGGAGATGCGGGCGATCGCGAGGCACTCCTCGCCGGAGCTGATCGCCGCGGCGCGGTCGCCGAGAGCGAGGTGGGCCTGCGCAACCGTGGCCATGGTCTGGGCCTGGGCCTTGCGGTCGCGGCCGGTGACGGCGAGGTCGCGGGCTCGCAGAGCCAGGTCCAGCGCAGCGGCGGAGTCCCGTTGGAGGTGCAGCCGCGCGAGCTCGTCCAGCGTCGACAGCTCTCCGCGCGGGTAGGACTGCTGCCGATAAGCGTCCAGTACGTCGTTCAGCAGGTCAGCGGCCGCGTCGACGTCGCCGAGCTGGCGGAGGGCGCTGGCCAGGTTGCCCTTGATGATCAGGTCGGACGCCGGGCGGCTGCCGGCGTTCAGCCTGAGCGCCTCGGCGAACAGGTCGGCGGCCTCGCGCAGCTCGCCCTGGTACAGCCGGACCATCCCGAGCCCGTTGACGGCGATCGCCGCGACGTGACCGGGCGGTTCGGTCTGGGTGCAGCTGAGGGAGCGGGTCATCCAGTGGGCGGCTTCGTGCAGGGTGCCGCGTTCCAGGTGGTGCCAGCCGACCTGGTGGGCGCTGTAGGCGGCTGCGGTGGTCCAGCCGGTGGCTACGGCCAGGACATGGGCGGCAAGACAGTCGGCGAGGGAGTCGTCGTCGCGGCCTGCCGCGGCCAGGGCCTGGCCGCGGTTGATCAGCATGGCTACCAGCGCCCTGTGGTTGCCGGAGGCTTGGGCGGCCGTCGTACCGGCTTGGGCTACCTGCAGCCAGCCGTCTGCCTCGCGGCACATGAGGTAGTAGCCGCGGAGCTGGTCGGTTAGGTGCCAGGCGAGCTGCGGGTCGGTGGTGGTGGTCACCAGGGCGACCAGGGAGCGGAGTTCGTCCGCCAGCCAGGTCAGGGTGGCGTTGGAGGAGGAGGTGCTCGGCTCGCCGGCAGTGAGGCGGAGGAGCTGGGGGTACGCGCGGTCGATGGTGGCGGTGACGGTGTCGGCGTACCAGGTGTGGAGTCTTGTCCGAGCAGCGTCGGACTCTGGGTCGTCGGCGAGGAGGCGGGCGGCGTACAGGCCGAGGAGGTCGTGGAAGCGGTAGCGGTTGCTGGTGTGCTGCAGGAGCATGTTGGCTTCGAGCAGGTCGTCCAGGATGCGTTCGGCGTCAGGGGTGGTCAGGCCGAGCAGGACGCCGGTGCTGTCGGCGCTGAAGTCGTCACCGGGGTGGAGGCTGCACAGGCGGAACGCGCGCTGCGCGGTGGGGCTCAGGTCGGCGTAGCTGAGCTGGAAGCTGGTGAGGACGCTGGACTCGCCGAGGGTCAGCTCGGACAGACGGCGGTTGCTGTCGTCGAGGCGGCGAGCCAGGTCGGCGACCGTCCACTCGCGGCGGGTCGCCAGACGGGCGCCGGCGATGCGGAGGGCCAGGGGGAGGCGCCCACAAGCTTCAGCGAGTGCTGCTACGTCTTCGGCGTGGGCGTCGAGGGTCCTGGCGGTGGAGGCGATCAGGCGGGCGGCGTCGTCGGTGGGGAGCGGCTCCAGGTCGATGACCTCGGTGGCGATCAGGTCGGGGAGGCGGCGACGACTGGTGATGATCACGTCGCTGCGGCCGGCGCCGGGGAGGAGCGGACGGACCTGTGCCGCGTCCTGGGCGTTGTCGAGGACGACGAGCAGACGGCGGTCGGCCAGCTCGCTGCGGAAGAGCGCGGCCGCCTCCGCCTCCTCGGTACCGATCCTTCTGCTGGGCACGCCGAGCGCTCGCAGGAACCGGCCGAGTACCTGCAACGGCTGTGGGGCAACGGTGTCGGCGCCGCGCAGGTCGGCGTACAGCTGGCCGTCGGGGTACTCAGCACGGAGGTGGTGAGCGGCGGTGAGAGCCAGGGCAGTCTTGCCGACGCCGGCGATGCCGTTGACGAGGACGGCGCGGGAGGAGACGGCCGCTGGTTGGCGGAGGGCTGTGCAGATCGCGGCCAGTTCCTCGTCGCGACCGACGAAGTCCGGTGGCGCTGAGGGCGCTTGCTGCTGCCTTCTGCTACTGGGTGCGCGGAGGACTGCCAGGTGTGCCTCGCGGAGTCGTTCGCCGGGGTCGATGCCGAGCTGGTCGGCGAGCGCCGTACGGATGCGCTCGTACGCCGACAGCGCTTCGGCTTGCCGGCCGGCCGCGGCGAGGGTCTGGATCAGCTCGGCGTGCAGCGGTTCGTCGAGCTCGTGGTGCGCGGTCAGGTCCCGAAGGGGCTGCAGCGCGCGCTCTGGTACGCCGGCCTCACGGGTCACTGCGGCGAAGGTGTGGACGGCCTTGGCGTACTCGTTGGTGATCGCCAGGTAGAGCAGGTGGGACGCGTCGCTGTCGGGCTCACCGCGCCAGAGTGCGAGCGCGCTGGTGAGCTTCTCCAGCGCGGCCTTCGGTGTCTCGGTGGCTTGCGCGACCAGCTGGCGGAAGGCGAGGAGGTCGAGGGTCTCGGCGGTCGCGTCCAGCCGGTAGCCGGTGCGGTCGCCGGTGATCGACGGGCTCCCGGGCTCCAGCGAGAGAGCTGACGGGCCACCCGGCTCCAGCAGCCGGCGCAATCTCGCGATGCGGGTCTGGAGCAGGCTTGCGGCGTTCGCCGGTGTTCGGCGGGGCCACAGCAGGTCGATGAGCTCGTCCTGGCTGACCGTCGTGCCAGGTGAGAGGGCCAGGCGGGCCAGCAGCGTGCGCTGGGCGGCGGAGTTGACCGGGACGGAAGCGTCACCGGAGCGCAGGTCCAGCGGGCCGAGGATGTTGATCCGGACCGTACCGGTGCTGGGGCGGCTGGTGCGCGGGGGCTTGGCAGCGGCATGGAGGACGCCGGTGTCGTGCGTGCTCAATGCGAGAACGGCGGCCAGCGCGTCGATCGAATCCGGCTTCGGGCTTCTGGTCCGGCCCTGTTCCAGGTCGCGAACGGCTGCGGTGCTGAGGCCGGCCTGGTCCGCGAGTGCATGCTGCGTCAGGTCGGACCGGCGGCGGAAGGAGCGCAGCAGCTCGCCGAAGCGGCCGGCCGGCGGTCCGTGGGCAGGGGATTCACCCGCGAGGTCATCCAGCGGCCGTCGGGACACGATGGTCATCCTACTGACGCCCCCAGGTCACCGAACGGCCAGATGCTTGCGCTCGGCAACTGGCCCGGGAGGGAGGACAGGGAGCGGTGACGTCGTGGCGCTGCCCGTACTTCGCCCGTAGTTCGGAGCGGTCTCCGACGCGCTAGCGTCTCGCGGCATGAACAGACATCTGGACCCGGCCGAGGTCCTCGGTCCCGACGTTGCCCAGCGGGTCGAGCCGCTGGGCAACGGGCGACGGTACCTCCGGGCGACGCAGTGGGCGCTGTTCTTCTCCTGGCTGGTCGACTTCGGGGTGTTCGTGATCGGCGCGTTCGCCGGTGGTACGGGGTCGCCGCCGGGGTCACTGCGCCGAGGCAGCATCGACGTCGAGGCCAGCAACCGGCTGTGGGCCGCCGAGGCAGCCGGCTAGGCCCCGGCGCCACCGTCGGCGGGGATGATCGCACCGGTGACGATCGACGCCCGGTCGCTGAGCAGCCACGCGGCCAGCTCGGCGATCTCGCGCGGCTCGGCCATCCGGCGGAGCGGGCTGGACGACGTGATCATGTCGACGACGCCCGGCGTCGCCGCTTCCCAGGTGTCGATCATCTCGGTCGCGGTGCCACCGGGAGTGATGCCGTTGACGCGGATGCCGTCGGCGGCCCAGGTGACGGCGGCGGTCTCGGTGAGGCTGTTCAGGGCGCGCTTCATCGCGCCGTACGCCGGAAGTGCGGGGTTCGCGCGGCGGCTGCCGATGCTGGAGGTGTTCACGATCGCGCCACCGGAGCCCCGGCGCATCAGCGCGGCCTCGGCGTTCATCGCGGTCCAGTGGGCGCGGAAGTTGACCGCGAACTGCTCCTCGATGTCCGCGTCGCTGGTCGTGTCGAGCGGGCCGGGGCGAGTCTGGATCGCGGCCGCGTTGTTGAAGGCACCTTCGAGGCGGCCGTGCAGCTCGTGGGTGCGGTCGACCGCCGTACGGATGCTGGCGCTGTCGGCGAGATCGAGCTGTACGGCGTCCGCCGCGCCGCCGTCGGCGCGGATCTCCGCGACGATCTTCTCGAGTGCCTCGATGCCGCGGGAGGCGAGGACGACCGCCGCGCCCTCGGCGGCGAACAGGTGCGCGGCCGCGGCGCCGATGCCGCGGCTGGCTCCGGTGATGAAGATGACCTTGTCGGTGAGCAGTCCAGTTGTCATGCCGACCACTGTTCTGCGGCGCGAGGAGCCCAGACAGGCACAGGCTGTACCAGGCTGCGGCGCGAGGCGGCGGGCAGACTGGGGGTATGGACAAGCAGGAGCTCGGGGCGTTTCTCCGGAGCCGGCGGGAGCGGCTCCGGCCGGAGGACGTCGGGCTGCCGTCGGGTGCCCGGCGACGGACACCGGGGCTGCGGCGGGAGGAGGTGGCGGTGCTGGCGCACATCTCCACGGAGTACTACGTGCGGCTGGAGCAGGGGCGGGCGCCGCGGCCGTCGGGTGAGGTGCTGGCGGGGATCGCGCGGGCGTTGCTGCTGACGGATGCCGAGTCGGATCACCTGCACGTGCTGGCCGGTACGGCGCCCAGCCGGAGCGGGTTGCACCGGCGGGACGTGCGGCCGAGCATCCTCGCGCTGATCGAGCGGCTGCCGCAGACGGCGGCGTTCGTGACGTCCGCGGCGTTCGAGGTGCTGGCGTGGAACGAGCTGGCGGCGGCGCTGATGGAGGACTTCGGTGCCCTGACGCCGGAGGACCGCAAACCTCGCCCGCCGGGCGTTCCTCGCGCCGGCGCCGAGCGGCGGCCGGACGCTGTACGGCGTGTCGGACGCGACCGAGTTCCGGCACCACGTGGTGATGCAGCTGCGCTCGACCGTGGCGCGCTACCCACAGGACCCGACGGTGACCGGGCTGATCCAGGAGCTCCGAGAAGGCAGCCCCGAGTTCGCCAGGCTGTGGGAGCGGCACGACGTCCAGGCTGAGCAGATGCTGACGAAGACGTTCAAGCACCCGGCGGTCGGCGAGATCACCGTGGACTGCGACGCGATGGCGCTGACCGACCGCGACCAGAACCTGGTCCTCTACAGCGCGCCGGCCGGTTCCCGGGACGCCGAGGCACTCGCACTCCTGAACGTCTGGGGAGTGGAAGGCCAGCTCCTGACATAGGGTTCTGGCATGGGGAGCAGCGTGTACGTCGCATCCGTCGAAGGGTCCACCGGGAAGTCGACGGTCGCCCTCGGGGTGTTGCAGCAACTCTCGCGCCGGGTCGGGCGGGTCGCCGTGTTCCGGCCGATCGTCCGACCCGACACCGACCGGCACGGCGGGCGCGACTACGTGCTCGACCTGCTGATCTCGCACGACGCGGTCGACCTCGCGTACGAGGACTGCGTCGGCGTCACCTACGACGAGGTGCACGACGACCCGGACGCCGCGCTGGACGTGATCGTGCGCCGGTACCACGCGGTCGCCGAGCAGGCCGACGCCGTGCTGGTCGTCGGCAGCGACTACACCGACGTCGGGACGCCGACCGAGTTCTCCTACAACGCGAAGATCGCCGCCAACCTCGGTACGCCGGTGCTGCTGGTGCTGAACGGGTTCGACCGGACCCTCGACGACCTGCAGGCGATCAGAGACCTGTCCGTCGCCGAGCTGACCGCCAACCACGGTGCGCTCGCAGCGGTCGTCGTGAACCGCGCCGACCCGCAGGACCTCGACCGGTTCGCGACGGCGCTCGGCGCGGACGGCGTACCGGCGTACGCGCTGCCCGAGGAGCCGGTGCTCAGCCAGCCGACCCCGGCGGACCTGCTGGCGCCGGTCGACGGACGGATGGTCAGCGGCGATCCCGAGCTGCTCTCGCGGGAGGTCAGCGGGCTGCTGGTCGCCGGGATGACGATGCCGAACGTGCTCGACCGGCTGTTCGACGGCGCCGCGGTGATCACGGCGGCCGACCGGCCAGAGGTCGTGCTCGGGGTTCTGATGGCGCACGCCTCGCGGACCTTCCCGCAGATCTCGGCGATCGTGCTGAACGGCGGTTTCACGCTGCCGCCGCAGGTCCAGCAGCTGATCGAGAGCCTCGGCGTGACGCTGCCGATCCTGGAGACCGATCTCGACACCCAGGCGGCGTCGGCGGCGCTGACCGCCGTCCGGGGCCGCCTGACCAAGGACTCGCCGCGCAAGATCGACCTGGCGCTCGCGCTGTTCGAGCAGCACGTCGACAGCCAGGCGCTGCTCGACCAACTGGCGGTCGCCCGCAGCAACGCGGTCACGCCGCTGATGTTCGAGCACCGGCTGATCGACGCGGCCGTTGCCGACCGCAAGCACATCGTGCTGCCCGAGGGCGAGGAGGAGCGGATCCTGCGCGCCGCCGACGTGCTGATTCGGCGCGGAGTGGCCGAGCTGACGCTGCTCGGAGACCCGGTCGCGATCAGCGCGAAGACGGCCGGGCTCGGCCTCGACCTGTCCGCGGCGCACGTCGTCGACCCCGACAACGACCCGCTGGCCGAGCAGTTCGCGGTCGAGCTGCACCGGCTGCGGCAGCACCGCGGCGTCGATCTCGACCGGGCCCGCGAGCTGGTCAAGGACGTCTCGTACTTCGGCACGATGATGGTCCAGCTCGGCCTCGCCGACGGGATGGTGTCCGGCTCGATCCACACCACCGCGCACACGATCCGCCCGGCGCTGGAGATCGTGAAGACCGAGCCCGGCGTCTCGGTGGTGTCGTCGGTGTTCTTCATGTGCCTGCAGCACCAGGTCCTCGTGTACGGCGACTGCGCGGTGAACCCGGACCCGACCGCCGAGCAGCTGGCCGACATCGCGATCTCCTCGGCCTCGACGGCGGTCGCCTTCGGTGTCGACCCACGGGTCGCGATGCTGTCGTACTCGACCGGCTCCTCCGGCACCGGCACGGACGTCGAGAAGGTGTCGAAGGCAACGACCATCGTGCGCGAACGGGCGCCGGAGTTGCTCGTCGAGGGGCCGATCCAGTACGACGCGGCGATCGACGCCGCGGTCGCCCGGACCAAGCTGCCCGACTCTCCGGTCGCCGGGCGGGCGACCGTGTTCGTCTTCCCCGACCTGAACACCGGCAACAACACGTACAAGGCGGTCCAGCGCTCGGCGAACGCGGTCGCGGTCGGCCCGGTGCTGCAGGGCCTGCGCAAACCGGTGAACGACCTGTCCCGAGGAGCCACGGTGCGAGACATCATCAACACGGTCGCGATCACCGCGCTGCAGGCGCAGCAGGGCGCGGCGGAGCAGACGAGCGCGGCGATCCCGCCGGCGGAAGGTGGCAGCCGATGAGCGACTACGTGCTCGTGATCAACGCGGGGTCGTCCTCGCTCAAGTACAGCCTCGTCGACGCGGGCTCCGGGGAAGCGCTCGCCGACGGGCTGATCGAACGCATCGGCGAGTCCGAGGGCCACCAGCAGCACCGCGGCCCGGACGGCGAGACCGAGAGCTCGGACGCGCTCGCCAGCCACGAGGACGCCCTCCGCGCCGCCCTCGACGCGTTCGCGAAGCACGGTCCGTCGCTCGACGACCTCGAGCTCGCGGCCGTCGGCCACCGGGTCGTCCACGGCGGCGCGAAGTTCGCCGCACCGAGTCTGATCGACGACGCGCTCGTGGCCGAGGTCACCGACCTGGTTCCGCTCGCGCCGCTGCACAACCCGGCCAACCTGGAAGGCATCGAGGTCGCGCGCAGGCTTTTCCCCGACCTCCCGCAGGTCGCCGTCTTCGACACCGCCTTCCACCAGACGCTCCCACCGCACGCCTACACGTACGCCGTACCGTCGGAATGGCTCGACGACCACGGCATCCGCCGCTACGGCTTCCACGGCACGTCGCACTCGTTCGTCTCCGAGCAGGCCGCGCACCGGCTCGGCCGCGACCTGGCCGACCTGAACCTGATCGTCCTGCACCTCGGCAACGGCTGCTCGGCGGCCGCCGTCCAGGGCGGCGAGTCGGTCGAGACCTCGATGGGCATGACCCCGCTCGAAGGTCTCGTGATGGGCACCCGGTCCGGCGACCTCGACCCCGCGGTGCACGGCCACCTGGTCCGCGAGGCCGGCTGGTCGGTCGACGAGATCGACAACGCGCTGAACAAGAAGTCCGGCCTGAAGGGCCTGGCCGGCGAGAACGACTTCCGCGCGCTGAGCAAGCTGCGCGCGGCCGGTGACCCGAAGGCCGAGCTGGCCTTCGACGTGTACTGCCACCGGATCAAGAAGTACGTCGGTGCGTACTACGCCGTGCTCGGCACGGTCGACGCGATCGTGTTCACCGCCGGGGTCGGCCAGCACTCGGCCGACGTCCGGGCCGCCGCCCTGCACGGGCTGGAGCGGCTCGGCATCCGGCTCGACCCGGTCCGCAACGCCGACCCGGCCGAGGACGGCCTGGTCAGCACCGACGACAGCGAGGTCGCCGTCCTGGTGATCCCGACCAACGAGGAGTGGCAGATCGCGCGCCAGGCGCTCGAGCTGGTCACCGAGGAGGAAACCGCATCGTGAACATCACCGCCGCCGAGGTGATCGTGACGAGCCCGGACCGCAACTTCGTCACCCTGAAGCTGACCACCGACGACGGGCTGGTCGGCTGGGGTGACGGCACCCTGAACGGCCGCGAGCTGTCGGTCGCGTCGTACCTGACCGACCACGTCGTCCCGCTGCTGCTCGGCCGCGACGCGCACCGGATCGAGGACACCTGGCAGTTCCTGTACCGGTCGGCGTACTGGCGGCGAGGTCCGGTCACGATGGCGGCGATCGCCGCGGTCGACGTCGCGCTGTGGGACCTCAAGGCCAAGGCCGCCGGGATGCCGCTCTACCAGTTGCTCGGCGGCGCCTCCCGCAACGGCCTGATGGCGTACGGGCACGCCTCCGGCCGCGACGAGGCCGAGCTGTTCGACTCGATCCGCCGGCACCTCGACCAGGGCTTCCGCTCGATCCGCGTGCAGACCTCGGTCCCCGGGATCGACGCCGTGTACGGCGTCCGCGCGCCTGCCGGTGAAGAGCCCGAGCACCACTACGAGCCGGCCCTGCGCGCCGCGCAGCCGATGGAGGAGGACTGGGACACCCGCGCGTACCTGCGGCACATCCCGAAGGTCTTCGAGGCGGTCCGGTCGGAGTTCGGCCCGGAGCTGCCGCTGCTGCACGACGTGCACCACCGGCTGACCCCGATCCAGGCCGCGCGCCTCGGCAAGGACCTGGAGCCGTACGACCTGTTCTGGATGGAGGACTGCACGCCGGCCGAGAACCAGGACGCGCTCCGGCTGGTCCGTCAGCACACGACGACGCCGCTGGCGATCGGCGAGGTCTTCAACACCGTCTGGGACTACCAGACGCTGATCAAGGACCAGCTGATCGACTACGTCCGGTCCGCGGTCACGCACACCGGCGGCATCACCGCGATGCGGAAGCTGCTCGACTACGCCGCGCAGTACCAGATCAAGTCCGGCATCCACGGCCCGACCGACATCTCGCCGGTCGGGATGGCGGCCGCGCTGCACCTCGACCTGGCCATCCACAACTTCGGGATCCAGGAGTACATGCAGCACGGCGACGCCACCAACGAGGTGTTCCGGCAGACGTTCACCTTCGAGAACGGGTACCTGCACCCGGGTCACCAGCCCGGTCTCGGGGTCGAGCTGGACGAGGACGCGGCGGCCAAGTTCCCGTACCAGCCGGCGTACCTGCCGTACAACCGGCTCAAGGACGGAACGGTCCACGACTGGTAGTCCACACCCTGCCGAAAACCGTCGGCCGAGCGTGGCATCCTTTCCCCGGTGACCTTGTACCTGCACCGCGCCGAGCGGACGGACGTGCTGGCCGACGGTCTCGGCGAGCTGCTCGCCGTACCGCTTGGTGATCCGTTCGCCGAGGAGCTCGTGGTCGTTCCGGCCAAGGGCGTCGAGCGCTGGCTGTCACAGCGGCTGTCGCACCGGTTGGGTGCGGGGCCGGCGGGCCGGGACGGGGTCTGCGCGGGAGTGCGGTTCACGTCGCCGCGGTCGCTGGTGTCGACCGTGCTGGGGATCAACGACGACGACCCGTGGGCCGCGGACGCGCTGGCGTGGCCGCTGCTCGCGGTGCTCGACGACTCGCTCGACCAGCCGTGGTGCGAGCCGGTCGCCCGGCACCTCGGGCACTTCGACACCGGCGCCGAGGGCGAGCTGCGGCGCGGCCGCCGGTACGCCGTGGCCGCGCGGCTCGCGCGCTTGTTCGCGGCGTACGGCGTCCAACGGCCGACGCTGCTCGCTGACTGGAGCGACGGTCGCGACACCGACGGACTCGGGACGGCGATCGACCGCGACCTGTCCTGGCAGCCCGAGCTCTGGCGCCGCCTGGTCGCGCGGATCGGCGAGCCGACGCCGGCTGAACGCCACGCACGGACGATCGCGCAGCTGCGTGAGGAGCCGTCGGCGTTCGAGCTGCCGACCCGGCTCTCGCTGTTCGGGCACACGCGGCTGCCGTCGACCGAGATCGAGCTGATCTCGGCGCTGGCCGAGCAGCGCGAGGTGCACCTGTGGCTGCCCAATCCGAGCGGTGCGTTGTGGGAGCGGCTGCAGGGGGCTCAGGCCGGCATCCGCGCCGAGGACACCAGCCACCAGCGCGCCGAGCATCCGCTGCTGGCGACGCTCGGCCGGGACAGCCGCGAGCTGGAGCTGGCGATCGCCGCCGTACCGACCGTCGACAACCACCTCTCGTCGCTGCCGACGCCTGACTCTCTGCTCGGCTGGCTGCAGCAGGACCTGCGCGACAACACGGTGAACGCCGAAGGCCGCCGGCTCGCGCCGACCGATCGGAGCGTGCAGGTGCACGCCTGTCACGGGACCGCGCGGCAGGTCGACGTACTGCGCGAGGTGCTGCTCGGCCTGCTGCAGGACGACCCGACGCTGGAGCCGCGGGACATCCTCGTGATGTGCCCGGACATCGAGACCTACGCGCCGCTGATCAGCGCCCGCTTCGGCCTGGCCGACCTCGACCGGAACGGGCACCCGGCGCACAAGCTCCGCGTGCAGCTGGCCGATCGGTCGCTGACGCAGACGAACCCGCTGCTGTCGGTCGCCGCGCAGCTGCTCGACCTCGCGGGCAGCCGGGCAACGGCCAGTCAGGTCCTCGACCTCGCCCAGGCCGAGCCCGTACGACGACGCTTCCGCTTCACCGACGACGACCTCGACACGGTGACCGCGTGGGTTCGTGAGTCCGGCGTCCGCTGGGCGTTCGGCCGCGACGACCGGGACCGGTTCGGGCTGGCCGACTTCCCGCAGAACACCTGGCAGTTCGGTCTCGACCGGGTGCTCGCCGGGGTGACGATGTCGGCCGACGCGCATGCCTGGATCGGGACGACGCTGCCGCTCGACGACGTCGGCAGCACGCGGATCGAGCTGGCCGGCCGGTTCGCGGAGTACGTCGATCGGTTGCGTGCGGCAACTGATCTGCTGGACGGCACGCACTCGCTGGCCGCCTGGCTGGAGGCGTTGCGCGGCGGCATCGACCGGTTGACCTCGGTGAGCCGCGACGACGGCTGGCAGCTCGGGCAGGTGCAGCGCGAGTTCGCGCAGGTCGCGGCCGGGGCGGGGGAGCTGTCCGGGACGGAGCTGCGGCTGGCCGACGTACGGTCGTTGCTGTCGGCGCATCTGGCTGGGCGGCCGACGCGCGCGAACTTCCGGAGCGGAACGCTGACGGTGTGCACGATGGTGCCGATGCGGTCGGTGCCGCACCGGGTGATCTGCCTGCTCGGGCTCGACGACGGGATCTTCCCGCGGATCGGGCTGGCCGACGGCGACGACGTCCTGGCCCGGCAGCCGGTGACCGGCGAGCGCGATGTGCGCAGCGAGGACCGGCAGCTGATGCTGGACGCGATCATGGCGGCGACCGAGTCGCTGGTGATCACCTACACCGGCGCCAACGAGTACTCGGGGCAGCCGCGGCCGCCCGCCGTACCGCTCGGCGAGCTCGTCGACGCGCTCGACCGGACGACGGAGTCGCCGGTCCGCGACAGCGTCGTGGTGAAGCACCCGCTGCAGCCGTTCGACCGCAAGAACCTGGAGGCCGGGCGGCTCGGGACGCCCGGGCCGTTCACGTTCGACCCGACCGCGCTGGTCGCGGCCCGGGTCGACAACAAGCCGCGCGAGCCGCGCCCGGAGTTCGTCGGGGCGCCGCTGCTGCTGGCGAGCGGCGAGGACGTCGGGCTGGCCGAGCTGATCCAGTTCTTCAAGGACCCCGTGAAGGGCTTCTTCCGTTCGCTCGACGTGACGCTGCCCTGGGAGGTCGACGGGGTGTCGGACGCGATGCCGGTGGAGATCGACAACCTGGAGAAGTGGTCGGTGGGCGACCGGATGCTGCAGGACATGCTCTCCGGCATCCACCCGGACCAGGCGCTGCAGGCCGAGTGGCGGCGCGGGACGCTGCCGCCGGGACGGCTCGGCTGGCGGACCGCGACCGACATCCGCGACATCGCGCGCGGCCTGGCCGTCGCGGCGTACCCGCACCGGCAGGGCGAGGCGAAGGCGTTCGACGTGGACATCGACCTCGGCGGCGGCCGGCGGCTGACCGGGACGGTGCCGGGGGTGTACGGGTACCGCCTGGTCTCGGTGAGCTACTCGCGGCTCGACGCGAAGCAGTTGCTGACGGCATGGATCCAGCTGCTGGCGCTGTCGGCCGACGACGAGGACCACAACTGGACGACCCAGGCGATCGGCCGCGGCCGCAGTACGCCGGCGAGCCGGCTGTTCGGCCCGGTCGACGGGCAGGCGCAGACCTTCCTGTCCGACCTGGTCGCCGTGTACGACGCCGGCCGGCAGGCGCCGCTGCCGTTGCCGCTGAAGACGTCGTTCGCCTGGTGCCAGGCGACGCGCACCGACGACGACCCGAGGGTCGCGGCCGGACGCCGCTGGCGGCCGACGAACTACGACGGGGAGAACGCCGACCCGGCGCACGTCCGCGTCTGGGGTGCGAACAAGCCGCTCGACGTACTGCTCGAACCGCCGCGGCCCGGCGAGGAGATGCCGGGTGAGTCGACGCGGCTCGGCGCGTATGCCGCGCGCGTCTGGGAGCCGATGCTGCGCTTCGAGCAGGGAGCCCGCTGATGGACCCCTTCGACCTGCTCGGCCCGCTGCCGACCGGAACCACCGTGCTCGAGGCGAGCGCCGGGACCGGCAAGACCTACGCCCTGGCCGGACTCGTCACCCGGTACGTCGCCGAAGGCGCCGCCCGGCTCGACGAGATGCTGCTGATCACCTTCGGCCGCGCGGCCAGCCAGGAGCTGCGCGAACGCGTCCGCTCGCAGATCTCGGACGCCGAGCAGGCGCTCGCCGACCCGAAGGAGTGGCACGACGACGACGGGCTGCTCGGGCATCTGGCTCGCGGCAGCGAGGCCGAGGTCGCGCTGCGGCACACCCGGTTGCGCGACGCGCTGGCGAACTTCGACGCGGCGACGATTGCGACGACGCACCAGTTCTGCCAGCTCGTGCTGCGCTCGCTCGGCGTCGCCGGTGACACCGACGCCGGGGTGACGCTGGTCGAGGACCTGACCGACCTGGTCACCGAGGTCGTCGACGACCTGTACCTCGCGCGCTTCGCCCGGTCGGCCGCGCAGCCACCGATCACCCGCGCGGTCGCGCTGGAGCTCGCGATCAAGGTCGTCGACAATCCGCACACCCGGCTGGTCCCCGAGCAGTACGACGCGGCGACGCCCGAAGGCGTCCGGGTCGCGTTCGCGCACGAGGTCCTGGCCGAGGTCGAGCGGCGCAAGCGCCGGCTCGGCATCCTCGGGTACGACGACCTGCTGACCCGGCTCGCGACCGCGCTGGAGCAGCCGGACGCCCCGGCCCGGCAGCGGATGCAGCGGCGCTGGTCGGTGGTGATGGTCGACGAGTTCCAGGACACCGACCCGGTGCAGTGGAAGGTGATCGACCGGGCCTTCAACGGGACCAGCACGCTGGTGCTGATCGGCGACCCGAAACAGGCGATCTACGCGTTCCGCGGCGGCGACATCGCGACGTACCTGACCGCGGCGGCGACCGCCGGGCAGCGCCGGACGCTGGGGACGAACTGGCGCAGCGACCAGCCGCTGGTCGACTGCCTGCAGGTCGTGCTCGGCGGCGCCCGGCTCGGCCACGAGGACATCGTGGTGCACCCCGTCGAGGCGCATCACCAGGGGACGCGGCTGGCCGGTGCGCCGTGCGATTCACCGTTCCGGCTGCGCGCCGTACAGCGGGAGTGGTTCGGGTCGCCGCGGCGCAAGAGCGTGCCGATGGACGACCTGCGCGACCACATCACCCGCGACCTCGCGGCCGACATCGGTCAGCTGCTCGCCTCCGGTGCGACGTACGACGGCCGGCCGCTGCGCGCGGGCGATCTCGCGGTGATCGTCGAGGCGCACAAGGACGCGCGGGCCTGTCGCGAGGCGCTGGCCGCGGCCGGGATCCCCGCGGTCTACTCGGGTGATCTCGACATCTTCTCCTCGCAGGCCGCGAAGGACTGGCTGAGCCTGCTGGAGGCGTTCGACCAGCCGCACCGTTCCGGGCTGGTCCGGGCCGCCGCGACCACGATGTTCTTCGGGCACACCGCCGCCACCCTGTACGCCGGAGGCGACGACCTGACCGACCGGATCGGGCAGACGCTGCGCGCCTGGGCCGATCTGCTGCGGACCAGGGGAGTCGCCGCGGTCTTCGAGGCCGCGCAGCTGCGGGGCATGGCTGATCGCGTGCTCGGCTGGCGTGGTGGCGAGCGGGACATGACCGACCTCGCGCACCTCGCCGAGCTGCTGCACGACACCGCGCACCGGGAGCGCTTCGGCCTGCCCGCGCTGCTCGACTGGCTGCGGCAGGAGTGCACCGGCAAGGGCCGGACGGCGGAACGGACGCGTCGGCTGGACAGCGACGCGGCCGCCGTACAGATCATGACGGTGTGGGTGAGCAAGGGGCTGCAGTACCCGATCGTCTACCTGCCGTTCGGCTTCAACCGGCACATCTTCGACGAGGAGGAGCTGCTGCTCTTCCACGAGGACGGTGTGCGCAGCCTCGATATCGGCGGGCGCAACCGCAAGGGCTACGCGGCGAACGAGAAGCGCTGGCGAGCCGAGGTCGCGGGTGACGACATCCGGCTCACGTACGTCGCGCTGACGCGGGCGCAGTCACAGGTGGTGGCGTGGTGGGCGCCGTCGTGGGACGAGATCAACGGTGGGGTGTCCCGGCTGCTGCGTGGGCGCAAGCAGGGCGAGCCGGTCGTTCCGGACCAGCTCGACCGGGCGTCGTCCGACGACGAGGTGCTGGTCTGGTTGCGGCGCTGGCAGCAGGCGGGCGGTCCGGTGGTGGAGGACTCGGTGATCGCCGAGCAGCTCGAGCCGGTCGACGAGCGGCTGCCGGGGCGGCTCGGGATCGCGACCTTCTCGCGCGAGGTGGATCTGGCGTGGCGGCGTACGTCGTACTCGGGGTTGATCCGGGCGGCCGATCAGCAGCCCGGTGGAGTGACGAGCGAGCCGGAGGACGGGCAGCTCGAGGACGAGTCCGTCGACGCGGTGCCGACCGTGGTCGCGTCGGTGGACGCGGTGCCGTCGCCGATGGACGGGTTGCCGGTGGGTGCGGAGTTCGGGTCGCTGGTGCACGGGGTGCTGGAGGAGGCCGATCCGAAGGCGGTTGATCTGCAGGCCGAGTTGGCGTTGCGGATTCGCGAGCAGCTGCCGTTGTGGCGGGTGGACGTGACGCCGGAGGTGCTCGCGGAGGCGATGCTCCCGATGCACGCGACGCCGCTCGGTCCGCTGGTGCCGGGGCTGACACTGCGGGAGCTTGGGCGCGAGGACCGGTTGCGGGAGCTGGACTTCGAGATCCCGCTGGCCGGTGGGGACGACGCGGGCGCCGACGTACGGCTGGAGGAGCTGGCGCCGCTGCTGCGTGCACATCTGCCGGTTGGCGATCCGCTGCTCGCGTACGCCGAGCGGCTGGAGCAGCCGTTGCTCGGTGGTCAGAGTCTGCGCGGATATCTGACGGGGTCGATCGACGTCGTGCTGCGGGTGCCGGGTGATCGGTTCGTGGTGGTCGACTACAAGACGAACCGGCTCGGCGATCCGGAGCAGCCGTCGACCTCGGCGGAGTACACGCAGGACCAGCTCGGCGCGGCGATGCTGCACTCGGACTACCCGCTGCAGGCGTTGCTGTACTCGGTGGTGCTACACAGGTATCTGCGATGGCGGCTCGCGGGGTACGACCCCTCGAAGCATCTCGGTGGGGTGGTGTACCTGTACCTGCGCGGGATGTGTGGGGCTGAGACGCCAGTGGTGGATGGGCATCCGACCGGCGTGTTCAGCTGGTCGTTGCCGTCGGCCTTGGTCGTCGCGCTGTCTGAGCTGCTGGACGGGAGGGCCTGATGAGCACGGCCGTGGACGAGTTCGACTCGACGCTGGCGCTGGCCGCGACGGGGCTCCTGCAGGAGTTCAACGCCGCCGGGGTGATCCTGGCCGCTGACGTGCATGTCGCGCTGCGGCTGACGGCGATGCTGGAGGAGACCGACGAGACGGTCGCGCTGGCCTGTGCGTTGGTGGCGCGCGCCGTACGGGCCGGGTCGACGTGCTTGGATCTGGCGCTCGTCCGGGACGAGGTGGCGGAGGAGGGCGCCGAGCTGGAGTGGCCGGCGCTGGACGCGTGGCAGCGGGCGCTGCGCGCGAGTCCGTTGCTGGGGGCACCTTTTCCGTTGCGGCTGGACGAGACGCGGCTGTACTTCGACCGGTACTGGCGCGAGGAGGAGCAGGTCGAGCAGGACCTGCGCCGGCAGACGACGCGACTGGCGCCGGTGATCGCCAACGAGGCCGCGCTGATCGCCGGGCTCGACCGGCTGTTCCCCGGCGACTCGTACGTCGAGCAGCGGGCCGCGGCCGAAACGGCTGCCAGGCAGTGGACGACCGTGCTGACCGGTGGGCCGGGAACCGGGAAGACGACGACCGTCGCGGGGCTGCTCGCCGTACTGGCTGAGCAGGCGGAGCTGGCGGGGGAGCGGCGGCCGTGGATCGCGCTGACCGCGCCGACCGGTAAGGCGGCGGCGCGGCTGGAGGAGGCGGTGCGGCGGGAGATGTCCGACCGGTTGTCGCCGGAGGACACGGCGCGGCTCGGCGACTTCCACGCGCGGACGCTGCACATGCTGCTCGGGCGACGGCCGGACTCGTCGAGCCGGTTCCGGCACGACCGGACCAACCGGTTGCCGCACGACATCATCGTGGTGGACGAGACGTCGATGGTCTCGCTGACGATGATGGCGCGGCTGCTGGAGGCGGTCCGGCCGGGCGCGCGGCTCGTGCTGGTCGGCGATCCCGATCAGCTGGCTTCGATCGAGGCGGGCGCGGTGCTCGCCGACCTGGTCGACGGGTTGGTTGCCGGGGGCCACATCGAGGCCGCGGAGCTGCGGACGTCGCACCGGTTCGGGAGTGAGATCGGGGAGCTGGCGCTGGCCGTTCGGGAGGACCGGGCGGACGACGTACTGACTGTGCTGCGCGGCGGGGACGAGCGGGTGGTGTTCGTCGAGGACGAGGACCCGCGGGAGCGGTTGCGGGAGGCGATGCTGCCCGACGTACTGGCGATCCGGAGGGCTGCCGAGGCCGGTGATGCTGACGCTGCACTGGCCGCGGTCGATCGGCACCGGTTGCTGTGCGCGCATCGGGAAGGGCCGTGGGGTGTGCAGCAGTGGAACCGGACCGTCGAGCGCTGGATCACCGAGGAGACCGAGGATCCGCTCTGGGACACCTGGTACGTCGGCCGCCCGGTGCTGGTGACGGCGAACGACTACGCGCTCGGGATCTACAACGGCGACGTCGGCGTGACGATCCGGCGCCCGGACGGGTCGCTGCGGGTCTGCATCGCGGGGGCGCGTGGGCGGCGGGACTTCGCGCCGAGCCGGTTGGGCAACATCGAGACGCTGCACGCGATGACGATCCACAAGTCGCAGGGGAGCCAGGCCGCGGAGGTCACCGTGCTGCTGCCGAACGAGGAGTCGCGGCTGCTGACCCGGGAGCTGTTCTACACGGCGATCACGCGCGCGGTCGACCGGGTGCGGGTGGTCGGTGCCGAGGACTCGGTGCGGCTGGCGCTGACCCGCCGGGCGTTGCGCGCGACGGGTCTGCGGCAGCGGCTCGTCAGTCCGTGACCTTGATGATGGTCCGGCCGCGGGCGGGCTGGAACGCGCTCACGGCCTGGTCGAGCGGGAGGACCGTCGTGACGAGCGGCTTGAGGCGGCCGTCGTGGAGGCGGGTGGCCAGCTGGGTGAGCTGGTCGCGGTTGGGCTCGACGACGAAGAAGACCGCGCGGGCGTTCGGCGGCTGCTGGGTCGGTGGGTCGGCGATCGTGACCAGGGTGCCGCCGGGACGCAGCAGCAGGCCGGAGCGGTAGCGGATCTCGCCACCGATGACGTCGAGCACGACGTCGACCTGACCGGCCTTCTCGAGGTCGCCGCCGGCCAGGTCGACGAAGTCGTGCGCGCCGAGCTCGGCGGCCTTGGTGGCGTCCGCCGTCCGGCCGGTGCCGATGACGTGGGCGCCGATCTCCTGGGCGAGCTGGACGGCGACCGATCCGACCGCGCCGGCGATGCCGTGGATCATCACGGTCTGCCCGCGCTGCAGGTTCGCGTGGTCGAACAGGCCCTGCCACGCGGTCAGGCCGGAGATCGGGAACGCGGCCGCGGTGACGTGGTCGACACTCGCGGGCAGCGCCGCGAGGTTGCGGGCCTCGACGGCGACGTACTCGGCGAGGGCGCCGTCGCGGAGCCAGTCGGTCAGGCCGAAGACGCGCTGGCCGACGGTGATGCCGGTGGTGCCGTAGCCGAGATCGGCGACCACGCCGGACACCTCGTGGCCGGGGACGCTCGGCGTGCGGTCGCGGCCGGCCCGGTCGGTCCAGGTGCCGGGCCAGGTCAGCTCGCCGCGGGTGAAGCCGGCCGCGTGCACGCGGACGACGACGTCGTTCTCGGCGGCGTGCGGGTACGGCAGCTCGGTGAGGGACAGTCCGTCGACGCCGGACTCGCGGTCCCGGACGGTGATGGCGCGCATTTCGTCGGTCCTTGCTCGGGGGGTGGATGCTTCTCCTTCGAGAGTAGGGAATCGGCGCTCGATGTCGATGGGCCACTTGCCCGTGGGGTTGCTGGGCCGGCGTTGATTGGCCCACCGGAACCTGCGCAGAATGGACCAGTGCCGCGGGCCTGCGGCGGCGTACCGTGAAAGTATGATCATTTTCAACGACCTTGTGATCCCGGCGACGAGCGCGTCGACGGCGGCCCTCGAGGTGGCCACCGCCTACCAGACGCCGGCCCTGCTCGCGCACTCCCGCCGCGTCTACCTCTGGGCGGCCGCGCTCGCCGAGCAGGAGAGCATCGAGTACGACGACGAACTGCTGTTCGTGGCCTCGATGTTCCACGACCTCGGGCTGTCGCCGGAGTTCGACAGCCACACCGTTTCGTTCGAGGTCGCGGCCGGGCACGTCGCGCGGGTCTTCGCCGCCGGTGCCGGGTGGTCGCCTGAACGGCAGGACCGGGTCGCCGAGGTGATCGTGCGGCACATGGTGTTCGACACCGATGTGAACGACGACCCGGAAGGGCACTTGATCGCGCGGGCGGCGTCGCTCGACATCGTCGGTCTGGACGCTGATCGGCTGACGGCCGAGTTCCGTGCGGAGGTCCTCGAGCACTACCCGCGGCTGGGGCTGAAGGACGAGTTCCTCGCGTGCTTCGAGGAGCAGGCGGCGCGGAAGACCGCGAGCACCGCGGCGCGTGCGGTGAACTCCGGGCTGGCCGGGCGGATGACCGGGAACCCACTCGACGGTGAAGTCCGGTAGAACGCTTCGTCAGCCCTTGTCTGCTGCCGCTTCGCGGCCGTACGATCCGGCGTCGCCACTGCTGAAGGGACGAAACCGTGTGGGGTAGCAAGAGGACGAAGCAGGATCCGGCCAAGGGTGGATTTCAGTCCGGCCGCGCGGCGCGCCGGGCCCCGGGCTCGGGCGGCGGGATCAAGGGGGACAAGGTGGTCGACCCCCGCGGCCGCGTGATCAAGGACCTCGCCGGGCTCACGCCGCGCGAGCCGAACGCGAACGGCGTCTAGAACGCGTCGCCCTGGCCGAGGTCGCTCTGGTCAGGGACCGGTACGCCGGCCGTTGCTCTGTGCAGGGTGACCGCGTCGGGGTGCAGATGAGGTCGCGCCAGGGCCGTGACGGTCCTGGCGCCCTCGACCGTCGCTTGGCGAACCCAGGGGATCGGGGCGGAGAGTCCACGGCGCTCGAAGGTGTCGACCGCGGCGAGGAAGCGCCGGGACTCGGGGATGGTCCATGGGCGGGTGCGCTCGGCGGTGATGGCTTCGGCGGTGAGCGGGTCGTGGGGGTCGGTACGCCGGGTGCCGCGGATGAGCTCACCGTTGGGGCGGAGCACGGCGATGAGGTCTGCGTCGCTGTCGGCGGCAGCTAAGCCGTCGGCGCGGAGAGCGCCGCTGGAGGCGGCGTCGATCGCTTCGGCTTCGCGACGGATGTTGCGGTGCGCGCGGTCGGCGGCGCCGTACGCGGTGTCCAGCGCATGAGCGGCGCGGAGCGCGCCTTGGTAGGCGGCGTGGTGGAGGGCGGGGTCGGCCAGGCGGCCGGAGCCGTAGGCCTCCAGGGCGCGGAGATGGCGGTCGAGGATGCCGAAGCGGGTGAAGGCTTCGGGGGCGGCGACGATGGCGATCTCCACCTGGTAGCCGGCCTGCTTGAACGCTTGGGCTGGTTGCTCGAAGTCGGCGGGGTCGAGGAGCAGGGTCTCGAGGATCACGTCGTACCGGTGGCTGCGGGCGTGGTCGATCGCGTTGGTGGTCCAGCGGCGGCCGACCAGGCTGGAGTACGGGCCTGGGGGCTCGGTGATCGGCCGGTAGAAGTCGGGGTGGTGCGGCTCGTAACGGTCCTGGGCGATCACGACCGGGTCGCCGCGGTGACGGAGGAGATGGCGGACGAGGGCGGTGACGGTGGCTTTGCCGTCGCCGGGCTGACCGGCGACGAAGACGACGACCGGGTCGTCCTGCGGGGTGCCGGTGAGCTCGTCGGGGAGGATGCGGTCGCGGAAGATGCGGCGGTTGTCGGGCGACTTCGAGGCTTGTTCGGGGAGAGGGTCGGCGAGCAGATCCTCTGCCTCGGTGCGGATCGCGGCGATCTCGCGGACCGACGACGGCGTCAGGTTGCGCCGGCGTACGGACCATTCCTGCTGGCGATGGCGCCAGGTGAGGTCCCCGCCGCGCGCGAGCTGGGCGGCGCAGTAGCCGATCGCCTGGCCGGCGCCTTCGAGGGCGGTCTCGTACTGGAGAACTTCCTCGGTTGACCAGTTCGCCGGCCGCAGCTCGGGAAGCACGCTCGCCACGGTCGGGAACCTTAGCGAGCAGGCGCGACGGACACCAGAGTCAGTTCATCCGGAAGCGTTGTTCCACCGTGTCGAGCAGGGACTCGACCTGGCGGTAGGTCTCCGAGCTGTACGCGCCGATGCCGCGTTCGGCTCCCAACGCATCGCGCATCGCGTCCAGGTAGCGCCGCTGCACGATCATCATCTGCTCATGCGCGTCCGCTCGCGTCTCGCGCAGATCCCGCGTCCCCGCGACCAGCCGCGGCACGATCCGTTCCTTCATTGTGCTGACCAGCTCCGGGTCCAGCGGCTCCCCGTCGACCGTCTGTTCCTCCAGCGGCCCGAGGGTGTCGATCGCCGACTCGCCGACCCGGCGGAGCAGCGCCTGCACCGAGTCGCGTTTGTCCTCGGCGCTCTCCGGCCGGAAGTTCATCCGCGCGATCACCATCGGCAGCGTCAGCCCGAACAGCACCAGCGTGATCAGCGCGACCAGGAACGCGGCCAGGATGACGGTGTCGACGTGCCGCGTCTCGCCCGGGATCGTCTGCACGGCCGCGACCGTCACGACCCCGCGCATCCCGGCCCACCCGAGTACGGCGTACCCGCGCCCGGTGATCGGCTCCCGCTCCTCGAACTCCACGTCCGCCTTCCCCCGCGCGAGTCGGCGCCGAGCCCAGGCGATCCGGTTCTCCTCCCGCTGGTCGGCAGGCGTCATCGCGTCGAGGTGCTCCTCGAACTGCCCGAGCTTCGCCCGCGTCTGCTCGTTGCGCCCCGGACGCCCGAAGCGTTCCCTGATCGCCGGCCCGACGAGCCCGAGGAAGCGCAGCGCGACCAGCAGCCCGACGACGAGCAGCACCAGGCCGGTGATCTCACCGGTGGTCGTCTCGGTCCGCGCCGCGTCGACCAGCTCGGGCAATTGGTAGCCCATGGCAAGGAAAACGGCACTCTCGAGCAGGAAGCTGATCGTCGTCCAAGTGGTCGCCTGGGTCTGCCGGTCGCGCGCGCTGAACCGCTTGCTGCCGAGCGCGCCGGTCAGCAGACCCGCGACGACCACGGCCAGTACGCCGGACGCGTACACCTCCTCGGTCGGGAAGTAGGCGAGGAAGGGGACGGCGAAGGAGATCGTCGTGTTCAGCACCGGGTCGTCGAGGCGCTGCCGCAGCAGCGCGGTCAACCAGCCGACGGCACCGCCGATCAGCACCGCGCCGAGCACCGCCCACCCGAAGTCGAGCGCGGTGTCACCGAGGTCGAACGCACTGCCCGACACGGTCGCGATCGCGGCGACGGCTGTTCGGAGTACGACAAGTGCTGAAGCGTCGTTGACCAGGCTTTCGCCTTCCAGCACGGTCATCAGCCGCGGCGGCAGGCCGACGCGGTGGCCGATCGCCGTCGCGGCAACGGCGTCGGTCGGACTGACGACCGCGCCGAGCGCGACGGCGAGCGGGAACGAGATGGCTGGGAAAACCGCGTGCACGACGGCACCGATCGCCAGCGCGGAGACGATCACCATCACGACGGACTGCCAGGCGATGAGCGCGAAGTTGCGGCGTACGTCGAGAACCGGGAGCTGGACGGCCGATGCGTAGAGCAGGGGAGGCAGGACGCCGGCCAGGATGAGCTCGGGCTCGATGTGGATGGTCGGGGTGCTCGGGAGATAGCTCGCACCGATCCCGAGTCCGACCAGTAGGAGAGGCGCCGCGACGCCCGTCCGTCGCGCGAACACGGACGCCGCGATCATGATCGCCAACCCGGCACCGGCGACAAGCAGGAACTGATGGTCCACGCGACGGCAGTCTAGGTCTGTAGGACTGACTTGTTAGTACATCTGGGGATTGTGGTGTGGCGGTTAGCTGGGCCAGCTGAACTCCGGATCACGTTGGTAGTCGTCGCGGCGCCACTCCAACGCGGCCTTCACCATCTCGTGGGCACCGGTGCCGACGATCTTTCGGAGCGGTGGTTCCGGGTCGTCGAGCAGGGCGAGCAGTGCTTCGGCGGCGACCGCCGGGGACTCCTCGGTCGACGGCTCGGCCTCGCTGAGCATCGCGGCCGTGGGGTAGCCGGGCATGCCGAGGATGCCCTCGCGCGTCCCGTCGTACGCCGGGTCGGCCGTCGCGAAGCGCATGCTCGAGCCGAACCAGTCCGTCGCGAAGCCGCCCAGTTGCAGCACGTGCACCCCGATGCCGAACGGCGCGACCTCCGCGGCGAGCGCGGAGCTGAGGCCTTCGAGGGCCCACTTCGACGCGTTGTAGGCGCCGAACAGCGGCAGGTGCCCGACCGCGCCGACGGTCGAGACCTGCACGATCCGGCCCGAGCCGCGTGCTCGCAGGTGCGGCAGGACTGCCTGCGTGACCCAGACCGCGCCGTACAGGTTGACGTCGAACTGCGCGCGCAGCTCGTCCTCGGTCAGCTCCTCGACAGCGCCGACGACGCCGAAGCCGGCGTTGTTCACCACGACGTCCGGCGTACCGACGGTGTCGACGACCTCCGCGACCACCCGCTCCACGTCGACGCGTGAAGCGACGTCGAGCTGCCGGGGGACCAGGCGGTCGCCGTACTGCTTGAGCAGGTCGTCGAGCACGCCCTCCTGGCGGATGGTCGCGACGACCCGGTCGCCGCGCTCGAGCGCGGCCTCGGCGAAGGCGCGGCCCAGGCCGCGGCCGGCTCCGGTGATCATCCATAGCCTCATCGGCGGTTCCTCTCACTTGAATTCCAACGAGACGGACCGTATCGTCTCGTTCATGAAAAGTCCAGATGCGAGTCGCCGCAGCGATCGAGCCCGGACCGCGATCCTCACCGCGGCCGCGGAAGCTGTCGCCGAGGTCGGGTACGCCAAGACGTCGATCGAGGGGATCGCCGGTCGGGCCGGGGTGGGAAAGCAGACGATCTACCGCTGGTGGCCGTCGAAGGGCGCGGTCGTGCTCGACGCGCTGGTGGCCGAGCAGGTCGATGTGGAGTGGCCGGACAGTGGGGATCTCGAGGCGGATCTTCGGTTGGTCCTTCGGGCGACGGTCGCGGAGTTCGCGGACGAGGCGCGGTCGGCGACGCTGCGGGCGCTGATGCTGGACATGCAGCACGACGCGGCGCTGAGCGAGCAGGTGCACACGCGGATGCTCGGCCCGCAACTGGCGGCGACGAAGCGCCGGCTGGAGTCGGCGCAGCGCGCCGGACAAGTTGCCGAGGGCATCGACCTGGAGGTGGCGGTCGAGGTGGTCTTCGGGCCGATCTACCACCGGTGGATCCTGCGCACCCACCCGTTCGACGAGGAGTACGCCGACGCGCTGACGGCGCTCGCGGTACGGGCGCTGCGGTGAGTGGCCGACACCCACCACTGATCAACCTCTGTTTTGCCGGGTGATCGGGCTGCTTCAGGCGGGGCGGGGCGTGTGGGCCGGCGCTTGGACAGTGGTGGGTGTCGGTCTCCGGCGTGGCGGAGTAGGCGGGCGGGCTGGGTGGTGCCGCTCCCGAGTGAGCGCGGCCGGGGTGAGGCGGTCCGTTGAAGCCGATGGTGGTGCGCGCCTAGGGTGAGGGGATGGGGGTGCCGGGGGCCAAGGGGCGGTTGCCATTGCCGCGGCGGCGGTTGGTTCGGCGTGGTCGGTTGGTGGACCGGCTCGGGGGTGAGGGGGCGCCTCGGCTGGTGCTGGTGGCTGCGCCGGCGGGGTTCGGGAAGACGACGTTGCTGGTGCAGTGGCTGGCTGAGGTCGATGCGCGGGTGGTGTGGCTGGCGGTGGACGCCGGGCATGGGGAGTTGCGGCGGTTTCTGGGGGATTTGATCGCGGCTGTGCAGGTGGTGGAGCCGGCGGTGGGAGTGGTGGCGCGTGAGTTGCTGGATGCTGCGCGGCCCGAGGAGGTGCCGGCTGAGGAGGTGCTGGCCAGTCTGCTCGACGAGCTGGGGCGCCTGGACAGCTCGACGGTGTTGGCGTTCGACGACTATCACCTGATCGCGGGGACCGCGGTGCACGAGGCCGTGGGGTACCTGGTGGAGAACCTGCCGTCGCGGGTGACCGTGGCGATGACGACTCGGGCGGATCCTCCGCTGTCGTTGGCGCGGTTGCGGGCGCGCGGGGAGCTGGTGGAGATCCGGGCGGCGGATCTTCGGTTCACTGGCGACGAGGCCGAGGTGTTCCTGAACGATGTGATGGGGCTGCGGTTGGACAGCGCCTTGGTGACGGCGCTGGAGGCGAGGACCGAGGGATGGGCTGCTGGGCTGCAGCTCGCGGGGATCTCGGCGCGGACTCGGGACGACGTGGCGGGGTTTGTCGAGGCGTTCTCGGGGAGTCATCGGTTCGTGCTCGACTACCTGGTCGAGGAGGTGCTCGATCGGCAGCCTGACGACGTACGGGCGTTCTTGCTCGACACCTGTGTGCTGGATGAGCTGACCGGCGGGCTCTGCGACGCGGTGACCAGGCGGGCTGACGGTCAGCTGATGCTGGAGCGGCTCGAGCAGGAGAACTTGTTCGTCGTCGCGCTCGACGACGAGCGGCGGTGGTATCGGTATCACCATCTGTTCGCCGACGCGTTGCGGGCGCGGAGGAGTGATCCGGGGGCCGCGCTGCATCGGGCGGCGAGTCGGTGGCTGGCGGGGAACGGGTTGCTGGAAGAGGCCGTGCGGCACGCGATGGCCGGCGGGGATCACGAGCTGACGGCCGATCTCGTCGAGCTGGCCGAGCCCGGGATGCGGCGGAGGCGACAGGACGTCGTACTGCGTGAGTGGTTGCGGGCGCTCCCGGAGGACGTCGTACGGCGGAGGCCGCTGCTGGCGACGTACGTGGGATGGAGCCGGCTGTCGGCGGGGGACTTCGAAGGGGTCGAGGAGTGGCTCGATGCGGCTGAGGCCGCGGCGCAGCGGCCTGTCGGGCTGGTGGTCGAGGCGACGAAGGATCGGGACGACGAGGTGCGGTCGTTGCCGGCGATGATCGCCGTGTACCGGGCGTCGGTCGCGCAAGCTCGGGGAGACGTTGCGGGGACGGTCGAGCATGCGAAGCGGGCGCTCGCGTTGGCCGGGCCGGAGGATCACTTTCCGCGGGGTGCGGCGGCTGGGTTCGTCGGGCTCGCGGCCTTGGCTGCCGGCGATTTGAGTACGGCGGTGGAGACGTTCACGACGGCGGTGGGGAGTCTGCGGGCGGCGGGGATGGTCGCGGACGAGCTCGGGGCGACCGTGGTGCTGGCGGAGATGTGGTTGGCGCGCGGGCGGCCGGTGGAGGCGCGGCGGTTGTACGAGCGGGCGATCGCGGTCGGTGGGCCGGTGCTGCCGACAACGGGTGATCTGCATGTGGGGCTTGCTGGGGTGCTGCGGGAGTACGGCGAGTTGGACGCGGCGGACGAGGAGTTGGAGGTCGCGCGGGGGCTCGGGGAGCGGGCTTCGTTGCTGGAGAACCGGCATCGGTGGTTCACGGTGAAGGCCGCGATTCTGCGCTCTCGGGGGGATTTCGAGGGTGCGGTGGCGATGCTCGATGAGGCTGAGGCGCTGTATCTGCCGGGGTACTTTCCGGACGTTCGGCCGATCGCGGCGATGAGGGCGCGGGTGCGGATCGCGCAGGGGCGGTTGGACGACGCGCGGGTGTGGGCGGCGCGTGGGGTGACGGATGAGGTGGATTACCTCGCGGAGTACGAGCAGTTGACGCTTGCGCGGTTGTTGATCGCCGAGGGGCGGGGTGCGGAGGCGGTCGGGCTGCTGGATCGGGTGCTGGAGCACGCGGGCGGGCGCGAGGGGAGCGTGATCGAGGCGCGGCTGCTCAGGGCGCTCGCTCAGGACGGTTCAGGACAGGCCGATCTGGCGGTGGCGCTGGAGTTGGGGATTCCTGCTGGGTATCACCAGTTGTTCGTCGATGAAGGTCACCGACCGACCGCTGACGACACCCTCAGCGAGCGTGAGTTCGAAGTCCTGCGGCTGCTCGCGACCGAGCTGACCGGCCCCGAGATCGCCTGCCGGCTCTACGTCTCCATCAACACCCTCCGCACCCACACCAAGCACATCTTCACCAAGCTCGACGTCAACAACCGCCGGGCCGCCGTACGGCGTGCGACCGAGCTCGGCCTCCTCTGAGCAATCACCACATCTGGTGATGCCCGGTCACCATCTCGATTCCTACGGTCGGACCAAACCTGACCGAAGGAGTCCACCATGAACCTCACCGCGAAGCGTCTCACCGCAGCCGCCGGAGTCTGCGCCGCCGCCGCGGGCGTCATCTTCGTCGGCGTCCAGATCAACCACCCGCCGGCCGATGTCGCGCACATCGCCACCACCGACCTCGCACTCCGCGAGTCCGCGAAGATCGTGATGGCGGTGCTCGCGCTCGCCGGGATCACCGGGATGTTCCTCCGGCACCGCAGCCGCTTCGGGCTGCTCGGGCTGGCCGGGTACGTGCTGCTGAGCATCGGCTACCTTGCGATGTTCGCCGTCCAGTGCATCGTCGCGTTCGTCCTCCCGACCGTCGCGCAGACCAGCCCGGGCTACGTCCAGGACTTCATCGACGGCGCGATGGGCGCCGACCCGGCCGGCGAGATCGGGCGCGCCTCGACGCTGTTCCTCGCCTCCGGCATCGGGTACGCCGTCGGCGGGCTGCTGTTCGGGATCGCGCTCCTGCGGGCCGGCATCCTCGCCCGCTGGGCCTGCGCGCTGCTCGCCTACGGCACCGTCTCCGTGCTCGCGCTCTCGGCGCTGCCCGCGTCGTTCGACCGGCCGTTCGCCGTACCGGTCGGCGTCGCGCTGATCGGCCTCGGGATCTCCCTGTACCGCGACCAGCGCCAGGCCGCCGGCACCAGGCAGCCCATCGCCGCGGCGCGATGAACCGGACGTACGCGATCCGCATCGACGGCCACCTCGACGCGCACTGGACGCCCTGGCTCGGCGACCCGACGCTGAGCCACCAGCCCGACGGCACGACGACGATCACCGTCACGGTCACCGATCAGACCCAGCTGTACGGCGTACTGACGACTCTGCGCGATCTGAATGCCGTACTGCTCGCGCTGGAGATCACCTGACCGCGACGGGTGCATCAGACTGGTGCTGAGGAGAGGGACGTCGGGTGTTCACACTCGCAGATGTCGGGCCGTCGGTGCTGGCGAGGGAGCTCAGCGTGAGGACGCGATCGCCCGGGGATGGTTCGGGCCGCGGGTGGCGGACGGTGTGCGGCCGCGGATCGGTGACGTTGTCGTGGCTGCGCAGGGCTCGACCGTGGTCGTGAGGTCCAGGGCGAGGCTCGGCTCAGTCGGTTCGTCGGGCACCATGGGTCGTTGAGCGACGCCGAGCAGCTGGTGCCGCTGCTGGTCGCGACCCAGGGGAGTTGAGGCATGCACGATGTCGCCGCGCTGGCCAAGGAACGGCTGGGGTACGACGTACTGCGACCCGGGCAGGCGGAGGCTGTTGCCGCCGTGCTCGACGGGCGGGACACGCTCGCCGTGCTGGCGACCGGGACGGGTAAGACTGCGATCTACCAGCTCGCCGGGCTCGCGCTGGGTGGGTTGACCGTCGTGGTGAGCCCGCTGGTCGCGCTGCAGCGCGACCAGCTCCGTGCGCTGTCGCAGCACGCGGCCGGCATCGAGGTCGCCGAGCTGAACTCCGGTGACCGCGCCGGGCAGCACCAGGCGCGCGAGATGCTGACCGAGCGCCGCCCGGGGTTCGTGCTGCTGTCGCCCGAGCAGCTGACGCACTCCGACGTACTCGATCTGCTGGCGACGTCGCGGCCGCACCTGGTGGCCGTCGACGAGGCGCACCTGGTCAGCGAGTGGGGGCAGGACTTCCGGCCCGACTACCTGCGGCTCGCCGCGGCGATCAAGACGATGGGCCGGCCGCCGACGCTCGCGCTGACCGCGACCGCCGCGCCGCCGGTGCGTGACGAGATCGTCCACCGGCTGGAGATGGACTCGCCGGCCGTCGTGGTCGGTGGCTTCGACCGGCCGAACCTGAACCTCTCCGTCCTGACCTTCGCCGACGAGGAGTCCAAGAGCCGTCGCCTGCTCAGCCACGTCCGGTCGTCGCGCGGTTCGGGCGTCGTGTACGTCGCGACGCACCGGCACGCCGAGGAGCTGACCGCCGAGCTCACCGGCGCCGGCGTCTCCGCGCAGGCCTACCACGCTGGGCTGCCCGCGAAGGAGCGCCGCGAGGTCCAGGACGGTTTCCTGGCCGACCGGTACCGGGTCGTGGTCGCGACCGTCGCCTTCGGGATGGGCATCGACAAGCCGGGCATCCGCTGGGTGACCCACGCCGAGGCGCCGGGCTCGGTCGACGCCTACTACCAGGAGATCGGCCGCGCCGGCCGCGACGGCGAACCGGCCGACATCGAGCTGTTCTACCGGCACGCCAACCTCGGGATCAGCCGGTTCTTCGCCTCCGGCGGCGTCAAGGACGACGACCTGTACGCCGTCGCCGCCGCGATCGCCGAGCACCACCCGGCCGACATCGCCGAACTGGCCGCGACCAGCCGGCTCAGCCCGGCCCGCGTCGAGCGCGCGCTCGGCCGGCTCACCGACGCGCGAGTGGTGAACGTTGCGCACCGCTTCAAGCTCGCTGCGCGCACCGACGTCGACAAGGCGGTCGCGGCGGCCTCGGCTGTCGAGCACGACCGGCGTGAGGTCGCGCGCTCCCGGGTCGAGATGGTCGCGGCGTACGCCGAGCACCACGGCTGCCGCCGCGAGTTCCTGCTGAACTACTTCGGTGAGCCGTACGCCGGTCCGTGCGGCAACTGCGACAACGACCTGTCCGGCCGGACCGCGGCGCCGGTCGCCGACCAGCCGTTCCCGGTTGGCAGCCGGGTGCGGCACCGCAGCTTCGGGCCGGGCCTGGTCGAGCGGTACGACGGGACGGCGATGACGGTCCTGTTCGACCGGGTCGGTTACAAGGAGCTGCGGACCGCGTTCATGACGTACAACCACCTGCTCGAGCCCGAGGGGTAGCCGCCGAGAAGGGGTTTGCGGGCTTCGGGCAAGTACCGGGTGATGACGCTCACCCGTACGGCGGACCCTGCCGCCACGTCCGCCGCGCCCGCGACGCCCTCCGCGCGCGCCGCCTCCGCCGCGTACGCGCGGATCCGTTCAGGTGCCCGAGCCCGGCTCACCTGGTTCACCCCGGTGGACCGGCGCGTGCTGCTGCTCTACCTCCTGACCCGCCTCGCCGTCGCGCTGACGGCGTACGCGGCGCAGTGGCTCTTCCCCGGTGACGCGGAGACGCGCGACCCGGGCAAGTTCGGTACTGCGTTCCAGCAATGGGACTGGTTCCACTTCCTCGACATCGCCCGGGACGGCTACTTCCCGGGCAGCACGGGACCGTGGACGGACGGCTGGGACCATCGGGAGGCGTTCTTCCCCGGCTTCCCGATCGTGCTGCGCGCGGTGCACGGCGTACTGCCGCACTGGACGCTCGCCGGGGTGCTGATCTCGTTCGTCAGCGGCGCAGTCGCCGTCCTCGCGCTGGCCCGGATCGCCCGGCTGGAGCGCCCGGGGACAAGCGCCGACCGGGACGCGGTCCTCTTCTTCCTGCTGTCGCCGTGCGCGGTGTTCCTCGCCGTGGGCTACTCCGAGGCGCTCTTCCTCGCGTTCGCGCTGCCGGCCTGGTTGGCTGCGCGGCGGCATCAGTGGGTGCTTGCTGGGTTGCTGACCGCGCTGGCGACGTCGGTGCGCATCACCGGGCTGTTCCTGGCGGCGGCGATCGTGGTGCACTTCGTCGTCACGCTCCGGGCGCACCGGAAGTGGGGCGCGCTGCCGTGGCTCGCGCTGCCGGTCGTGCCGGTGGCGGCGTACTTCCTGTACCTGTACTCGCACACCGGCGACCTGATGGCGTGGAAGCACGCGCAGGAGAGCGGCTGGTACCGCAACTTCACGGCGCCCTGGCACACGTGGCGCACGACCTGGACGGCCGCGTTCGACCACGTCCAGACGACCGGGTACGCCGCGATGTTCCAGGCCGAACTGGTCGCGGTGGTCGTCGGGCTGGTGCTGGTCGGGCTGTTGCTGTGGCGGCGGCGCTGGGCCGAGGCGGCGTACGTCGGGATCGGGATGCTGGCGCTCGGTACGTCGTACTGGTTCATGTCGATGCCTCGGGCAACGCTGCTGTGGTGGCCGCTGTGGGTCGGGCTCGGGGTGTGGAGCCTCCGCCGGCCGTGGGTGAAGACCGCGTACGTGTGCGTGGTGGCGCCGCTGTCGACGGTGGTGGCGCTGACCTTCTTCACCGGGCGGTGGGCGGGGTAGCTTGGCCGGGTGCTCGTTCTGGTGCGTCACGCGATGCCTGCCCATGGTCCGGAGACGCCTGCGCGGGACTGGGCGCTGACGGCGGAGGGCGAAGCGGCGGCGCGGGCGTTGTGCGCGCGGCTGCCGGCGGGGTTGCGGGTGGTCGCGAGCACCGAGGTGAAGGCGATCGCGACGGTGGCACCGCTCGGTCCGGCGATCACGGATGCGCGGTTCGACGAGATCGAGCGGGTCGAGCCGTACGACGGGGACTTCCGGACGCCGCGACGGGCCTACGTCGGCGGGACCGACCTGCCGGAGTGGGAAGCGCGGGAGGACGTCGTACGGCGGTTCGCGGCCGGCGTGGCGGAGCATGCGGCGGCTGGACCGGTGGCGATCGCGTCGCACGGAATGGCGATGACGGTGTGGCTGACGGCGGCTGTCGGGCTGGGTGATCCGTTGGCGTTCTGGGAGGAGTTGCGGTTCCCGGACGCGTTGGTGGTGGACGTGGTGAAGAGGTCGGTAAAGAGGCTGGAGTAGTCGGCGCGTGCGGCGCGGGATGACGGGGGTGCGACGGTAGGTTTCCGTCGGTGATCCGCCTCTTCCTCGTCGCTGTCCTTTTTGTTGCCGGGTGCACCTATCCGACCGCTGGTGCCGGGCCTTCGCCGACCGTCAAACCGCCGGCTCCCACGGCCAAGCCGCCCGCTCCCACGGCCAAGCCGACCGGTGCGTCCGGGAAGGCGATCGAGGCCGAGCTGAAGGTGGCTCGGGTGGTCGCCGTACGGCCCGAGGTCGCGGGGTACAAGCGCGACCAGTTCGGGCAGAGCTGGACCGACAACCACAACGGGCCGGGCGGGCACAACGGGTGCGACACCCGGAACGACATCCTCGCCGCGCAGCTGACCGCCGTCCACAACCGGACGGCGAAGAGCTGCGTGGTGGTCGAGGGGACGTTGACCAGCGAGCCGTACACCGGACGGCGGGTCGAGTTCCGGAAGGCCGCGGCGACGAAGGTGCAGATCGACCACATCTACCCGTTGGCCCGGGCGTGGGACATGGGAGCGGCGCGCTGGCCGGCGCAGCGGCGCGTCGACTTCGCGAACGACCAGGCCGCGAACCTGCTGGCGGTCGACGGCCCGGCGAACGCGTCCAAGAACGACTCGGGGCCGGGGGAGTGGATGCCGCTGAACAAGACGTTCCGGTGCGTCTACGTGCTGCGCTACCTGCAGGTCGCGCACAAGTACGCGCTGCCGATCACGGCCGCCGACCGGGACACCGCGAGGACGATCGCGCCGACCTGCAAGTAGCAGGGTGTGATCTGACCGGTGGTCAGCGGAAGTCGCCGGTGACCTCGTACGTGATGCCGCCGCTGCTCGAACCGCTGGTCCCGCGCTGGGACGAGAAGTACAGCCGGTTGCCGGCCGGGTTGAACGCGACGCCGCACAGCTCGGAGCCCGACTGGCCGGTGACCCGGAGGAACGGCGCGACCACGTCGTTCGGCGTGATGATGCAGATCTCCAGGTTCCCGCCGTCCTCGGCGACGAACAGGTCGCCGGACGACGTGCCGGTGATGTTGTCGACGCCGGTGAGCGGCGGGTTCGGGGTCAGGCCGTCGTCGTACGCGATGGCGATCGTGTTGTTCACCGCGTTGTAGGCCCAGACGCGGTTGTCGCCCTTGGTGGTGAAGAAGCAGGTGCCGTTGCGGTAGTAGCAGCCCTCGCCGCCGTTGAACTTCTTCATCCCGGACACCTGGCGGCGGGTCCGCGTCGGGCTGCCGTCGGGGGTGTCCTCGGTCAGGTAGACGACGCGCCGGTCCGGGTCGGCCGCGGCGGCCTCGTGCGAGAAGCGGCCCATCGCCGGGCGACGTACGGCGGCCTTGGTGCCGAACGGGTCGGTCTCCTCGCAGGACAGCCAGGTGCCCCACGGCGTGGCGCCGCCAGAGCAGTTCGAGAGGCAAGGCACCAGGAAAGAGTCGTGGAGCAAGTCGGCGGAAGGCGTCGGGGACGGCTCACGCCGGCAGCGTCGCACGCGAGGCTGTCCGCCGGCCCAGCAGCAGGCGCAGCCGGTGGAGTCCGAAGGACAAGAGGTGGAAGGTGTGGGGTCGGCCTGGGCGCCAGTGGGGAAAGGCTGACTCCTCACGGTGACAAGGGCGGAGCCGACAGTGAACCGAGCCGACATGAACAGGGTCTGAGTTCCAGGTGATCGTCGGCCGACGGGGGAGAGGGTTAGTGTGGGCCGGGGTCGGCGACGCCCGGGAGCGGGTCGCCCGCCGCGGGGAAGAGGGGCTGGCATGAAGCTTTTCGGACGCCGGTCGGAGTGCGGAGCGCTCGACGACCTGGTCGCGGAGATCCGCGCGGGCCGGAGCCGGGTGCTGGTCGTGCGCGGTGGCGCCGGGGTCGGCAAGACCGCCCTGCTCGAGTACGCCGTACAGTCCGCGCCCGAGCTGCAGGTCTTGCGCGCGGTCGGGGTCGAGTCCGAGCAGGAGCTGGCCTTCGCCGCGCTGCACCAGCTGTGCTCGCCCCTGCTCGACAGGCTGCCGCACCTGCCGTCGCCGCAGCGCGCCGCGCTGGCGACGGTGTTCGGGTTGCAGCCGGGGCCGCCGCCGGACAGGTTCATGGTCGGGCTGGCGGTGCTGAGCCTGCTCGCCGAGTCGGCGGACAAGCAGCCGCTGCTCTGCATCGTGGACGACGCTCAGTGGCTCGACACGGCGACCGCGCAGACGCTCGGGTTCGTCGCGCGGCGGCTGCATGCGGAGGCGCTCGGGCTGCTGTTCGGTGCGCGGGAGGTGCGTGACGAGCTGCGGCCGCTCGACGAGTTGACCGTGGGCGGGCTGCCGGACGCCGACGCTCGGGCGCTGCTCGGGTCGGTGGTCCGGTTCGTGCTCGACGAGCCGGTCCGGGATCGGATCATCGCGGAGACCGGTGGGAATCCGCTCGCGCTGATCGAGCTGCCGCGGGGGCTGACGCCGACGCAGCTGGCCGGTGGGTTCGGGCTGCTCGGGGCGCAGATGCTGCCGGGCCGGATCGAGGAGAGCTTTCTGCGGCAGGCGGACCTGCTGCCGTCGTCGACGCGGTTGCTGCTGCTCGTCGCGGCCGCCGAGCCGGTGGGTGATCCGGTGCTCGTCTGGCGGGCCGCGGACGAGCTGGGGATCGCGGCGGCGTTCGCGGAGATCGACGGGCTGCTGACGCTCGGCGAACGGGTGACGTTCCGGCACCCGCTCGTCCGGTCGGCGCTGTACGGCTCGGCGACGGCGCAGGAGCTGCGCGCGGTCCATCTCGCGCTCGCGCGGGTCACGGACCCGGAGCTCGATCCGGATCGGCGGGCCTGGCATCTCGCGGCGGCCGCGTCGGGGCCGGACGAGGCGGTGGCGCAGGAGCTGGAGCGGTCGGCGTTGCGGGCGCAGTCGCGCGGTGGGTTCGCTGCGGCGACGGCGTTCCTGCAGCGGGCGGTCGGGCTGACCGCGGATCCTGGGCCGCGCAGCGATCGCGCGCTGGCGGCGGCGCAGGCCGGCTTGCAGGCGGGTGCGTTCGACGCGGCGCAGGGGTTGCTGGCGACCGCCGAGGCCGGGCAGCTGGACGAGCTCGGGCGGGCGCGGGTCGACATGCTGCGCGCCGAGGCCGCGTTCGCGGTGCAGCGCGGGGGTGAGGCGCCGGGGTTGTTGCTGCGGGCGGCGCAGACGTTGCAGCCGCTCGACGTACGGCTGGCTCGGGACACGTACCTCGATGCCTGGAGTGCGGCGCTGTTCGCCGGGCGGCTGGCGACGACGGCGGATCTGCGGAAGGTGTCGAGTGCTGCGCGGTCGGTGCCGCAGGCGGAGTCGCCACGTGGGTCGGATCTGCTGCTCGACGGGTTCGCGTTGCTGCTGACCGATCAGCGGGCTGAGGCCTTGCCGGTACTGCGGGAAGCGGCGCTGGCGTTCGCGGACGGGGACGTGTCGGCCGAGGAGGTGCTGCGCTGGGGCTGGGTCGCGACGGCGGCCGCGGCGACGTCGTGGGACTTCGAGGCCTGCGTCGGTACGGCGACTCGGCAGGTCGAGGTCGCGCGCAGTACGGGGGCATTGGCGGTGCTGGCGGTCGGGGTGAACGTGCTCGGTCAGGTCGCGGCGCTGGAGGGGGACTTCGGGGAGGCGGCGTCGCTGGCCGCCGAGGCGACCGCGGTGCGGGACGCGACCGGGACCAAGATCGCGCCGTACGGCGGGCTGGTGCTGGCCTCGCTGCGCGGGCGCGAGAACGAGGCGTATCCGTTGATCGAGGCAACTATCCGGAGCGCGTCGGCGGAGGGCCAGGGGACCGCGGTGCAGTACGCGCTGTGGGCGCGGTCGGTGCTGCTGAACTCGGTCGGCCGGCACGACGAGGCGCTGCTGGCGGCGCGGATGGCGGGGAACGACACCCCGGAGTTGTTCGTGTCGGGGTGGTCGCTGAGCGAGTGGGTCGAGGCCGGCGTCCGGAGTGGGGACGAGCGGACGGCGGCCGATGCGCTGGAGCGGCTGGAGGAGCGGGCGCGGAGCACCGGGCAGCCGTGGGGGCTCGGGCTCGCCGCGCGGTCGCGCGGGTTGGTGAGTGGCTCCGAGGACGCTTACGTCGAGGCGATCGGCTTGTTGGAGGGGACCCGGCTGCGGCCGGATCTGGCGCGGGCGCGGTTGCTGTACGGCGAGTGGTTGCGGCGGCAGAGCCGCCGGGTCGACGCGCGCACGCAGCTGCGGCTGGCGCACGAGGCGTTCGGGTCGATCGGGATGGAGGCGTTCGCGGAGCGAGCGCGGCGGGAGCTGCTGGCTACTGGCGAGACCGTGCGGAAGCGGGTCGGGGCGCCGGTTGCCGGGGCTGAGCTGACGCCGCAGGAGCAGCAGATCGCGCTGCTGGTGCGGGACGGGTTGTCGAACCCGGAGGTGGGGGCGCGGTTGTTCCTGAGCCCGCGGACGGTGGAGTGGCACCTGCGGAAGATCTTCGACAAGCTCGGGATCAGCTCGCGGCGGCGGCTGCGCGAGGTGCTGCCGCGGACCGATCTGGAGAAGCTGTCGGGTTAGTGGATGAGCTGCTGGCCGCCGTCGACGTCGTACGTTGCGCCGGTCAGGGCGGTGTTGGTCATCAGGTGGATGACCAGGGCGGCGACGTCCTCCGGGCCGACAACGCGGTGGATGGGCAGAGTCGCGCGCAGCTCCTCGCGGCGGTCGTCGAGCTGGGTGCCCAGCAGGCGCGCTGACAGGGGAGTGTCGACGAAGCCGGCCGCGACGGTGTTGACCCGAATCGGTGCGAGCTCGATCGCTGCGTTGGCGGCGATCGCGGGCAGCGCTGCGGTGCCGATCGCTGCCAGGGTCAGTCCGAGGCCCGGTCGGCGCGCGTGGGTTCCACCGATCAGCGTGATCGAACCGCCTGCGGGGATTCGCCCGATGCAGAGCTGGGCGATCCGCAGCGCGCCGATCAGCCGCTCCTCGAAGCCGCGCAGCGCGTCGTCGAAGTCCATCTCCGCGATCGGCGCGTACGTCGGACCGCCGCCGCTGACCAGCACGTGGTCGATCTGCGTCGGCAGCCCGGCGAACACCCGCTCGAGCCGGACGCCGTCGCTGACGTCGAGCGTCGCAGTGCTCTCCGCGCCGACCTCGGCCGCGGCGCTGGCGAGCCGCTCCCGGTTCCGCCCGGTGATGAACAGGCGCGCCCCGGCCGCGCGAGCCTGCCGGGCGGTCTCCAGCCCGATGCCCGAGCTGCCGCCGATCACGACGACGGCCTGCCCGTCGAGCGCCCCGCCGGTCCGCACGGCGCCCGCCGCGCGTTCGGCCGGCGTACTGCCGTTGGTGAGGGTCTCGGTCATGTCTTCTCCTAGGTGGTCGGTACGGCGCAGCCGTGCAGACGAGGTTGAGCAGCGGGCATCTGGGCGACCGGCGGACGTCCGGGCGCGACGAACAGCACCGTGAGCACGGCTCCCACGACGCTCACTCCGGCGAGCACGAGCATCGCCGTCCGGTAGCCCTCGGCAAGCGGCTCGGCGAGATCGCGAGCACCGCCCGCGCCGATCAGCGCCGGGACGAGCGCGACCAGGATCACCCCGCCGACCCGCGACGCCGCGTCGTTGATCGCCGATGCCTCACCGAGATCCGAGTCGTCCACAGCAGCCAGTACGGCGGCCGTCAGCGGCGCCACCGCCAGTCCGAGACCGAGCCCCCACAGGACCGCGCCCGGCAGCACAGCACTCAGATAGCCGTCACCAGGTCGAGCCGCCGACAACCACGCGAAGCCAGCCGCAACGAGGAGGATCCCCACGCTCATCGGCCAGCGCGTGCCGACCCGCGCGACCAGTCCACCGACGAGCGGCGACACGAGCAAGAACACAACGGACTCCGGCACCAGTGCCGCCCCCGCTGCCGTAGCGCTGTAGCCGAGCTGCAGTTGGCACTGCAGCACCACCAGGTACGCCGCAGCGCTCAGCGCGCCGTAGAACAGCACAGTCGTGGCATTGATCGCGACGAACTGCCGGATCCGGAACAGCGCCGTACGAACCATCGGTGCGGCTCGCCGCTGCTCCAGCGGGACCAGCACGACCAGGCAGCCGACACCGACGAGCCCTGTCAGCAGCACCGGCGCACTGGTCCAGCCCGACGACGGCCCGGCGGTCAGCGCGTAGATGATGCCGCCCAGGCCGACCACCGTGAGCAGCCCGCCGAGCAGGTCGAGCGACAGCGGCCGCCGGAAGCGTTGCACCTCGGGGACATGCCGCAGCACCCAGTACGCCGCCGCGATCAGCGGGACGTTCAGCAGGAACACATAGCGCCAGGAGCCGTGGTCGATCAGCCAGCCGCCGCCGTACGGGCCGAGCGTCGTACCGAGCGTCGAGATGCCGGCCCAGACGCCGATGCCCTTCGTGCGATCCGCTGGGCGCAGCGTCCCGTTGAGCAGCGCCAGGCTGCTCGGTACGACGAGAGCGCCGCCGACGCCCTGCACAGCCCGGGCCGCGATCAGCAGCTCGACCGTCGGTGCGGCCGCGCAGGCGAGCGAGGCGACGAACATGATGCCGAGCCCGACGACCAGGATGCGGCGGCGGCCGAAGTGGTCGGCCAGGGCGCCCGCGAGCAGCAGCAGGGAGGCGACCGCGAGCAGGTAGCCGGTGACGACCCACTGGAGCTGGCTGACCCCGGCGTCCAGCGCGGTGCCGATCGACGGGATCGCGACGTTGACCATGTACGCGTCCAGGAAGCCGACCATCGAGGCGAGCACGGTCGCGGCGAGCAGCGCCGTACCGGTGGTGCTGCGTAGTGCTGCCAGCTGTGCGCTGTCTGATCCGGCCGTCATCTCCGGCTCCTTCCGCCGGGACCGACTCTGCGCCCGCGGGCCCGGGCTCGCACCCGTGGATGTCCCTGGTCCGGCCCGGCCAGGGTGACTCCCTGGCTCGACGGCGCCGCCGCCCGACCAGGATCGTGGGCGTTGGCTTCCCACGAGTGCGAGGAGTGCAGGTCATGGACATGAAGCTCGAGGTCGTCGTGGTACCGGTCTCCGACGTGGACCGGGCCAAGGACTTCTACACGACGCTGGGCTGGCGGCTGGACGCCGATATCGCGACCGACGAGAAGTTCCGGGTCGTCCAGGTGACGCCGCCGGGCTCGCCGGCCTCGGTGATCTTCGGGTCGTCGGTGACCGCGCAGGAACCGGGGACGGCGCAGGGATTGCACCTGATCGTCGACGACATCGACGCGGCGTACGACGAGTTGAAGCGGCTCGGCGCCGACCCGAGCGAGGTGTGGCACGACGCCGGCGGCATCTTCCACCACGCCGGTGACGCCGAGCGTGTCCCCGGCCCGGACCCGGCGCGGAGCAGCTACGGCTCGTTCCTGTCGTTCCAGGACCCGGACGGCAACGGCTGGCTGCTGCAGGAGATCACCACCCGCCTGCCCGGCCGGGTCGACGCCGAGACGTCGTTCTCCTCCGTTCCCGACCTGGCCGGCGCGCTCCGCCGCGCCGCGGCCGCGCACGGCGAGCACGAGGCCCGCACCGGCGAGGCGGACCCGGACTGGCCGGACTGGTACGCCGCGTACATGGTCAGCGAGCAGGCCGGGACCGAGCTTCCGTCGTGAGCGACTACGACGTGATCGTGCTCGGCGGTGGTGCGCCCGGGGAACACTGCGCCGCCGCGCTGGCCAAGGGTGGCGCCCGGGTAGCGGTCGTCGAGCGGGAGTTGCTCGGCGGCGAGTGCTCGTACTGGGCCTGCATCCCGTCGAAGACGCTGCTGCGACCTGGTGAGGCGCTGGCGGAGGTCCGGGAGGTGCCCGGGGCGCGGGAAGCTGTGACGCGGCCGCTCGACGTACGGGGTGCGCTGGAGTGGCGGGACTTCATGGTGTCGTCGTACGACGACGCCGGGCAGGTGGCGTGGGCAGCTGGTGTTGGTGTGGAGGTGCTGCGCGGTAGTGGTCGGCTGGACGGGCCGGGGGCGGTGCTGGTGGGGGAGCGGCGCTACACGGCTGACGACGTGGTGCTGGCGTGCGGAGCTGACCCGGTCGTTCCTGGACCGTTGCGGGGAGTGCCGGGCGTGTGGACCAACCGGGACGTCACCGGGATGAAGGAGGTGCCCGAGCGGTTGCTGGTGGTCGGTGGTGGCGCGACCGGGGTCGAGATGAGTCAGGCGCTGGCGCGGATGGGGTCGGCCGTCGTACTGATCGAGCGGGGTGAGCACCTGCTGTCGCGGGAGCCTCGTTCGGTGGGAGTTGCCGTTGGTACGGCGCTCGCTGCATCGGGGGTGGACGTGCGGCTCGGCCAGGATGTCGCGGACGCCTGGATCGAGGAAGGCGAGTACGTCGTCGCTCTTGCCGATGGGTCGGAGCTGCGCGGTGATCATGTCCTGGCGGCGACCGGCCGGCGGCCGCGGGTCGACGGGATCGGGCTGGAGACGGTCGGGATCACACCGGACCCGCGCGGTGTGCCGGTCGACGAGCGACTCGCTTGCGGGCCGGGGCTGTGGGCGATCGGGGACGTGACCGGGTTGTGGCAGCTCACGCACGTCGGCGAGTACCAGGGGCGGGTGGTCGCGAGCAACATTCTGGGGCGGCCGCGCGTCGCGGACTACGACGCCGTACCGCGGGTGGTGTTCTGCTACCCGCAGGCCGCGTCGGTCGGGGCCGCGGACGGGCCGTACACGAGTACGGTGCAGCTGTCCGGGGTCGCGCGGACGGCGACGTACACGCGGGCGTACGACAGCCAGCCGGGGTTCCTGACCGTGGTGTCGGACGGCGCGGTGCTGATCGGTGCGTACGCCGTCGGGCCGGAGGCCGGGGAGTGGTTGCAGCAGGCAACGGTCGCGATCCGGGCCAAGGTGCCGGTCGACGTGCTGCTCGATGTGATCCAGCCGTTCCCGACGTTCTCGGAGGCGTTCCTGCACGTGCTCCGCGACCTCGACGAACAGCTGGCGAGGCCGCGGCACGCGGTGGCCTGAGCGTTCGCGCCTAGAAGTCGGTCGCTCTGCTGACGAGCTCCCACGCGTCCACCTCGGTGCGGAGCTCGTCCAGCGCGGCCCGGAACGCCGTCGACGCGTCGTTCCCGAGCAGCAGCAGGTACGGCGGGTGGTCCGACTCGACCGCTTCGATCAGCGCGGCGGCCGCCTTCGCCGGGTCGCCCGGCTGCGTCCCGTGCACGGTGTCGTTCTCCTTGCGCCGCTTCCCCGCGGTCTCGGCGTAGTCCCCGATCGCCTCGGCCGACTGCTGCAGCGACCGGCCCGCGAAGTCGGTCCGGAACCCACCCGGCTCGACCACCATCGCGGTGATCCCGAGCGGCGCGACCTCCTTGCGCAGCGACAGCGTGAGCGCCTCGACCGCGGCCTTCACCGCCGCGTAGTACCCCGACCCGGCCGGCGAGATCCGCGCCCCGATCGACGACAGGTTCACGATCGTCCCGGCCCGCCGCTCCCGCATCCCCGGCAGCACCGCCTTGATCGTCCGCACCGACCCGAACACGTGCGTCTCGAACAGCAGCCGCACGTCCGCGTCGTCAGCCTCCTCGACCGCCGCGCGGTACCCGTACCCGGCGTTGTTCACGAGTACGTCGATGCTCCCGAACCGCTTCTCGCCCGCCGCCACCGCGTCGGCGACCTGCGCGTCGTCGGTCACGTCGAGCGGCAGCACCAGCGCCGTCTCGGCGTGCGCGTCGGCGAGGTCCTGGACCGACTTGACGTCCCGAGCGGTGACGACGACGTTGTCGCCGCGCGCGAGCAACGCCTCGGTGAAGGCCCGGCCGAGTCCGGTCGAGCAGCCGGTGATGAACCAGGTGGACATGGAGTTCCTTCCGTGGACGGTTCGACGAGTCCATCGAACACCACGGCACCAGAGCCGTCGTACGGTGTGGGCATGGACGACGTACCGCAGTTGGCGGCCGTGGCGATCGACTGCACCGACCCCTGGGAGCTCGGCCGCTTCTGGCAACGCTTCCTCGGCGGCGAGCTGCGGGCGAGCGGCGACGAGGTCGTCGAGTTGCACGGGGCAACGGTGCGAATCGACTTCTGCCGCGTCGCCGACACCGCACCGGACCGCAAGAATCCGGTGCACCTCGACCTCCGCGTCCCCGCCGCCCGAGGCGACGCAGCGATCGACCGGGTCCTCGCGCTGGGCGCGACGAGAGCCCTCGACATCTACGACGGCGACGAGTGGGCGTGCCTGCGCGACCCCGCCGGCAACGAGTTCTGCATCGTCTGGGGCGCTGCCTGACCTACTCCTCGGCCTCCGCCTGCAGCTTCTTCTTCAGCTCGTCCTTGCCGAGCGACGACACCCCGGACACGTCGGCGTTGCGGGCCTGCTGCAACAACTCGTCGCGCGTGATGTCCTCCGGCTGGTCGCCGAGATGCTCCTTGCGGCTGGCAACGAACGCCTCGCCGAGCTCGAGCCGCCGCTCGTCGGTCAGGTGCTGCCGCATGCCGGGAAGGACCTTGGTCTCCTCCTCCTCGACGTGGTGCGTCACCGCGTCGACGAGGTTCTGCAGCACCTTGTCGAAGGCCGCCGAGGTCGGGTCGGTCTTCGCGAGCTTCTCCAGCAGCTGGTCGGCCTCGACGTGCTCCTGCTGGCTGTGCGCGACGTCGTCGGCCTCGTCCGCCTCGGCGGCGGCCGCCGGGTAGACGGCCGACTCCTCGGCGCGGCTGTGCGCCGACAGCAGCGTGGTGAGCACCGGCACCAGGTTCGGCCGCCCGTACGCCGGTCAGTGCGGCTCGAACACGTTGCCCGGTGTCGGCTCGGTCGGGGTGCGCGACAGGCCGAGGCGTTTCATCAGGGTGACCACCAGCGCGTCGTACACGGCGGGCAGGTAGCGGAAGCCGAACACCATCACCGGGTTCGCGAGACCGACCGAGAGCTCGCGGCGCGGGCGGCCGGTGAGCGAAAGCACCGCCTGGGTGACCTTGTCGACGTCGCCGACCGGCGGGGGCGGCTGGCCGACCCGGCCGATGTAGTTGCCGGCGCGTTCGTAGACCGGGGTGTCGATGCTGCCGGGCGCGAGCAGGCTGACGTCGACGCCGGGGATCGCGCGGACCTCCGCCTGCAGCGCCCGGGCGAGACCGTGCACCGCCCACTTGCTCATCACGTACGAGCTCATGAACGGCGGCGCCATCTTGCCGACCACCGAACCGACCAGGATCAGGTGCCCGGCGCCCTGCGCGGTGAACCGCCGCAAGGCGACGCGGGCGACGTTGACCGTCCCGTCGATGTCGACCCGCAGAACGCGCTCGAAGACCTCCGGCGGGACCTGCGTGAACTCGCCGTACGCCATCACCGCCGCGCAGTGCAGCACGACGTCGACCCGGCCGCAGCGCGCGACCGCGAGATCGACCAGCACCTCGACCTGCTCGCGGACCGACACGTCGGTCGGCGCGACCACCGCGTCCCCGCCGGCGTCGCGGCACTCGGTGGCGATCCGGTCCAGGCTGGTCCGCGACCGCCCGGCCAGTACGACGGTGTCGCCGCGAGCGGCCAGCGCGAGAGCGGCCGCCCGGCCGATCCCGCTCGACGCCCCGGTGACGACGACGATCACGTCTCGCGCCCCTCCGCGATCAGCCGCAGCCGGCGTAGCGTCTCGGTGTTGCGCAGGCTCAGCACCGGGTCGAGCACCGCCTGCGGGATCAGCGCGGCCGGGCCCTTCACGGCGTGCTCGCGCATCACCAGGTGGCAGCCGCCGTCCTTCTCCGTCGCCTCGAACTCGACCCGGCCCTCACCGGTCGGCCACGCCCGCACCCGCAGCCGCAGCAACATCGACGGGATGTACTCCTCGACCGTCGTGGTGTCGTCGATCAGCAGCGGCCAGCTCCCGACCGAGTGGTGGATGCTGAACCCGGGCTGCGGCCAGCCCTCCTCCACGTCCCGCACGCGGGACGCGCCGACCACCCACCCGGCGTACGACCAGCCGTCGGTCAGCACCGCGAAGACGTCCTCGACGGACGCGTGGATCAGGCACTCGTTCTCGCTCATACCCCTGCCAGTACCCATCGCGCATGACCTGACCGGATCTGGACACCGGGCGCCCATGACCGACGCGATCGTGATCGGCGGCGGCCCGAACGGGCTGGTCGCGGCCAACCTGCTCGCCGACCAGGGCTGGGAGGTGCTGCTGCTCGAGGCGAACGCGCAGATCGGCGGCGCCGTCCGCAGCGCCGAGGACGTCGCCGACGGGTTCGTGCACGACACCTTCAGCTCGTTCTACCCGCTGGCCGCGGTGTCGCCGACGATCCGCGCGCTCGGGCTGGACGAGTTCGGCCTGGAGTGGTCGAACGCGCCGGCGCCGGTCGGCAACCCGATGACCGACGGCGGCTGGGCGATCGTGCACAACGACCCCTTCGAGACCGCTGACGAGCTCGACAAAATGGCACCGGGCGACGGCGAGAGCTGGCTGGAGATGTACGACGACTGGCGGCGGATCGAGCGCGGGATGATCGGGCTGCTGCTCGATCCGTTCCCGCCGGTGCGGTCGGGGGCGGCGCTGGTCCGGCACCTGGTCGGGCGGCGGGGGATGGAGCGGATCCGGCTGCTGGCTTCGTCGGTGCGGTCGCTGGGCGATCGGACGTTCCACGGGGATGCGGCGAAGATGCTGCTGGCAACCAACGCGCAGCACGCGGACATCAGCCCTGAATCGGCCGGGTCGGGGCTGATGGGCTGGTTGCTGGTGATGCTCGGGCAGCAGTTCGGTTATCCCGTGCCGCGGGGTGGGGCCGGGCAGTTGACGCTCGCGCTGGCTCGGCGGTTCGTGGCGCGCGGCGGGGTGATTCGGTGCGGGGAGCGGGTCGTCGGCGTCGAGGTCCACGGCGGGCGGGCGGTCGGCGTACGGACTGCGGACGAGTTCCTGGGCGTACGGCGTGCGGTGCTCGCTGATGTGTCGGCACCGGCGCTGTACGGCGACCTGCTGCCGGATGCGGTTGTGCCTTCGCGCGTCACGCGGGCGATGCGAGGCTTCGAGTGGGACCCCGGCACGATCAAGGTCGACTGGGCCCTCGACGCCCCCATCCCGTGGCGCGAAACCCCGTCGAAGTCCCCGGGGACCGTACATCTGGCGGACTCCGTCGACTCCCTGACCCTCTCAGCAGCCCAACTCGCGGCCGGCCGCGTCCCCGACAACCCGTTCCTCCTGATGGGCCAGATGACCACCGCCGACCCCACGCGTTCGCCGGCCGGCACCGAGTCGGCCTGGGCCTACACCCACGTCCCCCAGGAAATCCGCGGCAACGGCCCGTACACCGGCGACTGGACCCCAGCCGAAACCGCACGCTTCGCCGACCACGTCCAGTCCAAGGTCGAGCAAGCGGCACCGGGCTTCACGAGCCACATCACGCAGCGTCGGGTGATGTCGCCGCGCGACTTGGAGTCCCGCGACGCGAACCTGGTCGGCGGAGCGGTCAACGGAGGCACCGCGGCGCTGCACCAGCAGTTGGTGTTCCGACCGATCCCGGGGCTGGCCCGCGCCGAAACACCGGTGAAGGGGCTGTTCCTGGCCTCCGCGTCAGCCCACCCCGGTGGCGGAGTCCACGGAGCCTGCGGCTCGAACGCGGCCCGCGCCGCGATTCTTCACAACAGAGTGCGCCGGCGTTGAGCCGGGGTACCGGCCCGGCATGGGTGACTTGATGGGTGGTTGGCGGTCTGCTGGGTCGGTGGCGGACGGGTTGCGCGACCTCGCGGACAGTGGGTGCTTGGAGCTGCCCCTGCCGGGTGCAGGACAGACGAGCGAGCGGTGGCGGGCGTTGACCGAGCTCGGGCGGACCGACCTGGCGCTGGCTCGGCTGGCGGAAGGCCACACCGACGCGACCTCGATTCTTCGGCAGGCCGGCGTGGAGCCGGAGAAGGAGGCGCTGTACGGCGTCTGGGCCGCGCGGTCCGGTGGGACCGGCGCGATGGTGCGTGATGGGAAGCTGTCCGGGACCGTACGGTTCTGCTCGGGGGCGCACTCGCTGGATCGGGCGCTGGTGGTCGCGCTGGATGACGACGGCGAGAGCAGAATGTACGACGTACCGCTCGATCAGCCCGGCATCGTGCGGGTCGCGGATACCTGGCAAGCGGTGGGGATGGACGCCTCGGACAGTCCGGACGTCGTCTTCGAGGACGTTGCGGTGGGCAACCGGATTGGATCGCGGGGGTTCTACACGAGCCGGCCCGGTTTCTGGTGGGGTGGCGGTGGGGTCGCTGCCGTTTGGTACGGCGGGGCGCTCGGTCTGGTGGATCGTACGATCGACTATCTGAAGGCCGGCAAGGGCGCCGACGAGCATCAGCTCGCGCACCTGGGCGAGCTGCAGACCTCGCTCGCGGCGACCGCGGGGCTGTTGAAGCTGACTGCTGCGGCGATCGACGCAGGTGACGGCGTCACAATGCAGATCTGGTTGCTGAGGGCGAGCGCCGAGCAGACCGCCCGGGCGGTCGCCGACCGCGTGCCGCGGATCGTCGGGCCGACGCCGCTCTCGCGTGACCGAGCGTTCGCGCAGGCGTTCGCTGATCTGCAGGTGTACGTGCGCCAGCACCACGCCGAGCGGGACTACGCCGCGCTCGGGCGGCGGTTTCTGGAGGCGAGCGCGTGAGGCCGACCGGCGAGGGCGAGGCTGCTCGGGCGCTGACCGGCGAGCACGAGTGGGTGGAGTTCTTCGCGGCGCGGGAGCTGCCCGAGTTCGACGTGGCGGCGCCGCGGCGGGTCGTCGTACTGGCCGCGCATCCGGACGACGAGACGCTCGGGGTCGGCGGGACGGTCCAGGCGCTGCACGCGGCCGGGGCAGAGGTCACGGTGATCGTGGCGAGCGATGGCGAGGCTGCGTTCCCTGCGCTCGGGGCGGAAGCCAGGGCTGAGTTGGCGGTACGGCGTCGCGAGGAGTTGGCGGCGGCGATGGAGATCCTCGGGTCGGGCAAGGTCGAGGTGGTGTTTCTCGGTCTGCCCGACTCCGGTCTGGCCGAACGTGAGGAGGAGTTGCGCGAGCGGTTGGTCTGGCTGCTGCAAGGAGCGGACTGTGTGCTGCTGCCCTGGCCGGGCGATCCGCATCCTGACCACGCCGCGGTCGGCCGAGCCGGTCTCGCCGCGGCGCCGGTGGAGGCGCACCGCTGGTCGTACCCGGTCTGGATGTGGCACTGGATGAAGCCGTCCGACGAGAAGACCGCTGAGCAGCCGCCGTGGGAGCGGGCCGTTCGGGTGCCGCTGGGCGAGCAGTTGCAGGACGGAAAGCAGAAGGCACTCGCCGCGTTCGCCTCCCAGCTCGTGCCAGGCCCGAACGGCGAGGAACCGATCGTCGATCCGCTGATGCTGACGCACTTCGGGCGCAGCTTCGAGGTCCTGTTCCGGGAGCCCCCGCGAGGCTCAGCGCCCGTGGAGCGGTTCGCGCACCTGTACCAGCAGGCCGAAGACCCCTGGCACACCGCCGACAGCTGGTACGAGCGGCGGAAGCGGGCGGTACTGCTCGCGGCGTTGCCCAACGAGCGGTACCAGCGCGCGGTGGAGCCGGCCTGCGGCGTCGGCGAGCTGACACGAGAGCTGGTGGCGCGGGCTGACGAGGTGTTCGCGTTCGATCCCGTTCCTGAGGCAGTCGAGCGGGCGCGCCGGGCTGCGCCGGGGGCTGAGGTGGTGGTCGATGCGCTGCCGGGCATCCTGCGGGCGGCCGATCTGATCGTGCTGAGCGAGATCCTCTACTACCTCGACGACGAGGCGCTGACGGCGACGCTCGACGGGGTCGTGAATGCGCTGGAGCCGGGCGGGGACGTGGTCGCGGTGCACTGGCGGCCGTGGGCGCCGGAGGCTCCGCGCGACGGGGACGCGGCGCATCGGATGCTCACGACGCGGGAGGAGCTGGAGGTGCTGGTCGAGCACGTGGAGGACGAGTTCGTGCTGCACGTGCTGCGCCGCCGATGATCGCGGCGGTCGGGGTGGTGATTCCGGCGCATGACGAGGAGCTGGTGATCGGGGCTTGTCTGCGGTCGCTCGCGGTGGCGCTGGAGGGGATCGATCGCCCGGTGATGGTGTGCGTGGTCGCCGACCGGTGCGGCGACACGACGGTCCAGGTCGTGCGGGAGACGATGCCGGGGGCAACCATCATCGAGAACGGCGGAAGGTTGTCGCTCGGCGAGGTACGGGATCTCGGCGCCAGGACGGTGCTCGCCGCATTCGGTGATGCCGAGGCCGTGTGGCTGCTGGGAACGGACGCGGACACCCAGGTGCCGGCCGACTGGGCCCACAAGCAACTGGCGCACGCCGACGAAGGTGCCGACGCGGTCACCGGGCTGGTCGAGCTGCAGCCGGCGGTGCACTTGACCGCCGTACTGCGGGAACGCTACGCGGGAGTGGTTGCCGCCGGCATCCGCCCGGTGAGCCACGACCACGTGCACGGCGCGAACTTCGGTGTCCGGGGGAGTGCGTTCCTCGCGGTCGGTGGTTACCGCCCGATCGGGACCGGCGAGGACAGGGATCTGTGGTTCCGGCTGGTCGCGGCCGGGTTCGCCGTACGGCAGCCGCTGGATCTGACCGTCCGGACGAGTGCGCGCGTGGTCGGCCGGGCCCAGGGCGGGCTCGCTGATCTGCTGGCCGGGCTGATTGCGCCGGGGTACCGGGACGCGTCCGAGCCAGCCAGTTGAGGAGACGCCGTGCCCCCGAAACGCAAAGCCGACCAAGCAGCCCCGCAAGCCGCCGGCCCGACGGGCCGGAAGGCGCGAAGCGCGAACACGACGCGGGCGGCCGGCAGGCAGGAAGCTCGGGCGCAGTCCGGCAACTACCTGACCACGGCCCAGGGCGTGCGGCTACCGGACACCGACCACTCGCTCAAAGCCGGCTCGCGCGGGCCGACGCTGCTCGAGGACTTCCACCTGCGGGAGAAGATCACCCACTTCGACCACGAGCGGATCCCGGAGCGGGTCGTGCACGCGCGCGGCGCGGCCGCGCACGGGACGTTCACGGCGTACGGGAACGCGACCGCGGCGACCAAGGCCGGCTTCCTGCAGGCGGGCCGGGAGACGCCGGTGTTCGTGCGGTTCTCGACCGTGCTCGGGTCGCGCGGGTCCGCCGACACCGTGCGGGACGTCCGCGGGTTCGCGGTGAAGTTCTACACCGACGAGGGCAACTTCGATCTCGTCGGCAACAACATGCCGGTGTTCTTCATCCAGGACGGGATCAAGTTCCCCGACATCATCCACGCCGGCAAACCGCACCCGGACCGCGAGATCCCGCAGGCGCAGTCGGCGCACGACACCTTCTGGGACTTCGTGTCGCTGCACACCGAGGCGACCCACCACGTGATGTGGGCGATGTCGGACCGCGGCATCCCGCGCTCCTACCGGACGATGGAGGGCTTCGGCGTCCACACCTTCCGGCTGGTGAACGGCGACGGCGCGACCGCGCTGGCCAAGTTCCACTGGAAGCCGGTGGCCGGCGTGCACTCGCTGGTCTGGGAGGAGGCGCAGCTCGCGGCCGGGGCCGACCCGGACTTCCACCGCCGTGACATGGCCGACGGGATCGAGGCCGGTGCGCCGCTGGAGTTCGAGCTGGGGCTGCAGCTGTTCCCCGACTCCGCCGACGAGACGTTCGAGGGGATCGACCTGCTCGACCCGACGAAGCTCGTGCCCGAGGAGCTGGCCGAGGTGCAGCTGGTCGGCAAGCTGACACTGGACCGGAACCCGACCAACTACTTCGCCGAGACCGAGCAGGTCGCGTTCCACACCGGAACCCTGGTGCCGGGCATCGAGGTGACCAACGATCCGTTGATGCAGGCCCGGTTGTTCTCGTACCTCGACACCCAGCTGACCAGGCTCGGCGGCCCGAACTTCACCCAGCTGCCGATCAACTGCCCGCACGCCGCGGTGAACGACAACCTGCGCGACGGGATGCACCAGACCGCCGTCCACCAGGGCGTCTCGCCGTACCTGCCGAACAGCATCGACGCGTCCCCGCGGCCCGCGCGCGAGCGCGAGGGCGGGTACGTCCAGGTGCCGCGGGAGATCGAGGGCCGGGCGGTGCGGGAGAGCCCGGTGTCGTTCGGCGACCACTTCTCCCAGGCGACGCTGTTCTGGGCGAGCATGACCGAGGTCGAGCGGGTGCACATCGTGGAGGCGTTCACCTTCGAGCTCGGCAAGTGCTACGAGCAGCCGATCCGCGAGCGGATGCTCGGCGTCCTGGCGAACGTCGACGCCGAGCTGTGCGCGGCCGTCGCCGAGGGGCTCGGGCTGCCGGCGCCGTCGGGTGCGCCGGTCGAGGTGGAGCCGTCGCCGGCGCTGTCGCAGGTGCCGGCCGAGCCGGGGCCGATCACCGGGCGGGTGATCGGGGTGTTCGCCGGGCCGGGCGCCGATCTGGCCGGCGTGACCAAGCTGCGGCGGGCGGTCGAGGCGCAGGGCGCCGTACTGCGTTTGCTCGCGCCGATCGGCGGGACGCTCAAGAAGGGCCGCTCGGAGCACATCGTCGAGCGCACGCTGCTCACCACCCGCTCGATCGAGTACGACGCGCTGGTGGTTGCCGGAGGCATCCCCGACTTCAGCGACATCAAGCTGTCGATCCTGCTCGGGGAACTGTTCCGGCACTGCAAGGTGATCGGCGCGTGGGGCGACGGCGACCAGGTGCTCGCCGCGGCCGGGATCGACACCGGAGCGCCGGGGATCGTGCTGGGCGAGAGCCCGGCCAAGCCGTTCACCACCGAGCTGCTGAACGCGGTGGGCCTGCACCGGGTCTGGGAGCGGGCCGTACAAGTGATGGCTTCCTGACGGTCGGGCCGCCGCCGGCGAGGGGGATGAGGGTGCCGGCGGCGGCTGCCCGGGAGGTGGTCCGGACGTCAGGTGAGGTCGACGGTCTCGTTCTCGGCCGGGAACTTGTCGGGGTTCCGGGTCACCAGCGCACGAGCGGCGCCGAGCACCTGGACCACCTTGCTGCTCGGCGCGTCCCAGTACTCCGCGCTCTCGGCGCGGACCTTGATCAGCACCAGCTCAGGCGTGTCCAGCCCGTCCGGGAACCAGGTCTTCAGTTGCGGCGACCAGAGCTCCTCCGCCTTCCGGCGGTCCTCCACGACCGACGCCGTACCGGCGATCGACGTCCACTCGCTCGCCTTGTCGTTGGAGAAGCTGACGTTGACCTGCGGGTGGGCCAAGACGTCGGCCACCTTCGCGGAGTCCGAGGCGGCGAAGAACCACAGGTCCCCGTCGAACTCGACCTCCTGGACGGCCATCGGCCGGGCCACGTGGCGGCCGTCGAGCGTCATCGTGGTCAGCATCGAGATCTTCGCACGGTCGACCAGTTCGGCGACCTTGGTCACGGGATCGGGCTGTTCGGTCATCGGTGACGCACACCTCTTCGGTTCGGCGGATTCGCTGTCCTCCGCCCGGTACCCCGAAGTTGTGCGCGCAGTACGAAACTTGTGCAGCGTCAGTTCACCCGCGGCGACGGGGGATCGGGGGAGTGGTCGCTCTGGGCGCGGGAGCGGCGTTTGGCCAGGACGACACCGCCGACGAACAGGAACGGGATGACCAGGCCCAGGTAGAGCCACTTGGTGCCGGTCCAGTCGCTGGTGTCGCCGTCGGCGGAGCCGGGTGGGTTCGCGCCCGGGGAAGCGGTCGCGCCGATGGAGGGCGTCGGCGAGTCCGCGGCCTGAGCGCTCGCCGCGGTGACCAGGGTCAGGCTGCAGACCAGGAGTGCAGCGGCGAGGAGGCTTGCCGGGAGGGCCGTGCTCCGTCGGGATGTCATGAGCAACCGGTACCCAGCACGGAGATGTGGAAAAGGAGGCTCCGGGCGGGCCCGGAGCCTCCAGGTCAGGCGGCGAGCGACTTCAGCGCGAGGGTGAAGCGTTCGGTGAGCCAGTCCAAGGTCGTCGTGGTGACGGTCAGCGGCGGGGACAGGCGGATGGTCGATCCGTGGGTGTCCTTCGCCAGTACGCCGTGCTCCGCGAGCCTTTCGCACAGATCACGCCCGGTGCCGAGCGCCGGATCGAGGTCGACCCCCGCCCACAGCCCGTGGATCCGAAGCCCCACCAGCCCGTGAGCCTGCAGCGGCTCCAGCCGATCGCGCAGCTCCCCTTCGAGCGTGAGCGCGTGCTGCTGCAGCTCACCCGGCTCCAGCAGCTTCACCACCGCCCGCCCGACCGCGGCAGCCAACGGGTTGCCGCCGAAGGTGCTGCCGTGCGTTCCCGGCGTGATCACGTCCATGATCGCCCGATCGGTCACCACCGCCGACAGCGCGACGATCCCGCCGCCGAGCGCCTTCCCGAGGATGTACACGTCCGGTACGACGCCCGCCCGCTGCGACGCGAACGTCGCGCCGGCCCGGCCGAGCCCGGACTGGATCTCGTCGGCGATCATCAGCACGTTGTTCGCCGTGCAGGCTTCCCGGACGGCGGCGAGGTAGCCGGGAGGTGGCACGATCACCCCCGCCTCGCCCTGCACCGGCTCGAGCAGCACCGCGACGGTCGTCTCGTCGATCGCCGCCTCCAGCGCGGCCGCGTCGCCGTACGGGACGGAGCGGAAGCCCGGCGTGTACGGCCCGTAGTTGTCGTGCGCGACGGCGTCGCCGGAGAAGCTGATGATGCTGATGGTCCGGCCATGGAAGTTGCCATCAGCAACGATGATCGTGGCCTTACCGTCCGGGACGCCCTTGACCAGGTAGCCCCAGCGGCGCGCCAGCTTGAGCGCGGTCTCGACCGCCTCGGCGCCCGAGTTCATCGGCAGCACCGCGTCCTTGCCCGCGAGCGCGGCCAGCTCGGCGCAGAACGGGCCGAGCTGGTCGTGGTGGAACGCCCGGCTGGTCAGCGTGACCCGGCCGAGCTGCTCGGTGGCGGCGGCGATCAGCGCCGGGTGCCGGTGCCCGAAGTTCAGCGCCGAGTAGCCGGCCAGGCAGTCCAGGTACCGCTGCCCGGCGGTGTCGGTCACCCAGGCGCCGTCGGCGGTGGCGATCGTGACCGGCAGCGGGTGGTAGTTGTGCGCGCCGAACTGCTCTTCCAGCATCACCGGATCGGTCACAGATCGCCCCTTCGTTCAATGAAGTAACAGGTAGTACAGGAGAGCATATCCTGTACTACCTGCTACCGAGATCAGCCGAGCTGGGCGCGGACATCCCGCGCGGCACCGACCAGGTTGTCCAGCGAGTCACGCACTTCCGGCCACCCGCGCGTCTTCAGCCCGCAGTCCGGATTCACCCAGAGCCGCTCGGCCGGGATCGCGGCCAGGCCCTTCCGCAGCAGCGACACGACTTCCGGCGTACCGGGCACCCGCGGCGAGTGGATGTCGTACACGCCCGGCCCGACCCCGCGCGGGTACCCGGCGTCGCCGAGCTCGTGCGCGACCTGCATGTGCGAGCGGGCCGCCTCCAGGCTGGCGACGTCGGCCTCCATCTCGTCCAGCGCGTTCAGGATGTCGCCGAACTCCACGTAACACATGTGCGTGTGGATCTGCGTGTCCGCGCGTACGCCGCTCGTCGTCAGCCGGAACGCCTCCGTGCCCCACGCCAGGTACGCCGCTCGGTCGGCCTGCCGCAGCGGCAGCGTCTCCCGCAGCGCCGGCTCGTCGACCTGGATCACCGCGGCACCGGCCGCCTCGAGATCGTTCACCTCGTCCCGCAGTGCCAGTGCGACCTGCCGCGCGGTCTCGCTGCGCGGCTGGTCGTCGCGGACGAACGACCAGGCGAGCATCGTCACCGGCCCGGTCAGCATCCCCTTCACCGGCCGCTCGGTCTGCAGCTGCGCGTACGCCCACCAGCGAACGGTCATCGGCTCGGGCCGGGAGATGTCGCCGACGAGCACCGGCGGCCGCACGTACCGGGTGCCGTACGACTGGACCCAGCCGTGCTGCGTGGCCAGGTACCCGTCGAGCTGCTCGGCGAAGTACTGGACCATGTCGTTGCGCTCGGGCTCGCCGTGCACGAGCACGTCCAGGCCGGCCTTCTCCTGGAACGCGAGCACCTCCTGGATCTCGGCGCCGATCCGCTCGTCGTACTGGGTCGCGTCGATCCGTCCGGCGCGCAGGTCGGCGCGGGCCGTGCGGAGCTCGGTGGTCTGCGGGAACGAGCCGACGGTCGTGGTCGGGAGCAGGGGGAGCCCGAGCCGGGCCTGCTGGGCGGCGCTGCGTTCGGCGTACGGCGTCGCCCGCTTGCTGTCGGACGGGGTGATCCCGGCGACCCGCGCGCGGACGGACGGGTTGTTGGTCAGCGCCGACGCACGCCGCGACTCCAGCGCGGCCTGGTTCGCCGCCAGCTGATCGGCGATCGCCTCGGCGCCCTCGCTGTAGCCGAGTGTCAGCGTGGCGATCTCGGCGGACTTCTGGCGCGCGAACGCGAGCCAGCTCGCGACCTCCGGCGCGATCCCGTCCTCGGCGCTCACGTCGTACGGGACGTGCAGGAGCGAGCAGGACGCGCCGACGTCGACCTGACCGGCCAGCGTGCGCAGCCGGTTCAGGGTGGCCAGCGACTTGGTCAGGTCGTTGATCCAGATGTTGCGGCCGTTGACGACACCCGCGACGAGTCGCTTGGAGCGCACCTCGGAGGCGGCGACCAGGTCGTCGAGGTTGCCCTCGGCGGGACCGGTGAAGTCGATCGCGAGCCCCTCGACCGGCGACTTGGCCAGCACCGGCAGCGCCTGGCCGAGCCGGTCGAAGTACGACGCGACGAGCAGCCGCGGCCGGTCGGTCAGCTCACCCAGTACGGCGTACGCACGCGCGGTGAGGTCGAGCTCGTCGGCCGAGCGGTCCTGGACCAGCGCCGGCTCGTCCAGCTGCACCCAGCCCGCGCCGGCGGTGCGGAGGTCGGCGAGCACCTCGGCGTACACGGGGAGGAGCTTGTCGAGCAGCGACAGCGGCTCGAAGTGCTCGTCGACGCCCGGCGCCGGCTTGGCCAGCAGCAGGTAGGTGATCGGGCCGACGAGGACCGGGCGGGCGGTCAGGCCGAGCGCGATCGCCTCCCGCAGCTCGCCGACCTGCTTGCCGGTGTCGGCGGCGAACGTGGTGTCCGGGCCGAGCTCGGGGACCAGGTAGTGGTAGTTGGTGTCGAACCACTTCGTCATCTCCAGCGGCGCGACCTCCTGGGTGCCGCGGGCCATCGCGAAGTAGCCGTCCAGCGGGTCCGCCGCGACGGCCGCGCGGTGCCGCTCGGGGATCGCGCCGAGCAGGACCGAGGTGTCCAGCACGTGGTCGTAGTACGAGAAGTCACCGGTCGGGACCTCGTCGATGCCGTCGGCCGCGAGCTGCTGCCAGTTGGCCCTGCGCAGGTCCGCGGCGGTCTGCCGGAGGGCGTCGGCGCTGACCGTGCCCTTCCAGTAGCCCTCGATCGCCTTCTTCAGCTCCCGGTTCGGGCCCTGACGCGGGTAGCCGGACACGGTGGAGCGTGCTGCTGACTGGGTGTTCAAGTGTCTCTCCTTGGCGAGGCAGTCTCGAAGACCCCGGACCCCAGGAGAACGACGGGCAGGCGCGACGGTGCGCGCACGGCCGACCTTCCCACGAGGTCACGCGGTCACCGCCGGACGACGACGCACGGCGGGCAGGGGCAGGTCTTCGGACTCGCGGGCACGCCTGGTCCCAGGCACCTACTGGCCGTCGCTTCCCAGACCGGTCCTCCGGTCCAGTGCTGATGACGGCGGTCGTTCCCACTCACCGCTGCGGGGCAGTCCCGGATTTCCACCGGGTTCCCTCTTACGACGACCCGACTGGCGACCGGGCCGAACCACTGCGTCACCACTTTCTCACAGAATTCTCACAGCGCCGGGTGAGTGTGATCGGTCCCTCGGACAGGTCGCGGTGGTTCAATGCGCCCGTGAACAGGCTGACGCGATGAGCGCCGACCACGCGGACGGCCGCGTGCAGTCCCGGACCCTGCTGACCATCGGCGCCCTCGGCGTCGTCTTCGGCGACATCGGGACCAGCCCGATCTACACCATCCAGACCGTGTTCAACCCCGGTGACCCGCACCCGGTACCGGTCTCGGCCGACAGCGTGTTCGGGATCGTGTCGCTGATCTTCTGGGCGGTCACGATCATCGTGACGATCAAGTACGTGCTGCTCGTGCTGCGCGCCGACAACCACGGCGAGGGCGGCATCCTGGCCCTGATCACGCTGATCCGCAGCCACGGCACCAACGGCACCCGGCGGACCAAGGTGATCCTGGCCGGGCTCGGCATCTTCGGCGCGTCGCTGTTCTTCGGCGACTCGATGATCACGCCGGCCATCTCGGTGCTGTCCGCGGTCGAGGGCCTGAAGGTCGTCGAGCCCGGGCTGGACTCGTACGTCGTACCGATCACCGCGACGATCATCGTCGTGCTGTTCACCCTGCAGCGCCTCGGCACCGGCCGGATCGGGCGCTCGTTCGGCGTCGTGATGGTGCTCTGGTTCGTCACCATCGGCGCGGCCGGGATCGGCGGGATCACCCGGCACCCGCAGATCCTGGAGGCGCTGTCGCCGACGTACGCGCTCGGCTTCCTGACCAACCACTTCGGGCACGCGTTCTTCGCGCTGGCCGCGGTCGTGCTCGCGATCACCGGCGCCGAGGCCCTGTACGCCGACCTCGGGCACTTCGGCCGCGCGCCGATCACCCGGGCCTGGCTGGTCCTGGTCTTCCCGGCCTGCATCCTCAGCTACCTCGGCCAGGGCGCCCTGGTGCTCAAGGACCAGGCGTCGGTGAGCAGCCCGTTCTTCCTGCTGGTGCCGGACTGGGGCCGGATCCCGCTGGTCCTGCTCGCGACCGCCGCGACCGTGATCGCGTCCCAGGCCGTGATCACCGGAGCGTTCTCGGTCGCCCGTCAGGCGGTCCAGCTCGGGTACCTGCCGCGGCTGCGGATCCTGCACACGTCGAGCAAGACGATCGGCCAGATCTACGTGCCGTGGATCAACTGGGCGCTGATGATCTCGGTGCTGACGCTGGTCTTCGCGTTCCAGACCTCGGCCGCGCTCGCGTTCGCGTTCGGGATGGCGGTCACCGCGACGGTGACGATCAACACCGTGCTGTTCTTCTACATCGTCCGCAAGCAGTGGGGTAAGCCGATGTGGGTGGTGATCGGCGGTGGCGCGGTGTTCCTGTCGATCGAGCTGCTGTTCCTCGCGGCGAACCTGACCAAGCTCGTGCACGGCGCCTGGCTGCCGCTGCTGATCGGCATCACGGTCTTCACCGTGCTCACCACCTGGCAGCGCGGCCGGGCGCTGGTCACCGCGCGCCGCGAGCGCCAGGAAGGGTCACTGACCACCTTCATCAACGAGCTGCACGACGCGCGGCCGCCGCTGCGGCGAGTGCCCGGTACGGCGGTCTTCCTGAACCGCGGCAAGGACACCGTGCCGCTGGCGATGCGCGCGAACGTCGAGCACAACCACATCCTGCACGAGAACGTCGTGATCCTGTCGATCGAGACCGAGCCGGTCCCGTCGGTGCCGGACGACGAGCGGATCACGATCGACGACCTCGGCTTCGACGACGACCGGATCGTGCACGTGACGGCGCGGTTCGGCTACGTCCAGACTCCGGATGTCGCGGGCGTACTGCGGCTGGCCGCGGAGCAGAGCGCCGAGGTCGCGTCGCTGGACCTGAGCGACACGTCGTACTTCCTGTCGACGATCGAGCTGCGGCTCGGGGACAAGCCGGACATGGCGCGCTGGCGCAGCCGGCTGTTCGTGGCCACGTCGCACATCAGCGCGGACGCCGCCGAGTACTTCGGGCTGCCCCGCGACCGGGTGGTCATCATGGGCTCCCGGATCGACGTCTAGTCCTCGGTGTCGCTCTCCGGTTGGGGGCCGCGCCGGCGGCGCTGGTGCTCGACGACGTCGAGGAACGTCTCTTTGAACCGCCGGTAGTTCTGCGCGCCCAGCCGCTCGGCGTGCTCAGCCTCGATCCCGGCGATGACCGCGTCCGCGGTCCGCATCTGGGCCAGGCCGCGCTCGGTCGGGCAGACCAGCTTCGCGCGCCGGTCGCTGGGGTCGGGACGGCGTTCCAGGTACCCGAGGGCTTCGAGCTCGTCGACCAGCGTGCCGATGATCTGCTTGTGCTGACCGGACAGCCGGGACAGCTCGGTCGCGCGGACGCCGTCGGGCTCGAGGTAGGCCATCACGGCGCCGTGCCGGTGCTTGAGGTCGTCGAAGCCCTGCGCCGCGACCTCCGCGAACAGCTCGCGCTGGAAGGCGAACAGGAGCCGGCCGGACAGCACGCCCAGGTCCGGGTCCGCGGTCCTCTGCTTCGCACGCGTGGTCAACGCCGTCTCCTCTCGTCAGCTTCCGACCAGCCTAGCGCATTTCGTCATGGCGCTTGATCGTCACTTTATTTGACTATCTCCGGGCGGCGGCCTACGCTGCAGAAGTAGTCAAGATTCGTGACGATCAAGGAGCGGGACTGATATGACGAAGACGATCGCGGTCATCGGGGCGACCGGCGCGCAGGGTGGCGGCCTGGTCCGGGCGATCCTGGCCGACTCCACGGGCGAGTTCGCGGTCCGGGCGGTGGCCCGTGACCCGCAGAGCGCGAAGGCGCTGGAGCTGGCGGCGGCCGGCGCCGAGGTCGTCACCGGCGACCTCGACGACGAGGAGAGCCTGCGCAAGGCCTTCGACGGCGTGTACGGCGCGTTCGTGGTGACGAACTACTTCGCCCAGCGCAGCGAGGCCGAGGTGGCCGCGCGGTCGGCCGCCGACATGGAGCTCGAGCAGGCCGGCAACGCGGCCCGGGCCGCGCGCGACGCCGGCGTGGAGCACGTGATCTGGTCGACGCTCGTCGACACCCGGCCGCACTTCGGTGACACCGACCGCGTCCCGACCCTGGACGACGGCCGGTACAAGGTGCCGCACTTCGACGCCAAGAGCGAGGCCGACGAGCTGTTCCGGCAGTCCGGCGTACCGAGCACTTTCCTGCAGACGACGCTGTTCTACGAGAACCTGACCAGCGACCTCGGGCCGGTGCGCGACGAGAACAACCAGTTGGTGCTGACCCTGCCGATGGACGACGCGCCGCTGAACGCGATCGCGGTCGGCGACATCGGCCGGACCGCGCTCGGCATCTTCCGCCGCACCGACGAGTACACCGGCCGGACGATCGCGATCGGCGGCGACAAGCTGACCGGCCAGCAGATCGTCGACGTGATGAGCGACGTGCTCGGCGAGCCGGTCACCTACGCGCCGCACGGCTGGGACGACTTCCGCTCGTTCGGCTTCCCCGGTGCCGTTGAGTTCGGCAACATGTTCCAGTTCTACGCGGAGAACCACCGGCAGTTCAGCGACGCCCGCGACCTCGACGAGGTCCGCGCGCTGAACCCGCAGCTGCAGACGTTCCGGCAGTGGTTCGAGCAGCACCAGGGCGAGATCGCCCGATGAGCACCATGCGTGCTGCCTGGTACGACGCGCAGGGCGCCGCGCGCGACGTCCTGCAGGTCGGCGAGCTGCCGGTCCCCGAGCCCGCGCCGGGTGAGGTGCGGGTCCGGGTCGAGGCCTCCGGCATCCACGTCGGGGACATCGGCAAGCGGCAGGGGTACTGGGGATCGACGATGGCGTTCCCGCGGGTGATCCCGCACGGCGACGGCGTCGGCGTGATCGATGCCGTGGGCAACGGTGTGTCGGCCGGCCGGATCGGCGAGCGGGTCTGGGTGTTCCTGGCCCAGTCCTACCGGCCGGGCGGTACGGCGGCCGAGTGGACCGTGGTGCCGTCGGGGCACGCCGTCGTACTTCCTGACACGGTGGCCGCCGACCAGGCGGCCGGGCTCGGGATTCCCGGGATCACCGGGCACCGGGTGGTGCTGGCCGGGGGAGACGTGGCCGGGGGCAATGTTCTCGTCACCGGCGCGACCGGTGCCGTCGGCCGGGCGGCACTCGCCACCGCGCGGCGCGCGGGCGCGACGGTTCTGGCGACCGTACGGCGTGAGTCCGAGCGCGAGGTGGCGCTGAAGCTCGGCGCCGACCACGTGTTCGTGAGTGGGGCGGATCTGAAGGACCGGATCGTGGATGCGGTCGGGCCGGACGCGATCGACGTGGTCGCCGACCTGGCCTTCGACCACACGATCGACCTGGCCGCCGAGGTGCTGCGGTACGGCGGCTCGGTGAACACCTACGCGACCGGCGAGTCGCAGCCGAAGGTGCCGTACTGGTCGCTCGCGTTCAAGAACGTGGCGGTCCGGTTCATCAGCAACGACGACTTCCCGGAGGAGGCCAACCAGCTCGCGGCGCGCGATCTCACCGCCGCGCTGGTCGCGGGCGATCTGCGGTACGACGTACGGGCGGCGTACGGGCTGGAGGAGATCGTGGCCGCGCACGAGGACGTCGAGGAGGGGTCGGGGACCTCGCGCGTGATCGTGCGGGTGCGCTAACGCAGGTCGTCGGACAGGGACTGGGCGGCCTGCGTGAGCAGCGGGATCGCCTGGTCCACCAGGGCCTCGGTCATCCGGCCGGCCGGGCCCGAGATCGACATCGCGAGGCGCGACGGGACGTCGGGGACCGGGACGGCGATGCACCGGACCCCGAGCTCCTGCTCGCCCTCGTCGGTCGCGTACCCGTCCTGCTGCGCCTTGCGGAGCTGCGCGGCGAACTCCCCGACGTCGGTGATCGTCGTCTCGGTGTGCTTCGGCATCCCGGTGCGCTGCAGCAGGTCGCGCACCTCGGGCTCGGGCAGCTGGGACATGATCGCCTTGCCGACCGCGGTGCAGTGCGGCAGGACGCGGCGGCCGACCTCGGTGAACATCCGCATCGAGTGCCGGGACTGGACCTGCGCCAGGTAGACGATCTGGTCGCCGTCGAGCATCGCCATGTTGGCGGACTCGCCGAGCTCGTCGACCAGGCGGGCCAGGTGCGGGCGGGCCCAGACGCTGAGCATGTGCGACGAGGTCTCGCCGAGCCGGATCAGCTTCGGGCCGAGCACGTACTGCCGCGACGGCTCCTGGCGGACGTAGCCGAGATCGACCAGCGTGCGGACCAGGCGGTGGATGGTCGGCAGCGGGAGACCCGAGGCGGTCGCGAGCTGGGACAGGCCGAGCATGCCGCCCGCGTCGGCCATCAGCTCGAGCAGCCCGAAGGCGCGCTCGATCGACTGCACGCTGCCCGAACGGGCGGTGCCCGTCACTTCCGCCACGACGCCTCCTGGTGTTTCCGGATGGCGGAAGTCTAGCGCCAGATTCCGGAAGCTCAAGCTCTTGTGGGTTTCGCAGAGCAGATAATAGTCTCCGCATTACGGAATTCGCGGAGATCTAAGGTGGTGGCTATGACTGACCTCGACGCCCTGGCCGGCGAGCTCGACCGACACCTGGCCGAGGCCGACGCCGTACTGACCACGCGGTACCCCGGAGATCGGGGAGTGCGGCAGCCGGTGCACACGGTCTATGTGCCGGCCGACGTGTACGGCGTGGGGACGGTCGCAGCTTGGGGTGCCGACGCTGTCGCCGCGCTGGACGCTTCCGCGGGGTCTGCCGCCGAGCTCTCCGAGGCGCTGTCCTTTGACACCTCCGCCGTCTACGACAACGTCCGCGCGAAGCTCACCGCCGAACCGATCGAGGACCTCCGCATCGACTTCGAGGACGGCTACGGCAACCGCTCCGACGACGAAGAAGACGCCGCCGCTGTCGCCGCTGCTCGTGCTCTGGCCGAGACGGTCCGGGCCGGCACCGCACCGCCGTACCACGGTCTGCGCATCAGGTGCCTGGAGGCATCGACCCGCCGCCGAAGCATCCGCACCCTGGACCTCTTCCTCGGCGAGTTCGCCGGTGCCGTCACCGACGGCTTCGTCATCACCCTCGCCAAGGTCACCTCGGTAGAACAGATCGAGGCCATGGTGACGGTCCTCGACGCCGTCGAACAGGCGCACTCCCTCCCACGCCTCGGCTTCGAGATCCAGATCGAAACCCCCCAGTCGATCCTCGGCCCCAACGGCATCGCCCTGATCCCGCTGATGATCACCGCCGGCACCGGCCGCGTCACCGGCCTCCACTACGGCACCTACGACTACTCAGCCTCCCTTGGCATTGCTGCGGCCTACCAAAGCATGGAACACCCCGCGGCCGACCACGCCAAAAACATCATGCAACTCTCCGCCGCCGGAACCGGCGTCTTCATCTCCGACGGCTCCACCAACGTCCTCCCGATCGGCGACCGCGCAGCAGTCCACGCCGCCTGGCACCTCCACGCCCGCCTCGTCCGCCGCTCCCTAGAACGAGGCATCTACCAAGGCTGGGACATGCACCCCGCCCAACTCCCCACCCGCTACGCCGCGACCTACACCTTCTACCGAGAAGGCCTCACAGAGGCCGCCGCCCGTCTACTGGCCTACACCACCAAGTCAGACTCGGCCTACCTGGACGAGCCCGCCACCGCGAAGGCCCTGGCAAGCTACGTCCTAAGAGCCACCGAATGCGGCGCCGCCACCCAGGAAGAGGTCGAAGCCCTGACAGGCTTGGACCAGAAAACACTCGCGACACTCGCGAACCGCCCCCAACCCGCCTGACCCCGCCCCACCCCTGACGGCCGGATCGGCACGGAGAAATGCTTCACGTGCCCCAGAGCCCACGCCGAACCCGAACCCGAACCCGAACCCGAACCTGCGCCGAGCCCGCGCTCGCACCCGCGCCGAGCTGCGCTGGATCCGCGCTGCTCCGCGCCGACCCGTGCCCGCGTCGGAGCCGAGCGCATGCCCCGCGGCGACCCCGGCCCGCGCCGAGCCCACGCCCGTAGCCGCGCCGCGCCCGTACCCGAGCCGGTGCGCAGGCCGCGCCGACCTGCGCCGCCCGCGCCGAGCCCGAGCCAGCATCCGCGCCGGGACCAAGCTCGAGCAGGCACCGGCGTCGAGCCCACACTCGCGCGCTGCCCCTGCCCGGAACCCGCACCCAGACCGCATCCGCGCCTGCGCCGCACCCGCGCCCGAACCCGCGCTGCGCCTACACGGCGCCGAGTCCGCGTCTGCGCCGCGCTCGCGCCCTCGGTGGCCGGGGTGAGGGCTGGCGGGCGCGGCACTGGGTGATTGGCTGGGAGCGCCTGATGGCCGCTCTCGCCATCACCAGAGCGATCAACCTGCTGACTGTCGCCGCCCGTCAGGCCGTGGGCTGGGGCGGCTTCGTGCGGTCCGCGGTCAAGCGTCTGTGCGCGTGCGTCGCCGTCGACGGACGTGCACCACTGACCAACCTCCCAAGCGGGCCGCGTGGGGGACGCGTCTGAGCGTGCCAGGTGTGGGCTGCGCAGGGTTGGTGAGTGGTGGGTGTCCGCGTGAAGGCGCGCGGGCCGACGGCCCCGGTTGCGCGATTGCCTGGCTGGCCAGGGCGTCGCCCAGCACCGTGCAAGTCGGGTGGTTGAGGGGGATGGAGGCGGGGGTTGAGCGTGGTGGGCGTCCGCCGGCGGCGGTTGGTGGGTGGTGACCGTTGCCGGCGCTCCCCGGTGGGGGACGTGCACCACTCACCAACCTCGTCGGCGGGCCGGGTGGTTGGCTTGTCTGAGCGTGCCGGCCGTGGGGTGCGCAGGGTTAGTGAGTGGTGGGCGTCCGCCGGCGGCGGTTGGTGGGCGTCGGCGGGCGGCACGGTGGCCGCCCGCCGGGGTGGTCAGCCGGCTTTGGTGAGTAGCGCTTGTTGGGTGCGGGTGACCTGGGTGGCTACTGCTGACTCGTCGACGGTGATCAGGTGGTTGTTTTCGACGACCGGTTGGCCGTTGACGAGGAGGAGTTGTAGCGGTGGGGGTGCGCTCAGGACCAGGGCGGCGACGGGGTCGGTGATGCCGGCGTGGGGGAGGGTGTCTAGGCGCCAGAGGGCCAGGTCGGCTAGTTTGCCTGGTTCGAGGGAGCCGATTTCGTGGGAGCGGCCCAGGAGGCGGGCGCCTTGCAGGGTGGCCATTTCGAGGGCTGTTCGGACGGTCAGGGACTCGGGGCCGCCTCGGGCTCGGGCGAAGAGGACGGCGTGGCGGAGTTCTTCCAGCAGGGAGCCGGCTTCGTTGCTGGCGGCGCCGTCCACGCCTAGGCCGACCGGCACACCGGCGCCTAGGAGGTCGGCGGTTCGGGCGATGCCGGCGCCCAGGCGGGCGTTCGACGACGGGCAGTGGGCTACGCCGGTGCCGGTCGAGCCGAGTTGTTTGATCTCGGCGTCGGTGAAGTGGATGCCGTGGGCGAACCACACGTCGGGGCCGAGCCAGCCGACGGATTCCGCGTACTCCGCGGGAGTGCAGCCGAAGCGGTCGGCGCACCAGGATGATTCGTCGGTGGTTTCGGCCAGGTGGGTGTGCAGCCGTACGCCGCGAGTCCGGGCGAGCGAGGCGGCCTCGCGGAGGAGCTCCGGGGTGACGCTGAACGGCGAGCACGGCGCGACGGCGACCTGGAGCATCGAGCCGAAGGAAGGGTCGTGCCAGCGGTCGATGGCCGACTCGGTGGCTAGGAGGATCTCGTCGCGGTCCTGCACAACTGAGTCCGGAGGCAACCCGCCGTCCTTCTCGCTCAGGTCCATCGACCCGCGGGAGGGGTGGAAGCGGAGCCCGACGTCTGCGGCGGCGCGGATCTCGGCGTCCAGCAAGTCCCCACCATCTCGCGGAAACACGTAATGGTGGTCGAAAGCCGTCGTGCAGCCGGTCAGCGCGAGCTGCCCCAGCGCGCCCGTCGCGGCGACATGCACCGCCTCCTCGTCGATCCCCGCCCACGCGGGGTACAGCGTCGTCAGCCACTCGAACAGCCCGGCATCGGGCACCAGTCCGCGCGTCACCCACTGATACAAGTGCTGGTGCGTGTTGACGAACCCGGGCGTGACCACGCACCCCCGCCCGTCCACCACCCGCGCACCTTCGTACGCCGGTGCCGGACCGTCGCCGACAGCAACAATCTGATTGCCTTGGACAACTACATGACCGGTCGTGAACTCCCGCCGGTGAGGATCGAGGGTGACGACCGCCGCCGCGTCGACGACGGTCGTCACAGTGCCGCGCTCAGCCATCGAGCTCAGCAGAACCCCGGTACGGCGTGCCACGCGCTCCCGGCGTCGGAGGCGTCGTCGCGCACGACCGTCGCCTCGATCAGCCCGTACGGGCGATCGGCGGCGATGAAGACCTCGCCGGGGTTGTCGACCCCGAACGGCGACAGGTCGACCAGGAAGTGGTGCTTGTTCGGCGCCGAGAACTTGATCTCGGCGACCTCCGGGTGCTGCTCCAGCACGGCCGAGCCCATCCCGTACAGCGTCTGCTGCAGCGCGTAGCTGTGGATCTTCGCGAACTGCTCGAGCAGCAGCGCCTTGATCCCGTCGTACGACTTGTCCCAGTCGACGTCGGTGTGGTCGTAGCGCCAGCGGGCGACCAGCGACGTGGCCAGGATCCGGTCGTCGGTCTCCGGCAGCGTCGTGTACTTGTCCTTGCGGAACCCGTGGAACTCCGAGCCGGTCGACTTCAGCACCACCAGGTCGTGGATGCCCGACACCACGTACGCCGTACGCTCCGCACCCCGGCCCTCGACGTTGACGATCGTGGACCGGACGCCGCTGCCGGAGCGGACGAAGGAGTGGTCGTGTTCCTGCCCGTCGGCGACGATCCGCTCCCACGGGTACTCCTCGACGGCGATCCGGGCGCCGTCGGCGGCCGGGGTCGCCTCGAGGAAGTGGTCGCCGAGGGTCAGCGCGAAGTCCTCGATGGCGCCGACGCCCTTCTCCTTGGCGAACGCGAACGCGGTGTTCTTCTGGGTGTCGGTCGGCAGCACCTCGGCCTGGTCGCCGGTGGTGTGCGCGTCCTCGAAGCGGCCGCGCAGCGCGGAGGAGACGTTCAGGTCGCGGATCTGGTGGCGGGCGGTGTCACGGTAGATGCGGACGACGCGGCTCTCGGCTTTGCCGTACTGGTTGGCTCCCAGGTGGATCGCCATCGGGTCAGCTCCCTCGATAGGTGGAAAAGGCGAACGGGCTGAGCAGCAGCGGGACGTGGTGGTGCCGCTCGTCGGTGATCGTGAAGGTCACGGTGACCTCGGGGAAGAAGATCTCCTGGCCGGACGCGGCCGCGTACGCGGCGACGTCGAACCAGAGCTGGTAGGTGCCGGGCGCGAGCCCGTGCGGGGTCAGGTCGTTGACGCGGCCGTCGTCGTTGGTCCGGCCGGACCCGAGCTCGACGACCAGGTCGGCGGCCCGGTCGCCCGGGCGCTCGGTGCCGATCCGGGACAGCCGGACCGGTACGCCGCGGGCCGGTCGCCCGAGCGCGGTGTCGAGGACGTGCGTGCTGACGGTGCTCACACTCCCACCTCCTGGTCGACGACCTTGGTCAGCCGGAGCACGGCGATCTTGCGCAGCTCGTCCCGTACGACGGCCCGCTCGGTCGCGTCGTCGTTCCCCAGCCGCTCGCGCAGGGACGCCAGCATCTCGGCCGCCGACAGCCCGGTCGCGCAGATCAGGAAGACCCGCCCGAATCGTTGCTCGTACGCTCGGTTGCCCTCGGCAAGCGAGGCCCGGACAGAAACGTCGTCGCCGACCCCGGACTGCTCGTCCCGCGACCACGCGGCCTCGGTGCCGTTGCCGTTGGCCCGGTCGCCGATCCGCGGGTGCGCGGCGAGCGCCTTCTCGACCTCGGCGTCGCTGAACGTCTCCGCGGTCCGGCTCGCGACCGCGGTCAGTGCCGCGAGGTCGTCGTACGGGCGGCCGGCGAGCACGCGTTCGACCCAGCGGTCGACGTCGCAGCAGGCGGCCAGCATCGGTCTCAGCCGGTCGGCCGGTCCGGTGTTGAAGGCAGGCAGATCCATCAGTTCTCCCCAGTGGTCAGCAGTTCGCCGTCGATCCAGACGGCGCGCACGTCGGCCGGGGTGCCGAGCGTGAAGATCCGGGCCAGCACCTCTTCGGCGTCGGCGGCGTGCGTGATGCCGACGGCCAGCGGCGAGCTGTCGGCGGGCCGCAGCAGCTGGGCGTCGAAGCGCTTGCCGACGCTGAGGTCACCGACCTCGTCCAAGCCGAGCGCCTCGGCTCCGGCAGCGGTTGCCAGGTGCAACAGGTGCGCCGAGGTCAGCGGGTGGCCGTGGTCGCCGAGCAGCTGCTGGCAGAAGTACGCCTGCAGCCCCTCCTTGAGCAGCGAGAAACCGGTGCCCGCGCCGACGTCCGAGCCGAGCGCGACCCGTACGCCGTGGTCGAGGTGCCGGCCGATCGGGAACAGCCCGCTGCCGAGCGCGGCGTTGCTGGTCGGGCAGTGCGCGACGGTCGCGCCGCTGGTCCCGAGCAGCTTCAGCTCGACGTCGGTCGGGTGCACGTTGTGCGCGAAGACGCTGCGGCGGCCGACCAGACCGTGCTTGTCGTAGGTGCTCAGGTAGTCGCTGCCGCCGAACAGCTCGGCGACGGTGGCGATCTCGGCGTCGTTCTCGTTCAGGTGCGAGGTGAACCAGGCGTCCGGTACGTCGTCCAGTACGGCGTGGCAGGCGGCGAGCAGCTCGTCGGTGCAGGACAGCGAGAAGCGCGGCGTCACGGCGTACCGGTTGCGGCCGACGCCGTGCCAGCGCGAAGCGAGTGCGACGGAGTCCGCGTGCGCGCGGTCGGGGGTGGTCAGCAGGTCGGGACGCAGCAGCCGATCGCTGACGACCAGGCCGCTGGTGACCCGCAGTCCGACCCGGGAGGCGGCGGCGAACAGCGTGTCCATGGCGTCGACGTAGTGGGCGCCGAAGACCAGCGCGCTCGTCGTCCCGGCGGCCGCGAGACCGCGGACGAACTCGTCGGCGACACTTCCGGCGTACGCCGGGTCGGCCATCCGCGCCTCTTCGGGCAGCGCGTACTTGTCCAGCCACTCCATCAGCGGCATCCCCATCCCGCCGACGGCGCGGATCTGCGGGAAGTGCACGTGCGTGTCGACGAACCCCGGCAGCACCAGTCCACCGGTCAGGTCGACGACCAGCTCGGCCGGGTGCGCGCGGCGCAGCTCGGCGTACGGGCCGCGGGCCTGGATCACCCCGTCCACCACCAGCAGCGCGGCGTCGGTGGCGACCCGCAGGGTGCCGCCGGTGAACGGGTTGGCCGGGGTGTCGAGGAACGTGCCTCGGAACAGCGTCATGCTTGTGCCTCACTTCTGGCCGGCGCTTGGTTGCGCTCGGCATTGAATTCCTGGAGCAGCCGGGCCGCCACGCTGACGGCGATGGTGGCCGGCTCCTTGCCGGGCAGGTCCGGCAGACCGATCGGGGTGGTGATCCTGGCGATCGCCTCGGGCGGGTTGCCGTCCTCGGCGAGCTTGCGCTGGAACCGGACCCACTTGGCGCTGGAGCCGATCAGGCCGATCGTCGCCAGCTGCTCGTTGCGGATCGCGGCGTCGCAGAGGGCGGCGTCCTCGGCGTGGTCGTGGGTCATCACCAGGACGTGGGTGCCCGGTGGGAGCTCGCCGACGACGAGCTCGGGGAGAACCGGGACCTGGTGCACGTGCACGCCGGCGACGGCGTCGTCGAGGACAGACAACCTTTCGGTCGTCAGCTGGTCGGGCCGGGAGTCGATCAGGTGCAGCTCGATGTCGTGCCGGGCCAGGATCCGCGCCAGCTCGAGGCCGACGTGGCCGACGCCGAAGATCGCCACCGACGGTACGACGGCCAGCGGCTCGAGCAGCAGCTTCATCTCACCGCCGCAGCACTGCACGGCCTGCTGGTACGGCGCCTTGTCGGACAGCGCGAACTCCAGCACCTCGGGCTCGGTCAGCCCCTCGGCGATCATCACCCGAGCGCGGTCGACGGCAACCATCTCCAGGTTGCCGCCACCAACGGTCGCCCAGGTCTGTTCAGGGCCGACGACCATCTTGGCGCCCGCCTCCCGCGGCGAATGCCCACGCACCGACAGGACGGTCATCAGTACGCCAGGCTGACGCTGCTCCCGGAGGCGCTGAACTGCTCGCATCCACTCCATGGCGGTCCTCACACTCCGCTCAGGTTGAAAGAGAGGGCGTCGGCGGGGAGCGACGAGCGGGCTGCGGTGAGCGCCCAGTACACCGCTTCCGGGGTCGCCGGCGAGGGCAGGTCGACGCTCGTGCCCTCTGGGCCGAACGCAGCTGCTGCTTGCCGTAGCGCCTCCCGCACGGAGAACGCGAGCATCAGCGGCGGCTCACCAACCGCCTTCGAGCCGTAGACCGCGCCGTCCTCATGCGCCTTCTCCAGCAAATGCACGTTGAAGACCTGCGGCATCTCCGAGAAGCTCGGCAGCTTGTACGTGCTGGCCGCCTGCGTCGAGAGCCGCCCGCGATTGGGTCCAGTCGACTCGTCCCAGCGCAGATCCTCCAGCGTCAGCCACCCGGCGCCCTGGACGAAACCGCCCTCGATCTGGCCGATGTCGATCAGCGGGCTGAGGCTGTCGCCGACGTCGTGCACGATGTCGACCCGGCGCAGCGTGTAGCTGCCGGTGAACGCGTCCACCTCGACCTCGGACGCCGCGACGCCGTACGCGAAGTACTTGAACGGCTCGCCGTGCATCGCGTTGGCGTCCCAGTGCAGGCCCTCGGTCCGGTAGAAGCCGGCCGCCCACAGCTGCACCCGCTGGAAGTACGCCGCGCTGACGATCTCCTCCCACGGCACGCCGTCACCCGAGAGCCCGCGCACGACCCCGTCGGTGAACCGCACGTCGTGCGCACCGATCCCGAGCCGCCCACCGGCGACCTGCGCGAGCCGCTCACGGATCTGCTCGCACGCGTTCTTGATCGCGGCGCCGTTCAGGTCCGCGCCCGAGCTCGCGGCCGTCGCCGACGTGTTCGGCACCTTGTCGGTGCGCGTCGGCGCCAGCCGCACCCGCTCCAGCGGTACGCCGAGCGTCGTGGCGGCGACCTGCAGCATCTTCGTGTGCAGTCCCTGACCCATCTCGGTGCCGCCGTGGTTGATCAGCACCGACCCGTCCTTGTAGACGTGCACCAGCGCACCCGCCTGGTTGAACGCGGTCAGGTTGAACGAGATCCCGAACTTGACGGGCGTCGCGGCGATCGCGCGCTTCAGATGCGGATGCGACGCGTTGAATCGCGAGATCTCGGCCTGCCGCTGCGCGATCTCCCCGCCAAGCAGCACCTCGCTCCAGCACGCCTCCAGCCGCTCGGCGTGCCGCACCGGCTGCCCGTACGGCGTGGTGTGGCCGGGCTGGTACAGGTTGCGCCGCCGCAGCTCCATCGCGTCGTACCCGAGCAGTGGCGCGCAGCGCCCGAGCAGGTCCTCGATCACGAGCATGCCCTGCGGCCCGCCGAACCCGCGGAACGCGGTCTGCGAGGTCTTGTTGGTCTTCGCGATCTGCCCGTCGACGCGCACGTTCGGGATCCAGTACGCGTTGTCGATGTGGCACATCGCGCGCGCCAGCACGGGTTCGGACAGGTCGAGGCTCCAGCCGCCGTCGGCGGTCAGCGTCGCGTCGAGCGCGAGCAGGTGGCCGTCGTCGTCGAAGCCGACCCGCCAGCGGCTGTGGAAGCCGTGCCGCTTGCCGGACATCGTCACGTCCTGGGTGCGGTTCAGCCGCAGCCGGACCGGGCGGCCGGTCAGCGTCGCGCCGAGCGCGGCGATCGCGGCGAACCCGTGCGGCTGCATCTCCTTGCCGCCGAAGCCGCCGCCCATCCGCAGGCACTGCACGGTGACCGCGTGGCTGGCGACGCCGAGCACGTGCGCGACGATCTCCTGCGTCTCCGACGGGTGCTGCGTGCTGCTCTGCACGAAGATCTGCCCGCCTTCATCGACCAGAGCCAGCGCGACGTGCGTCTCCAGGTAGAAGTGCTCCTGGCCGGCGAACTCGAACTCGCCCTCGAACACGTGCGCCGCGGTGCCGAAGGCCGCGTCGACGTCACCGTGCTCGAGGTGCCGGCCGGTGCCCTGGAAGTTGCCTGCGGCAATCGCTTCGCGGACGCCGATCAGCGACGGCAGTTCGTCGTACTCGACCTCGACGGCGGCCGCGCCGAGCCGTGCGGCCTCCAGGGTCTCGCCGAGCACCCAGCAGATCGCGTGGCCGTGGAACATCACTTCCTCGTTCGGGAAGAGCGGCTCGTCGTGCTTCACCCCGGCGTCGTTCACGCCCGGGACGTCCTCGGACGTGAGCACGCGAACCACGCCCGGTACGTCGTACGCCGGCTTGACGCGCAGCTCGACGATCCGGGCGTGCGCGTGCGGCGACTGCACCGGGTAGGCGTGCAGGACGTCGCGGGTCCGGACGACCAGGTCGTCGGTGTACAGGGCCTCGCCGGTGACGTGCAGCGCGGCGCTCTCGTGCGGGAGCGGCACGCCGACGACGGCCTGGGCGGGGCGCTCGGACAGCTGGCTCATGCGCTGACCCCCTCGACGTCGGGTTGCTGGGCATGGAAGCGGAGCAGCGACTGGCCGAGCATCGCCGACCGGTACGACGCGCTCGCGCGGTGGTCGTCCATCGGAGTGCCCTCGGTCGCCAGTACGGCGGCCGCTTCGCGGATGGTGCGGTCGGTCCACGGCCGGCCGATCAGTGCCTGCTCGGTCGCGGTGGCGCGCAACGGGGTCGCGGCGACGCCGCCGAGGCCGATCCTCGCCTGACTGATCAGCCCGTCGGTGACGTCGAACGCGTAGCCGACGGCCACGCTGGAGATGTCGTCGAAGCGGCGCTTGGCGATCTTGTGGAACGCGGTCAGCCGGGCCAGCGGGCGCGGGATCACGATCGTGCGGATCAGCTCGTCGGGCGCCTTGAGGGTCTGCCGGTAGCCGGTGAAGTAGTCGGCCAGCGGGACGACCCGCTCGCCGCGGCGCGAGGTAAGGACGAGCGAGGCGTCGAGCGCGAGCAGCGCCGGTGGGGTGTCGCCGATCGGGGAGGCGGTGCCGAGGTTGCCGCCGATCGTGGCGCCGTTGCGGATCAGCCGGGAGGCGAACTGCGGGAAGAGTTGCGCCAGCAGCGGGACGCGGCCGGCGAGCATCCGCTCGATCTCGGTCAGCGTCAGAGCGGCGCCGATGCGGATCTCGTCGTCGCCGACGGAGAACTCGCGCAGCTCGGTCAGCCGGTCGACGGCGACCACGAGCGGGGAGCGGACGCCGCGCAGGTTGACCTCGACGCCCGCGTCGGTCGAGCCGGCGACGAGCTTGGCCTCGGGGCACTCGGCGATCACGTCCAGTACTTCGTCCAGCCGCGCGGGCCGGACGAACTCGGCGCCGTCCGACTCGATCCGGGTGGCGACGGGGGCCGGGGGAGGACTTGAACGCCTGGCCGCCAGTGTGTCGTTGGCGTCCGGATCGCCCAGCGCATAGGCAGCGTCCCGAATCGGTCGGTAGCCGGTGCATCGACACAAGTTCCCACTGAGTGCATGCAGGTCGAACCCGTTCGGCCCGTGCTCGTGTTCACACTCAGTTGAAGAACGAGTCGGCCGGTAGTACTCGGCCGCCATGCTGCAGATGAAGCCCGGCGTACAGAACCCGCACTGGGAGCCACCCCGGACAGCCATCTCCTGCTGGACCGGGTGCAGGTCGGCGCTGCTGCCCACCCCCTCCGCGGTGATCAGCTCCTGCCCGTCCAGCGCGGCGGCCGGGATCAGGCAGGCGTTGACCGCGGTCCACTCGGTCGGGGTGTCGATGCCCGGCCGGGCGACCAGGATCGAGCAGGCGCCGCACTCACCCTCGGCGCAGCCCTCCTTCGCTCCGGTCAGTCCGCGGTCGCGGAGCCAGTCCAGGGCCGTGGTGTGGACGCTCGCGCCGTCCAGCGGGAGATCGTTGCCGTTGACCTTGATCGTCGTACTCATCAGTTGCTGCCCCACCTGCTGGTTCGTGCACTGTGGATCGGGTTGGCGTCGGTCAGGAAGTCGTCGAAGCGGAAGCCGGCGATCTTCGCGATCTCCAGCAACGCCGCGGCGTGCTCCTGGTTCTCGCAGTTGCCGAGCCGTTCGCGGCCCTGCTCGACGATCCGGTTGAACGAGTCGGCGTCCCGGACCGAGATCACCAGCGGGAAGCCGAAGCGCGCCTCGTACTGCTCGGTGATCGACGACAGCTCGTCGCGCTCGGGCTCGGCCAGGAAGGTCAGCCCGCGGGTCGCCTGGTCCCGCAGCGACGCCTCACCGGTCAGCCCGTCCGCGACCAGCTGCGACCCGAGCTGCGGGTACGAGCGGATCAGCTCACGCTGCTCCTCGACCGAGCCGGAGAACAGCGCCTCCTGGAACGACCGCCGTAGCGCGTGCGTGTCGGCGAACGGCCGCATGTCCCAGGCCCGCTCGACCATCCAGCGCGGGCCCTGGAACAGCCCGGCGAAGGTCTCGACGAACTCCTCGCGCGACATCTTGTTCACCTGGTCCAGCCGGACCGAGCCCTCGCCCGGCTGGCCGGCGACGGCCGGACCGAAGTCCTTGCCGACGTGGTGGAAGAGCAGGTTCAGCAGGATCGCGGTCAGGCTGCCCAGCGTGATGCCGCTGCCGAAGATGATCTCGGCCCAGTCCGGCACGGCCTGCGCGACCTGCGGCTGCGCGGTCACGTACATCGCCAGCCCGACGCTGGTCGCGACGATCACCACGTTGCGGTGGTCGTGGAAGTCGACCTTGGTCAGGGTCTGGAACCCGACCACGGCGACGGTGGCGAACATCGCCAGCGCGGCACCGCCCAGCACCGGGTGCGGGATGCCGGCCACGATCGCGCCGGCCTTCGGCAGCAGCCCCAGGATGATCATGATGACGCCGGCCGCGGCGACCACCCAGCGGCTCTTCACGCGGGTCAGCCGGACCAGTCCGACGTTCTCCGCGAAGCAGGTGTACGGGAAGGAGTTGAAGACGCCGCCGATCGTGGTGGCCAGGCCGTCGGCGCGCAGCGCCCGGGCGATGTCCTCGCGGCCGATCCGCTTCTCGACGATCTCACCGGTCGCGAAGACGTCACCAGTCGTCTCCACCGCGGTGATCAGCATCACGACGACCATCGAGATGATCGCGGCGACCGAGAACTGCGGCCAGCCGAAGTAGAAGGGAGTCGTCACGCCGACCCAGCCGGAGTCGGCGACGGCGCCGAAGTGCGCGTCCCCGAGCGCCCAGGCGACCAGCGTGCCGACGACCAGGCCGACCAGGACCGCGACGGTGGCCATGAAGCCCTTGAAGACGCGCTGGATCAGCACGATCAGCGCGAGCGTGCCCAGGGCGTACGCGAGGTTCTTGCCGCTGGTCGGGTCCGAGGTCGGCCCGGCACCGCCGGTGGCGTCCGCGGCGGCGACCGGCAGCAGCGCCAGCCCGATGATCGTGATCACCGAGCCGGTGACGACCGGCGGGAAGAAGCGGATCAGCCGGCTGAAGAACGGTGCGATGAAGAACGTCGCGAGACCGGCGACCAGGACGGCGCCGTAGATGACCAGCAGGCCGTCGGTCCCACCGCCCGCGGCCAGGCCGATCGCGATCATCGGCGAGACTGCCGTGAAGGTGACACCCTGCAGCAGCGGGAGCCGGACGCCGACCTTCCAGAACCCGACGGACTGGATGATCGAGGCGATGCCGCAGGTGAACAGGTCGGCGTTGATCAGGTGCACCAACTGCTCGGTGGTGAGGCCGATCGAGTTCGCCAGCAGGATCGGGACGATCACCGCGCCGGCGTAGAACGCGAGCACGTGCTGGGTGCCGTAGACGGCGAGCCGCCCGGGGGACATCACCTCGTCGACGGGATGACGAGCGGTGTGGCGGCGGGGGCGCAGGGCTGCCTTCATCGAACACCCTCCAAGGGGTCGGCGGCGGATTGTGACCTGCACGACAGCTTGCGATCACCGGGTGGTCGCGGGCTATCGACGAACCTCCGAAGATCGGCCCCCGGGGTGGGGCCGGATCTGTGCGATCACCCAAAGGGCGTGGTTCAGAGCGACTTGAGCGCCAGGAACACGTCGATCTTGTCCTCCAGCTGGGACAGATCGCGACCGGTCAGTTGCTCTACGCGTTCGATCCGGTACCGGACCGTGTTGACGTGCAGGTGCATCGCTTCCGCGGTCCGGGACCAGGAACCGGAGCAGGCGAGGAACTCGCGCAAGGTGGCGAGCAGCTCGCCACCGGTCTTGCGGTCGTGCTCGAGCATCGGGCCGAGCACGCGGTGCGTGTACGTCCGCCGTACGTCGTCCGGGACGGTGGCGAGCAGGAGCACGTGGGAGGCGACCTGGTCGGAGGTGACGACGGAGATCGGCGTGGTGCCCGCGCGGGCGACGCGGTGGGCGAAGCGGGCTTCCTCGAGGGCGCCGGCGAGGGCGTCGACGGCGGTCTCGCCGCTGATGCCGACGGCGATGCGGGAGCGGCCGAGGCCGGGTGCGAGCCGGCCGAACGCGCGCCGGAGGAGAACGGGAAGATCAGGTGCCCAAGGCAACAATCCGATGAGGAGCCCGTCGCGTCCGGGGGCGACGGTGGCCGGTCCGATTGTTCCGGCAACATCTTCGAAGACAGTCACAGCAACTTCGGCCGACCCCGCGTCGCGCGGTGCCTGATCGGCGGGCTGCGGCGTGAGCAGCTCGGCGACGACGACCACCAGCGGGCGCTCCGGCTGGGCGCCTGCTTGGCGGAGCCGGGTGGTGACCTCGGGCAACGGGCCGCCGGACTCGACCAGGCTCAGCGCGTCGGCCATCAATGGACGCAGCGCGAGCCGGCCCTCGTCGCGGCGGACCCGGTCGAGGGCGGCGATCGCGCAGAGCTCGTGCACGGTCTCGACCTGGTCGCGCGGCCAGGTCGAGTGGTCGCCCTCGATCACCAGCAGCCAGGCCGTCAGCCGGTTGCCCAGCCCGGACCCGACCGGGAACACGCTGTACGCCGCGTCGCCCGCGTCCGCGACGGCCGGCGTCCGGTCCGCGGTCAGGAAGCGCCGCGTCACCGCGTCGAGCGTGAGATCGTCGAGCGGCTCCGGCCCCGGTACGACGTGCCGCCCGGTCGCCGTGATCACGCGACAGGTGTGGCCGATGTCGGCGGAGATCTGCGCCGCGAGCTCGTCCAGGCTGCGCCCGGAGGCGATCGCCGAGAGCAACTGTCGCTGCCGGACCAGGCTCGCGGACAGCCGCGCGCCGCTGTCCGACGCGGCCGCGACGTACTCGGTGACGTCGGCGAACGCGACCTCGGTCGGCACCTCGAGCAGCGTCAGCTGATGCCGGCGGCACGCTTCGACCAGATCCTGCGGGATCGTGCCGAAGAGCGCCTTCCCGGCCAGGATCGTCGTCGCGCCGCGTCCGGCGACCGACGCCACGAAGGTCTCGCTGTCGGTGGGACCGCGGCGCCAGACCAGACCGGTCAGGACCAGTTCGCCGCCGCTCAGGTAGTTGCCGGGCTCAAGCAAGTCGGTGGTGACGAGCCGGCCGACCGGGCGGTCCGAGGCGTCCTGCGCCTGGTACAGCAGACGCAGACCTAGCTCCGGTGCGCCGAAGAGTTCGGACAGCAGCATCGTGGATCACCTCCCGCCCCTTTGGAGAAACCTACAGCGCCCGGGGCGCTTGACGCTGCCGGTGCGGGCAACTTATCGTCCTTTCGCAGAACAGAAACAATATTCCACAATGCGGAAGACAAGGGCTGATGATGCTGCGCTACACGGTGAACTGCTCGATCCTGTTCACCGAGCTCCCGCTGCTCGACCGGCCGGCCGCCGCGCGGACCGCCGGGTTCGGCGCCGTCGAGTTCTGGTGGCCGTTCGCCGAGGCGGTGCCGGCCGACGCCGAGATCGACGCGTTGGTCCGGGCCGTCGAGGACGCCGGGGTCCAGCTGACCGGGCTCAACTTCTTCGCCGGCGACATGCCCGGCGGCGACCGCGGCCTGGTCTCCTGGCCGAAGCGGTCCGGGGAGTTCCGGGACAACATCGACGTCACGGTCGGCATCGGCGAACGGCTCGGCTGCGGCGCGTTCAACGCGCTGTACGGCAACCGCGTCGACGACGCCCAGCCCGCCGAGCAGGACGAGCTCGCCGTCGAGAACCTCGGCCTCGCGGCCCAGGCCGCCGGGCGGATCGGCGCCGTCGTCCTGGTCGAGCCGGTCAGCGGCGCCGCGCGCTACCCGCTGCTGACCGCCGCCGACGCGCTGGCCGTGATCGACAAGGTCCAGGCGGCGTACGACGTACCGAACATCGGACTGCTGGCGGATCTCTACCACCTCGCGGTCAACGGCGACGACGTCGACCAGGTGATTGCCCGGCACATCGACCGGATCGCGCACGTGCAGATCGCCGACGCGCCCGGCCGCAACGAGCCCGGCACCGGAACCCTTCCGCTCCAGGCGCAGCTCGGCGCCCTCGAAGCCGGTGGCTACACCGGCCTGGTCGGGCTCGAGTACAAGCCCGCCACCACCACCCTGAACAGCTTCGACTGGAGAATCTGATGACGAACATCGCCTTCATCGGCCTCGGGATCATGGGCAGCCCGATGGCCGTGCACCTCGCCAACGCCGGGCACCAGGTCGCCGGGTTCAACCTGGACATGGACGCGGCCAAGCCGCTGGTCGAGGCGGGCGGCCGGGCCGCCGCGTCGATCGCGGACGCGGTCAAGGACGCCGACGTGGTCTGCGTGATGGTCCCGGACTCGCCGGACGTCGAGCTGGTGCTCGCCGGACCGGACGGTGTCTTCCAGCACGCGCAGACCGGTGCCCTGGTCATCGACTTCTCCAGCATCCGGCCCGACGTCACCATCGAGCTGGCCGCGCAGGCCCGCGCGAACGGCTTCCGGTTGCTCGACGCCCCGGTTTCCGGCGGTCAGGCCGGCGCGGTGAACGCGGCGCTGTCGATCATGGTCGGCGGCGAGGCCGAGGACTTCCAGACCGCCAAGCCGCTGTTCGACCGGGTCGGCAAGACCGTCGTGCACGTCGGCGGCAACGGCGCCGGCCAGACGGTGAAGGCCGCCAACCAGCTGATCGTCGCCGCCAACATCCAGGCGGTGTCGGAGGCGGTCGTCTTCCTGGAGGCGTACGGCGTCGACACCAAGGCCGCGCTGGAGGTGCTCGGCGGCGGGCTGGCCGGTTCGGCGGTGCTGAACCAGAAGAAGGAGAACATGCTCTCCCGCTCGTTCGAGCCGGGTTTCCGGATCGACCTGCACCACAAGGACATGGGCATCGTGACCGCGGCCGCCCGCGAGGCGGGCGTCGTCGTACCGCTCGGTGCGCTGGTCGCGCAGCTGGTCGCGTCGGCGCGGGCCAACGGTGACGGCAAGCTCGACCACTCCGCGCTGCTGCGCGGCGTCGAGCGCCTGAGCGGGAAGGCGACGAGCTGATGGCCAGGATGCGTGCGGTCGACGCCGCGGTCCTGATCCTGGAGAAGGAAGGATCGACCCAGGCCTTCGGGCTGCCCGGCGCCGCGATCAACCCGTTCTACAGCGCGATCCGCAACCACGGCGGCATCAAGCACGTCCTGGCCCGGCACGTCGAGGCCGCCTCGCACATGGCCGAGGGCTACACCCGGGCCACCGCGGGAAACATCGGCGTCTGCATCGGTACGTCGGGCCCGGCCGGGACCGACATGATCACCGGCCTGTACTCCGCGTCCGCCGACTCGATCCCGATCCTGTGCATCACCGGCCAGGCGCCGGTGGCCAAGCTGCACAAGGAGGACTTCCAGGCCGTCGACATCGCCGCGATCGCCAAGCCGGTCGCGAAGTGGGCCGTCACGGTGATGGAGGCCGCGCAGGTCCCGGGGACGTTCCAGAAGGCGTTCTGGCTGATGCGCGAAGGCCGGCCGGGTCCCGTGCTGATCGACCTGCCGGTCGACGTGCAGCTGGCCGAGATCGACTTCGACATCGACACCTACGAGCCGCTGCCGGTGACCCAGCCGGCCGCGTCGCGGGCCCAGGCCGAGAAGGCACTGACCATGCTGAACGCGTCCGAGCGGCCGCTGATCGTGTCGGGCGGCGGCGTGATCAACGCCGACGCCTCCGCGCTGCTGGTCGAGTTCGCCGAGCTGGTCGGCGTACCGGTCGTGCCGACGCTGATGGGATGGGGATCGATCCCGGACGACCACGCGCTGGCGGCCGGGATGGTCGGGCTGCAGACGTCGCACCGGTACGGGAACGCGACGATGCTGGCCTCGGACTTCGTGCTGGGCATCGGGAACCGGTGGGCGAACCGGCACACCGGGTCGCTGTCGACGTACACCGAGGGCCGGAAGTTCGTGCACGTGGACATCGAGCCGACACAGATCGGGCGCGTGCTCGCGCCGGACTACTCGATCGTGTCCGACGCGCGGGCCGCTCTGGAGGTTTTCGTCGAGGTCGCTCGGGAGTGGGCCGCCGACGGTCGCCTGAAGGATCGTTCGGCGTGGGTCGCGGAGTGCCGCGATCGCCGGACGGCGTTGCAGCGCAAGACGCACTTCGACGAGGTGCCGATCAAGCCGCAGCGGGTCTACGAAGAGATGAACCGGGCGTTCGGGCCGGAGACGCGGTACGTGTCGACGATCGGGCTGTCCCAGATCCAGGCGGCACAGATGCTGCACGTGTACCGGCCGCGGCACTGGATCAACGCGGGACAGGCCGGGCCGCTCGGCTGGACCGTGCCGGCGACGCTGGGGGTCGCGGTGGCGGATCCGGAGTCGACCGTGGTGGCGCTGTCAGGCGACTACGACTTCCAGTTCCTGATCGAGGAGCTGGCGGTCGGGGCGCAGTTCCAGATCCCGTACATCCACGTGGTCGTGAACAACTCCTACCTCGGGCTGATCCGGCAGGCGCAGCGCGGGCTGGAGATGGACTACTGCGTGCAGCTGTCCTTCGACAACATCAACAGCCCCGAGGTCGGCGGGTACGGCGTGGACCACGTGAAGGTCGCGGAGGGGCTCGGGTGCAAGGCGCTGCGGGTGTCCGCGCCGGACGAGATCCTGCCGGCACTGGAGCAGGCCAAGAAGCTGATGGTCGAGCACCGGGTGCCGGTCGTCGTCGAGGTGATCCTGGAGCGCGTCACGAACGTTGCGATGGGCACCGAGATCGACGGCGTGGTCGAGTTCGAGGCGCCGGCCGAGCGGCCCGAGGACGCGCCGACGGCGATCGTGCCGGTGGGCTGATGCGGGTTCTCGTTGCCTCGGACAAGTTCAAGGGGACGTTGACCAGCGCGGAGGTCGCCGCGGCGGTGAGCGACGGCGTACGGCGGGTGCGGCCGGACGCTGTGGTCGACCGGGTCGTCGTGGCCGACGGCGGCGACGGGACCCTCGCCGCCGCCGTTGCCGCGGGATTCTCGTTCCTGGCTGTGAGGGCAACTGGGCCCACCGGGCAGCCGGTGCCGACGGGTTTCGCGCGGCGGGGTGAGACGGCGGTCGTGGAGCTGGCCGACGCCTCCGGGCTGATCCGGTTGCCGGGTGGGGTGCTCGCTCCGATGACCGCCGGCACTCGCGGCACCGGCGAGCTGATCGCCGCTGCCGTCGAGGCCGGAGCGACCCGCGTGATCCTGGGGATCGGCGGGAGCGCGAGCACCGACGGGGGAGCGGGGATGCTGCGCGCGCTCGGTGCGCGACTGCTCGACGCGTCCGGCGCCGAGGTCGCGGACGGCGGGGCCGCGCTGGCCGACGTCGCGACGGTGGACCTTGAGTCGGTGCACAAGCGGCTCTACGGGGTGGAGGTTGTCGTCGCCTGCGACGTCGACAACCCGCTGACCGGCCCGAAGGGCGCGGCCGCGACGTACGGCCCGCAGAAGGGCGCGAGCCCGCACGAGATCGAAGTACTGGACAAGGCGCTCGAGCACTGGGCTGAGCTTGTGGGTACTGATCTGAAGGAAGTGCCAGGTGCCGGGGCTGCCGGGGGTGTGGGGTTTGCGGCTCTTGCTGTCCTCGGCGCTCGGCTTGTGCCTGGGATCGAGCTGGTGCTGGAGCTGGTGGGTTTCTCCGAGCGGCTCGCCGGGGTGGATCTCGTGGTGACGGGCGAAGGCGCGCTCGACGACCAGACGCTGCACGGGAAAGCCGTCTCCGGTGTCGCCTCGGCGGCTCAGGCGGCCGGGGTTCCCGTGGTGGCTGTTTGTGGGACCAACCGGCTGGACGAACGCCGCCTGCGGGCGGCCGGGATCGAGGCGGCGTACGCGTTGACCGATCTGCAGCCTGATGTGAGCCGCTGCATCGCCGACCCCGTGCCGCTGTTGCGCGGGCTCGGGGAGCGGATCGGCCTACGATGAGAGCGACTGAGAGGGGCGTCGGATGACCTCGCTGGAGCTTGTCGTTCAGGGCAGCCGGGTGGTCACGGCCGCGGGGGAGCGGGCGCTTGCCGTCGGCATCGAGGGCGGGCGGATCAAGCTCGTCGCGCCGTACGGGACCGCGCTGGACGCCGCGCGGACCATCGAGCTGGCCGGCGACGAGGTGCTGATGCCGGGCGTGGTCGACACGCACGTGCACGTGAACGACCCCGGGCGGACCGAGTGGGAAGGCTTCACCAGCGCGACTCGCGCGGCCGCCGCGGGTGGTGTGACGACGATCGTCGACATGCCGCTGAACAGCATCCCGCCCACCTGCGACGTCGCCGCGCTGGAGCTGAAGCGGAAGACCGCCGAGCGCCAGGCGTCCGTCGACGTCGGGTTCTGGGGCGGCGCGATCCCCGGTAACGTCGCCGAGCTCCGCCCGTTGCACGACGCCGGGGTGTTCGGGTTCAAGTGCTTCCTGCTGCACTCCGGGGTCGACGAGTTCCCGCCGCTCGACCCGGCGCAGCTCGAGGCCGCGATGCGGGAGATCGCGACCTTCGACGGGCTGCTGATCGTGCACGCCGAGGACGCGCACCTGATCGAGTCCGCCCCGAGCGGACGCGCGTACGACGGCTTCCTGCACTCCCGCCCGCGCGCGGCCGAGAACGCCGCGGTCGCGGGCGTCATCCAGCTTGCCCGCACGACCGGCTGCCGCGTGCACATCCTGCACGTCTCCAGCGCCGAGGTCCTCCCGCTGCTCGCCGACGCCAAGCGCGACGGCGTCCGGATCACCGCGGAGACCTGCCCGCACTACCTGACCTTCTGCGCCGAGGAGATCCCGCCCGGCGGTACGGCGTACAAGTGCTGCCCGCCGATCCGCGAGGCGGCGAACCGCGAGCTGCTCTGGCAGGGGCTGCGCGACGGCGTACTGGATCTGGTCGTCTCGGACCACTCGCCGTCGACGATCGACCTCAAGCACCTCGACACCGGTGACTTCGGCACCGCGTGGGGCGGGATCGCGTCGCTCCAGGTCGCGCTCCCGGCGGTCTGGACACAGGCCCGCGCCCGCGGGTTCACGGTGACCGACGTCGCGCGCTGGATGTGCGCGGCGCCTGCCGCGCAGGTCGGGCTGACCCAGAAGGGCCGGATCGAGCCCGGGCACGACGCCGACTTCAGCGTGTTCGCCCCCGACGACGCCTTCGTGGTGGACGCCACCACTCTGCAGCACAAGAACGCCGTCACCCCGTACGCCGGACGCCCGCTCGCCGGCGTCGTCCGCGGGACGTGGTTGCGCGGCGCACCGATCGACCTCGACGCCGGCCCACGCGGCCGGCTGCTGACCCTAGGAGACCCACGATGAGCTACTACTCGCCGTCCGGCGGACACCCCGCCCAGACCGAGCTGACCACCGACCGCGCGGTCTTCACCGAGGCGTACGCCGTCCTGCCGCGCGGCACGATGCGCGACATCGTCACCAGCCTGCTGCCGTTCTGGGAGGGGACCCGGCTGTGGGTGCTGGCCCGGCCGCTGTCCGGCTTCGCGGAGACCTTCTCGCAGTACATCGTCGAGGTCTCGCCGGGTGGCGGCAGCGACCGGCCGGAGACCGATCCGGGCGCCGAGGCCGTCGTGTTCGTTGTCGAGGGCAACGTCGTGCTGACCGTGGAGGGGGAGAAGCACGACCTGGCCCCCGGAGGCTACGCGTTCCTGCCGCCCGGCACCGACTGGACGCTGCGCAACACCAGCGACCAGGTCGCCCGCTTCCACCTGCTCCGCAAGGCGTACGAGCACGTCGAGGGTCTCGACGTACCGCCGGTGCTGGTCACCAACGAGACCGAGGTCGAGGGCATCGAGATGCCCGGGACCGAGGGCCGCTGGAAGACCCAGCGCTTCGTCGACCCGAGCGACGTCCGCCACGACATGCACGTGAACATCGTCACCTTCGAGCCCGGCGGCGTGATCCCGTTCCCGGAGACGCACGTGATGGAGCACGGCATCTACGTGCTGGAGGGCAAGGCCGTCTACCTGCTCAACAAGGACTGGGTCGAGGTCCAGGAAGGCGACTTCCTCTGGCTGCGCGCCTTCTGCCCCCAGGCTTGCTACGCCGGCGGCCCGACGCGCTTCCGCTACCTGATCTACAAGGACGTCAACCGGCACCCGAAGCTGCCCCGCTAGCCGCGCTCCGGGACGCTCCGGAGCCGGTGGGCGACTAAGGTTTGCTCGTGCCTGATACCTCTCGGAGACCACGTGTGCTCGACGTTCTCGGCGTTGACGAGGTCTGGGAGGTGCCGGACGGCTGGGTCGACGGTGTGCGCGGGCGGCTCCGGGAGTGGGGCAACGACGCCGGCGCGCTGCGGCCCGGGGTGTTCGCCGGCTTCGTCGAGGGGACTCCGGCGGCGGTCTGGTTCGTGCACGAGGTGGCGCCGCTGCTGGCGGGCTGGGTTCCGGTCCTGCGCGGTGAGTACGCCGACCTCGGCGCGGTGCTGACGCGGGAGTTCCACCGGCCGGCGGCGCGGGTCGGCGGCGACGGGTACGTCGTACAGGTTGCGCAGGCGGACTGGCCGTTGCAGATGGTCTCCGGGGCCCGCGGGTTTCCCGAGGATGCGCGGGCGCAGGCCCTGCGGGCGTCGCGCGACGTCGTGGAGCTGTTCGTCGAGGCGCCTCCGCTGGCGGCTCGCGCGCAGGCGCTTACGGCGGCGTTCGAGCGGGTGCTCGCGGACCGTGACGCAACCCGGATGCACGTCGCGGCGGACTACGACACGATCGCGGAGTACTGGCGGAGCGGGCTGCTGACCGACGCCGAGCGGGCGGTGCTGCCGGAGCTGGGCGGGCCGGCTGCCGCCTTGCGGTTCTCGCTGGACACGCTGCGGGACGTGCACGGGAAGCTGTCGGCGGTGGTCGCGGACGACGAGAGCCGGGAGTTCGCGCAGCTGCTGGCGCGGATGATCCGGGCGGTCGGGTTGCGCGGGCAGCCGGTGGCGGTCGGGCAGATCCTCGGCGTCGCGGGATGGGACGTCGAGTACGCGATCGCGGACCTGGAGAAGGGCTTCGACCGGCACGGCTGGCTCGCGCGGAACACGGCGTGGCTGGCCCGGGCGGTGCGCGAGGGGCACGAGGGGCTGGCGCGGTCCTGGGCGGCCGCGGCGACGCGGGTGTCGGTGCAGCTGGCCGGCGTACCGGAGCGCGGGGCGTGGCCGGATCCGGAGGTGCCGGACCTGGGGGCGTTCTTCCAGCGGCCGGTGGTGGCCGAGGAGCCGGTCCAGGTGACCTGGACGGCGAAGCCTGAACCTGAGGTCGAGGTCAAGCCCGAGCCCGAGGTCGAGCCGGCGCCGGCGGAACTGGTCGTTCCCGAGCTTCCGGTGACCGAGGAGACCGGCGCGCTCGCCGAGCTCGACGCCCTGGTCGGGCTGGAGTCGGTCAAGGACTCGGTCCGCCGGATGGTGGCCGAGATCAAGACCAACCTGCGCCGCCAGGAGTTCGGCCTCCCGGCGCAGGAGCGCGCCCGGCACATGGTGTTCGTCGGCAAGCCCGGTACGGCGAAGACGACGATCGCCCGTCTGCTCGCCCGGATCTACAAGGAGCTCGGCGTCCTGGAGAGCGGTCACGTCGTCGAGGTCGACCGCTCCGACCTGGTCGGCCCGACCGTCGGTACGACGGCTCCGCTGACGGCCGGCAAGTTCCGCGAGGCGCTCGGCGGCGTGCTGTTCGTCGACGAGGCCTACACGCTGGTCCCCGAGGGCCAGCCCGGCGACTTCGGGCTGGAGGCGGTCGCGACGATCCTGAAGATGATGGAGGACCACCGCGACAAGTGCGTGGTGATCGTCGCGGGCTACCACCGTGAGATGCAGCGGTTCATGGAGTCGAACACCGGGCTGCAGTCCCGGTTCCCGAAGCTGCTGTCGTTCAGCGAGTACGACACCGACCAGCTGGTGGCCATCTTCGAGCTGCAGGCTCGGCAGCAGGGGATGGTCTACACGGCCGAGGTGCTGAAGCGGGTCCGCAAGGTGATCCCGCCCGCGCCGCGCGGGCACAACTTCGGCAACGGGCGGTTCATCCGGAACCTGCTCGAGGAAGCGATCTCGAACCAGGCGACCCGGCTCGCCCGCCGCGACCCGGACAAGCTGACCGAGCGCGACCTGCGCGAGCTGCTCCCGGAGGACGTGAAACCCGCCGCGTCGATGCGCGCCGAGGACTACCTGCTGCAGAAGCCCGGCACCTGATCAGAAGGGGCCGGGCCCGCCGGCGATCGGCGGGCACAGCCGCCGGTCAGATCTCGGGGACGCGTTCGCCGTCCCGCACCGGCCCGGGCGCCGTCCCGTCCCCGAACGGGCTCCCACCGAGCGCCTCCCGCCCGTGCGGCATCAACCAGTTCGCCAGCTCCGGCCCCTTCGGCACGATCTGGTTCGGGTTGATCGAGGTGTGCACCAGGTAGTAGTGATCCTTGATCTGCTGGAAGTCGACAGTGTCACCGAACCCCGGCGTCTGGAAGAGATCCCGCGCGTAGGCCCACAGCACCGGCAGCTCGCTCAGCTTGTTCCGGTTGCACTTGAAATGCCCGTGATACACCGGATCGAAGCGCACCAGCGTCGTGAACAACCGCACATCGGCCTCGGTGATCGAGTCCCCGACCAGGTACCGCTGGTCGAGCAGCCGGTCCGACAGCCAGTCCAGCGCCTCGAACAGCTTGTCGTACGCCGCCTCGTACGCCTTCTGCGACCCGGCGAACCCGCACTGGTACACCCCGTTGTTCACGTCGGTGTAGATGCGCTGGGCAACCTCGTCGATCTCGCCGCGCAAAGCCTCGGGATACAGGTCGGGTGCGCCCTCGCGGTGGTAGGCAGTCCACTCCGTCGACAGATCCAGCGTCAGCTGCGCGAAGTCGTTGGTCACCACCGCACCGGTCGGCTCGTCCACGATCGCCGGCACGGTGATCCCCTTCGGGTACTCCGGATCGCGCTTGAAGTACGCGTCCTGCAGCCGCGGGATCTTCAGCACCGGGTCGACCCCACCCGGGTCGAGGTCGAAGGTCCAGCTCCGCTCGTCGTGGGTCGGGCCGCAGAAGCCGATCGACAGCACGTCCTCGAGCCCGAGCAGCCGGCGGACGATGATCGCGCGGTTGGCCCACGGGCAGGCCCGCGCGACCACCAGCCGGTAGCGCCCCGGTTCGACCGGGAAGCCGTCGCGGCCGTCCGCGGTGATCCGGGTGGAGATGTAGTCGGTGTCTCGGTCGAACTCGTCGTTGGAGGGCACCCCAGCAGAGTGCCCCACCAACGCCGAGTTCACTCGGTCACGGCGCGAGTCGCAGGTAGTCCAGGTTGAATCCGCCGGTCTCGCAGAACACGGTGAGATCCTGCTCACCCGCCGGCAGGGTGATCTCGGCCGTCACGGTCTGGTACGTCGCCCAGCCGCCGGTGTCGGGGACCGACACCTTCGCCAGCACCGCCCCGGACGCGTCCCGCAGCGACAGAGCATCGGTCGCGACCGCGCCGGTCCCGTTCGCGGCCCTGACCTCGACCGTGTACGTGCGGGCCTCCTTGACGTCCAGCCGGTACTGCAACCAGTTCCCGGCCGCCGTCCAGCCGATGTTCTTGCCGCCGCTGGCCGACGGGTTGGTCTCGACGAAGTTCGCGCCGCCGTCGGTCCAGCCGTGCTGCGCGACGTACGCCTCGGCCTCGACCCGCTCGCCGACCGGGGTGCCCTTCGGGTTGACCGTGACGTGCAGCGTGACTTCGTCGTACGCCGCTCCGTCGGTGACCCGGATCTTCACGTCCTGCTTCCCGGCCGCGGTCGGGCGCAGCGTCACCAGGCCGGTGCGCGCGTCGAGGCTGACGCCGGCCGGCAGGTCCTTGGCGTAGAAGGCGAGCCGGTCGCGGTCCCGGTCGGTCGCGGACAGCTGCACGGTCGTGGTCGCGTACTGGTCGGCGACGACCTCGGGCACGTCCTTCAGCACCGGCGCGCGGTTGTGGTGCGCGTTCGGCACGTCACCGTCCCACCGGTACGTCGCGAACGAGTTCGCCGGCACGGTGGTCGTGAACGACTTCCCGGCCAGCACGACCCGCACGGTCGTCGGGACCGCGTTGGAGTTGCCGAGGATCGCGACGAAGTCGTCGCCGCGGTCCTTGAACACCACGTTGCTGACGCCGTTCGAGGTCGCACTCGACTCGACCCGGGTGTGCTCCGGTCCGAGGTACTTCGCGAACTGGCCCATGGCGTAGAGCTCGTTGCGGACCGTGAAGGTGCGCGCGGTGGTGTCGACCTTCACCAGGCGGTTCGGCCACTTGGTGGTCCGGCCGACCTCCTCCCAGTCGACGTTGTTGTCCCGGGCCGACGTCCAGTGCAACGTGCCGCCGTCCTGGTCGGTGGTCTGCGCCCACATCACGTACGACGAAGCGTCCAGCCGGAAGTAGTTCAGGATCGTGGCCGGGTTCAGGTCGCTGGTCTCGGTCATGTGCACCGGCTTGCCGGTCTGCTCGTAGGCGTCGCGCATCACCGTCGGGTCACCCCAGTACGGGTGGAACGCGATCGCGTCGCTCGCGGCCTTGGTCTTCGGGTCGTTGAAGATCCGGTAGTAGTTCTTGGTCTCGGTGCTGTTCGGGTCGCGCCAGTCGTAGAAGTTGAAGTCGTGCACGTACAGCTCGGTGCGCAGCCCGGCCCGGCGGACCTCGCGCTTGATCGCGACCGCGAGCTTCTGCTGCTGCTCGACGCTGATGTCCATCGCCGGGTAGACCACGTCGATGCCCGGCTCGTTGAGCAGGGTGAGCGCGTCGACCTTCACGCCGTACTTCGCGTACGCCTGCAGGTACTTGACGTAGTACCGCGCGAAGACGTCGATGCAGTCGTCGCGCAGCTTGCCGACCTGGTAGTACGACGTGGTGCTGCCGGGCTTGAGCGCGACCTCGCCGGTGAACCGGTTGTTGGTCTTCATCCAGGCCGGCGCGCTCCAAGCGGAGGCGAAGAAGGTCGCCTTCGGGTTGTAGCGCTGGATCAGCTTGACGGTGTCGACGATGTGCGCGTCGAGGTCGCGCTTGATCGAGAAGTGCTTGAGCCCGAAGTCCTCGCTGACACCGGCCGGGAGCTCGTTGTACGACCAGAACGGCAGGTGCTCGATCAGGTCCGGGCTGCCGATGGTGAGCCGGAACCGGTCGAAGCCGGCACCGTTCTTCGGGTCGACCAGCAGCCGGACCGCGCGGTCGCGCTCGGCCGGCGTGAGCTTCCACAGGTTCGAGACGCTGGTCTCGTCGAGCGAGAAGCCGACGCCGGTGTACTTCTGGCGCAACGTGCTCGGGTCGACGACGACGGTCGCGTCGGTGGCACCGCGCTCGTCACGGGTCACGAAGGTGGTCGGCAGCGGCTGCCAGGCGTGGTCGGGCCCGCTGGAGTAGGTGCCGGTGACGGCGGCGCCACGGTCGGGCCGGCTCGCGGTGGCCGGCAGGCCGGCGGCAGCCAGCACACTGCCGGCCGCCAGCGCGACAACGACCGCCGCGGAGATGGAACGCCTCACGAATCCTCCTGGAGCTGGGGCGGGGAAAGCGCTTGCATCCGAGACGCTACCGGCAGCATGCGCATTCCACACCCCCTCCACGGTTCCGGAACTTCAGGGCCGGCCGTAGCTCTCCAGCAGCCGGAGCCAGATCTCGCTGATCGTCGGGAACGCCGGGACGGCGTGCCAGAGGCGGTCCAGCGGGACCTCGGCGACGATCGCGATCGTTGCTGCGTGCAACAGCTCGCCGACGTCCGGGCCGGCCAGGGTGAGGCCGAGCAGGACCTTGCGGCGCTCGTCGACGACCATCCGGGCGTGCCCGGCGTACGCGTCGGCGTGCAGCTTCGAGCCCGACACCAGGCCGAGGTCGTAGTCGACCACGCAGATCTCGTAGCCCTGCTCGGTGGCCGCTGCCGCGGTCAGCCCGACCGATGCGATCTCCGGGTCGGCGAACACCACCTGCGGTACGGCGCGATGATCGGCCGTCGCCACATGCGTTCCCCAGGCGCCGTCCGACACCTCGCGACCTCGCGCGCGGGCCGCGATCACGTCGCCCGCGGCGCGAGCCTGGTACTTGCCCTGGTGCGTGACGAGCGCCCGGTGCGTCACGTCGCCGACGGCGTACAGCCAGTCGAAGCCGCGCACGAGCAGCGTGTCGTCGACGTCGAGCCAGCTGCCCGGCTCCAGCCCGACGACCTCCAGCCCGATGTCCCCGGTGCGCGGCCGACGCCCGGTCGCCGCGAGCACCTCGTCGGCCTCGACCACGACCCCGTCGGCCGTCTCGATCGTCACGCCGTCACCAGTACGCCGGACCCGCTTCGCCGCCGCGCCGAGCAGCACCCGGACGCCCTGCGACTCCAGCGACCTGGCCACCAACTCACCCGCGAACGGCTCGCTCCCGGTCAGCAGCCCGTGCTCGGCGATCAACGTCACCTCGGCGCCGAACCCGGCGTACGCCGTCGCCATCTCGACGCCGACCACCCCACCGCCGATGATCGCGAGCCGACCTGGGACCTCCTTCGCGCTGGTCGCGTCCCGGCTCGTCCACGGCTCGGCCTCGCGCAGCCCCTCGACATCGGGCACGAACGCGTCCGACCCGGTCGACAGCGCGACCGCGTGCCGTGCGGTCAGTACCCGCTCGCTGCCGTCGGCCGCGGTGACCGTGACCTCGCGGACGCCGGTGATCCGGCCGTGCCCGCGAACCAGCGTGATCCCGGCCTGGTCGACCCAGACGCTCTGCCCGGCGTCGTCCCAGTGGTCGACGAAGTCGCTGCGCCGGTCGAGGACCTCCTGGACGTCGAGCTTGCCCGCCTCCAGCCCCCGTACGGCGGCCGCCGCCCGCTGCGCGAGCACCGGGCGCAGCAGCGCCTTCGACGGTTCGCAGGCCCAGTACGAGCACTCGCCGCCGACCAGCTCCACCTCGACCAGCGCCGTGCTCAGCCCGCCCTGGACGGTCCGGTCGGCGACGTTCTCACCGACCGGACCGCTGCCGACGACGATGACGTCGTACTCGTCGGCCACGTGATCAGCGCCCCGGCGCGCGGTTCACGATCTCCTGCAGGAACCAGCCGTTGCCGTCCGGGTCCTCGAACGACAGCCACGAGCCGTAGTCGCGGCGGTCGGCGTCGGGGCCGTCTACGCGGTTCGCCGTACCGGCGTGGTGGAAGACGCCGTCGGCGTCGTGCCAGACCCCGGAGACCTCGATGCCGAGGCCGAGCAGGTGCTCGCGGGCCGCGACGACGTCCTTGACCGTGAGCTGCAGGCCCTGCAGCGAGCCGGGCTCGCCGTTGGTGACGCCGGTGCCGAAGATGATCGAGCACTCCGAGCCCGGCGGGGTGAACTGGACGACCCGGAAGCCGTCGCCGACCGTGAAGTCGGCGTCCTCACGCCACTGCAGCTGCTGGTAGAAGGCCTTGGCCTTGTCGACGTCCGCGACCGGGACCACCACGACCTCGAGCTTGAAATCCACCGCTGATCTCCCTCGTTCCGGGCGCGCGGGCGCGCGCCCGGAACCGACGGTGCCAGGTCGATGTTCACGTCCTGTGAGCGTTCTGTGCACGGCTTCATTGCGGAAGCCGACCGTCCGGGACGGCGGTTAGGGTCGCGGTCATGGAGATGATGACAGGGGAGCAGATCGCGGCGGCGCGGCTGGCGGACTGGCGCAAGCTCGGGCAGGGCATCCACGCCCGGTACGTCGTGGAGGACTTCGGCGCGGGCGCGCGGTTCGTCAGCGCGGTCGCGGAGGCGGGGACTGCGGCCGGGCATCAGCCGCGGGTGACGCTCGGTGACACCTTCGTGGACCTCAAGCTGATCAGCGATGACGCGGTGTACGTCGCGGACGGCGTGGAGCACGTCGTCGAGTACACGACGCGGAAGGACCTGGATCTCGCGCAGCAGATCACCGAGATCGCCGCGGCGCAGGGTGTGAAGGCCGACCCGGCCGGGATCACGACGATCGAGCTCGCGCTGGACACGGCCGACGCGGCGAAGATCGCGCCGATGTGGGCGGCGCTGCTGACCGGGGACACCGCGGCGTCCGGGCGGGGGACGCCCGGCAACGACGTCCGGGACGCGACCGGGCGGGTGCCGATCCTGTGGTTCCAGGACACCGACGCGCACGCGACGCCGCGGCAGCGGTTCCACCTCGACGTGTGGGTCGCGCCCGAGTACGCCGAGCAGCGGATCGCCGCCGCGGTCGCCGCCGGGGCGACGATCGTCGACGACAGCGAGGCCCCTTCGTTCGTGGTCCTCGCCGACGCCGACGGCAACAAGGCGTGCGTGTGTACGGACTCGCTAGGTCTCGACGACTGGGGCGTGACGCACTAGGCGGCGGCCGGCTGGAGCTGGGTGCGCAGGCCGGCCAGGATGCGGGTCAGCAACCGCGAGACCTGCATCTGGCTGATGCCGAGTTTGTGGCCGATGTCGGCCTGTTTCCAGTTCTCGACGAAGCGCAGTTCGAGGATCTCCCGGTCCCGCGCGTCCAGCTCGACCAGCAGCGGCGACAGCATCTCGGTCGCCTCGAACCGGTGCAGCTGCGGGTCCTCGGGGTCGGCGATCACGTCGGCGAGCGCCAGGTCGTGGTCGCCGTGACCGGCCGGGCGGTCCAGCGACAGCACGGTGAAACACCCGCGCGCGCCTTCGGCCTGGGTGACCTCGTCGATCTCCGCGCCGATCTCCGCCGCGATCTCGTCCAGCGTCGGCTCCCGCCCGAGCTCCTGCTCCAGCTGCGGCAGCACGCCCGCGATCTTGCCCTGCAGCTCCTGGAGCCGGCGCGGGATCCGGACCGTCCAGCTGCAGTCGCGGAAGTAGCGCTTCACCTCGCCGCGGATCGTCGGTACGGCGTACCCGATGAACGGGACGCCGTCGTCGACGCGGTAGTTGCGGACGGCCTTCATCAGCCCGAGGCAGGCGACCTGCTCGAGGTCGTCGTCCTCGACCCCGCGGCCGCGGAACCGTTGCGCGATGCCGCGGGCGATCTCGAGGTTGAGCTCGGCGACCCGTTCGAGCAGCCGCTGCCGCTCCCCGGGATCAGTGCACCGGGAACGGGCTTCGAGCAGCTCCCGGGTGGCCGACTCGCGCAGTGCGCGGTCCTCGGCCGAGGTGCAGTTGGTGGGTACGGCGGTGTGCATCATCGTGACCTCGCGACGGAGTCGTCACGGCGCGGCCTCTTCTCCGGACCGCGGTCATTGCGCTTCGACCCGCACACGTACCCAGGGGTCAAACGTTCGGCCGAACCTCCAGCTCGTCGCCGGGGTCCGTCGCGACGGTGATCAGCTCGCCCTGGACCGGCGAACCGTCGACCGTGCACCCGTCCGGCCAGGGGTTGCGGAGGGTGAAGGTGCCGCCCGCGGTGCTCACCACGCGAACGTGCGTCACCGCTCCGGCCCGCAACCGGCTGGAGACCAGGAACGCGCCCTTCTGGCGGAGCTGGTGGAAAGCCGCATCGCGCTCGGCCGGCCAGGCGGGGAACAGCGTGGTGACGCCGTCGACGGTCCGGACGAGCATGCTGTTGATCGCCTCGGTCGCGCCGGACTTCTCCAGCCCGTGCCAGGTGTCGGCGATCCGCAGGTTCGGCGCCTGCCGGCGTTCGATCACCGCGCGCAGGATCGCGAGCACCTGCTCCGGCGGGTAGCCGCCGCGGACCGCCTGGGTGAACACCTTCGGGAAGCTGTTGTCCTGGTCCCAGGAGTCCATCGCGTCCAGCGTGTCGATCAGGGTCTGCCGGTCCGGGACCGGCTGGTCGGCGGGGTGGACGAACTCCAGGTTCACGGTGTTGTCACCGGGCCGGATCTCGCGCCGGTCGCCGCCGGACATCGTGCCGGGCTCGACCAGCGAGTAGACCGTGCGGCCGTCGTACGACGTGGTCGGTACGCCGGGCAGGTGGTCGAGGATGTGCTGCCAGCGCGGGTCGGGGTCGGTCGCGTGCGTGGTGAGCAGGCCGAGCAGCTGCTTCAGCAGGGCGATGTCGGGGGAGGAGTTGCGCCCCCAGGTGCCCTCGTGCGGACCGCTCCACAGCTCGTACGCCGTACCGTTCCACTCCAGGTAGTGGGTGAAGAAGTCGGCGGTCGCGCGCAGGATCGGGGCGTCGGGGATCGTCCGGTCCTGGGTGTACTCGAAGTACTGCACGTACTGCGAGGTGGTGAAGAGCGCGTTCGAGACCTGGTTCAGGTAGATGTCGTCGGTGGTCGTGCCGTGCAGGCCGAGCCCGACCGGGAACAGGACGCCGCCCGGCACCCCGCCGTCGGGGAAGCGGCGGGCGACGTACTCGGGCTGGACGCGGGTCAGGTCCTCGCGGGCGCGGCGGCGGGCCTCGTCGAGGTAGTCGTCGATGACCGCGAAGAACGGCAGCACCAGCTCGGGCCGGTTGCTGGAGTAGGTGCCGTAGTACGGCGCCTGGGCGTTGTAGTTGAGGTGGAAGTCGCCGTGGAAGTACGGCTCGTCGGTGGTGGTCCAGATCCCGTGCAACCCGGGCGCGGCCTTGCCGGGGCGGCTGGAGGCGCCGAGGTAGTACTGCGCGGCGTAGTAGAAGCCTTCGAGCAGCTCGTCGCCGAGGTCCACGGCGGACTGCTGCCAGAAGCGTGCCCACCAGTCGCTGGTCTCAGCACGCAACTGCTCTACATCTGGAACGACTTCAGAGCCGATCGTGGTGAGCAACTGCACCGGTGTGCCCGGCGTGACCGTCAGAGTCTGCTCGACCCGGTCGCCATGGACCTGCGGCTCACCCTGCTTGGCTGCACCGATCACCCGAGTGGTCAGTGCGGCGTGCGAGACCCACTGGCCGGGAGCAGTCGAGCGTTCGGCCCACAGCACGTCGGCGGTGGCACCGGCGTGAGCTGCCGCCACGGTCACGGTCAGCTCGACGTCTCCGTCCGCAGTGATTGTCGTGACCAGCACATTCTCCGTCGCGGCCAGCCAGGTCTCCATCGACACCTGATCGGTGACCGTCGTGATCTGCCCGTCGAGCAGCCGCTGCCGCTCCTCGCGAAACCCTCCGCCGTACGCGATCGAAACGCTCCCGACCGGCAGCGGCATCGGCTCGGGGTGGCCGGTCCAGAAATCGCCCTTGGAGACCAGGAAGGTCTTCACCCCGGCCGAGCCGCTCGACGTCACACCGACGTCACCGTTGCCGAGCAGCGCCGTGTCCGGCATCCCTTTCGTCACCGAACCGGCGTACCGCTCGTCGTCCCAGCGCCCGCCCAGCGCGGCGAGCTTGGCCCGCAGATCCACCCAGTCGATCGACACCTGAGTAGTCAATCATCAGCTGAACGTCGGCCCCGCGGTGGTGCCGTCGCCGTACGGCATCGCCATCAGTGCCTGAGCCTGCGCCTTCAGCGTGTACATCGCACCGATCGACGGCCCGAGCTGCTGCGGTGTCCCGTTGAAGGCGAGCTGCAGCTGCGCGAGCAGCCCTTGGTACGTCTTGTTGAACGCGTCCTGAGCGGCCCGGATCGGACTCCCCGGCTCGGCCAGTTCTGGGTTGCGCCGCATCGGCAGCACGCCGTCGAAGTCGACCGTCAGCTTGTCGCCGGTCGGCCCCGAGCGCGGGGTGTCGCCGCGCTGGTACCGCCGGCCCTGAGCGAGCTCCTGGAAGCGGTAGTAGTGCCCGACCTCGGCGCGCTCGGGATGGAAGACGTCCTGGTCCCCGTCCCAGACCTCACCGCGCGACGTCCCTTCGCCCTGCTCGACGATCTCCTCGAGCGCCGCCATCGCCGACGCGAGATCGGTGACCGCGGTCAGCTTCCCGGTGCTGTGCGCGAACGGTCCCGCGGTCAACTGGTACGACGGGTCGCCGGTGAACACCGCCGCCTCGCCGAGCCGCTCGGTCAGGTCGCGCAGCCCGTCCTCGATCGCCGAGTAGAACTGCCCGATCGTCTCGTAGCTGTCACCCTCGGCCGGGGAGCCGGGCGGTGCCGGCTGCTCCAGCCGGAGGAACATCTCCAGCGCCTCGGGCCCGAACGGCACCAGCGACAGCTCCAGCGACTTGTCGCCGTGCGGCATCGTCCGCGGGTGCCCCGGCAGGATCGCCGGCGTGTCCAGCCGCGGCTGCCCACCCACCGCGTTCAGCAGGTTCGCCGCCAGCGCGAGATGAATCATCTCCTCGGCGAACACACTGCTCACCAGCTGTACGGCGTCCGGATTGCGCTCCGGGTCGAGCGAGTAGAGCGCCACCAGGTACGGCGGCAACGTCGCGTGCTCCAGCTCGATCGCCCACTGCAGGTGCTCCCGCAGCTCTTCCAACTCCACAGTCTTGTTCCTCTCAGCCGGTCAGGACGGGCGGGCCGCGCGCAGGTGCTTGCGCTGCTCGAGCTCGGCTTCCTCGACGACGACCAGCATCGGCTGGGCCGGGTCGCAGAGCATGGTGACGGTGAAGCGCAGCGTCGACTCGGCGCTGGCGTTGCCGTCGGAGTAGTGGATGACGTCGCCGCCCGGCTCCCAGAAGGCTTCGCCGGCGCGGATCACGCGCTCGGGTTCACCCTCCAGCTCGAAGCGCATCTCGCCCTCGATCACGTAGCCGAAGGCCGGACCGCCCGGGTGGCGGTGCGGGGGAGCGCCGGGATCACCCGGCGGGTACTCGATGACGACCGTCATCGCGTGGGCGCCGTCGGGGATGACCGGCGGTTGAGCTTCCTGCAGGACGGTCAGTGCGGTTTGCCAAACACCCATGAGAATTCCTTCCGGAGTGGGGGCGATCAGGAGTTCGCGCGCAGCCAGTCCGCGTACGCCGTACCGCCCTGCTGGGCGTCGTCGCCGGGGACCAGCGCGTACTCGGTGGGGGAGATGCCGTAGTAGACGGCCTTCGGGTCGGTGACGACCTGGCGCGAGTCGTTGCTGTTGGCAAGGACCTCGCGGAAGAAGTCGTCCATCCGGAAGCGCTCCGGGCCGGCCACGTTCACGGTGCCGTTCAGCGGCTCGCCGACGGCGGTCCGGCCGACCGCCTGGGCGACGTCGGCGCCGGCGATCGGCTGGAAGAACACGTGCTTGAGGTGCACCGCGTCCCCGACGGTGGACGCGTCGGCGATGCTCGGGACGAACTCGAAGAACTGGGTGGCCCGGACGATCGAATACGGCACCTCCGCGCTCTCGATCAGCTTCTCCTGGGCGAGCTTGGCCCGGAAGTAGCCGCTGTCCAGCAGTTGCTCGGTGCCGACCACCGACAGCGCGACGTGGTGCCGTACGCCGGCCGCCCGCTCGGCGGCGAGCAGGTTGCGGGTGGAGGTCTCGAAGAACTCCAGCACCGCGGCGTCCTCCCAGACCGGGGCGTTGGACACGTCGACCACCACGTCGGCGCCGGTGAGCGCCTCGGCCAGCCCGGCACCGGTGAGCGTGTCGACGCCGGTGCTCGGCGCGGCCGCGACCGCGTCGTGGCCGTGCTCGCCGAGCTTCGCGACGATCTTCGAACCGATCAGACCAGTACCGCCGATGACCACGACCTTCATGTGACGCCTTCCTGTCCGCCGGCGGCGCTCGTTGCCGTCCGGTCACCAGCTATGACAGGACAGCTCCGGACCCTGTGACAGCGCCGGCGGACAAGTTGCCCAGGGCGTCATTCCACGAGCTTGCCCTCGCTGGAGACCTCGCGCATCAGTGCGCTCAGCTCGGCCGGGACGGCCGGGATCTCCTCCTGCTCGACCTGCCCAGGCCCGGACCAGACCAGGTTCACCTGGAGCTTCTCGTCCAGCTCGGGGTAGTCGGAGCGGTTGTGGCACCCGCGCGTCTCCCGGCGTACGAGGGCGGCTTCGAGGGTGGCCCGCGAGGCCAGCGCGGACGCCTTGAGGTCGAAGGCGTGCGCGAGGTCCTGGAAGCCGGCGATGTCCGGGTGCACCCCGAGGTCGCGCATCCGCTGCTCGACCTCGCTCAGTTCGTCGAGACCCGCGGTCAGCCCTTCCTCGTCCCGTACGACGCCCGCCCGCGTCGTCATCGTGTTCCGCAGCGCCCGCTGCAGCGCGCGGACGTTCTCCTCGCCGTCGCTGGCCAGCAGCTCGTCGATCTCGGCGCGCGCCTCGCCGACCGCCTCGGCCGAGCGCTCCTGGCGCTGCAGCCCGTTGGAGTAGCGGGCCGCGTCCTCGGCGACGATCCGGCCGAACACCATCAGCTCGATCAGCGAGTTGCCGCCGAGCCGGTTCGCGCCGTGCAGGCCGCTGGCCGCCTCGCCGATCGCGTACAGGCCGTCGACGCCGGTTCCGTGGTCCTCGGGCCGGACCCAGACGCCGCCCATCGAGTAGTGCGCGGTCGGCGCGATCTCGATCGGCTCCTTGGTGATGTCGAGCATCTGCAGCTCGAGCAGCGTCTGGTACACCCGCGGCAGCCGCCGCATGATCGTCTCCCGCGGCAGGTGCGACACGTCCAGCCAGACGCCGCCGTGCGCGGTCCCGCGGCCTTCCTTGATCTCCGTGTACGCCGCCAGCGCGACCCGGTCCCGGGTGGACAGCTCCATCCGCTCGGCGTCGTACCGGGCCATGAAGCGCTCACCGTCGGCGTTGCGCAGCTGACCGCCCTCGCCGCGGGCGGCCTCGGAGACCAGCGTGCCGGCCGCGTTCTCCGGCTCGATCAGGCCGGACGGGTGGAACTGGACCAGCTCGGGGTCGCGGATCCGGCCGCCGGCCTCGACCGCGAGCCGGAACGAGTCGCCGGTGTTCTCGTCGCGGCGTGACGAGGTGTGCCGCCAGATCCGGGTGTGGCCGCCGGCCGCCAGGATCACCGCGTCGGCGCGGATCAGGTACCGCTTGCCGGTCACCTGGTCGAAGCCGTACGCGCCGAAGACCCGGTTGTCCTTGGTCAGGATCCGGGTCACGTACACGGTGTCCAGGATCGGCACGTTCAGCTGCAGCGCGCGGTTGACCAGCGTGCGCTGGATCTCCAGACCGGTGTAGTCACCCGCGAACGCCGTACGCCGGTAGGTGTGCGCGCCGAAGAACCGCTGCGAGATCCGGCCGTCGGCCTCGCGCGCGAACGGCATCCCGTACCGCTCCAGGTCCGCGATGCCGCGGGCGGCCTGCTCGGTGACGATCTGGACGGTGACCGGGTTGGCCAGCAGGTAGCTCTCGCGCAGGGTGTCGGCGGCGTGCTGCTGCCAGGTGTCCTCGGGGTCCATGGTCGCGAGCGCCGCGTTGATCCCGCCGGCCGCCAGCGAGGTGTGCGCGTCACCCCGCGATCGTTTGCCCAAGGCAAGGACATCGACGCCCTGCTCGGCGAGCTCGATGGCGGCCCGCAGGCCGCCACCACCGGTTCCGATCACCAGGACGGAGGTGGAGATCTGCTGCTCGGTCACGGTCACGGCGGTGCTCCTCTGGGTAGCGCGGGGGTTGTGCCTACTACCCAGAGGACCGCGCCCGGGGCCCGGATGTGACCGGGTGTGAGAGACCTAACTGCCCGGGGCCACCGGGTCCAGGCGTGGGTATGGCGCATCAGACAGCCCGAGGTCGCGCCAGACGAACCGCGGGACGCCGGCCAGGAACTCGCGCAGGAACCGCGAGCTGTGCGCGACCGACTGCTGGCTGTGCTCGCCGGGGGAGAACCAGGCCCAGTCGTCGGCGATCCGGAACGGCACCGGCGCGCTGGCCATCAGGAACTCCATCTGGCGCGGGTGGATCACGTCGTAGGCGAACTTGGTGCTCGGCGCGGTGACCTTGAACTGGTCGTTGAACTGCTCGCTCTCGAAGCTGATCCCACGCCCGAACGTCCGGCCGGAGACGGTCAGCTCCGGCATCCGGCAAGGCAGCTGGAAGCCGAGGATCGCCTCGCTGTGGTTCTCGGTCACCGTCCGGGTCTGGGTGCGGCCCTCGCTGTCGGTGTAGCTCTCCGTGCGCGTGGTCTGCCAGTGGTGGGTGAACGCGACGAACGGCGGCCCGTCGCCGTCCCGGCCGCGGATCACGTTCTCGGTCCGGTGGCTGTGCCCGGCCCGCGACGACGGGGTGACGTCGAGCAGGCTGTCGTCGACACCGACCCAGTACCAGTCCGGGTGGTGGTAGAAGGACAGCCGCGGCTGCTGCTCCGGCTGGATCCGGTGGTCGAGCGGGGTCGCGTCGATGGCGTCGGCGACCGCGGCAAGCTGCTCCAGCCACGGGCCGAGCTGGTCGACCTCCTTGCGCGGCGGATCGAGCACGGTCAGCTGGTCGCCGTCGATCCCGAGGCTGAGCCCGGGCATCCCGGCGGCCAGTCCGTTGAGCTGGTTGCAGACCTGCGGGGTGAGCACCTCCCCGGCGTACGCCGGATCGAGCGCGCCGATCTGCCACGCGGGACCGAGCGCGCCCGGCGACGGCATCCTGGTCGCCTCCACGCCCCAGCGGGGACGGGCCTCGCCGCCCATCACCCACAGCTCGGGCAGCCGCCGGGACAGGGTCACCATCGCGACCCAGCCCTTCCAGTTCTCGGCCTTGTACTCGATCACCTGGAACGGGCGGCCGGACGCGGTGTGCCCGCTGATCTGGTCGTCGGGGTCACGCCGGAAGCCGAGCCCGAACGGCGGGTTGGTGAGTCGCGCGACGGTGCCGAAGTCCGGACTGTTCACGAACGTCCAGCCGCGTTCGCGCAGCGACTTGATGTACTGCTGGCGGCGGACCAGGGCGATGATTCCCCAGATGACGGCGGCGGCGACCACCAGACCGATCACCAGTACGACGGCGGTTCCTGCTGTCACGACTGTGCCTCCCCGAGTTCCCCTGGACGATAGCCCGGGATCAGGCCAGCCGGTGCTCCTCCAGCCAGGTGGTCGCCCGGCGCTTGGAGGCGCGCGAGAGCCACGCGTCCTGGATCACCTCGGCCAGCTCCTGGCGGGACAGGCCGCCGAGCTCGCTGCCGCGGACGAGCACCGACAGGTGGCCGTCGAAGTGCGGCGTACTGAAGAACGGGCTGCGCTCGTCCTCGACCAGGGCGAGTTTGTCGTCCTCCGACGGGACCCAGATCACGATCACGTCGTCGTACCGCTCACCGGTGTCCGGGTCGAACGCGTCCGGCCGCGGCGTCCGGAAGAACACGAACGACTTGCCGCCGACCTGGTAGACGGGGTTGCCGGACCCGCCCTTCCCGACCGTCACGTGCGGCATCCCGAGCGCGACCTCGTGCACGTCGGCAACCTTGGCTCTGCGGCTCGGCATCTGGTCAGTTTAGATGTCAAAGCGGGCGGGGCGGCTCCGACCAACGGGTGTCAGCACCGATTCATCGGAGGAAACGATCATGGGCAAGGTACGCGTTCACAACTTCACGATCACGCTCGACGGGTTCGGGGCGGGGACGAACCAGCGGCTCGAGGAGCCGTTCGGCGACGGGGTCGACCACCTGCACGACTGGATGGACCCGCTGTTCGACGACACCGCGACCGGGCTGGACGCCGAGGTCGGGCTGGACCGGGACGCGTTCGGGGCGACGATCATGGGCCGGAACATGTTCGGACCGGTCCGTGGTGAGTGGCCGGACGAGTCGTGGACCGGTTGGTGGGGGCCGAACCCGCCGTACCACCACGACGTGTGGGTGTTCACGCACCACCCGCGGGCCGATGTCGCGATGGAGGGCGGGACGACGTTCCACTTCACCCAGGAGCCGATCGAGGTCGTGCTCGACCAGGCCAAGGCGGCCGCGGGGGACAAGGACGTGATCATCGCGGGTGGTGCGGCGACGGTCCGGCAGTACCTGCGGGCCGGGCTGATCGACCAGCTCGACATCGCGGTCGCGCCGATCCTGGCCGGGGCCGGCGAACCGCTGTTCGCCGGCCTCGGGGACGCGCTGAAGCAGTACGAGGTCGTGCGTCACCTCAGCTCACCCGCGGTGACGCACGTCCGCCTCGTACGGCGTTAGTCGCACAGCTCCTTGTCCAGCAGCGCGTTGACGGCGGCCTTGTGGTTGCCGGCTCCCCAGGTGACCGAGACGGTGACGCTGCGGTGCTTGTCCGGCGCGACGAAGGTCCACGTCGAGTAGCCCGGCGCGTCACCGTCCTTGCCCCAGGCGGTGCCGCAGGAGGTGTCGCGGCTGATCAGGCCGAGGCCGTACTGGGAGTCGTGGGCGGTCTGCTTCAGCTCGTGCATCAGGTCGGGTGGGAGCAGGTCGCCGTTCAGGAGGGCGAGGAAGAAGCGGTTCAGGTCGCGGGTGGTGGAGATCATCTCGCCGGCCGCGTTCAGGATCGACGGGTTGACGGCGGTGATGTCGACCAGGCGGCCGTCGAGCGGGAGGTAGCCGCGGGCGTGCGGGGCGAGGATGAACGGGAACGTGCCGGGGACGGTCGTGCCGGTCAGGTGGAGCTTGCGGATGATGCGGTGGTCGATCTCGTCGGCGTACGAGTGGCCGGTGAGCTTCTCGACGAGCAGGCCGAGGACGAGGTAGCCGGTGTTGTTGTAGGCCACCTTGGAGCCAGGCTCGAAGTCCAGCGGGTACGCCGTCGCGCGTTGGACCAGCTGGGCGGTGGTCCAGGTCTTGTAACGAATCTCGAGGAACTCGGCTGATCGCGGTGAAGGCATTGTCCGGAGTACTTCGTACAGGCCGCTGCTGTGGTTGAGGAGCTGGCGGACGGTGATGCGGTCGTCCGGGACGACCCCGGGCAGGAGGGTGTCGACGTGGTCGTCGAGGCGGAGCTTGCCCTCGGCGACGAGCTGGAGGACGACGGTGGCCAGGAAGGTCTTGGTCTCGCTGCCGATCCGGAAGCGCGCGTTGGCAGGAACGGGGAGGTGGGTGCCCGCGATCGCGGCGCCGCTGGAGGCGCGCTCGCCGGTGCTGAGCTCGGCGGTCGCGCTGGTCGCACCGGCGGCGACCACCGCGTCCACCTCGTGCTGCAGGTCAGTAGTAGCAGGGAACGTCATCATCGCGGTCGCCAGCAGGGGAATCATCATGTGATCCACCCTGCTGCTGTTCCTCGAACAGAGAATCCGGGAAAAGACCTGAACCGGACCCAGGGAAACCCCGGCTAACCCAGGGCTGCGGGCAGCGGCTCCGCGTGGACGATCTGCAGCCGGCTGACCGCGCGCGTCAGTACGACGTACAGGCGGTGCAATCCCCGGGGCTCGGCTTCGACGATCCGGGTCGGCTCGGCGACCACCACCGCGTCGAACTCCAAACCCTTCGCCAGCGTCGCCGGGACGCAGACCAAGCGGGTGCTGTCCATCGCGTCCTCCACCGCACCGAGCAGCGCGGCTTCCAGGCCTGCTGCGGTGAGGACGTCGCGGAGGGCCTCGATCTGGTCGTCGGCGGCGATCAGCGCGACCGAACCGACGCCGGCCAGTGCCTCCCGGCAGGCGGTCACCACCGCGGGCTCGAAGGTTTCCTTGTCAGCGGCAACGACCTTCAGTGCGTCGGCGACCGTCCGGACCCCGGTCGGCGTCCCCAGCGTGGGCGCGATCGTCGGCAGCAGCCGCGCCGCGAAGCTGATGATCTGCTCCGGCACCCGGAACCCGCGATCCAGCTCGGCCACGATCCCGTCGTCCTTGCCGAGATGCGCCAGGACCTGATCCCACGGACCGGCCGCCCAGGCCGTCGTCGCCTGCGCGAGATCCCCGAGCACCGTCGCCGACCCGGTCCGGCACCGCCGGCCGAGCGCCCGCAGCTGCATCGCCGACAGGTCCTGCGCCTCGTCGAGGACCAGATGCCCGAGCGACCCGGCGTGCCGCTCGATCAGATCATCCAGCTCGTCCAGCAGCACCGCATCAGCGCTCGACCACTTCGCCGTCTTCGCCGACCGCGGCGGCTTCGCCCAGACCAGCGCCGCCCGCTCCTCGTCCGTCAGCTCCGGCGCGACCGTCTTCAGGAAGTCGGCGTCCGAGAACACCTTCCACAGCACCATCTCCGGCGTCACCTTCGGCCACACCGCGTCGACCACCTGCTTCACCGGCTTCGACCGCGCGACCGCGTTCTGCACCCGGTCGTCCGGCGACTCACCCCGCCGTTCCATCAGCACCAGTACGGCGTGCGCGATCCGCTGCGCCAGCGCGTTCCGCCCGGGCGTGTAGCGCGTCGACTCCCGCAGCGCGGTCACGATGTCGACGAGTTCGTAGTCGTGCACGCGGTACCGCTGCGATCCCTTGCTGTACAGGATCCCCTCGGTCGGCGTACCGACGTACGTCCAGAGTGCCCGCCGCAGGATCTCGGCCATCCGGGCGTCACCCTTGAGCCGCGCCGCCTCGGACGAGTCGACGGCGAGCACCGGCTGGGTGATCAGCTCCTCGATGGTGATCTGGCGGACGTTGACCTCACCGAGGGCAGGCAGCACCTTGCGGATGTAGGACAGGAACGACCGGTTCGGCCCGACGATGACCACGCCGCCGCGGCTGAGCCGGTCCCGCTCGGTGTAGAGCAGGTAGGCGACGCGGTGCAGCCCGACCGCGGTCTTCCCGGTGCCGGGTGCGCCCTGGACGCAGACGCTGGGCTGCAGCGGCGCGCGGACCAGGTCGTCCTGCTCGGGCTGGATGGTGGCGACGATGTCGCGCATCGGGCCGGTGCGCGGCCGCTCGATCTCGGCCCGCAGGAACTTGTCGGCCTGGTCGAGCTCCTCGGTCCCGATCATCGGCTCGTCCTCGAAGCCGGTCAGCTCGGCGGTGTCGGAGAACCCGTACCGGCGGCGCAGCAGCACGTGCTGCCGGTCGCTGCGCGTCGCCCGGTAGAAGGGCACCGAGACCGGCGCCCGCCAGTCGATCACCATCGGTACGCCGGTCCCGTCGTGCACGTGCCGGCGGCCGATGTAGAACCGGTCCAGGTCCTCGATCGCGCCGTGCTCGTAGTCGAGCCGGCCGAAGAACAGCGGCACGTCGGGCAGGTCCAGCAGCGCCAGCGTCCGCTGCTGGTGGGCGCGCTGGTTGGCCTCGTTGGTGAACCGCTCGTCGTTGTCCTCGCCGCCGATCACGGGGATCTCGCGGACGGTGACGTCGTGGTGCATCCGGCGCAGCGCGGCGCGGGAGTCGGCCAGGTACGCGCGCTCGTCGTGCAGCTCGGCAGAGTCGGCAGGGGTTTCGGCCATCGGTGTGCAACCTCTCGTGCTGGAGGGAAACGACGGGGGTCGGCGGCGATCAACGAGATCCCGCCCCGGAGCACCCGGTTCGTTTCGATCCTTCACGCAGTGCGAACAACCCACCCGAAAAGACAGACCCGCGACGCTACCAGGCCACCGGCCTGCGTTCCACCGGTTTTCTCGGTGAGGTCCAGGTCACGTCGTACGGCTGTCACGCGCTCCGGACAGCCGGTGTCTCGTGGGCAACCGAAAGCACCGAGAGAGGACAGCTCATGGAAACCCGGATCAACCTGCTCGCCACCCCGACCTCCGGCAAGCTGGCGAAGCGGTTCGCCGGAGCGGCGCTGGTGTTCGAGCAGTCCCAGCTCCCGCGGGACCTGCGCGAGCTCGTTCAGCTGCGGGTCAGCCAGATCAACGGCTGCGCCGCCTGCGTGGACATGCACACCAAGGAGGCCGTCGCCGCGGGCGAGAGCGAGCACCGGCTGAACATGGTCGCGGTGTGGCGCGAGGCGACCGTTTTCACCGAGCCCGAGCGGGCGGCGCTCGCACTCGCCGAGGAGGGCACCCGCCTCGCCGACGCGTTCGACGGCGTCAGCGACGAGACCTGGGCGACGGCCCGCAAGCACTTCGACGAGGACGAGCTCGGCACGCTGATCTGCCTGGTCGGGTTCATCAACGCCGCCAACCGGATGAACATCATCGCCAAGGTCCCCGGCGGGGACTACCAGGTGGGGATGGCCGCGGCGTTCCTGGAGTAGGACCCGAGGATCTGCAGCGCGTCGTACGACGGGGTGGCGGGCTCGGCGGTGAGCACCATCAGCCGCTGCCCGCTCCCGTCGGGGCTCGCCCAGATGTCGCAGTCGAGGGTGAGGTCGCCGACGACGGCGTGCCGGTAGTGCTTCGTCCCGTACGCCGCCGCGTTGACCCGCTGCTCGGCCCACCAGGTGCGGAAGTCGGCGTCCTGCAACGAGAGCTCGCCGACGAGCTGGGCCAGCGCCGGGTCGTCGGGCGTCGCGGCAGCCTCCATCCGGAGCGCGGCGACGGCGTCCCGCGCGTCGTGCTGCCAGTCGACGTGCAGCGCCCGGACCGCCGGGTCGGTGAAGAGCAGCCGGATGTAGTTGCGGTGGGCAACAGTAAGGCGGCCGAAGTCGGTGAACAGCGCGGCGGCGGTGTGGTTCCAGGCCAGCAGGTCCATCCGGCGGCCGAGCGCGATCGCCGGGGTCCGGCCGAGCTGGTCGAGCAGTCGCCGGATCGCCGGCCGGACCTTCTGCGCCGGGCGGCGGCGGGGGCGGGCGTCGGCCTTGCCGGCGACGGCGTACAGGTAGGTCTGCTCGTCGTCGGTCAGGCGGAGCGCGCGGCTGAGCGTGGCGAGCACGGTCGCGGACGCCTGGACGCGGCCCTGCTCGAGGCGGGTGTAGTAGTCGACGCTGATCGCGGCGAGCTGCGCGACCTCCTCGCGGCGCAGCCCGGCGACCTTGCGCTGCCGGCCGGTGTCCGGCAGGCCCACCTCGTACGGCGACAGCGCGGCCCGGCGCGCTTTGAGGAACGGACCCAGTTCGTCGGTCATGCCTCCATTGTCGGCCTGGCTGCTGCTTGGTGGCAGGGAAGGATCCTTCCCAGGCAGAAATCCGGCTCTTTCGGGGTGTGCCGGACCGGCGCGACGGTAGGGGCATGGACAAACACAGCGTGACTTTCGACAGCAACGGGATCGCCCTCGCGGGGGATCTGTACGTTCCCGACAACGCGGCGGGTCCGGCGATCGTGGTCGGGCATCCGGGGACCGGGGTGAAGGAGCAGGCGTCCGGGCTGTACGCGCGGAAGCTGGCCGAGGAGGGGTTCGTGACGCTCGCGTTCGATGCGGCGTACCAGGGGGAGAGCGGCGGTGAGCCGAGGGGGTTGGAGGATCCGGCGCAGCGCGTGGAGGACTTCAAGGCGGCGGTGTCGTTTCTGAGTACTCAGGTCGATGGTGACCGGATCGGTGCCCTGGGCATCTGTGCGTCCGGCGGGTACCTGCTGAGTGCTGCTGCGGGTGATCACCGGATCAAGGCGGTCGCGACGGTGAGCACCGCTGACATCGCTCGGCAGTTCCGGTTCGGCGCCAACGGGACGCAGGACCCGGCGGCGTTCCAGGCGATGCTCGACACTGCTGCTTCGGCTCGTACGGCTGCCGCTCGGGGCGAGGTCGTCGAGCCGCTGACGCTGTTCCCGGCGACGGCCGAGGAGGCGCGGGCGCTCGGTGGGGAGCACGCGGTCGAGGGGTTCGACTACTACCGGACGCCGCGGGCGCAGCACCCGCGATCGGCCGGAGTGATGCCGTGGTCGAGCTTCGACCGGATGGCGTCGTTCGACGCGTTCGCCGGGGTGGGGCTGATCCGGCAGCCGCTGCTGATGCTCGTCGGCACGCGGGCGGAGACCGCTTGGATGACTGTCGAGGCCTTCCAGTTGGCGACTGGGCCGAAGCGGGTGCACTGGATGGAGGGTGCGTCGCACGTGGACCTGTACGACAAGCCCGAGTACGTGGACCCGGCGATCAAAGAACTCAGCGCTTTCTACGCGGCCGGCCTCAGCTGATCCGGACGGCGAGCATCGGGACCGGGAACCGGCGGCGGGACGTGCACCTGTGGCTGCTGGAGGTGCTAGGACCAGTTGTTGCCGGCTTCGAGGCGGAGGGTGAGGAGGTGTTTGAGGGGCATTGACTCGCCGTCGCGGGCTCCCAGGCCGACGGTGAGGGGTGGGTCGGAGGGGGTGACCTCGACGCCGGTGAGGCGGGCTTTGAGGTTGGCGTGGACGCCGAGCAGGTAGAAGTTGCCTTCGGCATCGACTGCGAGGGACTTGTTGCGTTTGAGGTACCAGCCGGTGAGGTTGGTGCGGTAGCTGGCGCCGGAGCTGATCACCTGGGCGCGGAGGGGGCCGGGGGCGATGCCGGCGGCCTGGGCGTCGGCGACGAACTGGACGAGCAGGGCGTGGGCGGCGGCGGTTTCGGTCGCGCGCCGGCGGTCGAGGGCTGCGGCTTGTTCGGCTGCGGCCTCGCGGCGGCGGTCTCGCCAGCTGGGTTCGCTCTGCACGGGGTCAGCCTAGGGCTTGCCCTGGGCGAGCAGGCCGTCGACCAGGGCGGTGAGGCCCTGGGCGAAGGTGTTGGCCTGGGCGATCTCACCCCACTGCGGTGCGACGGCCGTCAGGTACGGGAGGTGCTCGCTGCCACCGCCGGTGAAGGGGCTGTTCTCGGCGGGTGGGAAGTCGGCGTCGGGGTGCCGGCGGGCGGTGTTCGCGCGGACCAGGATCTCGCCGACGGTGAAGTACCAGATGTTGCGGAAGACCAGGACGCCTTGCTCCGGCGTACAGCCGTGGTCGGCGGCGCCGGCCAGGATGGTCTCCACCACCCACAGCGCGGGGTCGCCGATGCGGGCGATGAAGCCGTCGGTGGTGAGCACCTCGGCGGCCCAGGGCCAGGCGGCGAACGCGTCGTGGATGAGGACGCCGGCGGCGACGATCCGGTCGCGCGGGTCTGCGGGGAGCTCGGGGCGTGGCAGCTGGGCGGCGTACTCGGTGAGGAGCAGGAGGAGCAGGTCCTCCTTGTCGCGGACGTGGTGGTAGAGCGTTGTCGCGCCGATGCCGAGCTCGCCGGCCAGGCCGCGGATGGTGAGCTTCTCCCAGCCGTCCCGGTCGATCAGCCGCCGCGCCGCCGCGAGGATCTCGGGGCGGGACGTCACCGGGGGACGCCCGGTCTGACCGGCTGTGGATCGTGGCACGCCCCCATCATGTCACTGCGCTGACAGGGGGAGCGGCTGACGGCGCCGGGGGCGTGGCACCGTCAGCCGGTCACATGGGGTCAGTAGCTGGCCAGCCTGTACCCTGTCCAGCCCTGCCCGACGTCCTCACCGGTGTTCAGCGAGCCGGTGCCCTTGCCGAGCCACCGGAACAGATGCCCGTCGCTCTCCCGCACGGCCACCAGATCGGCCTTGCTGTCCCCGTTCACGTCCATCACGTTGAACTTGCCGAAGTTGTCCCAGCCCGACCCGACCTCGGTGTACGCCGCGAAGGTCCCGTTCCCGTTGCCCTCCCAGAAGTACAGCGTGCCCGCGGCGTTGCTGCCCCACAGGTCGCCGTCCCCGTCACCGTCGGCGTCCCCGCCGGCCAGTGTCGTGATCGAGGACCAGCCTTCACCGATCCGGATCCGCTGCCCGAACGAACCGGGCCCGGCGCCGGGGTACCAGTACAGGATCCCGCCGTCGCGCGCGACGATGTCGGCCTTGTCGTCCTTGTTGACGTCGACCACCGCGAACCCTTCCAGCGAGTTCCACCCGACGCCCTCGGCCGCGAGCTTCGAGTAGCTCCCGGCGCCGTTGTTGAGCCAGTAGTGCAGCTTCCCGTCGGTGGACGTCGCGTAGATGTCGGCGTACCCGTCGGCGTTGCTGTCGCCGACACCGATCCGGTTGTACGCCGACGACCAGCCCGGCCCGATGTCCGACGAGCCGCCGAACTCGCCGTCGGAGCGGCCCGGGTAGAGCCGCAGCACGTTGCTCGGTGACACCGCCAGCAGGTCGTCGTACCGATCGCCGTTGACGCTCTCGGCGGGACGGTTGCTGACGCCGCAGTTGTAGCTCGTGAACAGCGGGCCGTTGTAGTCGAAGCTGTACGTGACCAGCTGCCCGTGCAGCTCGATGTGCTGCTCGTTGCCGTTGTACAGCTGCGCGTAGTGCAGGTGCGGGCCGCTCGCGTTGCCCACGGCACCGACCCGGCCGATGAACTGGCCCCGGGCGACCTGCGTGCCGGCGGCGACGTCGCGGGAGCTGAGATGCCGGTACTCCGACGTCCAGCCGCCGCCGTGGTTGATCGTGATCACCCCGGCGGCGCCCAGCGAGACGACACCGGCCGCGCTGGCGACGACGGGTTTGCCGAGGTCGTCGTCGCCGGAGCCCCAGTTGAAGTCGAGCGGGTAGTAGTTGTCGCCGCCGTGCCCGGTGTACGTCGCACCGTTCCACTTCTCGCCGCACGGGAACGGCAGCTCGAAGTCCGGTTTCGCGTCGAGCTGGGCCGACGCGGGCAGGCTGATCGCCGTACCGGCGACGGTGAGCAGGGTGAGGGCCAGTCCGGCCAGAGAGCGCTTGAGCAGGTTCATCGCCGGGCTCCTCAGAACATCGCGGGTCGGTAGTTGGTCCAGCCCTGGCCGACGTCCTGGCCGGTGTTCAGCGCACCGGTGCCCTTGCCGGTCCAGCGGAACAGGTGCCCGTCGCTCTGCTTGACGGCGACCAGGTCGGCCTTGCCGTCGCCGTTGACGTCCATCGCGTTCATCGGGCCGAAGCGGGTCCAGCCGCCGCCGACGTCGACGCGGGTCGCGAAGGTGCCGTTGCCGGCGCCCTTGTAGAAGAACAGGTTGCCGGCGGCATCGGTCGCCCAGAGGTCGCCGTCCCCGTCGCCGTCGGCGTCACCGCCGGCGAACTCCATGTTCGCCCAGCCCTCGCCGATCTTGATCCGCTGCCCGAGGTCGCCGTTGCCCTGACCGGGGTACCAGTACAGGAACCCGCCGTCGCGCCCGACGATGTCGGCCTTGTTGTCCTTGTTGATGTCGACGACCGTGAACCACTCCAGCGTGTTCCAGCCGGTGCCGGAGTTGGCCAGCTTGGTGAAGGTGCCGTGGCCGGAGTTGTGCCAGTAGTGCAGCTTGCCGTCGGTCGACGTCGCGAAGATGTCCGCGGCCCCGTCGGCGTTGGAGTCGCCGACGCCGATCCGGTTGTAGTACGACGACCAGCCCGGCCCGACGTCGGCCGAACCGCCGAAGGTGCCGGTCGCGTTCCCGGGGTAGATCCGCAGCGTGTTGTCCGGGTCGACAGCCAGCAGGTCGTCGTACTTGTCGCCGTTGATGCTCTCGGCGGCCTTCGGCGCGACGCCGCCGCTGGTCCACCACGTCGTCTGCTTGCGGGCGCCGGCCCAGCTGAAGCTGAAGTGGATGTGGTCGGTGTGCGGGTTCGGGCCGGTGTAGGTCCGCCAGCCCTCGCTCGCGTGCGAGGCCGACCAGATCTTGTGGTTCCAGATCAGGTAGACGATGCCGAGCCGGCGGGCGATCGCGTGCTTGTTGCCGTACTGGTCGGTGGCCAGCATCCAGTTCAGCAGCTCGTTGGCGTTGGCCAGCTGGGTCGCGTTGTTGGCGTTGAAGCCGAAGTCGAGCGCGCGGCCGTCGTGGTGGTCGCTCGGTGCGCCGACCGCGCACGGGCGGGTGATGCCCATGCTGTTCTGGCCGGGGTACTCCGCGTCCAGCATCGCCTGCAGGCTGACCGGTCCGGCCTTCGCGGTCGGGTCGCAGCCCGGTTCCGGCGCGGACATGTAGGGGTCGATCGCGGCCGGGAACGTCGGCGTCGGCGGTACGGCGACCGCTGCCGGTGCGGTGCTCAGGGTGGCCGCGAGCACGGCGGCGCCGGCGAGGCCGGCCAGGAGTTTCTTCACGGTTTGCTCCACTGGGTCGGGCGGTGTGTGGTGCTGGGACTGTGACCCGTTCGTGCGGAGTTCGAGAAGGGTTTCTGCAGCAACGTGCAGGCGGGAATTGATGCAGTACAAGGGGTTTCGGCGCGTCCCGGCCCATCCGCCGATAGGATCGGCCCATGACGCAGCAGCCGCCGTACCAGCCACCGCAGTACGGTCCTCCGCCCCGCAACCGGGGGCCGTTGATCGTGATCGGGGTCCTCGGTCTGGTGGTCGTCGTGCTGATCGCGCTGACGCTGGTGGTGGTGCTGCGCAACGACGGCACGACGGCGGATCCGGAGCCGACGCGTGGGCCGCGGAACCCGGACGCGGTCGCGTTCCACCGGGTGGTGACCGCGACGCCGGACGGGTGCGCGACGCCGCCGTCGACGCCGGGGATCGTCTGCGGGGTGGACAAGACGAGCTACACGCTGGGCAAGGTGGAGCTGAACGGGCGCAACGTCTCGGATGCGACCGAGAAGTTCTCGAACGGGTCGTGGGTGGTGACGCTGCGGCTCGACGAGGCCGGCAAGAAGTTGTTCGGGGACCTCACCGCCGACCTGGCGACGAAGAACCCGCCGGCCAACCAGATCGCGATCGTGGTCGACGGTCAGGTGATCAGCGCGCCGTCGGTGGTGTCGGCGATCCCCGGTGGGGAGATCGAGATCTCCGGGCAGTTCACCCAGGACGACGCGAGGAAGCTGGCCGACTCGATCGCGGGGTGATCGGCACGCGGAGCGCCGGGCTGCTCGCGCGGGGCGCCCGGAGCGTGATCAGCGCGGCAGTGTGCGGGTGTCGACGAGTTGCTGCGCGACGTCGCGCAGCTTGGTGTTGGTGTCCTGGGAGTAGCGCTTGAGGATCGCGAACGCGCGGTCGCTGTCGACGTCGAAGCGTTCCATCAGGATGCCCATCGCCATCCCGACCAGCTTGCGGGCGTCGATCGCCTGCGCCATCGTCTCCTCGTGCCGCGCGGTCGCCACGGCGACCGTCGCGTGCCGGGCGAGGATCTGCGCGATCGCCTCGTCGTCGGGCCCGAACGCGTCGGCGTCCGGGCTGTAGAGGCCGAGCGCCCCGACGGTCCGGGAGCCGTCCCCGAGCATCAGCGGTACGTCGAGCACGCTGCGCACACCGAGCCCGGAGACCTTCGCCGCCCACTTCGGCCAGCGCTGGTCGGTCAGCGTGTCCCGGATCAGGATCATCGAGCGCTCCCGCATCGACGTGATCAGCGGGCCGTCCTCGGCATCGATCTGCACCGTGTAGACGTCGGCGACCACCGGGTCGGTCACGGCGGCGATCTCGGCGCGGTGCCCACGGGCGGCGAGCGCCAGGCCGGCGTACGTGCAGTTCAGCGCCTGCAACGCGAACTGCACGACCGCGTCGACGGTCTCGTCGACTCCGGACGCGTCGTGCAGCTCCACCGCCAGCCGCGCGAACACGTCGGCTGCCACACCGTTCACAGGGTCGAGCGTCGCCACATCGGTCTCCCAGGTCCGCCTTGTCGTCGACCCCATTTTGCCCCACCGGCAGGGAGGCGTCCGGGAGGTGGTGCCGGGCGGCTAGCCGCGTGGGTGCGGCTTGATGCCGGCGGCGTAGTTGAGCGCGGTGAGGGTGTTGCGCAGGGCGGTCAGGTCGGGGGCCGGGGTGATCGCGAAGTCGGCGTACAGGCAGAGGGCGAGGTTGCCCTCGGGAGTGTGACCGGCGACCTCGGGCAGGCCGTTGTCGTCGTCGAGGACTAGCCAGCCGAGGTCGTCGAGCTCGGTCAGGGCGGACGGGCCGGGCTGGTCGTCGCCGGGCGGCAGGACCAGCAATCCGGCGCCGGTCAGCTCGTCCAGGTACGCCGTGTGGGCGTCGAGCTCGACGACCGCGAGATCGACGAAGTCGACGCCGGCGCGCGGGGTGTTCTCCGAGGCGCACGCGATCGCGAAGCCGTGCGGCAGGCAGGTCGTCTGTGGCACCGGCCGCGAGTACGGCGTACCGGGGCGGCGCAGACAGCGGCGGGTCGGAGAGATCGGCAGCGGGCGCCGGCGGGTGTTGCGATGGCTCACGCGGCGGCCTCGACCTCGAACACGCGGTCCAGCCCGGTCCGGTGCAGGGCGTCGGCGGCCCGGCGGTTCGCGTGCCGGATCACCACACCGCCGCCGCGGCGGCGGCAGATCCGGTGTGTGTCGAGCAGCGCCGCGAGCAACGTGGACGACATCTGGTCCAGGTCGGAGACGTCGATCACCACCAGGCACGCACCGTCCATCACCAGGTCGTTGAGCTGCCAGCGCAACGCGGTCAGGCCGGCGGCGACCTCGGCCTCGCTGATCGTCACGATCGCCTTCCGCGGCGGTGGGGTGTGGACGGAGTGTGTCATGGCGGACCTCCCGGCGGCGCTGACAGGGTCTCTCCACTCTTCCGCTCCCACGTTGAGATCGGTCGGGCGCCTTCTTTACGATCAGATGACGAGACCGCCCCCGGGCGGCGGCTGCCACCGATCGGTTGCAAGGATGGTCCGATGGCGTTGCAGGTCCTGGTCGTCGAGGACGACGACCGCATTCGCACCGTCCTGCGGCTCGCGCTGGAGGACGAGGGGCACCAGGTCACCGAGGCTGTCGACACGCCCGCGGCCCTGGACCGGGTGCGGGCGGTGATGCCCGACCTGGTCCTGGTCGACCTGATGCTCGGCGAGGTCGACGGCTACACCTGCATCCGGGAGATCCGCCGGCTCAGCGACATCCCGATCGTGATCGTCAGCGCCCGCTCCGACACCCACGACATCGTCGCCGGGCTCGAGGCCGGCGCCGACGACTACGTGACGAAACCCTTCCAGGTCAAGGAGCTGACCGCGCGGCTGCGCGCGCTGCGGCGCCGGCTGCGGACCAGCACGGAGGCGACCGAGCCGGACGTCGTACTGGACTCCGATCCGGTACGGCGGTTGGTGCTGTCGCGGTCGCGCGGGTCGGTGCTGCTGCAGGGCGCGGATCTCAACCTGACCGTCACGGAGTACCGGCTGCTCGCCGAGCTGGCCCGGCCGCCGGGCCGGGTGCTGAGCCGGCCCGCGCTGCTCTCGTCGGTGTGGGAGCACGGCTTCTACGGCGACGAGCGGATCGTCGACGTGCACATCCGGCGGCTGCGGACCAAGATCGAGCGCGACCCGGGGCGCCCGCTGCTGGTGGTCACCGTGCGCGGGATGGGCTACCGCCTGGACCCGCGGTGAACCGCGCGATCGCGGCCCTGGGGTTGCGGCACCGGATCGTGATCGCGTTCGCGCTGGTGGCGTTGCTGGTGTCGACGGTGTTCGCGGTCAGCACGTACGCGCTGGCGCGCGGATACCTGCTCGGGCAGCGGGAGCGGGTGGTCGAGCACCAGGCGCTGGCCGACGCGGGGTTCGTGCAGCGGCGGTTGGAGACAGCGGGGGCGGACGTGTCGGCGGTGCTGACCGCGGCCGGTACGCCGGCCGGGCACACCGTCGTACTGAAGTGGCAGGAGCAGTGGTACGGGTCGGCGCTGGACGAGGGGCGCGAGGCGGTACCGGCGGCGCTGCAGGCGGAGGCGGCTGCTGGGAAGGCGGCGACGCAGCGGTTCCGGACCGCGGATGGGCCGGTTCTGGTGGTGGGGGTGCCGTTGCCTGCGGTGGACGGGGAGTTCTACGAGATCGCGCCGTTGAACGAGCTGGACGGGATCTTGCGGTTGCTGAGCAGCATCCTGATCGGCGGGGCGTTCTTGTCGGCCGGCGCTGGGGCTGCGTTGGGGGCCTGGGCGAGTCGGTCGGTGGTGACACCGTTGAACCGGGTGGCGGTCGCCGCGGCGACGATCGCCGGTGGGGAGCTGGACACGCGGCTGCCGCCGACGGAGGACCCGGAGCTGGCGACGATTGTTGCCTCGTTCAACAGTATGGTCGAGACGTTGCAGCAGCGGATCGAGCGGGACGCGCGGCTGGCTGCTGATGTGAGTCACGAGCTGCGATCGCCGTTGACGACGCTGGTGGGGAGTGTCGATCTGCTGACGGCGCGCAAGGACGAGCTGCCGGAGCGGTCGCAGCAGCTGCTGGGATTGATCTCGGCCGATCTGGAGCGGTTCCGGCGGTTGCTGGACGACCTGCTGGAGCTGGCTCGGTCGGACGCCGGGCTCGACCTGGGGTCGGAGGCGACGGTGTCGCTGGGGGAGCTTCTGCGGTACGTCGTTGCGGAGGTCGGCGGGGATCCAGCGGTGGTGAGCGGGGTCGAGGGTGTTGAGGTGCGCGGGGACAAGGCGCGGTTGGGGCGGTTGTTCCGGAACCTGGTGGAGAACGCCGATCGGCATGGCGGCGGGGTGACGGGGGTCGTGATCGGACGGTCGGGAGAGGACGTGGTCGTGTCGGTGGACGACGCCGGGAGCGGGGTGGCGCCGGAGGATCGGGAGCGGGTGTTCGAGAGGTTCGCGACCGGGCCGAATCGGCGCGGGTCTTCGTCGGGGACAGGGTTGGGGCTTGCGCTGGTGGCGGAGACGGCGGCTGCCCATGGTGGCGCGGTGTGGTGCGAGGCGTCGCCGGCGGGTGGCGCGCGGTTCGTCGTACGGCTGCCGGAGGTGAAGCGGTGAGGCGGCGGTGGCTGCTGGCTGTCGTCGTACTGGTGGTTGGTGGGTGCGGAGTGCCGGCGCAGGACTCGCCGGTGGGGATCGACCCGGAGGTGGTGCCGTCGCGGTTGCGGGAGACGGCGCTGCCCCGGGAGGCGTCGCCGCCGACCGCCGAGCCCGGGCAGGTGAGCGTGGTGGTGAACTTCGTCCGCAAGGACCGGCTGGTGCGGTCGGTGCGTGAAGTCCCGAACGGCCCGGCCCAGGACCGGCTCGCGGCGATCGTCGCCGCGCTGGTCGCCGGGCCGACCGAGCGCGAGCGCGCCAGCGGCATCTCGTCTGCGTTGCCCGCCGGGTTGGAGCTGACGGTCTCGGCGCTGGAGGGAAGCCGCGCGGTGATCGGGCTGACCGGCGAAAGCGATGGCTCGGCGGCGGAGAACGTGCTCGCGGTCGGCCAGATCGTACTGTCGGCGACGGCGATCCCGACGGTGAAAGAAGTCAGCTTCGAACGCGACGGGCTGCCGGTCGAGGCACTGCTGGCCGATGGAGCGCTGACGATGAACCCGCTGACCGCCGCGGACTACGCGGCACTGCGGGCGGGGTGATCAGTCGTACGTGAGTCGCACGAGCGGGAGCCGTTCGGTGATGTCCGGTGGGAGATCCTGGTCGTTGGTGAGATCCTCGATGCCGAGCACTTTGCCGAGGGCGCGGGCGGCTCGGCGGTGGTGTCGGCGGTAGTCCTCGAGCGTGCTGCGCGCCTCGTCTGCGGGGAGGACCTCGGCGTGTGCGGCGACGTCGACTCGGCCGCCGGTCCAGACCCGCACCGCGGGATCCGCCTGCACGTTGCGGAACCACTGCGCCTTTCCTGCGTAGCCCGAGACGACGGTGACCGCGTCCGGCGTGCGCCCGACGACCTCCAGTACGACGTACCGGGCGAGGCCGGAGCGGCGGCCGCGGTGCTGGAGCATCAGGACGCGCGGACCGAGCAGGCGGCCCAGGCCGTGCTTGAAGAGCGGGATCGGGGCGCGGGCCAGTCGGCGGGGGATGCGTTTCGGGGGCACAGTCTTCAGCCTGCCACCGCTTTCAGCAGCCTTCAGGTTGGAGCTGGCGGTCATCGGCTCAAGCATGACGCTTTCCGCGTGGGAGCGCGGCTGCGGCGATGACCACGGCGATCAGGAGTACCGCGGCGCACAGCGTCAGGCCTCGGGCGTAGCCGGCGTTCAACGTGGTGGGTGTGATGGTTGCTCCGGTGTGGTGGTGCGCGGCGGTGCCCAGGGCGGCGAGGCCCAGGGAGGCGCCGAGTTGGCGGGAGCTGTTGAGGAGGCCGGAGGCGGTGCCGGTCTCGTCGGGGGCGACGCCGGCGGTGGCGGTCGCGACGAGTGGGCCGAGGCAGAGGCCGAAGCCGATGCTCGCGATGATCGACGGGCCGAGGACGTCGGTGAGGAAGCCGCCGCCGACGCTGATCTGGCCGAACCATGCGAAGCCCGTCGCGGTCAGGAGCGCGCCGCCGATCAGCAGCGTCTTCGCCGGAACGAGGTAGCCGAGCTTGATCGCGAGCACCGAGCCGACGACGACGCCGAGGGCGAAGGGGAGGAACATGACGCCGGTCAGCGCCGGGCCGACCGCGAGCACGCGCTGCAGGTACAGGGACATGAAGTAGAACGACGATGCCATCGCCGCGCCGACCAGCAGGTTGTAGGCGTTCGCGCCGGAGACCGCGCGGTTGGTGAAGATCCCGAGCCGGACCAGCGGTTCGCGCCGGGTGGTCCGCTCGACCACGACGAAACCGGCCAGCAGTACGACGGCGATCGCGAGCGTGAGCATCGTGGTCGGCGAACCCCACGCGTGCCGGTCGGTGCGGACGACGCCGAAGACGAGCGTCGTCATCCCGCCGGTGGCGAGCACCGCGCCGAGCACGTCCGGCCGGCCCCGCCGTACGCCGGGCAGCCCGGCGGCGACGCCACCGAAGGCGAGCGCGAACGCGACCGTCGCCATCGGGACGTTCACGAACATCACCCACCGCCAGCTCGCGTACTGCGTGAGCACACCACCGATCAGCACGCCAAGCGCACCGCCGGCGGCGTTCATCGCACTCCACACACCGAAGGCGCGAACGCGCTCGCGCCCACTGGGGAAGGTGGTCGCGAGCAACGCCAGCGCGGCAGGCGCCAGTGCGGCGGCGCCGATGCCCTGGGCGGCCCGGGCGGCGACCAGCTGCCCAGGGTCCTGGGCGAACCCGCCGGCCAGCGAGGCCAGGCCGAACAGCCCGAGCCCGGCCAGCAGCAGGTGCTTGCGGCCGTACCGGTCGCTGGCCTTGCCACCCAGCAGCAACAGTCCGCCGAACGTGAGCGCGTACGCGTGGATGACCCAGGTGACACCCGTCGGTCTGAAGCCCAGCCCGGTGGCGATCTCGGGAAGTCCCACATTCACGACCGAGAGGTCCAGGGACACCATGAACTGCACGACGGCGACCACGGCGAGGGTGGTCGCAGGCTTCTGCTGTAGCTTTTGGAACATGTTCCGAAAGTAGCATCGGTGATCGGCACCGGGCAAGCGGGCAGGGTCAGAGCTCGACGGTGCGCTGGGTGACGGCGGCCAGCAGGTCGGGGTCGTGGGAGATGGCGATCACGCCGATGTCGTGGGTGCGGGCGTGCTCGAGCAGGATGCGCCAGAGGCGGGCCTGGGTGAGGGCGTCGAGGCTGGCGGTGATCTCGTCGGCGATCAGGTAGCGCGGCCGGGCGAGGAGAGCGCGGGCGAGGTTGACGCGCTGGAGCTCGCCGCCGCTGATCTCGTGGGGGAAGTGGCTGAGCCACCGGGGGTCGACGAGCGCCGGGTCGACAAGATCCGAGCCGACAAGGTCCGGGTCGACGACGCCCGAGCCGACGACGCCCGAGCCGACGACGCCCGAGCCGACGACGCCCGAGCCGAGGCGGTCCGAGAGGGCGAAGCCCGGGTCCACCGGCCCGGTCCTCGGTTCGGCGAGGATCCGGTGCACCGGCCAGTGCGGGTTCATCGCGCGCTCGGGATGCTGGAGAACGAGCTGCACCGGGTGCGCGCCGGCGTGGGGACCGAGCAGGATCTCGCCGCGCTGCGGTTTCAGGAAGCCGGCCAGCAGCTTCCCGATCGTCGACTTTCCCGAGCCGCTGGGCCCGCTGAGGCCGACCACCTCACCGGGCTCGACCGACAGCGACGTACCGCGGACGACCCACTCGTCGGCGTACCGGTACCAGAGGTCCTTGGCGATCAGCATGGGAGCTCGAATCCGTTGGCAGGAAGGGCGTTCCACAGGGCCCGGGTGTACGGGTCGCGCAGCTCGCCGGAGGTGAAGTCGGCCGGGCGCGCGGTCTCGACGGTCCGGCCGTCGCGGCAGATGACGACGGTGTCCGCGACCTGTACGGCGCCGCCGAGCTCGTGCGTGATCAGTACGACGGCCCGACCCGCGTCGGCCAGTGCGCGAAACTCCTGCAGGACGGTGGCGACATCGTCGCGGGGGAGTCCGGGCGTCGGCTCGTCGGCCAGGATCAGGTGCGGGTCGCCCATCGTCGCCATCGTGACCAGGACGCGCCGGATCATCCCGCCGGAGAGTTCGTGCGGGTACTGCCGCAGCACCTCGGGCCCGAGTCTGCGGTCGGCCAGTGCTTGCGCGGCGACCTGTTGGGGTGCTGGGTGCCCAGCCAACTGCGCAGACCGGGTGACTTGGCGACCGACCCGGCTCAACGGGTCCAGGTAGTCGACCGACTGGGGGAGCAGGACGATCTCCCGGCCCGCCAGGTCACGCCGGGTCGCATGATCGAGCACGCGGCCGTCGTACCGAATCACGCCGGACTCGGTGGCGTTCGGCGGCAGCATGCCCAGCACGGCGTGCGCGAGCAGCGTCTTGCCGGCGCCGGACGCGCCGACCAGCGCGACCACCTGCCCGCGCTCGGCGGTCAGATCCATGCCGGACAGGGCGACGACCTCGCGCCGGCGCAGCCCACGTTCGTACTGCGTGAACGAGACGGTCAGATCCTCGATGGCGAGCAGCGGGCTCACAGGTGGTGGCTCCTCGGGTCGAGCAGGGCGCGGGTGTTCTCGCCGATCGCGTCGACGAGCTTGACCACGACGAGCAGGCACAGGCCGGGCAGTACGGCGAGCCACCAGGCTCCGGCGGACAGGAAGCGCATCGACTCCGCCAGCAGGACGCCGATCGACGGCTCGGCCGGGTCGACGCCGAGGCCGAGGAACGACAGCGCGGCCTCGTGCAGGATCGCGTGCGGGAACAGCAGCACCGTGCCGACCAGGAAGTGCCCGACGAGCTGCGGTGCGACGTGCCGGCGGGCGATCCACCAGCGGCCGCGGCCGAGCCGGCGGGAGATCATCACGTAGTCCGACGAGACGACCTGGCGCGCGTGCCCGCGCAGGACTCGGGTCAGCGACGGCCAGTGCGTCACGGCGACCGCGATCACCACTGCTCGCGTCCCGCCGCCCAACGCGAAGGCGAGCAGGATCAGCAGGACCAGGTGGGGGAGCGCGAGGAACAGGTCGACGAGCCACGTCACCGCGCGGTCCACGACCGGACCACCGACCGCCGCAGCGCATGCCATCAGCATCGCCAGCAGGCCGGAGACCATCGCCGCGCTGACCCCGACCACCAGACTCAGCCGGAGCCCGGACAGCACCCGCGCGAGCATGTCCCGGCCGAGCCGGTCGGTGCCGAACAGATGCTCCCAGGACGGGCTGAGGTTGCGCGCCGCCAGCTCGGTGGTGCTCGCGGCGTCCACGGACAGCGTGCCTGCGACGGTCACGCCGATGACGACCACGAGGGAGATGGCGAGATAGGCCAAGGTCCGGCTGCGCCGGCTGATCGCGAGCAGCTGGTTCATGCGAGCCGCCGCGTTCTGGGGTCGAGCCGGGTGTGCAGTACGTCGCCGAGCTGGTTGCCGACGTACACGAAGAGTGTGGTGAACAAGGCGATCCCGAGCAGCAGCGGGACGTCCTGGCCGAGCGCCGCCGCGGTGGTCGCGGCCCCGAGGCCGGGGTACGAGAAGACTTGCTCGGCGAGCAGCGAGCCGCCGAACAGCTCCCCGAGCGAGCTGAACTGCAGCAGCAGCGCGGGCCCGGCAGCGTTCCGCAGTACGTGGTGTACGACGACGCCGGTCGTCCGCTCGCCCTGTGCGCGAGCGAAGGCGACGTAGTCGCTCGCCATCGCGACGGTGACGGCCTGCCGCGTGTGCAGTACGACGGGCGCGACGCCGACCAGGCTCAGCGTGACCGCCGGCAGCAGCAGGTGGTGCAGACGGTCGAGCAGGCTCACCTCGCTCGCGATCTCGCCGACCGGTACGGCGCAGCAGACCGGCGTCCACTGCAGCGAGACCGAGAACGCGTACAGGAGCAACAGCCCGACCCAGAAGGTCGGCGCCGACGCGAGCGTGTACGCCCACCAGGTGATGACGCGGTCGGTGAGCTTCCCGCGCCGGAGGCCGGCCAGCAGACCGAGGCCGAAACCGATCACGCTGGACAGGCTCCAGGCGACCGCCATCAGCGCGAGGCTGGTCAGGAACTTCCCGGCGATCACGTCGACGACCGGCTGGTTGAAGGTGTGGGACTGCCCGAGGTCGCCCCTGACGACCTGGGACAGCCAGCTGGTGAAGCGCTCGACCGGCGGGTCGTTCAGCCCCCACCGCTCGGCGATCTGGGCGCGCTGCTCCGGGCCGATCGCCGCGAGGTCGGCGCCGACGTACGCGTTGACGGGATCGACCGGGGAGCCGAGCATCAGCGCGAACGACGCGACCGCGACCGCGAGCAGCAGCAGGACCAGCCGGACCAGGCGGGTCAGCACGTCCACTTCCACCGCGCGATCCCGGCGGTGATCGGCCAGCCGTGCCCGTGCGGCTCGATCTGCGGGGTGCCGAGGTCGAGGCAGTCGCTGACGAAGTACGTGTGTTCGAGGTTGACCAGCCAGGCCCAGGCGACGTCCTGGCCGAAGCCCTGCTGCGCCGCCTTCCAGTACGCCGTCGCCCGCTCCGGGTCGGTCGCGCTCATCGCGGCGTCCAGATCCTTCTGTACGGCGGCGTTCGCGTAGTAGCCCGGGTTCCAGTACTCGACGCCGGCCTGCGTCGACGAGTACAGGTTGTACATCTCGGTCGGATCGTGGCTGCCCCAGCCGAACAGCACAGCGTCGGAGTGCAGCCGCTGGTCGATGACCTCCCAGCTCACGCCCTGCGCCTTGATCTGGATGCCGAGCGGCTTCACCATGTCCGCGACGCTCAGCGCGAGGCCCTGCCGCAACGTGTCGTCGGCCGGGTAGAGCAGCGTGAACGCCGCCTTGACGCCGTTGCGCTCGCGGACGCCGTTCTTGTCGATCCAGCCGGCGTCGGTCAGCAACTGCTTGGCCTTGCCGGAGTCGCCGCTCTCGATCGCCGACGACGGTTCGTACCAGGGCAGGCCGTCGACCGGCCCGGTCGCGGGCGAGCCGAATCCTTCGAGTACGCCGTCCACGAGCGCGTCCCGGTCGAGGGCGTGGTTGATCGCCTGGCGGATCGCCTTGTCGGAGGTGACGTTGTTGCCGATCGGCTGCCCGTCCTTGGTCTTCCGGCCGCTGTCCGCGACGTACGGGAACATCACGCCCCGGTTGTCGACCGACTTGACCGGTGTGAGCTTCATCCCGGCGATCGCCGTCGTCGCCAGGTTCGACGGTACGGCGGCCAGCGACGTCTGCCCGGCCTTCGCGGCGGCGAGCGTCGCGTCCTCGCCGGTGAACGTGAAAACGACGCGCTCGAACGCGGGCTTGGGGCCGTAGTACGCCTCGTTGCGCTGGACGATCAGCTGCTGGCCCTGGTCCCACTGGACGAAGGTGAACGGACCGGAGCCGATCGGCTTGCGGGCGTAGTCCTTGCCGTGGGCGTGCTGCGGCACGATGCCGAGCGAGACCAGCCGGTTCACGAACGTGCTCTGCGGGCGGGTCAGGTGCAGCTCGACCGTGTCATTGTCGGTGGCAACCGCCTTGCGGAGCGCGGTGACATCGGTCAGGCCGCCGGACCTGCTGGCGGTGGTGAACGTGTAGGCGACGTCCTGTGCGGTGACCGGCTTGCCGTCGCTGAACTTCGCGTCGGTGCGCAGGTCGACCGTCCAGACCAGGCCGTCGGCGCTGACCGAGTGCCGGGTGGCGAGGTCGTTGACGATCTTCAGGTCGGCGTCGCGGGCGAGCAGCGTCGACTGGAACAGCGGCGACCCGTACCGGCCCCAGCCGAGCGTCGGGTCGTAGCCGTCGTCGGACTCACCGCCGATCGCGAGCCGAAGTTCCTTCGGTGTGCCGCTCGGCGCCGCAGTGTCGACACCCGCCGTACACGCGGTCGACACCAGCAGCAGTCCTAGTACGGCTGACGCCGCCCTCACCCCACGCAGCACCGGATCCTCCTCGGTCTATCTGCGACTCGATCGCAGAAGTCGAGAGGAACCTAAGGGGTGATCGGGGGTGAGGGCAACTGCTGGGTCAGGATGCGGAGACCTGCTGGTACAGCGCGTGCAGCTCGGCCGGGGTGGCTTCGCTGCCCGTGCTGTCGGTGTGCCGCTGGACGTGCCGGGCGAAGGTGGCCTCCTCCTCGGGGGTGAGGGTGAGGCCGTACCCGGTCTGCAGCAGGTAGGCGATGCCGCCCTTGCCGGACTGGCTGTTGACGCGGATCACGGCGTCGTACGTACGGCCGAGGTCGGCCGGGTCGATGGGCAGGTACGGGTGGCGGGGCGGGACCGGGAGGCGGGTGCAGTACTCGACGGTCTCGCGGATCCGGTCGATGTCGGAGAAGTCGATCATCGGGTCGACGCCTTGGGTGTACAGGTTGAGCGCGAGCGTGGCCAGGTCGACGTTGCCGGTGCGTTCGCCGTTGCCGAAGACGCAGCCCTCGACGCGCTGGGCGCCGGCCAGCACGGCGAGCTCGGCGCAGGCGATACCGGTGCCGCGGTCGTTGTGCGGGTGCACGGACAGGATCACGCTGTCGCGGCGGTCCAGCGACTTGTGCATGTACTCGATCTGGTCGGCGTACACGTTCGGCGTCGCGACCTCGACGGTCGCGGGCAGGTTGAGCGTGACCGGGCGGTCGGGGGTCGCGGACGGACTCGAGCGTGCGCTCGATCAGCGCCCGCCGGGCCGGGGTGAAGACGACGGTGGTGACGTCGTCGGGGACGCGTCCGTGTCCTCGCGCGTGGCTATCCGGCCGACTGTACGACGGTGTAGCCGTGGTCGCGGATCGCGGCGAAGCAGGTCTCCTGGACTTCCGGGGTGGGGAAGGCGGCGGTGACTCGCTTGGTGTCGAGGTCGATGGTCGAGCCGGTGACACCGTGGGTCTGGAGGACGCCGGAGATCGTGTTCGTGCAGTGTGAGCAGGTCATGTCGGGGACCTCGAACACGACGTCGTCGGGAAGGGTCATGGTGGTGGGCTCCTGTCCTACGGTGACTGTGCCGAGCAGGGTGACGAAGGTGTCGACGAAGAGGTCGACCAGGCCCGGGAGCAGGGCCGGGTGGGTGGTGGTCATGTTGGCGAGGCATCTGGGGGTCTCGCCGGCGGGGAGGTGTGCGTACTGCGGGAGGTCGGCGGCGGCGATCGCTTCTGCTTTGAGGGCGCGGAGGACGGTCGTCGACTCGGCGGTGTAGCGGATCGCGCCGGCGGCGGTGCGTTCGAGCGCGACCGGGATCATGCCGCGGCGGAAGGTCGACGACTGCAGACCCCAGTACCAGGTGTTGGCGACGACCTGGAAGATGCCGGAGTCGCGGAGGGCCTCGGCGAAGATTGCCGGGGTGTCGTTGGGCGCGGCGAGACAGGCGTGCTGGACCAGGGCGCGGGCGGTGGTCTCGAATCCGATGGCGAGGATCTCGCGGGGGTCGACGTCGGTGGTGGTCGCGGCCATCACGCGGTGGTCGTCCGGGTCGAGCGGAGTTGATTCGGGGAGCGCCCTGCGGAGGGCGAGGGTGGTCTCGCGGGCGACGACAGGGACGATCGGGCCGAGGGCGCTGCAGTGCGCGACGTTCAGTACGCCGGTGCTGTCGTGCCAGGTCAGGCGATGGGTCGCGCTGGTGGCGACCGGGGTGTCGAGGTACGCGCGCTGGGCGGTGGTCAGGCTGCCGTTTGGGGAGAGGCCGGTGATCTCCGGGGTGGCGGTCCACGGCGTCGGCTCGTCGAGGACGGGTGTCCAGGCGGCGAACCCGTCGGCGAGGATCTGGGCGGCTGCCGCGCGGTTGTAGTCGGTCACATCGCCTCCCCGGGGACTCGCTTCATTCTCCCGGGGAGGGCTCGGCCTCGCTGGTCACACCGCGTGTCCGCCGGTCAGGCCGGCAGGTGCCTCACCGCCGGGTGAGCCGAATGACCGGGTACTCGCGCTCCGACTTCTCCTGGTACTTCGCGATCCGCGGCTGAGCCTCCGCGATCTGCTTCCACGCTTCCGCGCGCTCCGCTTTGCCGAGCCGCTCGGCAGACACCGGTACGGCGGGCCGGCCCGCGAACTCGACCGTGACCTGGTCCGGGTGCGCCGTCAGGTTCGCGTGCCAGTCCGGGTGCTGACTGCCGCCGCCGGACGCGACCACGAGCCACGCGTCGCCGTCAGGAAACCAGGCCAGCGCGGTCGCCCGCGGCTCGCCGCTTCGCCGTCCGACGGTGTTGAGCACGAGTACGTCCATGCCCATCATCTGGCCCTTGCCGTCGCGGATCTTGCGCGCGGCCCGCGCACCCATCGTGCGCTGCAGCCAGCGCGAGAAGCGTCGCGGCGTACCCGGCTTGCGTTCCACCTGCTGAGTCATGCCGACGACGCTAGAGGTCACGCACCCGGGGCCGCTTCTCGATTCCTGATCACCTGCGCGCGGCGGCGATCTCCTGCCCCAGCTCGCTGCCGGGGAAGCGGTCGATCATCCCGCGCAGCTCGTCGGCGCCGACGTTCGCGCCGAAGGCCTCGGCCCGCGGCTGCAGCCGTACGCCGGCCGCCAGTTCGGCGAGCACCACGGCGTCGAAGCCCAGGTCGTCGACCAGTTCCGCGACCACGGCGACGTCCGACGGGTCGTCCCCGGCGACCGCGATCGCCTTGCGGCCCGGCGTACCGGACGGGCGGGAGCCCTCGTCGAGGTCGTGGTAGCCCATGTGGTTGAAGCCTTTGACGACGCGGGCGCCGTCGAGGAAGGCGGCGACGAGCTCGCTGGACGACGTCCGCGGGTCGGTGAGGTCGGCGCGGTGGCCGTCGATCTCCCACCAGTAGTTCATCGCGTCGACGACCAGCTTGCCGCGCAGCTGGTCGACCGGGAGCGCCTGGTACTTGCCGAGCGGCAGCGCCAGGACGACGAGGTCGGCCTGGGCCGCCGCCTCCACCGCTGTGGTGGCGACGGCGCCGGGGACGAGGATCTCGACGGTGAGCGCGATCTTGCTCGCGGCACCGGAACCGGCGATCAGCACTTTGTAGCCCGCGGCAACGGCCAGCCGGCCGAGCACGGTCCCGACCTTGCCGGCGCCGAGGATCCCGATGGTGTGCACGCCGACGGCGGTCATGCCTGCTCCGCCGGTGTCAGCTCGGCCAGCCGCTCGCGGACCTGCGGGATCACCTTGCCGCCGAACAGCTCGACCGCGCGCATCCGCGCGCCGATCGGCTGGGTGCCGCTGGTGTAGATCAGGTCGAAGCGCCCGACGCCGACCGCGCTCACCGCACGGGCGATCTTGGCCGCGACGGTGTCCGGCGAGCCGATGTAGAGCGAGCCGTACTCGATCTCGGCCAGGTACTCCTGGCGCTTGATCGGCGGCCAGCCGCGCTGCTGCCCGATCCGGTCCCGGATCACCTTGTAGTGCGGCCAGTAGATCTCGCGGGCCTCCTCGTCGGTGTCGGCAACGAAACCCGGTGAGTGCATGCCGACCGGGTACGCCGTGGTGCCGAACTCCGCGGCGGCCCGCCGGTACAGGTCGATGTACGGCGCGAACCGCTCCGGCTGGCCACCGATGATCGCGAGCATCAGCGGCAGCCCGTGGTGCGCGGTCCGGATCACCGACTGCGGCGAACCGCCGACGCCGATCCAGGTCTTCAGCCGCCCGGACTCGGTCTTGGGGAACACGTCGGCATCGGTCAGCGCCGGCCGCGTCGTACCGGACCAGGTGACCGGCTTCTCGTCGAGCAGCTTGACGAACAGGTCCGCCTTCTCCTCGAACAGGACGTCGTAGTCGGCCAGGTCGTAGCCGAACAGCGGGAACGACTCGGTGAACGAGCCGCGGCCGAGGATCACCTCGGCGCGCCCGTTGGACAGCGCGTCGACGGTCGCGAACCGCTGGAAGACGCGGACCGGGTCGTCGGAGCTGAGCACGGTCACACCGGAGGCCAGCCGGATCCGCTCGGTCCTGGTGGCGATGCCCGCGAGCACGGTCTCCGGCGAGGAGACCGAGTACTCCGGCCGGTGGTGCTCGCCGAGGGCGATCACGTCGACGCCGAGCTGGTCGGCCACGACGGCCTCCTCGACCACCTGGCGGATCGCCACGGCGTGCGAGACCGGCTTGCCGTCGGCGTCCTGCGGGACGTCGCCGAAGGTGTCGAGTCCGAACTCGAGATCTGTCACGGGTACTGCGCTCCTTGCTGGGTTGGGTTTCAGGCGGCGGTGGGTTGGGCGGCGAGCAGCTCGCGGACCCGCGGGGCGACCTCGCGGCCGAGCAGCTCGATGGTGCGGGCCCGGGCGTCCCGGGGCAGGAACATCACGTCGTACTTGAGGTCGAAGCGGGTCAGGTGCAGGTCGCGGGCCATGGTGGCGATCTTCTGCGCGACGGTCTCCGGGGAGCCGACGAACAGCGCGCCCTCGTCGACCTCGGCGAGGTAGCGGTCCTTGGTGGGCGCGTAGAAGCCGCGTTCGCGGGCGAGGTTCTCGACCACGGGCTGCCAGTAGCGCCACCAGGTCTCGACGGCTTCGGCGTCGGTCTCGGCGACCATGCCGAGCGAGTGCTGACCGATCGGGAGCCGGGGCTGACCGAGGTCGTCGAGCGCGCGCTCGTACAGGGCGACGTTGCCGGCGAAGCGCTGCGGGCGGCCGCCGATGATCGCCATCATCAACGGCAGGCCGTACCGGGCGGCGCGGAGCACGGAGTTGGGCGTGCCGCCGACGCCGATCCAGGTCGGGATGCCGCCGGGGCGCATCCGCGGGTGCAGGGTCTGGCCGGTCAGCGGCGCCCGGACGGTGCCGGACCAGGTGACCTTCTCCTCGCGCTGCAGCCGCACGAACAGCTCGAGCTTCTCCTCGAAGAGCTGCTCGTACTCCGCCAGGTCGTACCCGAAGAGCGGGAACGACTCGATCGCGGAGGCCCGGCCGAGCACGATCTGGGCGCGGCCGTTGGAGACCGCGTCCAGGGTCGAGAACTCGTGGTAGAGCCGAACCGGGTCGTTGGTGCTGAGCACCGTGACCGACGTCCCGAGCGCGATCTTGCTGGTCGCGGACGCGGCGGCCGCCAGCAGCACCGGCGTCGCGGAGTCGTTGTGGCCCTCGCGGTAGTGCTCGCCGAGATTGAAGGCGTCCAGCCCGACCGATTCGGCCAGCTGTGCCTCCTCGACCAACAGTCGCAGCGTCTCGGCGTCGGACATGATCCGTCCGTTGTCGGTCGCCACTTCACCGAAGGAGTCGAGTCCCAGCTCGAAACCGCTCATCACTGTCACCTCGTCCGTCGTCGGCCCCTTGGGGTTGACATGTCAATCATATCGTCGAGTTGACGCGTCAACCAGGAGGTTCGAGATGAGTAACACGGGGTCCCGGCGAATTCTTCCCACCAGTGCCGAGCTGCGGATCTGGCGGGACTTCATCGAGACCGCCGACGCGCTGCGGGCCCGGCTCGGCGCTCAGCTGCAGGACGAGTCGGGGCTGTCACGCGGCGACTACGCCGTACTGCTGGCGCTGTCCGAGGCGGCCGGGAACCGGCTGCGGCCGTCCGACCTGGCGCAGCGGATCGGCTGGGAGCGGAGCCGGCTGTCGCACCATCTCGGGCGGATGGAACGGCGGGAGCTGATCCGGCGGGAGGAGTGTGCGGAGGACAGTCGTGGGGCGGACGTCGTACTGACCTCTACTGGCGAGAGCGCGTTTCGGGGTGCGACGGTGCCGCATCTGCGGGCGATCCGGGAGCTGTTCGTGGATGCGCTGACCCCGGAGCAGTTGGAGGCGGCGGGGGAGCTGGCGGAGGCGTTGCGTGGGCGGTTGGAGCATGTGACTGAGTAGATTCGGTGCATGGCGATCGGCCCGGCGGTAGCGGTGGACGCGGCGCGGCGGGTCGCGCTGGGGGCGCAGGGGTTCGGAGCGGCGCGGCCTGCGCGGGTTGGGGTGCGGGAGCTGCGGCGGGCGGTCGAGCGGATCGGGGTGCTGCAGCTCGACTCGGTGAACGTGTTGTGCCGGTCGCACTACCTGCCGTTGTTCTCGCGGCTGGGGGACTACTCGCGGGAGCGGCTGGACTGGATGTGCTGGGGTGGTGGGGAGCTGTTCGAGTACTTCTGGGGGCACAAGGCGGCGCTGCTGCCTGTCGCGTCGTACCCGCTGGTGCGGTGGCGGATGGAGGTGGTCTCGCGGCAGGTGTGGGACCAGCCGTTGCATCCGGAGCTGCAGGTGCCGTGGTCGGTGGTGGTGGGGATGCGGCGGCTGGAGGTCGAGCGGCCGGGGCTGGTCGACCAGGTGCTGGCGATGGTCGCCGCTGATGGGCCGATCACGGCGGGGGAGGCCGACCGGGACGGCGTACGCCGGCAGCGGAGCGATCCGGACCCGGACCCGTCGACCGGGCGGATGTGGAACTGGCAGGACGCGAAGATCGCGATCGAGTACCTGTTCGCGAGCGGGACGGTGGCGATCGCGGGGCGGCGGCACTTCGAGCGGTTGTACGACGTCGCCGAGCGGGTGCTGCCCGAGGTCTCGATGGTCGAGGAGGACGAGGCGCGGCGAGAGCTCGTGCGGATCGCTGCGCGGTCGCTCGGGGTGATGACGGCGGGGGAGCTGTGCGGTGCGACCAAGGGCCACTATCCGTTGCCAGCGGCAACCGCTCGGACGGTGGTCGGCGAGCTGGTCGACGCCGGCGATCTCGTGCCCGTGCAGGTCGACGGCGTGAAGCAGCAGAGCTACCTGTGGAGGGACGCCGAGGACCGGTCGATCGACGCTCGCGCGTTGCTCTCGCCGTTCGACACCCTGATCTGGAACCGCGACCGCACCGAACGCCTCTTCGGCTTCCGCTACCGGATCAGCATCTACACCCCGGAGCCGCAACGGATCCACGGGTACTACGTGCTGCCGTTCCTGCTCGGCGACCAACTCGTCGCTCGGGTGGACCTGAAGGCCGACCGGCGCAACGCGACCCTCGTGGTGCCGACGGTGACTTCGGACGTGACTGAGGCAGTCGAGCCGCTGGCCGCCGAGCTGCGACTGATGGCCCGCTGGCTGAACCTGGAGCGCATCCAGGTGACAGCCGGCGGGCCGTTGGGGAAGGCGTTGTCGGGGGTTCTGGGTTAAGCGGTGGCGGCCCTCGCGTACTTGATTCGGTACTGGCCCGCGAGGCTGATCAGGGAGAGCAGGATCGCGGCGGCGGTGTACCAGGTGACGGTCGGGATCTCGCCGAGCGTCGCGGTGAGCCGGCCGGCGATGACGACCGGTACGCCGAGGCCGACGTACGCGACCAGGTAGATGCCGCCGACGACACCCGCACGCTGGTGCGGGGCGGCGAGCGGGAAGACCAGCGCGAGGGCCGCGGTGAACGAGGCGCCGAAGCCGATGCCCGCCAGCGCCTGACCGATGATCATCACCGCGAGGCTGCCCGCGAGGACGCCGGTGACGATCGCGGCCGCGCCGACGACCGAGGCGTAGATGCCGATCGTCATCGCGCGCCGGGCGTCGACCTTGCCGAGCGCGAAGCCGATCAGGAACGACGCGGTCTGCGGGACGAACCCGGCGACGCCGTTCATCAGGCCGCTGTCGATGTGGAAGACGCTGCGCACCATGCTCGGCGCGAGCCCGCCGGACAGGCCGGCCAGCATCCAGACCGCGGCGACGACGGGCGCCGAGGCGGCGAACTCCGCGCGGGTGGCCGCGGGGAAGGAGATCCGCGGGATCATCGAGCGCAGCGCTCCCGGCGTACGGCGTACCGTCTCGGGGGAGAGGGCGACGACCCCGAAGCCGAGCACGGTCAGGGCGGTGAGCACGACGAAGATCACCGTGTTGGCCTCAGGGGTCAGCTGGATCGCGAGCCCGGCCAGCAAGGAGCCGAAACCGAGGCCGCCGGTCAGCCCCGCGCTGCCCAGGATCACGCCGGGCCGCTTGCGGTGCGCCGGGGCGATCTCGACCAGCGCGGCGGTGAACGCGGTGGTCGCCGCACCGGCGGCGACGCCCTGGACGGTCCGGCCGGCGATCACCCACGCGACGTCCTGGGCGAACAGGAACAGCAGGTTCGACACCACCTGGACGACGAGCGCGCCGAGCAGGACCGGCCGCCGGCCGAGATGGTCGGACAGTGAGCCGACCGTGAGGACGGCGGCCAGGAAGCCGGCCGCGTAGACCGCGAACGCGAGGGTGAGCAGCTGCGGTGCGAAGTTCCACCGGTCCCGGTACTCGACGAGCATCGGGGTGAGCGATCCGGCCGCGAGGTTCAGGCTCGTGAACGTGATCGCCACGCCCGCCAGCGCGACGCCGGCGGGCAGGGTCCAGCGGCGCTGGACGACGGGGGACTGGGTCGAGGTGGACACGGAAGCTCCTAGTCGGTGATCAGGACGACGCCGGACGGCGCGTCCAGGGCCTTCACCGTCAGTTCGGCGGCGCGGTCGAGATGGACCCGCGGCTCGGCGGGAACCTTCTCGGGGTTGTAGGTGCCGGGGCCGTAGAACTGGCCGTAGCTGAGGACGACGCCGCCCTCGGCGAGCACCGACGCCTCCAGCTCGGCGACGGCCCGCGCGTCCGGGCCGTCGGCCAGCTGCCAGGCGACGGTCTGGGCCAGGACCTTCGGCGACCCGCTCTGCCGGGCGGCCTCGAGCAGGTTCTGGTTGCCCTCGGTCCGGATCCGCGCGTTCAGCGCGTCGTGCGCGGCGATGTCGGCCAGGTCGTCGGGCAGGTCGGTCAGCTCGTTCAGGACGACGTCCGGCCGGAACTCCTTGACCGCCCGGATCAGCTCCTCGCGGTCGAACACGTCACAGACGATCGGCTCCGCACCGAGCTCGCGCAGCAGCTCCGCCTTGCCCGCCGAGCGGGTCATCGCGCCGACCACGTGCCCGGCCCCGACCAGCAGCGGGACCAGCCGCTGCCCGATCACACCGGATGCTCCGGCCAGAAAAATCCTCATCGCAGACAGCCCTTCGTTCTATTCTGGATATTTGATGTCCAAATCAATGTACGACCTGACTATGCCTCGGTCAAGCCAGTAGATTCGTTGACGACGAGCCGGTGATCACCACCAAGGCCGGCAGCCCGATCGCGCCCGGGCCGTACGCCAAGGGCGGGTCGCGCAAGTCGATGCTCAGCTCGCTCGACCACAGCCTGCGCGATCTCGGGACCGAGTACGTCGACGTCTCCTACCACCACCGGCCCGACCCGGAGACGGTTCGGATTGGTTGCCTACAGCCCATTGGCGCAGGGGCTGCTGACCGGCAAGTACCTCGACGGCACGATCCCCGAAGGCGCCCGGGCGGCGAACAGCGCGTTCCTGTCATCAGCTCGACCACAACCTCGCGGCGCTGAGCTTCCCGCCGCTGACCGATGCCGAGTTGGCGCTGATCGACGAGCATGGTGTGCACGGCACCGGCCAGCGGTCCTGATCTGTGGAGGCGTTCGTGACCCTTTCCCCTGAAGCTTCCTACCGGCTGCGTTACGGCTCGGAGGAGACCTCGTCGGCCGTGTGGACCGAGGTGCTCGCGCAGCAGCTCGCGCACCGGTCGGTGCGGAGCTACCGGCCGGACCCGGTCTCGGACGAGACGCTGACGGCGCTGATCGCGGCGGCGCAGTCGGCGCCGACGTCGGGCAACCTGCAGCTGTGGAGCGTGGTCGCCGTACGGGAGGAAGCGCGTCGTACGCGGCTGGCCGAGCTCGCGGGGGAGCAGGACTTCATCGCGGAGGCGCCGCTGCTGCTGGTGTGGCTCGCGGACCTGGCCCGCGCCCGGCACGTGACGGAGCAGATCGGGCAGGCGTCGTCGGAGGGGGCGGACTTCGTCGAGGCGGCGCTGCTCGGCTTCGTCGACGTCGCGCTCGCGGCCCAGAACGCGGCGCTGGCCGCGGAGTCGCTCGGGCTCGGCACGGTGTTCGTCGGTGCGATCCGGAACCGGCCGCTCGAGGTCGCGGCCGAGCTGGAGCTGCCGGCGAACGTGTTCCCGGTCTTCGGGCTGACCGTCGGCTACCCCGACCGGTACGCCGAGACGACGGTCAAGCCGCGGCTCCCGCAGGAGGCCGTGCTGCACCACGAGCGGTACGCGCTGGAGCCGCAGGCCGCGCACGTGGACGCGTACGAGGAGGTGCTGAACGAGTACTACGCCGCGGCCGGGCTGCCGATGAGCTGGGTCCGGCGGGTGGCCTCGCGGTTCGGGAGCGTGGCCGGGCTGAAGGGCCGCGAGCACCTGCGCGAGGCGCTCCGGGTGAAGGGGTTCCAGCTTCGGTGAGAGCGCTTGCGTGACGGAGGGGACCACTGGCGCGTTGTCAGGGCATGAAGACTCACGGGGACAGTGTTGAGGAGGTTCGGCCGGACACGGTCGATCCCGGGCTCGCGGCGGCGACGCTGAGCGTCTACGCGCACCGGCACGAGGTGATCCATCTGTTGTACTCGGCAACCGATGAGCCGGACGCGCTGCGCCGGGTGTCGGAGATCCTGCACCTGGAGGAGTCGACCGTGGCCCGGGTGCTGGACCAGCCGCTGCGCTGGATGACGGCTCCGGCGCGCGAGGCGCTGGAGCTGGCCGCCGCCCGCGGGATGGCGGCCGAGCTCAGTCCAGCGGTGGCGGAGCTCAGCCCAGCGGTGGTGGAGTGACCCACTCAGCGCTCGCCTCGTCAGCAGGGCGGGGTGCGGTCCTCGTGGAGCGACGGGCTAGCGCTTCGCGCTGATCGCGAGTAGGGCGGTGTCGTCGGCGAGCGGTTCGCCGAAGCTGGTGAGCAGGTCGGAGAGGGCTTTGACCAGCTCGCTGGCCGGCGTACCGGCGTACTGGACGGCGAGGTTGCGCAGGGCCTGCTCGCCGTAGAAGTCGCCGTCGACGCGGGCCTCGGTGAGGCCGTCGGTGTAGAGCAGGAGCGTGTCGCCGGGTTGCAGGCGCAGGCGGGTCGGGGGGAACTCGCCGGTCGGGAGGATGCCGATCAGCGTGCCGTCGGCGCTCGGGAGGAACCCGGCGGTGCCGTCGGCGCAGATCAGCAGCGGCGGCGGGTGTCCGCCGGAGGCGAACTCGATCTCGACCTGGCCGGTGCCGGGGTCGCGGGTCAGCGTGCCGAAGACGGCGGTGCAGTACCGCGGGTCGCCGGTCGCGAAGCGCTCGTTGAGGACGGCGTTGAGCGTCGCGAGCGCGGAGCCGGGATCGTGCAGCGCGGCGGCGCGCAGGGTGTAGCGGGCGAGCGAGGTGACGGCCGCGGCGGCCGGGCCCTTGCCGCAGACGTCGCCGAGGAAGAAGCCCCAGCGTTCCCGGTCGACGGCGAAGACGTCGTAGAAGTCGCCGCCGAGCTGGATCGCGGAGGCGGTGTGGTAGTACGCCGCGGTCTCGACGCCGGGAATGTCGGGGAGCTGCGCGGGGAGCAGGGATTGCTGGAGAACGGCCAGCGCGTCCTGGAGCTGAGCGCGATCGGCTTCGGCCTGGCGCTGGGCCTCCTCGGCCAGCTTGCGGCCTCTCAGCAGCTCCTCCTCGTACGCCCGGCGGATCTGCGCGTCGAAGACCGTCGTACGGATCAGCGCCGATTCGCCGTTGTCGTCGTACTTGACGATCGACGAGACCAGGACCGGGAGGCGGCCGCCGTCGGTCTGCTTGAGCTCGAGGGCGACGCCGCTGACCTCGCCCTGCATCCGCAGCAGCGGTGCGAGGTGCGTCTCGTGGTACAGCCGGCCGCCGATCGTCAGCAGGTCGGTGAAGCGCTTCCGGCCGACCACCTCGTCACGCTGCAGCCCGAGCCAGCCGAGCAGGGTCGCGTTGATCATCACGATCGTGCCGTCCATCGCCGTCGACACCTGACCGCTCGGCGCGGACTCGTAGACCTCCTCGGCGCTGTCGCCCTGGCTCACCTCAGGCCCGCGAGGAAGCCGGTGATCGCGAGGTTGGTCGCCTCCGGCGCGGACAGGTGCGGGCAGTGGCCGGTCGCGTCCAGCGTGACGAGGGTCGAGCCGGCGACGGCGGCGTGCGTGTACGCCCCGACCTCGCGCGGCGCGATCACGTCCTCGGTCGCCTCCAGGATCAGCGTCGGCACCCGCACCGAGGCCAGGTCCTCGCGCGAGTCCGACAGGAACGTCGTCCGGGCGAACACCCGCGCCATCGCCGGGTCGGTCGCGCAGAAGCTCGTCGTCAGCTCCTCGCCGAGCTCGGGACGGTCGGCGTTGCCCATGATCACCGGTGCCATCGCCGACGACCAGCCGAGGTAGTTGGACTCCAGCGAGGCGAGCAGCTCGTCGATGTCGTCACGGCCGAAACCGCCGCGGTAGTCGCCGTCGTTCAGGTAGTGCGGCGACGGCGCGACCATCACCAGCGCGCCGATCCGCTCCGGCGCCTTGCGGGCGGCCAGGACGCCGATCATCGCGCTGACCGAGTGCCCGACGAAGACCGCGTCGTGCAGGTCGAGCGCCGTACAGACCTCGACCACGTCGTCGGCGTAGCCCTCGAGGCTGGAGTAGCGGTGCTCGTCGAAGGCGGTCGGGTCGGACTGGCCGGAGCCGATGTAGTCGAACAGGGCGACCCGGTAGTCGTCGGTGAGCGCGGGGACGGTCAGGCGCCACATGTTCTGGTCGCAGCCGAAGCCGTGCGCGAGCAGGACCGTCCGGCCGTCGGGGTTCCCGGTGATGGTGACGTTGTTCCGGCGCAGTGTGTCCACCCGGACATCTTCGCAGCCGGGGCCAGGTCTCGCCGGGACGGCTTACCGGCGCCCGCGCTGCTTGTCGTACAGGGGACCCGGGCAGGGCTCCTCACCGGCGGCGTCGGCGAGGTCGTACGCGACCAGCGGGCAGCGGGTGCAGTAGAGCAGCCCGTCGTCGGGGTCGACCAGCAGGTCGTGGTTGCCGGTCTGGAACGGGACCGGGCAGGCCGTGTGCTCGATCTCCAGGCGGTCCGCGAAGTGCATGTCGCAGCGGATGCAGACCGGGCCGGCGGAGAACCGGCCCTGCGCGGTGACCCGGTGCAGGTCGACCACCTGGTGACCGTTGATCTCGGCGTACGGATCCGTCACGGGCGTCGTCCTCCAGGCTGGTCTGCGCTCGCCCTCCTAGGTGCCCACAGCAAGGTTGTCGTACGCATCCGGTCTACGACGGATCCGTCACGAGCCGGCCGGGACCTGGTCGACGACGGTCAGCAGCTTGTGCAGCATCGTCACCCGGAGCACGGACCCGACCCGCGGCTGCAGCGCCGCGAGGGTCAGCGAGCCGCCCGCGGCATCGGCCGCGCGGTGCAGCTGGACCAGCGCGCCGAGGCCGCTGGAGTCGCAGAACGAGAGGCCGCTCAGGTCCAGGATCAGCGATCGGCCCGCGGAGACCACGGGTTCGCCCGCGGCCAGCAGGTCGTTCGTCGTACCGAAGTCGAGCTCGCCGGAGACCGTCACGACCACATCGGTCCCGCGGTCCTCGGTGCTGACCGTCAGCAGCTGGAAATCGCTCACTGGGGAAGTTTACGGGTGTCGATCAGCTGCTGGGCGACGTCCCGGAGCTTGGTGTTGGTGTCCTGCGAGTAGCGCTTCAGGATCTCGAACGCGCGGCCCTCGTCCAGGTCGAAGCGCTCCATCAGGATCCCCATCGCCTGCCCGACCAGCTTGCGGGCGTCGACCGCCGCCGTCATGGTCTCGCCATCGCGTGCCGCGGCGACCGCGACCGACGCGTGCCGGGCCAGGATGTGCGCGATCGCCTCGTCGTCGGCGGAGAAGGCGTCGGGGTTGCCGTTGTAGAGACTCAGTACGCCGACCAGTTGCTCGGCGGCCCACATCGGGACGTGCAGCACCGAGCCCACGCCGTACGACGTGAGCCGGCGGCTCCAGGCGGGCCAGCGGGTCTCGGTCGCGACGTCGGCGACGTACACGGTGGTGCCGCCGGTGAGGGCCGCGACGAGCGGGCCTTCGCCGGAGTCGATCTGCTCCTGGTAGATCTGCGTGACCAGCTGGTCGGTGACGGCACCGATCTCCCAGCCGCCGTGCGCGGTCAGCACCACCCCGGCGTACGTGCAGGCCTCGGCCTGGAGCGCGAACTGGACGACGGCGTCGACCGTTTCGTCGACACCGTCGGCGTCGTGGAGCTCTACAGCCAGTTGCGCGAACACCGTGGCGAGCAGCGGCTCCGGTCCGTCGAGAGCCTCCTGCAGGACCTGCTGGTCCACCGCCGGGGCCGAAGCGTGCTCAGTCATGCCCCATATGATGCACGGCCGCTCCCTTCGCGCCACATAACTCCGGGTGATGGTCCCGAGTCGTTACCGGCGCGTTGGGCGCTGTTTCCGGTGGTTCGGCGCGGGAACCGGCGACGGGTCAGCACTTCTCGGAGGGAAGGACCGGTTCGATGGGTGACTACGAGGCGTCGACCGTGGTGGATGTCGCGCCGAACGTGCTGTTCGACTACCTGTCGGATGTCGAGCGGCTGCCGGAGTACTTGCCGCAGATGACCTCGGCCCATCGGCTGGAGGAGCCGTCGGTGGAATCGCAGGGTGCGGAGGCGAGGCTTCCGGGGGAGGCGGTCCATGAGCGGGTCGAGGTGGCTGCGGTGGAAGGCGACTCGGCGCGTGAGGTGCGGAGCGAGGCGGAGCTGGAGATCGTCGAGGAGGGCCGGAAGATCCGGTGGTCGGCGCCGGGGCCGCACGAGTACCACGGGGAGCTGGACGTGGACTTCGTGGCGGACGGGACGGCGCGGTTGACGGTGCGGTTGCACACGGCGAACGTGGAGGGGCCGTCGATCGACGAGGGCTTGGAGCGGACGCTGGCCGGGATCAAGGCGACGGTGGAGAGCCCGGAGAAGCAGCCGCGGGAGTAGGTGCCCGGGGCTTGGTATTCACCCACCGTCGGTGCTGGGTCGCGGGTAACCTCCCCGGGTCGAGAAGCTGCAGCGGGTACTCGACGGTTTGGTGGCTGACGGCGCTTCGGGCGTACTGCTGCATTGGCGCGGGCCCGAGGGGGAGTGGGCCGGCAGCAGCGGGGTGGGCGAACGGGCGGGTGGGCAACCTGTGGACCCGTCGAGCTGGTTCCGAGCCGGAAGCATCACGAAGACCTTCACCGCGGCCGTCGTACTGCAGTTGGCTTCCGAAGGACTGGTACGACTCGACGGCCCGGCAGCGGACTGGTTGCCGGCGGACGTGTCGGTGAGGCAGTTGCTGAACCACACGAGTCGCCTCTACAGCTACACCGACGACCTCCCGGACGTGGCAGGAATCGTCGAGGGCCGCTTCGACCACTGGGACCCTCGGGAGACGCTGGCTCGCGTGGTGGGAAAGCCCCGCGTCGCCGAGGAGTGGTCCTACTCGAACACCAACTACATCGCCCTCGGCCTGCTGATCGAAGCGGTCACCGGCCGCCCGTACGCCGATCTTGTGCACGACCGGATCCTCGAGCCGCTCGGCTTGGAGCACACCCGTCTCCCCGGCGACGACCTGGAGCTTCCCGCGCCCGGTCTGCACGCTTACCTGGAGGTCGACGGCGACCTGGTGGACGTCGCCCGGGTGAACGTCTCCCAGGCGTGGGCCGCCGGTGAGCTGATGTCCACGGCGGCCGACCTGAACCGCTTCTACTCGGCGCTGCTCGGCGGCGAACTGCTCGACGCGGAAGCCCTGGACGAGATGCTCACCGCCGTGCCCACTGGCGACGGTTCGGCGTACGGCCTGGGCATCGCGCGCGAGACTCTGCCCGACGGCCAGGTCCTGTGGGGCCACACCGGCGGGATCTTCGGCTATCGCACCATCAGCTACCACGCACCTGACCTCACCCGGCAGGTCACGCTCGCCCACGCCGGAGCCCACGGCGAGGAACCAGATACAGCTCCGCTGCTGGCGGCGCTGCTCGGCTGAGCCCTGCTCGGCTGGTGCGTTGCAGGAACCTGCAACGGGTTTGCCGGTTTCGGGTGCGGCGGCGAGCGTGTGCGGACCAGGCCCCCGCCGGGGGCAAACCGCCCACTGGAGGAATCATGTTCGAGATCAAGCGTGGAGCTGCCGCCGTACTGACCGTGCCGTTGCTGGTCGGTGGCTTCGTGGTCGTCAGCACGCAGACCGCCGAGGCGGCCTGCAACCGCCCGGCGACGCAGAACCTCAGCCCGGCCGCCGGGCGGGTCAAGTCCGCGTCGCCGCTGCGCGTCGGGCCGTCGGAGGGATGCGGCGTGGTGCGCACGATCGGCACCGGGACCGACCTGTTCTACCACTGCTGGGTCGAGAACACGGCCGGCAACAAGTGGACCTACGTCCGGGTCGCGAACACCAACGTCGAGGGCTGGATGTACAACGGCAACCTCAACGACGGCGGCAGCGTGCACCCCGACAACCGCTGCCGGGCCTGACCCCGAGGACGGCGCCTCACGCACGGGGCGAGGCGCCGTCCCTCAGCGGGCCGAGGCGACCGCGAGGAGGAACCAGCCGGTGTGCGGGATCCACTGTTCGGCCCAGCGCCAGCTGTCGCCCTCGGGCGCGTCGTCCGGGAGGAAGGCGATGTCGTTCTCGTCTGTCCAGCCGGCGGTGATGCCGTTGAGGATGCCGCCGGGGAGGTTGGGGAAGTCCGACGAGTAGTCGGCGTTGTTGCGGCCGCGGCCGTGGAGCATCGAGGTGTCGAAGGGGTTTCGGCCGGTGATCCAGGCGAGTTGGTCGGCGGCGAAGGTGTGGAGGTCCGCGGTGCGGGCCCCGGGGTGTTTCGCGCAGGCGTGTGCGGCGGCCGCCAAGGAGGCGATCGCGGCGTTCTCGCCCTGCCACCAGTAGCCGGTTTCGTTGGCGTGGGGGAAGAAGAAGGCCTCGCGGGGTGTGCAACCGGTTGGTTGGTTGAGGGTGCGGGGGTAGCCGAAAGGGTTGGGGACGGATGCGGTGCGGTCGAGGATCGCGTGCATCGCGGTGATCGCCGTACGGCGTGCGGCGGCGGCTTCGGGAGCGTGGGGGACGAGCTCGGCGAAGCGGAGCAGGGCGAGGATCGGGAGGCCCGGTTCGGCGGCGTGGAAGAAGGGCCGGCCCAGGTCGTCGGCCCGGAAACAGCCGGAGTGGTTGTTGCGGGAGGTCCCGGGGCCGTTGTCGGCGGGCTGCTCGTACCGGCTGATGAGGGAAGCGGCTCGGCGGCGGGCGGCTTCGGTGCTCACCTCGTGCGGCTGCCCGGCTGCGGCCAGAGCTGCGGTCAGTTCGGTGGCGGCGAGGAGGGCGCAGTAGTCGTCGATGATCGACTCCTTGCCGTCGAAGAGGTAAACGAGGTTGTGCTCCTCGAGGTGCTCGAACGCTTCGCGGGCCGCCGTCAGGTACGTCGTACGGGGGAAGTCGCCGTCGTCGTCGGCTGTCGCCGCGCGGGCCAGGGCGGCGATGGCCAGGCCGCCGCCTTGGCGGTACGCCGCTTGGTAGCGGCTGGTGCGGACGCAGTTCTGGAGTGGCGCGGTGATCACGCGTTCGTCGAGTTGCTTGGTGAGGGCGTCGAAGATGCCGGTGTAGAAGTAGCCGTCGGGCGATTGGAGGCGGACCAGGAAGTCGGCGCCCCAGAGAGCCTCGTCGCGGAGGCGGGGGCCGAGGATCTTGGTGAGCGCGGGGCCCAGTTCGTCGCGGGCGGCGAGCATGGCCCAGGCGCAGAGGGGGATCTGCTGCGGGCTCATCGTCGACGTGTAGGTGAGGTGGGAGAGGAACTTGCTGGTGTCGCCGCTCGCGTCGAGCCAGCCGCCGCGGGCGTCGACCGTCGTACCGGAGTCGTCGTCCCAGCGATGCGCGGTCCGGTCCTTGCGGTCGATCTCGCCGCTGGAGCGCATGGCTTTGAAGTAGGCCAGTACGTCGGACATGGTCTGGCGCTGGAGGCGCTCGGGGGCGATCACGAAGGGCTCGGAGGTGAGCTCGAGGTCGCCGGTCCGGGCGCGCACGAAATAGGTGCCGGGGGCAAGGGATTGCGGGAGGGGGATCCGGGAGTACGGACCGCCCGTCCACCCCGGTACCTTCTCGATCTTTCCTGGGACCAGCTGATGGGTCGTGCCGGGTCCGACGAGCTCGGCGGTGAGCGGTCCTGAGGGGACGACCGCGATGACGGCTGTCGTGACGCCGGCGCCGAGGTGGGGGACCAGGATCATCGGCGCGCGCTCGTCCCGAGGGTGCATCAGCCCATTGTCTGCTGATTCCGGCTCACCGGGCTCCGCTCAGATTGAGTGTTCAACTATCATGGTCGGAGGCGACCGAGGGAGTTGGGGAAGATGGCGATCTTCAGGCTGAATCATGCGGTGCTGTACGTCGGGGACGTGGCGAGGAGTGTCGCGTTCTACCGTGACGTGCTCGGCTTCGGGTACACCGAGGGTGGTGACGGTTTCCAGGGTGCCGCGTTCCTGCGCGCGCCGGGCTCGACCAACGACCACGACCTCGGGCTGTTCGAGATCGGCGCGCAGGCCGGGCCGTCGCTGGCCGGGCGCGCGACGGTCGGGCTGTACCACCTGGCGTGGGAGGTCGACACGCTCGGCGACCTCGCGGATCTCGAGCAGGGGCTGACCGCGGCCGGCGCGCTGGTCGGCAAGTCCGACCACGGGACGACGAAGTCGCTGTACGGGAAGGACCCGGACGGGCTGGAGTTCGAGATCGTGTGGATCATCCCGGCGGATCTGCTGACCGATGCCGACCGCAACAAAGCGGGGGTGGCGCCGCTGGACCTCGCGGCCGAGCTGGAGAAGTACGGGCGCGAGGCGAAGAGCGGCGTGGGGATCTCCCGGGTCTAGGCGCCGGCGCGACCGCGTAAGCGTCGCCCTAGCTGCCGAGCAGGGTGAGGTCGCGTTCGGCGTACTGGCGGTGTTCCCACTCCTCGATGAGGACGATGTTCAGGCACTCGGTGATCGGGAGGTCTTCGATCACCGGCCAGCCGGGGGCGGTTTGGCTGACCGTCGTGGCGAGTCGGGCGTCGGTGAGGTCGGCGAGGAAATCGCGGACCATCGTCTGGCGCTCGGTGCGGAGGGCGAGCGCCTCGTCGAGCGACGGGCGCGCCTCGCGGTCCCACGGGATGCCGGGCCAGCCGGGGGCCTCGTCCCAGGGGAGGCTGAGCGGGTGCCACGGTGCCGGGTTGCCGAGGATCATCCGGCCGACCCAGGCGTCGCTGGCGAAGCTCAGGTGCCGCAGGGTCTGGATGAACGACCACTCGCCGCCGACGCTGCGGTGCAGGTCCTCCTCGGGGAAGCTGCGGGCGCGCTCGACCGTGCCGGCCCAGAGGCGTTCGAGGATCGCCCAGGCCTCGCGGTAGCCGTCGGCGGTCTCCGGGCGCATCTTCGTGCGTTCCGGCGTACGGCGGTTCAGCTCGGCGTCGATCAGCGGTGCGATGTCGACACCGTTCACGACCACGTTGATCAGCTCGCCGTGGATCTCCACGTCGTGCAGCTCGACGCCGTGCAGCGTGCTGCGGTAGAGGCCGCCGCCGCGGACCACGAGATCGCTGAAGTCGACCTTGCGTACGAGTTGTCTGTCGTCCATGGCAGCCACGATAAGACCGTTGCCGGACATTCCCCTTCCGCGATTCCGGTCCGATGATGAGCAGATGGACGAGCACGAGCTGAACAGGGTGATCTGGAGCGCGGGGACCTGGGACGCGGTGGCGACGCTGGTCGCGTCCGTCGGGCCGAAGCTGCTGGACGAGGTGCCGGTCGGGCCGGGCGTCGAAGTGCTCGACGTCGCGACCGGTTCGGGCAGCTCGGTCGCGATCCCGGCCGCGCAGCGCGGCGCCACGGTCGTCGGGAGCGACCTGACGCCGCAGCACTTCGTGGCCGGACGGCGACGGGCCGCCGAGGTGGGCGTCGAGCTGGAGTGGGTCGAGGCGGACGCCGAGGACCTGCCGTTCGAGGACGGGCGGTTCGACCGGGTGTTCTCGACGTTCGGGCACATGTTCGCGCCGGACCAGGCGAAGGCCGGCGCCGAGCTGGTCCGGGTCTGCAAGCCGGGCGGCACGATCGCGCTCGCCACCTGGACGCCGTCCGGGTACGCCGGACAGCTGTTCGGCGTGATCGGCCGGCACCTCCCGCCGGCTCCCGGTGGAGCGTCACCGGCCGCGTGGGGCGAGGCCGACCACGTCCGCGCGATGGTCCCCGGCGTGGACTTCACCTTCCACACCGACAGCGTCGACCTGACCGCGCCGAGCGTCGAGGAGTTCGCCGCGTTCTACGCCGGGAACTTCGGCCCCCTGGTGGTCGCTCGCGAGGCGCTCGGGCCGGGCTGGCCGGCGCTGCACGACGACCTGCTTGCCTACGACAACGAGTGGAACACGGCCACCGACGGGTCGCTGCGGATCGCCGCGGAGTACCTGGTCTCGGTCGGTCGCAAGCCCGTCGCCGGTTGACCGCATACTGTGCACAAGAGCGGACTCGGCAAAGGAGTGGTTGACGGTGGATCTCCAGCTGAAGGGCCTGCGGGCCCTGGTCACCGGCGGGACGAAGGGCATCGGGCGCGCGGTCGTCGAGGGGCTGGTCGCGGAGGGTGCCTCGGTGGCGTTCTGCGCCCGGACCGAGAGCGACGTGACCGCGGCGGTCGAGGACCTGCGCGCGGGCGGCGCGACGGTGAGCGGGACGGCACTCGACATCGGTGACGGACCGGAGCTGATCCGCTGGGTGAACGACAGCGCCGCCGAGCTCGGCGGGATCGACATCGTGGTCGCCAACGTCAGCGCGCTGGCGATCGGCATCGAGGGTGAGGAGCCCTGGAAGCAGAGCTTCGAGGTCGACATGATGGGCACGGTCCGGATGGTCGACGCGGCGATGCCGTTCCTCGGCCGGAGCGAGTGGCCGTCGATCGTGACCGTGTCGAGCGTCTCGGCGCGTGAGATCGACTTCGCGGCCGGCCCGTACGGGACGTTCAAGGCCGCGATCGTGCACTACACCCAGGGCCTGGCCTTCCAGCTCGCCGGCAAGGGCATCCGCGCCAACACGGTCTCCCCGGGCAACACGTACTTCCCCGGCGGCGTCTGGGAGTCGGTCGAGAGCGGCAACCCGCAGCTCTTCGCGGACTCGCTCGCGCTGAACCCGACCGGCCGGATGGCCCGCCCGGACGAGATCGCCCGCGGCGTCGTCTTCCTGGCCAGCCCGGCCGCCAGCTTCGTCAGCGGCACCAACCTGGTGATCGACGGCGCGCTGACCCGCGGAGTCCAGTTCTAGGTCTGCGGGACCACCTTGCTGTTGTTGCTCGCGGCCACGAACTTCTGCCGCGGGAGGCGGTCGAGCCAGTAGTCCATCAGCAGGTCGCCGCGGCCGCCCTGGTAGGAGCTGCAGCGGATCCGCGGGATGGCCATCGGGTCGAAGGTCTTGCGGTACGGCGACGGGCAGGGCCCGGCGCCGACCAGCAGCACGCCGTCGTTGCGGTACGCCGTACCGCCGCGTCCTCCGCTCGCGAGGACGCGGCGGTCGCGCGGGTGCACGCCGAGCGGGAGCGCGAGCGTGCGCGGGGGAGCGGTGGGAACTGCCGCGGTGATCATCGCCGCCAGCCGCGCGATCTCGGTCTCGGCCTGGGCGGTGGTCTGGTGGCGGAGGTTGGGGTGGTCCCAGGTGTGGTTGCCCAGCTCGCAGCCGGCGTCGTTCAGGTACTTCAGGGCGCGGGGGATGTCGGCGCCGGTGAGGCCGAACGGGGATTTGTTGAGGTAGAAGGACGCCACCGCGGGGAAGTCGGGGAAGCGGGTCTGGAAAGCGAGCAGGATACCCATCGCGGTGTCCGGGACGACGCGGCCGGACTTGTCGAGGGCGAACTGGCCGGGAGTGCTGTCGTCGAAGGTGAGCACGACGGGGGTCTTGCCCGCGGGGACGGAGGAGAGGTCGCGGCGGACCAGGTCGAGGGTGCGGATCGGGTGGTAGCCCTCGCGGTGCAGGCGCTCGAGCTCGGCGCGGAAGAAGGCGGGGGTCATGTCGTACTCGCCGCTGACGTTCGCCGTGAGGCGGTGGTGCATGAGGACGGGGACGACACCGAGCTCGCTGGGCGCTGGTGGACGAGAGGTGATCGGCTTCGCGGCGGGATGCGAGGTGCCAGCAGAAGGAGGAGATTGAGAAGACTTGTGATCAGTGACCACCGGCGCTGCATCCGGCTCGTCGATGTCATTGCATCCGGCAACGACTGCCGCCGCGGCGGCGGCGAGGAGCGTGCGGCGGGCTACCGGCCCGCTCATTCGTAGATCACCAGCTCCGGGCGCGGCTTCAGCGCGAGGACCTGGGCCGGCTTCATCAGCGGGCCGTGCCGGGTGTCCTCCTCGTAGAACAGCTTGAACGCCGTGTGCACGCCGCGCGGCAGCTTCGTCACCAGACCCCGGTACGTCGCCTCCTTCGCGCCGCGGGTGCCGATGCCGTCGACGGACTTCACCAGGGCGACGCCGGGGTGCGGGCGCAGCGCGGCTTCGTTGGTGACGATGCGCTTGGTGAGCTGGTGGAAGACGAACAGCTTCTCCGGGAGCCGGTACTTGGTGGTCACCGCCGAGAGGTAGGCGCCGATCTCGTTCAGCTCCGCGCCCGACGTACGGCCGAAGACGCGTCCGGGGACCTGGCCGGGGCCGACCTGCCACTCGGGGTCGACGGCCAGCCCGACATCCGGCTGGCGCAGCCACGGCTCCAGGCGGCGAACCTCGTCGATCGGTTTCGCCTGACCGGGCTGGACGTCGAGCATCAGGAGCATCTTGTGCTTGCGGGCGACCGCCAGGTAGCGGTCGATCTGCTTCGGGTCGATCCGCGAGCGGTACTTGCCGTCGCGGCCGGCGGAGCCCTGGGCGGTGACGACGATCAGTTCCATCACCGGGAGGATCGTCCGGCCGCCACGGTACGACGTCGCCAGTTTCTCCAGGCGGGTGGCGCGTTCCTCGAGGTTGCTGTCGAGGGGGCCGAGCGCGGGGGCGCCGGGGGCGCCGACGAAGGCGACGAGTTGGTGGGTGGGGAACAAGGTGCGCCCACCGCGGGGGAGTTGCGGGAGAGGCTTCGGTTTCGGCTTCGGAGGTTGTGCGGCCGAAGGAGTGGCCTGGGTCGGTCTCGAAGGCTGGTCGGACGGCGCGACGTCCGCGGCGACGTCGGAGCAGCCGACGGGAAGCGAGATCAAGAGCAGTAGAGCGAGCACACGGCGTACGGCCACGAAGGCCCCCGATTCCCCAGAAATCGAACGCGGGCAACGCGGCTGTACCCGATGACCTCACGCTAGGTGTGTCGGTCCGAATGCACAACGTGACCACGCCGACACGTTCTCGCCTTTCCGTGGCGTCGATTGACAGTCGATAGGAAGGCGGTGATAGTCGAGCCGTGCAGATGATGGATCGGGTCGTGGTTCCGCTCAGGGTGTTCCTGGTGCTGCTGTTCGTGGGGCTGGTGTTCGCGCAGGTGGTCAGCCTGCCGGGGCAGTTCGGGCAGCTGAAGGGCGACGGCGCCGACCTGCGCTGGCCGTTGACGGTGTTCTCGATCGTCGAGGTGGTCTGCGTCCAGGTGGTGATCGTCTGCATCTGGCGGCTGCTGACGCTGGTGAAGTCGGACCGGATCTTCAGCGAGAAGGCGTTCGGCTGGGTGAACGTGATCCTGGTCGCGATGGTGGCCGGCTGGGTGCTGCTGCTCGGGATGACGATCTACCTGTCGGTGCGTGCCGACGACCCCGGCCTGCCGATCCTGCTGATCGGGCTGGTGCTGGCCGGCGGTGTCGTGCTGATGCTGATGGTCGTGATGCGCGCGCTGCTGCGCCAGGCGACCACGCTGCAGACCGACATGGAAGCGGTGATCTGATGCCGATCGTGGTCCGGATCGACGTCGAGCTCGCCAAACGCAAGATGGGCGTCGGCGAGTTCGCGGAGCTCGTCGGCCTGACCCCCGCCAACGTCGCCGTGCTCAAGAACGGCCGCGCCAAGGCGGTCCGGTTCAGCACCCTCGAGGCGATGTGCCGCGTCCTGGACTGCCAGCCCGGAGATCTTCTGGAGTGGGTCGAGGACTGATGTCGATTCCGCGCCGGCTCGTCCGACGCAGGGGTGACGACATCGACGAAAGGTTGGACCCATGTCTTTTCAGGCGTACCTGGACACCATCGAGGACAAGACCGGCATGACCCCGCGAGCCCTGCTGGAGATCGCGCGGGAGCAGGGGTTCGAGGGGCCGGAGACCAAGATCGCACCGCTCGCGGCGTGGTTGAAGGAGGAGTACGGCGTGGGCCGCGGGCACGCGATGGCGCTGCTGCACGTGATCAAGAACGGGACCGCGATCAGCGACAAGCACGTGGGGACGACCGGGGTGCACCGGGACGCGAGCAACGAGCTGTGGCTGGACGGGAAGGCCACCAACCCGCTCCGCTGAGCCGTCAGGAATTAGGTTAGGCTGCCCTTCGACCGATCGGTGAGGGAGCTGGGGCATGCGGGCACGGGTGGTGGCGATCGCGGCGGCGCTGGTCCTGGCGCTGGGGGCGTGCGGCAGCGGGAGCGACGCGGACGAAGCGCCGGTCGCGAGCGGCGACGGGTTCCCGGTGACGATCGACCACCTGTTCGGCTCGACCACGATCAAGGCGAAGCCGGAGCGGATCGTCGCGATCGGCGGCGGCGACATGGAGAGCGCGATCGCGATCGGCGCCGTACCGGTCGCCGGTGCGGACTGGTTCGGCTTCACCGAGACGCGCGGCTGGGTCAAGGACGCGCTCGGCGACCGGCCGGCGCCGAAGCTGGTCGCGTCGTTCGAGCCGAAGTTCGAGGAGATCGCGGCGCTGAAACCGGACCTGATCCTCTACGTGAACTCGATCAACGACCGCAAGCAGTACGAGACCTTCAGCGGGATCGCGCCGACGGTCGCGGCCCCGGCCGGGACCGAGAACGTGTACGGCGTCGCCTGGCAGGACCAGGTGACGACGATCGCGAAGGCGACCGGGCGGACCGCCGACGGCCAGAAGGTGATCGCCGACACCGAGGGCCTGCTCTCCGCGACCGCGAAGGCGAACCCTGGCTGGGCCGGCAAGACGATCACCGCCGGGGTGTTCAGCACCGACCAGTTCTCCGCGTGGCTGCCGTCGGACCCGCGGATGCGGCTGCTCACCGCGCTCGGCTTCAGGACCAACCCGCAGATCGATGCCCTGGACAACGGTGACTTCTACGTGAAGATCGCGCAGGAGCGGCTGGAGAAGCTGAACGCCGACCTGATCCTGCTCGCCGCCGCCGACCAGGACGGCAAGGTCGACCCGAAGGTGACCGCCAACCCGGTCTACAACAACCTGGCGACGGTCAAGGCCGGGCACGTCGCGTACTTCGGCGGCGCGCCGGTGATCAACTCGAACTCCGACAGCGGTCAGTTCTCCAGCGCGTTCTCGATCGGCGGTCCGCTCGGCATCAAGTACCTGACCGGGAAGATCGCGCCGCTGCTGAACCAGGCGCTGCCGGCCTAGGGCGTGTCTCCTAATTCCCGCCTACTGCGCGGCACTCGGCACGGCACCTCGGAGCACTGGCGAAAAGCCCACGATGGAAAAACATCGAGGGCTTCCCGCCAGCACTCCGAGCTACCGCACCGAGCACCTGCTCGCTACGGCGGGAATTAGGAGACACGCCCTAGCTCGTGACGCGCTGAGCGGCCTTGTCGAACAGGCGGTCCGGGATGAGCCGACGGACCTTCGGTACGACGTACGCGGCCGCGCCGATCGGGTAGCGGGTCTTCGGGCGGTCCGCGGTGACCGCGTGCTCGATCTGCTCGGCGACCTTCTGCGGGCTGGCGCCGTGCTTCGAGGCGTGCCGCAGGCTCTCGCGGAACGCGTCGATGCGCTCGGCGTACCGGTCGTTGGCGGGGAGGCGGTCGAGGGTCTGGATCGCCTTCGCCCACAGGGGAGTGGCGATCGGGCCGGGCTCGACGAGGCTGACGGAGATGCCGTCGGGGGCGAGCTCCTGGCGCCAGGCGTCGGCGATCGCTTCCATGGCGTACTTCGAGGCGTGGTAGGCGCCGGCGAGCTGGACGGAGACGAGGCCGCCCATGGAACCGACGAAGACGATCCGGCCTGAAGTCGTCCGTCGAAGCAAAGGAAGAGCCAGTTGGGTGACGGCGACGGATCCGACCACGTTGACGTCCAGCTGGTGGCGGAGGCTGTCGATCGGGAGCAGCTCCAACGGGCCGGCGATGCCCTCGCCGGCGACGTTCACGACCGCGTCGAGGCCGTCCTCGCCCAGTGCGGTGTCGACCTCGGTGATCAGGGCGCGGACCGAGTCGGTATCCGTGACGTCGACCTGGTGGACCGAGAGCTTCTCCGAGGTCTGCTTGCCGAGGATCTCGCCGTCGGACGGGTCGTGCACGGCGGCGAAGACGCGGATCCCGAGCTGGTCGAGCCGGAGCGCGGTCGCCGCGCCGATCCCGCTGCCGGCACCGGTCAGGAGTACTGCGGACATGACGTTCCCCTCGATGGGTGACGATGTGTTCGTCGCCCGGTACCCCTCGACGGGATCGGGAACCTAGCGGCGCGGTTTGCCTCGGCGGGCCGGCCGGCGCTGCGCGGCCGCCTTCTTCGCGGGGGCGCCCTGTTTCGCCTGCGCCGGCTTCTTCTTCGGCTGCTTCTTCTCCGCGCGCTGCGGCGTCCGGGTGCTGTTCACCGTCCGGCCGCGGACGATGCCGATGAACTGTTCCATCAGGTCGCTCGGGTCACCCTCGGGCCAGGTCAGGACGACGCTCGACTCCGGCGCCTCGACGAGCGGCCGGTACGTCAGGTCCTTGCGGTGGTGCAGTCGCGCCAGCGACTGCGGCACGATCAGTACGCCGACGCCCGCCGCGACGAGCTCGACCGCCTCCGCGGTGGTCGCGGGGACGATGGTCGCGGCCTCGCCGGGGCGGTCGGTCCAGGTGAGGGTGTCGTCCTGCGGGTAGAGCACGAACTCGTCGGCGAGGTCGGCGGCGGTGACCTCCTCGGCCGCGGTCACCAGGTGGTCCTTCGGGACCACGACGACGGTGGTCTCGGTGTAGAGCGGGATCGCGTTCAGCCCGGTACGGTCGATCGGCAGCCGGACGAGCCCGGCGTCCGCCTCACCCCGCCGTACGACGTCCGCTGCCTCTGCCGCGGTGACCGTCACCAGGGCGAGGGTGACCCGGGGGAGGCGCTCCTGCCAGATCCGCACCCACTTCGCCGGTGTCACGCCGGGGACGTAGGCGAGCCGGAAGGACGCGGGGATGGGGTCGGTCACCGGGTCAGGTTATCCGGCGGTGGTCCGGGAGGCCGTCAACCCTCGATACCCTGGCGCCATGACGTCGCAGAAATCCCCTCAGACGATGAAGCCCGCGACTGCGGCGAAGAAGCTCGGTGTGCTGCTCGAGGAAACCCCGGCCGAGTTCCGGGACGGTGTGGTCTCGCGCGACCAGCTGAACGCCCTGCAGGCCGACCCGCCGGAGTGGCTGCGCGAGCTGCGAAAGACCGGGCCGCACCCGCGGCCGGTGGTCGCGGCGAAGCTCGGGGTGTCGATCTCGGGCTTGGCGCGCGCTGGGATGACCGAGCCGCTGACCACGGACCAGATCGAGGCGCTGAAGGAAGAGTTCCCGGAGTGGTTGCGGCGGGAGCGCAACACGCACGCGGAGGTTCAGCGCGAAGCCGCGCAGTTGAAGGCGGAGCGCTCCGAGGCCTGAGTGAGGAACACCCGCTGACCGGCGGGCCGGCGCCCAAAGGCCGGCCCGCCGATCGGGGGATCAGTGCTGGGGGCGGTAGCGGACCGTGCGGCCGTTGAGCGGCTGGAGGGCGCGGCTGTCGCCGTCGGGGAAGCGCGACTGGAAGTGCTGCAGCGAGACCGGGAGGATCTCGCGGTGGTGTGCGAGCACCAGCCAGGAGACCGGCTCGGAGTACGGCGCGGTGGTGAGCGAGCCGTCGTACCGGTACGTCGACAGGTCGTGCGGCAGCGCCGTCGCGAGGTTCACGTGCCCGAGGTCGACCTCCTCGTCGCACTCCTCGGGGACCGTCGCGAGCACCTTGTCCTGCAGCGTCCCGCCGTCGTGCCCGCCGGTGCTGATGAACAGCGCGACGACGAGCTTCTCGCCGTTCGGGCCGCTGTGCACGAAGTGCTGCTCGAGCGCGTACTGGTGGCCGTTGAGCCGGTGCTCGGAGCGGGTGTGGAAGTGGAAGTTCACCAGGTCGTGGCGCACGCCGCCGACCGTGACCCAGGCCGCGCCGGCCGGGATCTCGGCGAGGATCGTCTCCTCCGCGGTCCGGTTGTCGCAGCCGCCGGGCTGACCGGCGTCGCGGCTCTCGTACCGGATCTTCAGCGCGAGCGAGCTCGGGTAGTGGACGTGCAGCGCGGGCAGCGCGGGGCTGGTCACGGCGTGCGCGGTCCGGATGTCGATCGGGCTCTGGTGCGGCGTCTGCGCGGACGCGCTGGTGAGCAGTGACGGCGAGGCCAGTACGGCGGCGGTCGCGGGGACGCCGAGGAGCAGGGCACGACGGGACACAGGCAGGGACACAGGGGACTCCGTACTCGGGCGGGAACAGGACACCCGGTCCTCAACCGGGCATCCGCGAGTATGCGCCCGGCGACGGACGGTCAGCGCCGAAGTCCGTGCAGGACGGCGACTTTCCGCCCGACCGGGAACAAATCAGGCCCGCCAGGGCAACAAGCTCAAGCTCGCGAGAGCGCGTCCCGCAGCGCAGCCCGTGCGGTGATCCCGAGCTTCGGGAACACCCGGTAGAGATGGGCCGCGACAGTCCGCGGCGACAACGCCAACCGTTCCCCGATCTCCTTGTTCGTCAGCCCGGTCGCGGCCAGCAGTGCGATCTCCTGCTCCTGCCCGGTCAGCCCGCTGTCCGGCCGCCGCGAAGCAGCAGCCCGCGTCAACCCGGTCGCCCGCAGCTCGTTCTCCGCCCGCCGCGACCAAGGCGCAGCGCTCAGCCCGTCGAACACCGCGAGCGCCGTCGTCAGCTCCCGCCGAGCCGCCACGATCTGCCGCTGCCGCCGCAACGCCTCGCCGTAACAGAGCCGCACCCGCGCCAGGTCGAACGGCCACTGCTCGGCCCCCGGTACGGCGAGCGCCCGCTCGAAGCACGCCGTACGCCGGTCCTCCGGCGCCACCAACGCCTCCGCACCGCGGATCACCAACGCCAACCGCGGCGACAACTCGTCCAACGACGCAGCCTTGGCCGCAGCGACATGTGCCCGCGCCTGCGGCTCCCGGCCCGACCGCACCGCCGACTCGACCAGATCGAACAGGACCCACAACGCGTGCGGCAGATGCGGCGGGAACGAACCGGCCGGGCAGACCTCCGCAGCATGCCGGTACGCCGCCTCGAAGTCGCCGCGACCGAGCGCCGTCAGGCACCGGATCTGCCGCGCCATCCCCTGCACCAGCAGGGCGCCGCGCGCACCGGCCCAGCGGTCCAGCTCGTCGGCGGCCGCTTCCGCCGTACCGACTCCGCGGGCGGCGTTCACCAGGTAGCCGATGTACCCGTCGAAGACCCACGTGTAGCGCAGGTAGCCGTGCTCGGTGGCCAGCGTGCGGCCCTCGTCGACGAGCCGCTCGACCTCGTCCCACCGGCCGTGCATCCAGGCGTCGACCGACAGCGACACGATCGCGTTGATCGCCGCCGACACCGCGCCGCCCTGCCGACCGTCCTCGACGACCCGCCACAACGCCTCGCGGCACGCGCTGAGCCGGTCGAGGTAGACCGACGCGACGCCGAGCCGGATGATCGCCCACGGGTTGTCGGTCCGGGCCAGGCCGTCGGTCTCGGCCTTGAGCAGCGGCAGTACGGCGTGGCCGCGCCGCGCCGGGTCCCAGTTGCCGGCCAGCATCGTGAGGTCGGCCGGTGCGTCGGGACCGAGCCGTTCCATCTGGGCGTCGAACGGCGCCCACAGCTCGGCCCGGCCGCTGAAGTAGCAGACCGTCGCGAGCAGGGCGAGCGCGTCGGTCAGCGTCTTGGCGTCGACCTTGTGCGCGTGCGCTTCGAGGGCGAGCGTGAGCAGCCGGTGCGGGGTGTCGATCGCGCAGTCGCGGTTGAACAGCACGCAGGCCGCGGCCGTCGACAGCTGCAGCGAGCAGGTCGGGTCGATCAGCGAACGGTTCGCGGTCTCCAGCAGCTCGGCGGCGTTGCCGAGCTCGCCGATCACCTCGGCGCCGATGATCGCGGCCTGGGCCAGCCGGCGGACGCGCGCGTCGCGGTCGACGCTCAGCTCGGCCGCACGGGTCAGGGTCTCGACGCTGGCCACGGCGTCGCCGCGGCCGAGCACGATGTGCGCGGCCTGGTCGACGATCTCGGCGACCGTCTCGTCCGGCTCGATGGTGGCCTCGGCGAGGTGCCAGGCCCGGCGGACGGGATCGGTGCAGCGGTCGGCCAGCAGCTTGTGCGCGCGGCGGCGGTCGCCGATCGCGGACAGCTCGACGACGGCCAGGCGGCTCAGCGGGTGCCGGAAGAGCAGCTTGCCGTTGCGCTCGTGGAGCTGGACGACACCCTCGTCGAGCGCCGCGCGGACCGGCCCGTGGACGTCGACGGCCCGCTGGTCGATCGGGCTGGACAGCGCGGCGAGCAGCAGCAGCTCACGGGTCGCCTCGGGCAGACCGCTGATCCGCTCGGCGAACATGTCCTGCAGCCGGCTGCCGATCGGGAGCGTCGTGATCGTCGCCGATCCGTGCCGGACCGAGGGCAGCTCGGCCAGGGCGAGCGGGTTGCCCTGCGCCTCCTCGGCGATCCGGCGGCGGTCGCGCGAGGTGAGGTCGGGGTGGCGGTGCCGGAGCAGCTCGCCGCTGGCCGCGTCGTCGAGGGGGCCGACGACGAGCTGCGGCATCCCGCCGTACTCGAAGAAGGCGGTGCTGCCGGTCCGGCGGCCGATCAGCAGGCCGACCGGAAGCTCGGCGAGGCGCCGGGCGACCAGGCCGAGGACGACGGCGCTCGACCGGTCGAGCCAGGGGATGTCGTCGACCACGAGCAGCACCGGCGTCGCGGCGGACAGGTTGGCGAGCAGGTCGAGCACGGCGTTCGAGACCGTGAGGAAGTTCGGGACCGGGCCGCTGTCGAGCCCGAGCGCGACGCGCAGCGGTGGGCTGCCGCGGCCACGCATGACCGGCAGCAGCAGCTGGTTCAGTCCGGCGAAACTGAGGTCGGCCTCGAACTCCACCCCGGCCGCGCGCAGGACCCGCTGGTTCTGCCCGGCGGCGTACGCGGCTGCGTCGTCGAGCAGCACGCTCTTGCCGATACCGACCTCGCCGACGACCAGCAGCGCGTCGCCGGATTCCACCGTTTTCCGGATCTCCGCCTGCTCGACCTCGCGGCCGATCAGGCAGGCCCTCGTCCTCGAGCCGTTCACGTTCTTCTCCGAGCCACCCCACGGATGTAGCAAAGACTACATCCACCTACCCGGGGTAGTACCCGTTACAGCGTTACGGATTTCCACCGTCATTTGACCGATGCCGGGGCCCGGCGCCGTCCGCACGCTGGGGGGCGACCCAGCCTCACGAAAGGACAGTGACATGACGGGCAAGCTCTCTGGCAAGGTCGCGATCGTCGCCGGCGGCTCGGCGAACATCGGCAAGCTGTTCGCCGAGGCACTGGCCGACGACGGCGCCGACGTGGTCGTGCACTACAACAGCCCGCGCCGGTCCGACGAGGCCGACGTGGTGGTCAAGGACCTGGCCGACCGCGGGGTCCGGGCGTTCTCGCACCAGGCCGACCTGACCAGCAACGCCGAGATCACCCGGCTGGTCGACACCGCGATCGACCGGTTCGGCAGCTGGGACATCCTGGTCAACACCGCCGGTCTGATCATCCGCAAGCCGCTGGCCGAGACCACCGAGGACGAGTACGACCGCTCGTTCGCGATCAACGCCAAGATCCCGTTCTTCTTCATGTCCGAGGCGGCCGGCAAGATGGCCGACAACGGGCGGATCGTCACCATGGTGACCACCCAGGTCGCGGTCACCGCCGCCACCTACTCGGCGTACGCCGGCAGCAAGGCCCCGGTCGAGCACTTCACCAAGGCCTTCGCCAAGGAGGTCGGCGCCCGCGGCGTCACGGTGAACTGCATCGCCCCCGGCCCGCAGAAGACCCCGTTCTTCTTCGACGCCGAGACCCCCGACACGATCGCCTGGCTGAGCGGCATGACCGTCACCGGCGAGCTCGGCGACCCGCACGACGTGGTCCCGGTGATGCGGTTCCTGACCGCGCCGGAGACGCGCTGGGTGACCGCCCAGACGGTGTACGTCAACGGCGGCATGATCTCCCCGATCAACTGACCGCCGGACGGTCACGGGTTGTCGACAGTGGTCACGCAGCGTCCTACACTCACCAGCGGGGGTGGGGGAGATGCCGACAGCCGAAGAGGCTTACACGGAATCGATGTTCGGGCAGTTCAGCTACCTGGCCAACTGGTTGCCCGGTACGCCGCTGAAGCTCGGGCTGATCGGGGTGCTGCAGGGCAAGACGTTCGTGCCGAAGTCGCCGATCCGGACGTTCGGGGTGAAGTTCAGCACGACCAGCGAGCCGGGTCCGCAGCAGTCGCTGCAGTTCCAGTCGTCCAGCGAGATCAAGGTCGACGTCAAGGTGGCCGGCGAGGTGTCCAAGCTCGTCCCGGCGCTGCCCGAGGCCCAGGCCGGTGCCGCGGTCTCGTTCGGGGCGAGCAGTGGCGTGGTCTTCCACGCCCGGGGCATCACGATCAGCAGGGTCAGCGACGTGATCGGCCTGGAAGCGGCGATCTGGGACCTGTGGGACCGCGGCATCTGGAACCCGGACTGGGTGGTCATCACCGAGCTGGTGAAGGCGGACCGGACCACGGTGCTGATCTCGGAAGGCCGGTACGGCAAGGTGGAGCTCGGGGTCAGCGCGGCGGTGCAGGCCGGGCCGGTCGACATCGGGGACCTGACCGGGGACCTGAGCGTCGTGTCGTCGTACGGCATGCACACGCAGCTGATCGGCGAAGGCGGGCTGAGTCCGCTGTTCCGCGCCGTACGGATCAAGAAGAGCCTGTTCGGCACGAAGATCACCGGTGCTCGCGCGGCGCTGCCGCCGACCGAACCCGGGGTGACGCCGCGTCGCGGTGCGGAGCGTCCTGACGGCGACTTGACCGAGGACGCCACGGACTAGCGGGCAGGCACCTCATGCAGCGCGATCCTGTACCGGCCGGTCCCGGTCGGACGGCGGTGCCGGACCTCGACCCGGTAGCCGCCTTCCATCAGCGCGAGCTCGACCCGGACGTTGCCGCCGAGCCCGCCCTCGGCGACGTCGGCGATCGGTGCCTTGGTGCCGCCGCGGAAGACCTGCAGCTTGAGGTCGGTGTAGCCCGAGGTCTCGAGCCGGTACTCGCCGGGGTGGTCGATCGTGAAGTGGAAGGCGTTCGTGGCGTCCGGCATCGCGATCCGGGCTTCTTGGGGTGGACCGTCGCAGAGCAGCGCGGTCGCTGCCGCGTCGGTCGCCGGATAGCTCTCCGCGATGAACTCGCGGTCGAGCACGGACAGCGTCCGGTTGGCCTTCACCTCGTACCGGCCGGCGGTGAGCTCGGGCGGGATCGCGTAGAGCATGATCGACCGCGGGTCGAAGGCCGTGTGCCGGGTCTGACTGGTCGCGTACTTCGTGAGGAGGTTGCGCTCGATCTCCTCGTCGCTCCAGCCGTTGAGCGGGCCGCCGTAGTGCCGGTAGACGGCCGGCAGGTCCCACGGGATGCCGGCGGCCGGGCTGGAGTGCTCGTGCACGCAGCCGATCGCGTGCCCGAACTCGTGCAGGACCACCGGCTGCCACTCGTCGGGCTCGTCCTCGCGGAGCCACCCGAAGTTCATCGTCGGCTCGCTGGGCGCCGCGGTCAGCGCTTCGGTCCCGACCAGCGACCAGGAACCGCCCGGCACGAAGGCGATCCGGACCTCGGCGCTGCGCGGATCGTCGACGAACGCGAACCGGAGCTTCGCGTGGTTCGTCCACTCGGTCGCCAGCGCCCGCACGCCGTCGCGTTGCGCCGCGGAGCCGTCCAGGAAGGCGATCCGCAGCGTCCGGCCGTTGCTCCACATCCGCTTGGTCTCCAGCGCGAGACGCAGCCTTTGGTGCTTGGTCTTCGGCTTCGGGGCGTCGGGGGCGTTGGCCGGGCGTTCGTCGACGGCTCGCTCGGCCGCCTCCAGCACGAGGTCGTCCTCGAGCGTCCGGTCGACACAGCAACGGATCAGTTCGTCCCCCATGGGCGCCACAGTGACACCGCTTCGAGCAGGAAGCCAGCCCGATGACGCTCCGGTTCGTGGTGAAGGTCGATCAGGCGTGGAAGGTCACCACGACCTGCCCTGACCTGCCCACGTGGGAACCCGAGTCGGCCGGGCCGGACGAGCTGATCCGGATCGATGACGGGACCGGCCACACGATCCCGAGGCCGCCGTACGAGCTGCATCATCGGGATGCCGACCACGACGGTCTGGCGGAGGCGTTCGATGCGGCCGAAGTGATGGCCCTGTACGACGCGCTGCGCGAACGCCGGGCGACCCGGGACGAGCAGGAACGCTTCGGGCACTACCTGTTCGACGTCCTGCTCGGCAACGACCGCTGGTCCGAGATCCTGCAGACCGCGCAGGCCCACGGCCACCAGGCGATCGAGCTGGCGCTGGCGCTGCGCCCCGACGACATCGACCTCGCGCGGCTGAACTGGGAGATGCTCTGCGCCGGCGGAGGGTTCCTCGTCGCCGGCACGCCGACGACGAAGGTCGCGATCACCCGCCTGGTCGAGACGGCGTACGCCGCGCCGCCGCCGCTCGGCGTACCGCCGCGGGCGTTGTTCGTGATCGGCGCGTCGTGGCACGACGAGACCCTGCGGCCGGCCGCCGAGCTGCTCGCGCTGCTGAAGCTCGGCCACCACGGGCGCGCGCTGCGCTACCGGGTGCTGGAGCACGCGCGGCCGAGCCAGATCCGCCACGAGATCGAGGAGTTCCAGCCCGAGATCGTGCACTTCGTCGCGCACGGCGGCATCGACGCGGAGACCCGCCGCGGCTACCTGCTGCTCAAACCCGACGAGCAGGAAGCCGACGAACGCCGGTACGCCGACCAGATCCTCTCCGACCTGCGACGCGCTGCGACGCCCGCGACGATCGTCGTCCTGAGCGCCTGCTCGACCGCCGGCGCGCCTGGCTCCGAACGGCTCTTCGGCGCGAACGACGCGACCTCGATGGCGGCCGAACTGGTTGCCGGAGGCATCCCGGTCGTCGTCGGCATGGCCGGGCGGGTCGCGGATCTGGCCAGCCGGCTGTTCTCGCGGACGTTCGCCGAGTCGGTCGTGCACGGCGAGCCGCTGGTCCGGTCCACTGCCGAGGCGCGGGCCGCCGCGTTCGCGACCACCGAGGATCCGGTCGCGGGGATGGACTGGGCGCTGCCCGCGGTGTTCCTGTCCAGCCAGGTCCCGACCGACTACCGGCCGCTCGACACGACCGCGACCCAGGAACGCTGGGACGAGCTCGACGGCTGGATCCGCGGGTACGACGACGGGCACCTCCCGGTGTTCTGCGCGCGGGAGAACTTCCTGCCACCGTTCCGCCGGATGTTCGAGCCCGGGACGACGAAGTACGGGCTGGCGGCGTACACGGGCTCGCAGCTGAAGGGGACCGGGCGGACCAGACTGCTGCGGGAGCTGGCGGCTCATGCCTTGCGCGACGGGCACCTGCCGTTGCTGCTGACGTCCGATCGCGATCATCCGCGGACGGCGTCCGGGCTCGGGAAGCTGTTCCTCGACGAGATCTCGCGGGTGCGGGTGAACGTGCTCGGGATCGACGAGGAGGACACCCAGCTGCTGGCGCTCGAGGCCGACGCGCGGGACCGGTTGGAGCTGAACGTGCGGATGGCGCTGGAGCGCGCCGGCGAGGTGACGGCCCTGGTGCTGAACCGCGCGCTGCAGACCGATCTCAAGAACCTGCGTCGCGACGTCGCGCGGCAGATCCCGTACTTCGCGGGGCCGCAGAGCCGGATCGTGGTGCTGATGGACGACATCGACGAGTACGGCGGACTGCTGGACGACGTACTGGATCGGACGAACGGGTTGTTCACGTCGTACGGGCTGGGGACGAAGGCCTCGCCGGTGCCGGTGGTGCTGACCTGGACGCACGGGCGCAGCGGGGACCAGTGGGTGCGCTCGCTGATCCCCAACCAGCAGGCACATCCGTGGCTCGAGGTGGTCGAGCTGGCGCCGTTCTCGATGCTGAACGGTGAGGACCTGATGGCCTATCAGACGGTGCTGCTGCACCCGTTCGCCGGCGCCGGGGTCGCGGCGGATCATGTGCTGGGGAAGTCGTGGGTGTTCAACCCCGACATCGCGCAGGGGCTGTTCCACGCCGTGCGCGACAACGCGCGGAACACGCTGAAGGGGATCCCGTTCAACTTCCACCAGCCGGCGTACGAGATCTGGGTGAAGCTCGCGCAGCAGACCGGGTTCGTCGTGCCGGCGCGGGACGAGGACCACCTGGAGTGGCTGAAGGCGGGCCGATGAGCGCCGAGCCGAGGATCGCGGAGCTGGAGCGGCGGATCACGGCCGACGTCGTACGGCGACGGCGAGCGGAGCTGGACGAGCTCGGGCGGCAGGCGCTGCTGTGGCTGGCGGTGACGCCTTCGTGGACTTGGCCGTTGGCGGAGTCGTGCTCGTTTCCTGCTGGTGACCTGGATGCGTTCGTCGATCGGGCGGTGCAGGCGGGGATCTGCCGGGTTGCGCGGTCGGGGCGGGGTGGTGGGGATCAGGAGCTGAGGCTGCTGGCGGGGTTGGCGGAGTGGCTGCCGGCTGACCTGGTTGAGGATGCGCTGCAGCTCGCGGTGGGGGCTGAGGATGCTGCGCTGCGGGCGAGCGCAGTGGTCGCGCTGGCGCCGGTTGCTTCGCAGTGGGGGATGGTTGTCGAGTGTGTGTCGGCGATCGACCGACCGGGGCCTCGGGCAACGGCTTTCGTGGGGATCTTCGGGTACTTGCCTGAGGAGGAGCGGGTTCGGCTGCTGCCGGAGGCGGTGGCGGCGGTGTTGGAGGTGCCGCGGGCGGATCAGCGGCCGGGGTTGCTGGGGGAGCTGGCCCGGCACCTCGCGGATGATCGGCCGGTGATGAGCGCTCTTGCCGGCGCGTTGAACTCACTGGTTGATCCGATGGATCGAGCGACCGCACAGGTCGAGGTCGCGGACTTGCTGCTGGGGGACGTCGAGGGTGCGATCGATGGAGTGGAGGATCCTGCGGACCGAGCCAGGCTTCGGCTCGATCTGATCCGGCACCGGCCTGAGCAGTCATCGGCCTTGGCGCGCCGGGCGCATGGGGACGCGGTAGAGGTGCTGGACGTGATGGAACGCGATCTCCTGCTGCTTGCGGTGAGCCGGGCAGATCCCCCGCAGGGCGTGGACCTGGCGATTCAGGATCCGCAGACACGGGCTCTGGCCTACGGACTCCGGGTCTGTGCGGGGGCGGCGACGGAGTCTGAGGTTGTCAGACTGACCCAGCTGCTCGAAGGTCTCGCCGACCCGGCCACTCGGGTCACCGTTGCGGCCTCGATCCTCGCCTCCGAACGGGAGACGGCTGTTGTCGACCTCGCCCTGCGCGCTGCCGCCGAGCTGCCCGACACCGCCGAATCCGCCGGCCCGCTCGCCGCCCTCGCCTCCGCCCTCGACGGCGCCCCCTCCGCCGCCCCGCTCGTCGACCGCGGACTCCGCGCCGTCGCGCAGATCGGCGAACCCGCCCGCCGCCTCCAGGCCGGCCTGAACTTCGCCCCGGCCCTCCCACCCGACGTACTCGCCGATTACGCCGCCACCGTCAACTCCATCGAGGACTTCCCCACCCGTCTCCGCCTCCTCGCGCGGTTGATCCCTCACCTCGACGACCCCGACCGCGCCCACCTCATCAACGAATCCCTCCGCGTAGTCCGCAACCGCGGCACCGCCGACTCCTTCTGGATGCCCGACGCCGTGCGTCACGACGTACTGGCTCAACTCGACGTCCCCGAATCCCTTCTCCACAAGGTCGTCCACGACATCGCCTTCGCGATCAGCCTGACCGGCACGCAAGTCCCCGCCCCCGTCCAGCGCTGGGCGCGGTTCGCAAAGGCGACCGGCCAACGCCTCTCCGCAGCTGAGGCCGCGCGCTTCCTGGACCACGAGGTCGGCCGCGCGCTCACGGCCCGCGACCTCCCCGGAGCCCTCGACTGGATCGACACCGCGAAGCTGCTGGCGGCGACGCTCGGCAACGAGCTCGAAGGCTCCGTCCGGTACGCCGCCCGCCGCGTCGAGCTGCTGTACCGCCAGCGCCAGGATGCCCGCCGAGCCGTCCCGTTGCTCTTGCTCGACGAACAGATCAACGCCTTCGAAGACCTCCTCGCCGACGACGGCGAAGCCTGGGCGCTGCACTATCTCGGCTCCGGCGGCGTCGGCAAGACCACTCTGCTCAGCCACCTGATCCGCTCCGCCGACGAGTACGAGATGGCCGTCGGCCGTGTCGACTTCGACTACCTCACCCCCGACTACCCGCGCGAACGCCCCGGCCAGCTGCTCCTCGAACTGATGGCCGAGCTGCAGCTGTACGCCCGCGCCGGCCACGAGGAGTCCACGGTCGCGGCCTTCCACCAGAACGTCTCCACCCTGCACCGCACCTGGAACGCCGTACCGGCCTCCGAACGCCCTGAGCCCGTCGACGACCCCGACTTCCAGGCCCTCCTCACCACCTTCTGCGACTACCTCACCCTCCTGGGCCGGCGTCGCGTGGTGATCTTCCTCGACACCTGCGAGGAGCTGGTCCGCTGGCAACCCGGCGACACCCACCTCCCGAGCGTCACCGCGACCTTCACGATCCTGGAGACGGTCCGAGCGATGCTCGAGCGGGCCGGCGTAGACCTCAAGGTCGTCTTCGCCGGCCGCCGCCCCCTGGCCAGCGGCAACGGTCCAGGGCCCGAAGCGTGGACCGTGGAGGGCTCCGTCGACGACCTGCCGGCGCGCTCGTACCTGCGCGTCCACGAGATCCGCGGCTTCACGGAGCCGGAGGCCCGCGAGTACCTGCGGAGGATCCGCAAGCTCGACGTACCAGCGGAGGTCGAGGCCGAGGTCCTCGCCCGAAGCGAGCAACGACAGGACCCGCGCGTGCGCTGGCGCGAAAGCCGGCTGCTCGACGAGCCGGCGCGCTCGACGGAGACGCCCCGGGATCAGCGCTACCTCCCCTTCGACCTCGCCCTGTACGCCGACTGGCTGCTCGCCGACAGCACCTTGACCGCCGAGGAGATCCGCAGCGGCGGCGTGGACCCGTACATCGACCGCCGCATCGTCGCCCGCGTGAAGTCCGAGGCCGCCAAGTCCCTCCTCCCCGCCCTGGCCCTGGTCCACCGAGCCGACGCCGCACTCCTGGAGTCCGTCTTCGACGGCGACCACGAATCCTTCCGCGAAGCCTTCGAGGCCCTCGCCGACCACGAATGGATCCGCCGCTCCGCCGGCCCGGACCCGGCGGCCCGCGTGGAGCTCCAGTTCGAGCCCCGCATGCACGACCGCCTCCGCGCGTACTACGAACACAACGACCGCATCGACGAACTCGACCGAGTACGCCGCGGCCTGATCCCGGTCCTGGAAGACCGCCTCGACGATCGCCCCCTGGGCGAACTCTCCCCACTCCTCGTCGACGACACCCTGAAGCTCCTCCCGGAAGACACCGCCGCCGACCACGTCCACAACCTGGTCCTCCGAGCCGCCGCCGGCGCCCGCTGGGACTGGATCGAGGAACTGGTCCGCCAGCTGCTCGGCGACAACGGCCTCCTCGGCCGCCGCCCGCGGCACCCGACGCGGGCGTCGGTCGAGGCGGCCCACGCGGCGTGGCTGACCCACGAGGGCCGGCAGGAAGAGGCGCGGACGTTCTGGCAGCTCGTTCTCGGGACCGTGCACCTGGACAGCGACGCCTCCCGGGCGGTCTGGCTGGGGCAGCGGGCACTCCTGAGCACCAACGAGATCGCCGACCTCGGCCAGGTGCTACGCCAGACTCTCCGGCCCCTCGACCTGATGGCCCCCGCTACGGCGAACTCCTCGTCCAGCCCGGACGCTTCGCCGCCGCCCCCTTTCCTGTCCGTCGAGCCGGAGACCTTTCACCTCGTCGCCTCGTGCTGCGCCGCCCTGGACCGCGTCGCCGACTTCGACGAGCTCCGCGAGGTGAGCTTCCTCGACGAGTGGCTGGACCGCTCCGAGCTCGTGGACCTGCCGCCGTACCTGCGGGCCCACGTTCAGTTGCTCCGGGCAAGGATGTCGGCGGAGAACACCTTCGCGCTCGACGTCGCGGAGGTGATCTGGGCGGAGTCGGACCAGGTCTGGCTGGACCTGGTCGTCCCGGACTCGATGCGCGACCGCATCCGCCTGTACCGGGTGATGCTCGGCCTGGCGAGCCCGGTCGACGACGACACGATGGCGCTGTGGTCGGACGAGGCGACCCGGACCATCGACGGCGAGCGCCTCCGCTCGGCGGTCCTGCGAGAACAACTCGCGCGACGCCCGGTGAGCCGAGCAGTCGCCGAGGAACTGCTCGAGTGGGACCGGTTCGAGATGCGCCCGCGACCCGTCTGCGGGGTGCACCGGCGGACGCCGCCGCTGTTCATGTCGGCGGCGTACGCGCTGCTGTCCGACGGGGACCCGGAGCGCGCACTGCAGGTCCTGGGCGATCGGCTCGCGTCGGCCGACGATGGTGACCTGGAGACGGTCCGCGCGGCTGAGCTGGCGACGCTGCACGTGCTGCGCCGGGGCCGGATGGGGGCGCAGCGGTACCTTGTCTACCGCTGCGCGCGGTCCGAGGATCAAGAACTGCGCGAGGCGGCGCTCGCCGTACTGGCGCTGACCGCGCCGCCGAGCGAGGTGATGAGCCTGACGACCGACGAGTGGCAGTTCCAGGCGGCGTTCGGCGCGGGCTCCCGGGAGCGCTTGCGGGCCTTGGGCAACGAGAAGGGCTGGAAGGCGCGCGCGGACCGGCCGCTCGACGAGGAGCTCGACCGTTTGGAGTGGCGGGCGCTGACGGGGAGCGAGACCACGACGTACGCCGTGGACTTCCCGCCTGACCCGATCGCCACCGCCCGAGCACGGCTGCGGTTGAGTGCCTACGAGAGCAGAGCCCGGGAGCCGATCCCCGAGGCGCTCGGGCCACGGCGGTTGGGTGAGCTGGCGTTCGAGGTCGGCGAGCTGCTGGCGCTGCGGCTGCCGGACTACGCGATCGGGCTGCTCGACCTCGCGGAGGAGTGGTTCCTCGCGGCGGGCGACCGGCGGGCGGCGACCCAGGCCGCGCTGTGCGCGGCGATCGCGAGGTCCCACGTGCCGGTGGTCCGCGGGGTGAACCGGCCCAAGCTCGAGGCTGTGCTCGTGGCGGCGGAGTCGGTCATCGGCGGCAGGCCGGGACCCGGCAGTACGGCGGCGCCCGACGAGATGGGGTGGTGGGCGCGGGTCGAAGCGGTGCAGGCCTGGTTGTCGGCTGCGCGAGACACCGAGGACGAGATGCTGCCGGTGGAGCTGTGGCACGGCGGGTACGACCTCGAAGTCACCAAACGCGGCGCGCGGGTGCCGGCGAACGTGGTCAGCGGGGTGGTCGCTGCTCTGGGGGTGGCTGCGGCGACCGTGGTGCAGGTGCGGTCGGGGCAGGAGTTGCTGCCGGCGATCGGGATCTCGGTGGCGGCGGCCGTCGTACTGGCTGCTCTGCCGCTCGGCGCCGTGTGGATCGCGCGGCTGCTGGCGCGGACCGTGACCGATCTCGGGCGGCAGGGGACCGCGGCGCGTCTCGTCGTACGGCCGGCGGCGACCGGGGCGGCGGTGACCGTCGAGCTGCGGATCCGGGAGGCGGGGATGCACCGGCGGCAGGCGTCCTTCGGCGAGTCGGTCAGGCTGATGTTCGACCTGTACAACGCGATGCTGGGGCGCCGGCCGGCGCGGCTGTTCGAGACGACCGAGCGTCTGGCCGCGACGGCGTCGTGGGAGGTCGGGTCCAGGGTCGGCGCGCCGCCGTCCGCGATCGTGCGGCCGCTGCGGGAGCTTCGGGAAGCGCAGGGAAAGGCCGTGCTGCGCATCTCCCTCGACGTACCGCTGGAGCTGGCGGGGCTCGGGTGGGAGCGGGCTGTCGAGACAGCGGTCGACGGGCGACCGCCGACCTGGCCCACCTCGGGGCCGTTGTACGTCGGCCGGGTCTCGAACGAGTCGTCCGGCACGGTGTCGCCGGTCAGACCGCCGAAGGTGACTGTCGGGGTCGTCGCGTCCTCGGCCTGGATCCGCGGGACGGAAGAGGTGTGGTCGCAGGTGGCGGAGCGGGTGCTTCCGTCGGACAAGCTCACTCGTCCGGCGGTCGTTCACGTGATCGGGCGACCGTCGCGGACCGGTGCCTGGCTGGAGATCCCGGAGGAGTCGCCCGCCGCGGAGGTGCCGTCCTCGTCGGCGTCGTGGCGTTTGACCGGTGATTCGGTGGCCGGGGGGAGGACACTCGTCGTGCTGCAGGTCGAGCCGTACGCGATCGAGCGTCGTACGGAGACCGACCGCGCCGCCGTCGCGGGGTTGAAGCAGTTGGCGTACGGCGTGCATGCGAACGGTTCCTGGGCGGTGGTGGTGATTCCGAGCCTGCCGCCGGAGCTGGCGACGGAGGTCGTCACGCAGATCGCTGCGACGCTGAAGCTGGAGCGGGATCGGATCTACCGGTTCGGGGCTTCACTGGTGCGGACGGTGCAGCAGGAGGATCCGCTGGCCGGGCGGCTGCGGGAGGCGCGGCGTCAGGCGCAGGCGATCGTGCGTGGGTGGGACGGGTGGTCGGACGAGACGCCGGAGAGTCTGCCGGACGAGCTGGCCGACGACATCTGCTTGTACCTGCGCGACGGCGCGCTGCGGAGCTGACCGGCTGCCCGGGGTGGGGAGCGCCCGGCGCAGGTCGGTGTGGATCGACCAGCCCCGTGGGGCAGGATGGGCTCATGACTTCTCCGACGACCCCCGACAGCACGTCGTACCGGCCGGATGCGGAGGTGGTGGAGCTCTGCAGCGAGCTGATTCGGTTCGACACCACCAACTACGGCAACGGGAAGAGCAACGGGGAGCGGGGCGCGGCGGAGTATGTCGCGGCGAAGCTCGACGAGGTGGGGATCGAGTCGACGATCTACGAGTCGGAGCCGGGGCGGGCGACGCTGGTCGCGCACTGGGAGGGGGAGGACCAGTCGGCCGACCCGCTGCTCGTGCACGGGCACCTGGACGTCGTACCGGCGGACCCGAAGGACTGGAAGGTCGATCCGTTCGCGGGGGAGATCTTCGACGGGTGCGTGTGGGGGCGGGGCGCGGTCGACATGAAGGACTTCGACGCGATGGTGCTGTCGGTGGTCCGGGCGCGGCAGCGGGCCGGGGTCAAGCCGCGGCGGCCGGTGCGGCTGGTGTTCACCGCCGACGAGGAGGCCGGCGGCCTGTACGGCGCGCAGTGGCTGATCAACAACCACCCGGACACGATCGCGGACTGCACCGAGGGCATCGGTGAGGTCGGCGGGTTCTCGATCACCGTGCAGGACGACCTGCGGCTGTACCTGATCGAGACGGCCGAGAAGGGCATGAACTGGATGCGCCTGAAGGCCCGCGGTACCGCCGGGCACGGGTCGATGGTGAACGAGGACAACGCGGTCACCGAGCTGGCGCGGGCGGTGACCCGGATCGGCGACCACGAGTGGCCGCTGCGGATCACGCCGACCGTCCGGGAGTTCCTGAAGACGCTGGAGGACCTGCTCGGCACCGAGCTGGACCCGGAGGACCGGTCGGGCGTCCTGTCGAAGCTCGGGTCGTTCAGCCGGATGTTCGGCGCGACGATCCGCAACACCGCGAACCCGACGATGCTGAACGCCGGCTACAAGGTGAACGTCATCCCCGGCGACGCCGAGGCGCACATCGACGGGCGGTTCCTGCCGGGGTACGAGGACGAGTTCTTCGCGACCATCGACGAACTGCTCGGCGACAAGGTGCAGCGCGAGACGGTGATCGAGGACATCGCACTGGAGACCGAGTTCAGCGGCGGCCTGGTCGAGGCGATGAAGTCCTGCCTCGCCGCCGAGGACCCGCAGGCCCGTACGGCGCCGCTGCTGATGTCCGGCGGCACCGACGCGAAGTCGTGGTCCCGCCTCGGCATCCGCTGCTTCGGCTTCGTCCCGCTGCAACTCCCGCCGGACCTGGACTTCATGGGCATGTTCCACGGCATCGACGAGCGGGTGCCGACCGCGTCGCTGGAGTTCGGCTCGCGGGTGCTCGACCGGTTCCTGACGGAGGCCTGAAAACCGCTGGGGGCTCGGACGTGCCGGTGGGATGCTGACCGGTATGTCCGAGATCGTCATCACCACGCTGGCCGAGCGGCCGGAGGTCACGCCGTACCTGGGGGACTTCTGGGGTGTGTGGCCGCGGTTCATGCTGAACGACCTGATCGCGGATGCGTTGCTGTGGCGGGTGACGGAGGACTTTGCCGATCAGTGCCTGATCGCGACCGAGGACGGCGAGCTGGTCGCGCATGCGCGGAGCATCGGGTTTGCTTTCGGCTCCGGGGATCGGACGGAGCTGCCGCCTGGCGGGTGGGATCAGGTGATGCAGTGGGGGTGCGACGACCTCGATCGCGGGCGGGCGGTGAACGTGTCGAGTGCGCTGGAGATCATGATCCGGCCGAGTCACACCGGGCGCGGGTTGTCGTACGAGATGCTCGCGGCGATGAAGGCCGCGGTGAAGGCCAAAGGGCACACGACGCTGTACGCGCCGGTGCGGCCGAACGGGAAGGCTGATCCGGCGGTGCCGATGCCGGAGTACGTCGAGCGGGTGCGGGCCGACGGTCTCCCGGAGGACCCGTGGCTGCGGGTGCACGTGCGGGCGGGTGGCACGATCATCGGGGTCGCGCCGCGCTCGATGGTGATCGCGGGAACGCTGGGGGAGTGGCGCGAGTGGACGGGGTTGCCGTTCGATCGCACGGGGCCGGTGCTGGTCCCGAAGGCGCTGGCGCCGGTGATGTGCGACGCGGAGCATGATCATGCGGTGTACGTCGAGCCGAATGTCTGGGTGCGGCACGACTTGTAGAAAGTGATCAGAGCGTCCGCATCACCTTGATGATGCGGCGCCGGAGCCAGACCTTTCGGCGCCCGTCCGGGTACCGCCGCAGCCGGGCGAGTTCCCAGCCGCCGTACTCGGCGTGTTCGGTGAGCAGGCGGCGGACCGCGCCGCGGGACTCTGTTCGGGACACCTCGAACTGCTGCAACTCGTACTCGGCCATCCGCACCTCCGTCACTTCAGGCGTTACCTCACGACACATCCTCCAGCGCGGCCGTGATGGCCGGCGGAAGGGTGAGCTCCTCCGTTCCCAGCACCGACTTCAACTGCATCGCCGTCCGGGCGCCGACGATGGCCGCTGTCACGCCCGGCCGGTCCCGGACCCAGGTCAGGGCGACCTCGAGCGGGCTCCAGCCGAGCCCGTCGGCGGCGCGGGCGACCGCTTCCACGATGCCCGAACCGCGGCCGTCGAGGTAGGGGTCGACGAATCTGGACAGATGCTGAGACGCGGCCCGGGAGTCCGCGGGGATCCCGGTCCGGTACTTCCCAGTCAACACGCCCCGTCCAAGCGGCGACCAGGCCAGTACGCCGATCCCGAGCCCACCGGCGGCGCGGATCGCGTCGGCTTCGGCGTCGCGGGCGAGCAGCGAGTACTCGACCTGGTTCGACACCGGTACGGCGCGACCGGGCCACGCCTGCTGCCAGGTGACCGCCCGGGCCGACTTCCAGCCTGCGTAGTTCGACACGCCGACGTACCGGACCTTGCCGGAGCTGACCGCGTGGTCGAGCGCCGACAGCGTCTCCTCCAGCGGTACGTCGTCGGACCAGGTGTGCAGCTGCCACAGGTCGATGTGGTCGACGTTCAGCCGCCGCAGCGACCCTTCCAGGTCGCGGAGCAGCGCCCCGCGCGAGGTGTCGGTGATCCGTTCGCCGCGGCGTACGCTGAACCCCGCCTTGGTCGCGATGACCAGGTCGTCGCGGTCGACGACGTCGCTGATCAGCGAGCCGATCAGGCGCTCGCTGTCACCGTCCCCGTACGCCGCCGCGGTGTCGATCAGGGTCCCGCCCGCCGCCACGAAGGCGGCGAGCTGTTCACGGGCCTCGTGCTCGTCGGTGTCCCGGCCCCAGGACATCGTGCCCAGTCCGAGGCGGCTCACCGCCAGACCACTGTGACCCAGATAGCGCTGCTGCATACACCGAGCCTATTGCCGACGACGGGGAACGGCTCGTTAGGCTCGCCTGTCATGCGACTCGGACTCAACATCGGCTTCGTACTCGGTGGCGACGACCACCTCGACCACCTGAGGCTGGTGAAGGAGGCGGAAGCGCTCGGTTTCTCGGTCACCTGGGCCGCGGAGGCGTACGGCTCGGACGCGGTGACGCTGCTCACCTGGATCGCCGCCCAGACCTCGACGATCGACGTCGGCGCCGGCGTACTGCAGATCCCGGCCCGCACCCCGGCGATGACCGCGATGACCGCGGCGACCCTGGACCGGCTGTCCGGCGGTCGCTTCCGGCTCGGCCTCGGCGTGTCCGGCCCGCAGGTGTCCGAGGGCTGGCACGGCGTCCGGTTCGCGAAGCCGCTGGAGCGCACCCGCGAGTACGTCGAGATCGTGAACCGCGCGCTCCGCCGCGAGACCATCGCGTACGACGGCAAGCACTTCACGCTGCCGCTGCCGGACGGCCCGGGCAAGGCGCTGAAGCTGTCCACCCGCCCGCTGCGTGACCACGTCCCGGTGTACCTTGCGGCGGTCGGGCCGAAGAACCTCGAACTGGCCGGCGAGATCGCCGACGGCTGGCTCGGCATCCTGAACGACCCCGCGTACCTGGGAGAACAGTTGAACCACATCCGGACGGGCCGCGCCACGCGCGAGCCCGGCCTCGGCCTGGACGGCTTCGACGTCGTCGCGACCGTGCCGGTGATGACCGGCGACGACCTGCAGGCCGCCGCCGACCCGATCCGCGGCTACACCGCCCTGTACGTCGGGGGGATGGGCAGCCGGGAGAAGAACTTCTACAACCAGCTCGCGGTGCGGATGGGGTACGCCGACGCCGCCAAGGAGGTCCAGGACCTGTACCTGGCCAAGCAGCACCGGGAGGCGATGGCGGCCGTCCCGTTCGGTTTCATCGACGCGATCTCGCTGCTCGGCGACAAGGCGCGGATGGCCGACAAGCTCACGGCGTACGCCGAGGCCGGGGCGACCACGCTCGCCCTGACCCCGTTCGCCTCGACGGTGGACGAGCGGGTCGCCGCGCTGCGCCAGGTGTCCGAGGCCCTCGACCACGCCGGGATCGGTGACTGAGACTTGTCCATCTGGGACGCCATCATCCTCGGCATCGTCGAGGGGCTCACCGAGTTCCTGCCCGTCTCGAGCACCGGGCACCTCACCATCACCTCGAAGATCCTGGGGCAGCAGATCGACGACCCGGCGATCACGGCCTTCACGGCGGTGATCCAGTTCGGCGCGATCGCGGCGGTCGTGCTGTTCATGTGGAAGGACATCCGGACGTACGCCGTGGCCTGGTTCAAGGGGCTGCGGCACCCGGAGTACCGGGGTGAGTTCGACCACCGGATGGGCTGGTTCGTGATCGTCGGCTCGCTGCCGATCTGCGTCGTCGGGTTCGTCTTCCGGGACCTGATCTCCGGCCCGCTGCGCAGCATGTGGTGGGTGGCCGGGTCGCTGATCGGCTGGTCGTTCTTCATGGTCGCGGCCGAGCGCCTGGGCAGCAAGGCCCGCCCGCTGACCCGGATCACGCTGATCGACGCGATCGTGATGGGTGTGATCCAGTGCCTGGCGCTGATCCCGGGTGTCTCGCGCTCGGGCGCGACGATCACCGCGGGTCTGTTCCGTGGCCTGGACCGGGTCGCGGCGACCCGGATGGCCTTCCTGCTGGGTATCCCGGCGCTGGTCGGCGCCGCGATCTTCCAGTTGCCCGAGGCCCTCAGCGGCGATGTCGGCGTCGTCCCGGTCGTGGTCGGGACGGTCGTCAGCTTCGTCGTCGGCTACGCCTCGGTCGCCTGGCTGATCAAGTTCGTCGCCAAGCACACCACCGAGGTGTTCGCCTTCTACCGGGTGCTGCTCGGCATCGTGATCGTCATCCTGCTGGCCACGAGCACGATCACCGCGACCTAGTACGCCGGTACGCCGCGCCGGGGGCTACAGCCAGCCGGCGCGGCGGAAGCCGGCGTACATGGTGGTGCAGACGACGGCCATCAGGGCCAGGCAGGCGAAGTAGCCGTAGTACCAGCGCAGCTCGGGCATGTTGGTGAAGTTCATGCCGTAGATGCCGGCCAGCATCGTCGGGGCGGCGGCGATCGCGACCCAGGCGGAGATGCGGCGCATGTCGTCGTTCTGCTGCACCGAGACGCGGGCCAGGTGCGCGTTCAGCGCGGAGCTCAGCAGCGTGTCGAGGGCGTCGGTCTGGTCGGAGACCCGGATCACGTGGTCGGCGACGTCGCGGAAGAACGGCGCCGCATCCTTCGAGACCAGCGGGACCGAGCCGTGCGCGAACGCCTCCATCGGGTCGCGCAGCGGGCCGATCGCGCGGCGCATCTCCAGCACCTCGCGCTTGAGCAGGTAGATCCGCTCGGCGTCGCTGGTGCGTTCGGGGGAGAAGACCGAGCTCTCCACCTCGTCGACGTCGATCTCGACCTGCTCGGCGACCGACTCGTAGCCGTCGACGACCGAGTCGCAGATCGCCCACAGGACGGCGGCCGGGCCGTGGCCGAGGACCGAGGCGCGTTCCTCCAGGTCCTGCCGGGCGGTGGTCAGCGGCGCGCCCTCGCCGTGCCGGACGGTGACGACGTACCGGGGCCCGACGAACACGCTCACCTGGCCGGTCTCGACCGCGTCGCCGGCGTCGACGTACCAGAGCGTGCGCAGGACGACGACCACCGAGTCGCCGAACCGCTCGACCTTCGGCCGCTGGTGCGCCTTCAGCGCGTCCTCGACGGCCAGCGGGTGCAGCCCGAACAGCTTCTGCACCCGGGTCAGCTCGTGCTCCGACGGCTCGTGCAGGCCGACCCACCCGAAGCTCTCGCCGTGGTCGTCGATCGCCTGCGCGACGGTCTCCGGGTCGGCGGGCAGGTCCATCCGCTCACCCTCGGCGTACACCCCGCAGTCGACGATCACAAGACCCACTATCGCATCGAGCACTTGCGCGGACCGGATAACGTGCGGTCTATGCCCACGGTGATTCTGGTCCGGCACGGCCGTAGCAGTGCCAACACGTCCGGCGTCCTGGCCGGCCGGACTCCGGGCGTCAAGCTCGACGACACCGGCGTGCAGCAGGCCGCTGCCGTCGCCGAGCGGCTGGCCGAGCTGCCGCTGGCCGCGATCGTCACGTCGCCGCTGGACCGCTGCAAGCAGACCGCCGCGGCGATCGCCAAGCACCACCCCGAGTTGCGTCCGGCAACGGACCGGCGGCTGACCGAGGCCGGGTACGGCGACTGGACCGGCCAGAAGATCAGCACGCTGGCCAAGGACCCGCTCTGGGCGGTCGTCCAGCAGCACCCGTCCGCGGTGACCTTCCCGAACGGCGAGTCGATGCGCGGCATGCAGCAGCGCGCGGTCGACGCGGTCCGCGCCCACGACGCCGCGCTGGCCGCCGGCCACGGCCCGAACGCGCTCTGGGTCGCGGTCTCGCACGGCGACGTGATCAAGGCGATCGTCGCCGACGCCCTCGGCCAGCACCTGGACACCTTCCAGCGGATCGTCGTCGACACCGCCAGTACGACGATCATCACCTACACCGCGACCCGCCCGTTCCTGGTCCGGCTGAACGACTCCGGCAGCGAGCTGGCCTCGCTCGTCCCGCCGCCGCCCAAGACCAAGCGCGGCGCCAGGAAGTCCGCCGCACCCTCCTCGGACGCGGTTGTCGGTGGCCGGTAGATAGGGTCTGAGGCATGGCGCGTGTAGTGCATTCGTACGACGACCCGGACCGGTTCGTCGCCGGCACCGTGGGAGAGCCCGGGGCCCGCACCTTCTTCCTGCAGGCCCGGGCCGGGACCCGGCTCACCTCGGTGGCCTGCGAGAAGGAACAGGTGATGGCGCTCGCGGAGCGGCTCGACGTGATGCTGGACGAGGTGGCCCGGCGGTTCGACCGCGAGCCGGCCACGGTCACCGGCGTCGACGACACCGACCCGCTCGAGCAGCCGATCGAGGAGGAGTTCCGGGCCGGCACCATGACGCTGGCCTGGGAGGCCGACGCCGAGCGGGTGGTGATCGAGGTGTTCGCGGTCGTCACCGGCGAGCAGGCCGAGCTCGAGGAGGAGGACCCGGTCGCCGCGGCGATGGAGTCCGAGGACTCCGAGGTGTTCATCGTCCGGATCAGCGAGGAGCAGGCCCGGGCGTTCGCCCGGCGGGCGGTCGCGCTGGTCGCCTCCGGCCGGCCGAGCTGCCCGTTCTGCGGCCGCCCGATCGACCCCGAGGGCCACATCTGCCCGCGCGCCAACGGCTACCGCAGGCACGTCCGCGAATGAACCCGGACCTGCTCGCACGCGGCGAGCTGTCCCTGAACGGGCGGCTGGTCGCCGCGTCGAACGGCACCTTCCAGGGCGAGGTCAGCCTGGACGGCGAGACGGCCACGGTCGTCTACAAGCCGGTCCAGGGCGAGCGCCCGCTGTGGGACTTCCCCGACGGCACGCTGGCCCAGCGCGAGTACGCGGCGTACGTCGTGTCGGAGGCGCTCGGCTGGCACGTCGTACCGCCGACGCTGCTGCGCGACGGGCCGCTCGGTGAGGGCATGGTCCAGCTCTGGATCGACGAGGCCGAGCTGCCGCCGGGGGAGACCGAGCTGGTCGACATCGTGCCGCAGGGCCGTGTCCCGGCCGGGTGGGTCGGAGTCCTGGACGCGCTCGACGGCCGGCACAACCCGGTGACGCTGGTGCACGCCGACAACGAGCAGCTGCGGCGGATGGCGGTGTTCGATGCCGTGGTCAACAATGCCGACCGCAAGGGCGGCCACGTGCTGAACCCGGGCGACGGCAGGGTCTTCGGCGTCGACCACGGCGTCACCTTCAACGCCGACGACAAGCTGCGGACGGTGCTGTGGGGCTGGGCCGGTGAGGCGGTGGCCGAGGAGCTGCTGGACGACGTACGGAAGCTCGCGGACGGGCTGGCCGGGGCGTTCGGGCAGGAGCTGTGCACGCTGATCACGGCTGTCGAGCTGAGCGCGACGCGCGAGCGGTGTGCGGCGTTGCTGAAGTCGGGTGTGTTCCCGCACCCGAGCGACGACTGGCCGGCGATCCCGTGGCCGGCGTTCTGAGCTGGTTCGGGCTGGTGCCGCGTTCGCGTTTGAACGCGGTGCTGAAGCTGAACGCGTCGGCGTACCCGACCTTGCGCGCGACCTGACCGACGGTGGCGCCGGGCTCGCCGAGCAGTTCCGCGGCCAGCGACATCCGCAGATCGGTCAGGTAGGTCAGCGGCGGTTCGCCGACGAGCTCGGTGAACCGGCGGGCGAGGGTCGTGCGGGAGACGTTCGCGACGCCGGCCAGGGACGCGAGGGTCCAGGGCGCCGCGGGACTCGTGTGCAGGGCCTGCAGGACCGGGCCGACGGTCGGGTCGGCAGCAGCCTGGTACCACGGTGGGGTGTTCAGGTCGAACCAGTCGCGGACCGCGCACACCAGCAGCCAGTCGATCAGCCGGTCGAGGACGACGTGCCGTCCGTGGGCGCCGGTCGCGATGCGCGACTCGAGGTAGTCGCGCAGCGGCGCGCAGTCGTGGTCCGACGGTACGGCGATCGCCCGGGGCAGCTCGCGGAACAGCCGGTTCGGGAGCCCGCCGCGGACCGTGGCGGCGCCGGCCAGCAGGACCGTGCCGCCGCGCTCTTCGTCGTACGGCGTGCCGCCGACCGTGCCGTCGCAGCTGACGTCCCGGGTCGGTCCGGTGCGGGCCGGGTCGTCGGTGACGACGAAGGGTGCGGGGCCGTTGACGACCGCCGTGTCGCCCGGCCGGACGAGCAGCGCGGTGCCGTCGGCGACGATCCAGGCTTCGCCGCGCAGTGGGGCGATCAGGGTGAGGTCGGCGCCGTCGGTGAAGCGGAGCGCGTAGGGAGCGGCGAGGACCGGCGTACCGAGCACGGCTCCGTCGGCGCGGACGCCGCGGAGGAGATCGTCGAGTGGTTCCACGGGCCCACGATAGGCGGAGACGACGGGCGCACCCGGCGCTCGGGACGCCCGGACATGCGGTGCGGACGCTCGGGCATGGGGTCCGTGGCGCCGCGGCGGTTGACTGCGGGTATGACGATTTTGGTGCTGGGGGCAACGGGCAAGACCGGGCGGCGGCTGGTGCCGCGGCTGCGCGCCGCGGGGGCCGAGGTGCGGGCGGCGTCGCGGTCGGCGCGGACGCGGTTCGACTGGGACGACAGGGGGAGCTGGGCGGCGGCGCTGCGGGGGATCTCGGCGGTGTACCTGATCGCGCCCGAGGAGGTCGGCGTGGTCGAGCCGTTCGTGGCCGAGGCCGTGACCGCGGGAGTGCGGCGGTTCGTCGTACTGTCCGGGCGGGCGATCGACACGGTGAACGCGGCGGGGATCGTGCTGCTTCCGGGCTTACTGGCCGCCGAGCGGGCGGTGCAGGCGTCGGGGGCGGACTGGACGGTGCTGCGGTCCAGCAACTTCGCGCAGAACTTCTCCGAGGACCTGTGGAGCGCGCCGATCGCCGCTGGACGGCTGGAGCTGCCGATCGGGCCGGTCGGGGAGCCGTTCGTCGATGTCGAGGACGTGGCCGAGGTCGCAGCCGAGGTGCTGACCCGGGACGGGCACTCGCAGCAGGTCTACGAGCTGTCGGGGCCGGAGTCGCTGACCTTCGCGGAGGCGGTCGCGCAGATCGGAGCAGCGGCCGGCCGACAGATCGAGTACGCCGAGGTGACGCCGCAGGAGCACGCCGTCGAGCTGCGCGGCACGGGGTACCCGGAGGAGGTCGTGGAGACGCTGAACACGATGTACGCGGCGATGCGGGCCGGCTGGCTGACGACGCCGGGCGACGGTGTGGAGCGGGTGCTGGGCCGCCCGCCGGCGAGCTTCGCGACGTATGCGCAGCGGACGTTCGGGGGCTGACCGTCAGCCGGAGGTCGAGGTCGGGAGGACCGCAGGGTGGGCCTCCGGGCCGGCCCACTTCGTTGACTGGATAGGCTCCGTCTCATGCAGGCGTGGACGAATCCAGACATCCCGGTCGTACCGGGGCCGGCCCGGCGTCTTCGCCTCTACGACACCGCGTCCGGTGGGTTCGTCGAGGTGCCGCCCGGCGCGGACGGCACGGCCCGGATGTACGTCTGCGGCATCACGCCGTACGACGCGACGCACATGGGCCACGCGGCGACGTACGTCACGTTCGACCTGATCAACCGCCTGTGGCGGGACGCCGGGTACGGGGTGCACTACACGCAGAACATCACCGACGTCGACGACCCGCTGCTCGAGCGCGCGACCGCGACCGGGGTGGAGTGGACCGATCTGGCCGAGCAGGAGATCCAGCTGTTCCGCGACGACATGACCGCGCTGCGGGTGATCCCTCCGCAGGAGTACGTCGGGGTCGTCGAGTCGATCGACCTGGTCAGCGACGCGATCGCGGACCTGCAGCGCGCGGGCGCGGTCTACTCCGTCGACGACGACCTGTACTTCGCGGTGAAGGCCGACCCGGCGTTCGGCAGCGTCTCGAACTACGACGGTGAGACGATGCGCGCGCTGTTCGCCGAGCGCGGCGGCGACCCGGACCGCGAGGGCAAGCGCGACCCGCTGGACAGCCTGCTGTGGCGCGCGGAGCGCCCGGGGGAGCCGTCCTGGGAGTCGCCGTTCGGCCGGGGCCGGCCGGGCTGGCACGTCGAGTGCTCGGCGATCGCGCTGAAGCACCTCGGGATGACGTTCGACGTCCAGGGCGGCGGGACCGACCTGATCTTCCCGCACCACGAGATGTCGGCCAGCGGCGCCCAGGTGGCGACCGGCGAGCACCCGTTCGCCCGCGCGTACGTGCACCAGGCGATGGTCGGGCTCGACGGGGAGAAGATGTCCAAGTCGAAGGGGAACCTGGTCCTGGTGTCGCGCGAGCGGCAGGGCGGGTCGGATCCGATGGCGATCCGGCTGGCGTTGCTCGCGCACCACTACCGGACCGAGTGGTTCTGGACCGACGCGGATCTGCTCGACGCCCAGAACCGCCTCGACCTGTGGCGCGGAGCCGTTGCCCGAGGCACCGGTCCGGACGGTACGGCGGCGGTCGAGGCGCTGCGGGCGGCGCTGACCAACGACCTCGACACCGTTGCCGCGCTGTCGGCGATCGACACGTGGGCCGAGAGCAACGGCGACGACACCGAGGCGCCGGCGCTGGTTGCTCAGGCGGTCGACGGGCTGTTGGGGATCAAGCTCTAGCCGGTCGGCGCCCCGCGCCCCGCGCCCGGCGCCCGCGCCCGGCGCCCGCGCCCGGCTCCCACGCCCGGCTCCCACGCCCGGCTCCCACGCCCGGCTCCCACGCCCGGCTCCCGCTCCCGCGCCTCGCCGCGGCGGTGCGCGGTCTGAGCGTCAGCCGGTGACCGGGTGGTGGGTCTTCACCGGGGTGGGGACGGGCGCGGCCGGAGGACGGCCGACGTCGGTCCCCGGAACCGGCTGAGGACGCGTCGGCTGAGGCTTCGGCGTGGCCTTCGCGGCAGGCTTCGCGCAGGTCGCCGAGGCCAGCCGGATCACCTGAGCACCGTCGCCGAGGTTGATCGTCAGACCCGTGACGGTGAACGACCCGTCAGCCTGCTGCGACTGCTGGTTGACCGTGATCGTCGCCAGCGGCGCCGCTGGGATGACCGCGCCCTGCTTCGTCTCCGGGACCTGGATCTTCTGTCCGAGCAGCGTCACCGACCCGATGTCGACACCGCCCTTGTCGCCCGCGCACCAGACGTTGACCGCGTCGATCCCGAGGACCGAGCTCGGCGGGGTGAGCAGCAGGTCGCACAGCTCCGGCAGGTTCTTCACCGGCAGGTCGGCGGTGCTCAAGTCAGGCAGCGGCAGCCCGAGGTCGGGCAGCGGGAGATCCGGGATCGGCAGGTCGCCGGCGCCGGTCGGCGGGAGCGAGGCGCACGACTTCTTCAGGTCCGGCGGGAGCTGGACGGCGTCGAGCGCGCCCTTGCCGAGCGTCACGTCGAGCAGCTCGACCGACGCCTTGTCGTTCCCCGCGGTGACCGTCGCGGTGCGGGCCGAGAGCAACGGGTTCTTCGGCAGCTCGAGCGCCGACGAGCTGCGCTCGCGGCCGTCGCGCGACTCGACGTACGGCGTACGGTCGACCGGGACCTGACCGTCCGCCCCGATCGCGTACGCCGACGAGGGCCGGTCGGTCGCGTTGCCGGGTGCGGCGGCGGTGACGAGGGTCAGCACCACGACCCCGGTGACGGACGCGGCCGTCGTGACCGCCGGAACGATGTGTCGTCGCATCAGTCTCACCCTCATTTGCTGTCGATCAGAACGAGCGTCCCCAGCGGGACGCGTTGCAGCCGGTCGAGCGCGGTCTGCGGGACCCGGACGCAGCCGGCGCTGACCGCCGCACCGAACACGTCGGGCCGTGGCCACCCGTGGATCGCGACCGTGCCCGGCCCGCCGCCGAACGTGTCGAGCGTCGGGCTGTGCGCACCCAGCGGCAGCACGACGGGCGACGCCGACCGCTTCGGGTCGATGATCGACCCGAGCAGGAACGTCCGCCCCGACGGCGTCGGCGTCTTCTGCGCCCCGACACCGGCCTTCCACTTCCCGAGCCGCTTCCCGCTCTCGAAGAGCTCCAGCGTCCGCGACCCGGTGTGCACGCGAATGACGTACGCCGACGACGCGTGATCCAGGTCCTCATCGACCAGCCACCCCGTCGAGCGATTGGGCTTCGACGGCAGCAGCACCCGCACCCACCCGTCGACCCGCTCCACCACCGGCAACCAGGTCGCCCCGAACTGCTCCGGCCCGACCTTCGCGAACGGCTCCGCGTCCGGCGCCGAGAACACCGCCGTCTCCACCCGCGGATGCACGACCACCCCGTCGGTCCCAGAGAACGGCTGCGTGTCCAACGGCGCCGTACTGATCGTCGCGTGCGTAGACGAAGCCGCGAGCGTGCTCAGATCAACATCCGGCGTCCCGTCGTCCAGCAACGCGACAGCCCCCGCGATCCCCAGCACAGCCAGCACGGCCACCGCCGCCACCGACCCACCACCCCGCTGCTCCCGCGCCATGCCCCAACGTCCCCGTCACTCGACCAACCGCCGTCGTCCGCCTGACGATAGAACGATCCGACAAGTTACGCCACAGTACGCACCCCATTTGACTACGGCCCGAAGGGCGACGACGGCCCGCGTCGTCGCCCTTCGTAGGAACCACTACTTGACCGCACCCTCGAAGAACGAGCCGTCGTGGTCCCAGCTCGGCGCGACCTCGGCGACCAGCTTCGACAACTGCGCCTTCGGGACGGCGAACCCGAACCGGGCGGTCTTCGACCGGCCCTTCGGGATGCTTCCCTCGAACCCGCCGCCGACGTTGTTACCGGAGTCGTAGACCTTGTCGGCCTCGTCGCCGTTCGGCCCGGCGGCGAGGTTCACGCTGGCCAGCGCGGCGTCGAATGTCTCGCTGCTGCCGTTCTTGATCGTCACCGTCACCGCGACGCCGACATCGCCCGGCTGCCCGCCGGCGGCGTACGACGAGATCTTGAACCGGGTCATCTTCGTGACCTGGACCTGCAGCCCGTCGGTGTAGTCGAACCACTCGGTGGCTCCGACCTTGGCAACATCGGAGCTCGCACTGGACTGTGCGGCCGACGGAGTCTCCACGGCGGCGGGTGGCCCACTGGTCGCCGGCGCACTGACCGGCGCTGTCGAGGCCCCGCCCGACGCGGTCTGCTTGGCCGGCTCGTCCCCACCACCGGCCGCGACCACCGCGGCAGTACAACCACCGACGAGCAGCACGAATGTCCCGCCGATCGCGAGGAACACGTTCCGCACGGTGTGCTTCTTCTTCGGTGCCTGCGGCGGGACCGGTGGCTGGAACGGCTGCTGCGGCTGCCCCGGGAACTGCTGGTACTGCGGGTACTGCTGAGACATCGTGCCCCCCTGATTGATGAAGCGCCCGCGTCCACGCGGGACGCGAACAGATCACCAGGGCGTCGCACGGCGACGGCACCGCGGCGGCCGGGACGGCCCGTCCCGGTTCCCCCCACTGCGGCTCCGTCGTACGCCGGCCAACACCCTGCCGATCCGTCGGGATCGGGCCGGCCCTGCGGCCGGGTGGTTGACCCCTACATCGCAGGATGCTCGCTCAGCGTTACTGGAACGATCGAAATCGCGGGTCACAAAGCCGCAACAGTCACTCTGCGTCGGCGTCAGTCCGGATGGTTCTTGTTGCGCCGTCGCAGGTAGCGCTCGAACTCCGCGGCGATGGCGTCGCCGGAGGCTTCGGGGAGGTCGGTGGTGTCGCGCTGCTCCTCGAGGGTCGCGACGTACTCGGCGACCTCCGGGTCCTCCTCGGAGAGCTCGTCGGCGCCGCGTTGCCAGGCGCGGGCCAGCTCGGGGAGGTCGCCCTCGGGGATCGGGAGGTCGAGCAGGGCCTCGACCTTGCCGAGGAGGGCGAGGGACGCCTTCGGACAAGGGGTGCCGGCGATGTAGTGGGGGATCGCCGACCAGATCGACACCGCCGGTACGCCGAGAGTTCCGCACAGGTCGGCGAAGACGCCGGAGATGCCGGTGGGTCCCTCGTACGTCGACGGCTCGAGGCTCCAGGACGCGGTCAGCTCCGGGTCCGAGGACGAGGCGCTGACCGGGATCGGGCGCGTGTGCGGCGAGTCGGCCAGCAGGGCACCCAGGACGACGACCAGTTGCGCGTTCGACTCGTCGACCACCGCGAGCAACTCGCGGCAGAAGGTGCGCCAGCGCATGTTCGGCTCGATGCCGCGGATCAGCAGCACGTCGCGGTCGGTGTCCTCGGGCCGGGCCAGGAACACCCGGGTGGTCGGCCAGGTCAGCCGGCGCTGCCCGTCGTCGTCGAAGGCGACGGTCGGGCGGTTCACCTGGAAGTCGTAGTAGTCCTCGGGGTCGATCGCGGTGACCAGTTCGGCGTCCCACTGCTCGATCAGGTGGTCCACCGCCCCGGTGGCGGCGTCGGCCGCGTCGTTCCAGCCCTCGAACGCGGCGATCACGACCGGGTCCCGCAGGTTCGCGAGGTCGACCACTCGCCACCCCCTGTCCTACTCGTCTCCCGGTACGAGGTTCGTACCGGACTGCCAGCCTACGTCTCCGCTGTCCGCCGTGCGTCCGGTTTCACGCCCAGCGGAACGTGTCGGACCGACCTTGTAAAATTCTTACGACCCCTCGATCCCGGACGACCAGCTGAGGAGCTCTCCCTTGACGTTGCAAGCGGTGCTGTGGGACATGGACGGCACGCTGGTCGACTCCGAACCGGTCTGGGCGCGGGTGCAGATCGCGCTGCTCGCCGAGCTCGGCGCCGAGTGGACCGTGGAGGACTGCGTCGCCCTGGTCGGCTCCGACCTGCGCGACGCGGTCACCGCCTGGATGGCGCGGATCCCGGCCGGTGCGATCACCGCTGAGGAGCTGGCCGAGCGGATGTTCACCGAGGTCGTGGAGACGCTGCGCCGCGAGGTGGAGTTCCGGCCGGGCGCGCTGGAGCTGCTGCAGGCGTGTGTGAAGGAGGAGATCCCGTGCGCGCTGGTCTCGGCGTCGTACCGGGTGATGATCGACGCCGTGCTCGGGCACTTCCCGGACGGCCTGTTCGCGACGGTCGTCGCCGGTGACGAGGTCGAGCACGGCAAGCCGCACCCGGAGCCGTACCTGACCGCCGCGAAGGCGCTCGGGGTCGACCCGGCGTCCTGCGTCGTGATCGAGGACTCCCCGGGCGGCACCGCGGCCGGTACGGCGGCCGGCGCGTTCGTCGTCGCCGTACCGCAGTGGGTGGAGATCGAGGACGCGCCGCGGCGGCTGGTGGTCAAGTCGCTGGAGCCGCTGACGCCGGAGTCGCTGCGCGCGCTGCTCCGCTGAGGCAGTACCGTCTTTGGGTGCCCGCGGGGGCGTGTCTGGGGACGAGAGGGTGGATGTGGTGAAGGTGTACTCGCGCCGGGTGATGGCTGCGGCCGTCGCCGGCGTTCTGGCGGGATCGCTGGCGTCGTGCGGGGACAAGACGGGCGGTTCGGCGCCGCAGCAGACCGGTGAGCCGCCACGGCAGCTCACCTTCAAGGTCGCCACCACCGACACCGTGACGTCGCTCGACCCGGCCGGTCCGTACGAGATCGGTTCCCGCACCCTGCAGGCGAACCTCTTCCAGACCCTGCTGACGATCACGTCCGACAAACCGACGCCGGTCCCGGACGCGGCCGACTGCCAGTTCGACGCGCCGACGACGTACACGTGCAGCCTGAAGAGCGGTCTGACCTTCCCGAACGGGCACGAGCTGACCTCGTCGGACGTGAAGTTCAGCTTCGACCGGTTGCTCAAGCTGAAGACACCGGGCGGGATCGCCGGGCTGTTCGGCTCGATCGCCTCGATCAGTACGCCGGACAGCCTGACCGCGGTGTTCACGCTGAAGAAGCCGGACGCCCGCATCCCGTACCTGCTGACCACCACCGCCGCCTCGATCGTCGACGAAGAGGTCTACCCGGCGACGAAGCTGATGCCGGCGAAGGCGGTCGGCAGCGGCCCGTACGAGCTGACGGCGTACAAGCCGGGGGCGAGCGCGTCGCTGACGAAGTTCAAGGGCTACAAGGGCCCGCGGGCCGCGCAGAACGACGGCATCGACCTGACGCTGCTGCCGGACTCCGCCGCCCTGAGCAGCGCGGTGACGTCCGGCAAGGCCGACATCGCCTTCCACGGTTTCGGTGCGACCGATCTCGACAAGCTGCGCGCCGGTGACAAGGTCCAGGTCGTCGACGCACCGTCGGCGGAGATCCGCTACTTCTCGTTCCACTTCAAATCCGCGGTGTCGCGACGTCCCGCCGTACGGCGTGCGGTGGCGCAGCTGATCGACCGCAGCGCGATCGCCAAGAAGGCGTACGGCGACCAGGTGACCCCGCTGTACTCCGTCGTACCGCCGGGTGCCGGTGGTCACGTCGACGCGTTCCGCGCCGAGTACAAGGACCCGAACAAGGCCGCCGCGGCCGCGATCCTGCGCGAGGGCGGCGTCACCACTCCGGTCCCGCTGACGCTCGGCTGGACCCCGACCCGGTACGGCGCCGGCGCGAAGGCCGAGGTGACCGAGCTGAAGCGCCAGCTGGACGCGTCCGGTCTGTTCCGGGTCACGTTGCGCAGCGTCGAGTGGCCGCGGTACCAGCAGCTCGCGCGCAGCGGCGCGTTCGACCTGTACCACTCGGGCTGGCTGCCGGACTACCCGGACCCCGACGACTACCTGGTGCCGTTCGTCCGTGAGGGCGCGATCTACCAGAACGGCTACCGGTCGCAGACCGCGAACAAGCTGCTCGACCAGGAGGTCGCGGAGCAGAACCAGCTGAAGCGCGAGCAGGTCCTGGAGCAGGCACAGTCGGTGATCGCCCACGACGCTCCGCTGATCCCGGTGTGGCAGGCACGGCTGACAGTGGTGGCCGGTAAAGAGATCAAAAATCCAACCAGTATCCTCAACCCGCTGTCCTACCTGACCTTCTCGACGTTACGGAAGTAACTGTCCGGAAGCTCCGTGCGACCCTGCGATCTGTCCACAATACGGGACGATCTCCACGTCATCACGATCGGGCAACGCAGCACTTCCGCCGTTTGACTACGGCCCGTTTCGGCGGCAGGTTAAGGCGGCAGCCATGTCCGGTTTCGGTCGGTCACCACAACGAGGCAGGGGAACACAACGCGTGAGCACGCCACTCGAGGTCGAGCCGGGATCTTCGTCGGCACAGCCGGAGGCCGTTCTCGAGGGCGTCCGCAAGATCGAGGGCCGCTCACTGTGGCAGATCTCGTGGATGCGGCTGAAGCGCGACAAGGTCGCGATCGCCGGCGGCATCATCGTGCTGCTGCTGATCGTGGTCGCGATCTTCGCGCCGCTGATCTGCAAGATCGTCGGGGTCACCCCGAACGACTTCCACCAGGACCTGGTCGACCCCTCGCTGCAGACCCCGATCGGCAAGCTCGGCGGGATGAGCGCCGACCACCCGTTCGGCGTCGAGCCGGTCAACGGCCGCGACATCTTCGCCCGGATCGTGTACGGCGCCCGGATCTCGCTGCTGATCGCCTTCCTGGCCACGCTGCTCTCGGTGGTCATCGGGGTCGCGATGGGCATCATGGCCGGCTACTTCGGTGGCTGGATCGACACCCTGATCAGCCGGCTGATGGACATCTTCCTGGCCTTCCCGCTGGTGCTGTTCGCACTGGCGCTGGTCGGCGCGGTGCCGGACTCGATCCTCGGCCTGCAGGGCGACGCGCTGCGGGTGGCGCTGATCGTCTTCATCATCGGCTTCTTCAGCTGGCCCTACATCGGCCGGATCATCCGCGGCCAGACGCTGTCGCTGCGCGAGCGTGAGTTCGTCGACGCGGCCCGCAGCCTCGGCGCCCGCCGGCCGTACATCCTGTTCACCGAGCTGCTGCCGAACCTGATCGCGCCGATCCTGGTCTACGCGACGCTGCTGATCCCGACCAACGTGCTGTTCGAGGCCGGCCTGTCCTACCTCGGCGTCGGCGTCCGCCCGCCGACGGCCAGCTGGGGCGACATGCTCTCGATCGCCGCGAACTGGTACCAGGTCAACCCGACGTACATGCTCTGGCCCGGTCTGGCCATCTTCGTCACGGTGCTCGCCTTCAACCTGTTCGGTGACGGCCTGCGGGACGCGCTCGACCCACGCTCGCGGTAAAACGACTTCTCGCCAACCAGGGAGCCTGGCTCTCACGAAAAAAGGGGTGCAACAACAGATGAGATGGAATCGCATCACGACGGCTACCGCCGTCGCTGCGGCCGTCGCCATGAGCCTGGTGGCTTGCGGTGGGGGACCCAAGGCCACTCCCGGTGGGGGCAGCTCGGCGGGCGGGGCCACCGCCGCGTTCGACGCGGCCAACAACAAGGTGTTCAACCCGAGCGACAAAAAGGGTGGCACCTTGCGGATGGCGATCACCGAGAAGTGGGACTCCACCGACCCCGGTGACACCTACTACGGCCTGTCCTGGAACCTGGTCCGCAACTACGTCCGGCCGCTGATGGTCTTCAAGTCGGCGCCGGGCGCCGAGGGCGCCAAGCCGGTGCCGGACCTGGCCGAGGCGCCGGGTGTGCCGAGCAACGACGCCAAGACGTGGACCTACAAGATCCGCAAGGGCGTCAAGTTCGAGGACGGCACCGAGGTCACCTCGAAGGACGTCAAGTACGCCGTCGCGCGCTCGCTCGACAAGGCGACGCTGCCCAGCGGCCCGACGTACTTCAACGACTTCCTGCTGGACGTGCCGAAGGGCTACAGCGTCTACAAGGACCCGTCGATGGCCGGCGTCGCCAAGGCGATCGAGACCCCCGACGCGAACACCATCGTGTTCAACCTGAACAAGTCGTTCGCCGGCTTCGACTACTTCGCCCAGCTCCCGTCGACGGCCCCGGTGCCGCAGGCCAAGGACACCGGTACGAAGTACCAGGAGCACCCGATCGCGACCGGCCCGTACAAGTTCGAGAGCTTCGACGCGAACAAGGGCCTGACGCTGACCCGCAACGACCAGTACGACCCGGCGACCGACCCGGAGTCGGGCCGCAAGGCGCTGCCGGACAAGATCAACGTCGCGTTCAACGTGAACGGCACCGACATCGACAACCGGCTGATCGCCGGTGACCTCGACGTCGACATCGCGGGTACCGGCGTCCAGCCGGAGACCCAGGCCAAGATCCTGGCCGACCCGAAGCTGAAGGCGCACGCGGACAACGTGGCCGCGCCGCGACTCAACTTCACCGTGCTGAACACCGAGGTCCCGCCGCTGAACAACCTGGACTGCCGCAAGGCGATCCTGTACGCCGCCGACCACGAGGGCTACCAGCGTGCGTACGGCGGCCCGATCGGTGGCGACATCGCCACCAACATGATGCCGCCGCTGGTCACCGGTGCCGAGAAGTTCGACGACTACGGCTTCGAGGCCAACAAGAACGGTGACGTCGCCAAGGCCAAGGAGTCGCTGGCCAAGTGCGGTCAGCCGAACGGCTTCAACATCAACATCTCCTACCGGGCCGACCGGGCCAAGGAGAAGGCGGTCGCCGAGACGCTGCAGCAGTCGCTGAAGAAGGTCGGCATCAACCTGACCACCAAGCCGTACCCGACCGGTGACTACACCAAGCTGTACGCCGGCAAGCCGGACTTCGCCAAGGCGAACAAGCTCGGCCTGATCGTCTACAGCTGGGGCGCGGACTGGACCGACGGCTTCGGCTTCCTGAGCCAGATCGTCGACTCCCGGACCATCCGGGCCACCGGTGGCAACACCAACCTCGGGATCCGGATCCCCGAGGTCGACACGATGATCGACAAGGCGCTGGCCGAGACCGACGAGGCCAAGCGCAACCAGCTCTGGGTCGACATCGACAAGAAGGTCATGGAGCAGGCCGGCGCGCTGCCGGGCACCTGGGCCAAGGGCCTGCTGTACCGTCCGGACACCCTGGCCAACGTCTTCTCCAACGACGGCCAGAACATGTACGACTACGCCAGCATCGGGCTCGCGCAGAAGTAGCAGTCGGTTGCCCTGAACAACCATCATTCGCCAGCAGAGGTAGGTGAAGGCTGACGGTGGCCGGTGATCAGCGATGATCACCGGCCACCACCGCCGAGCACGTGTTCGCATATCTGGTCCGCCGGGTGATCGGAGCAGTGATCCTGCTCTTCATCGTCACGGCCGTGACGTTCTCGATCTTCTTCCTGGTTCCCAAGCTGGGCGGTGCGTCCGCCGACGACCTGGCCTCGCGCTACGTCGGCAAGAGCGCCGGGCAGGAGCAGATTCACCAGACGGCGGAGCGTCTCGGCTTCACCGACCCGCTCTACGTCCAGTACGGCCGCTTCGTGAAGGGCCTGGTCGTGGGGCAGGAGTACAACTACGGGCCGTCGACCGAGCACTGCCCGGCGCCCTGCTTCGGGTACTCGTTCCTGACCCAGCAGCCGGTGTGGCCGGACCTGGTCGCGCGAATACCGGTCACCGCCTCGCTGGCGGGTGGTGCGGCGTTCATCTGGCTGATCACCGGTGTCGGTACCGGCATCGTGTCCGCGCTCCGGCGCGGCTCGGCGCTGGACCGGGGCCTGATGTCGGTGGCCCTGGCCGGCGTCTCGCTGCCGATCTTCTTCACCGGCCTGCTGTCGCTGTCGATCTTCAGCTACAACCTGGGCTGGACGGCCCAGGGCGGCACCAACCCACTGGACGAGACGAATCCGGTCTGGTGGGCCTACGACCTGATCCTGCCCTGGGTCACGCTGGCCTTCCTGTACGCCGCGGCGTACGCCCGGCTCACCCGGGCCGGCATGCTCGAGACGATGAACGAGGACTTCGTCCGGACCGCCCGCGCCAAGGGCCTGACCGAGCGGACGGTCGTGGTCAAGCACGGCCTGCGCTCGGCGCTGACCCCGATCCTGACCATCTTCGGTCTCGACCTCGGCCTGCTGATGGGCGGCGCGATCCTCACCGAGACGACCTTCTCGCTGCCCGGCATCGGCCAGTACGCCGTGATCGCGCTGCGCGCCAACGACCTGCCCAAGGTGCTCGGCGTGACGCTGGTCGCCGCGTTCTTCATCGTGCTGGCGAACCTGATCGTCGATCTCCTGTACGCCGTCGTCGACCCGAGGGTGCGAATCTCGTGACCGAACCTCAAGACACCCCGCAGCGGATCGAGCGCGGCGACGCGTTCCTCGACGTCCGCGACCTGAAGGTGCACTTCCCGACCGACGACGGCATCGTGAAGTCCGTCGACGGGCTGTCGTTCCAGCTGGAGCGCGGCAAGACCCTCGGCATCGTGGGCGAGTCCGGCTCCGGCAAGAGCGTGACCAGCCTGTCGATCATGGGCCTGCACAAGGCCGGTACCGCGAAGATCAGCGGCGAGGTCTTCCTCGACGGCCAGGACCTGGTCTCGTCCAGCGCCGAGGAGGTGCGGCTGCTGCGCGGCAAGCGGATGGCGATGATCTTCCAGGACCCGCTGTCGGCGATGCACCCGTTCTACACGGTCGGCAAGCAGATCATCGAGGCCTACCGGGTGCACAACAAGGTGACCAAGCAGGTCGCCCGCAAGCACGCGATCGAGATGCTCGACCGGGTCGGCATCCCGCAGCCGGACAAGCGCGTCGACGCCTACCCGCACCAGTTCTCCGGCGGGATGCGGCAGCGCGCGATGATCGCGATGGCGCTGTCCTGCGACCCCGACCTGCTGATCGCCGACGAGCCGACCACCGCGCTCGACGTCACCGTGCAGGCGCAGATCCTGGACCTGATCCGGGACCTGCAGCGTGAGTTCAACTCCGCGGTCATCATCATCACCCACGACCTCGGCGTGGTCGCCGAGCTCGCCGACGACATCCAGGTGATGTACGCCGGCCGCGCGATCGAGTACGGCACCGCGGACGACATCTTCGAGCGCCCGCAGCACCCCTACACCTGGGGCCTGCTCGGCTCGATGCCGCGGATCGACCGGGAGCGCACCGAGCGGCTGATCCCGATCAAGGGCTCGCCGCCCAGCCTGATCAACGTCCCGACCGGCTGTGCGTTCAACCCGCGCTGCAACTACTCGCAGCTCAACGGTGGCGCCAGCGAGACCGACCGGCCGGAGCTGCTCGAGGTCGGGGCCGGGCACAAGGTGGCCTGCCACCTGTCCGGCGCGGACCGCGAGCGGATCTGGAACGACGAGATCAAGCCGAAGCTGTGAACGACGGAGCCGAAGTGACCAACCCCGAAACCGAGTCCGTCAGCGTCGGACCCGTCCTCGACGACACCTCCCCGGCGATCGCCGACGGCGAGGAACTGCTGTCGGTGACGAACCTGACCAAGCACTTCCCGATCCGCAAGGGTCTGCTGCAGCGCCAGACCGGCGCCGTCCAGGCCGTCGACGGCCTGACCTTCAGCGTGATGAAGGGCGAGACGCTGTCGCTGGTGGGGGAGTCGGGCTGCGGCAAGACCACCACCGGCCGGCTGCTGACCCGCCTGCTGGAGCCGACCGACGGCAAGATCGTCTTCGAGGGGCACGACATCAGCCACCTCGGCGACGGCAAGATGCGCCCGCTGCGGCGTGACGTGCAGATGATCTTCCAGGACCCGTACGGCTCGCTGAACCCGCGGCACACGGTCGGCAAGATCGTCGGTGCGCCGTACCGGCTGCAGGGCGTGAAGCCCGAGGGCGGTGTGAAGAAGACCGTCCAGGAGTTGCTGGAGCTGGTCGGGCTGAGCCCGGAGCACTACAACCGGTACCCGCACGAGTTCTCCGGCGGTCAGCGGCAGCGGATCGGGATCGCCCGTACGCTCGCGCTGCGGCCGAAGCTGATCGTCGCCGACGAGCCGGTCTCGGCGCTGGACGTGTCCATCCAGGCCCAGGTGGTGAACCTGCTGGAGGACCTGCAGAACGAGTTCGACCTGACCTACGTGATGATCGCGCACGACCTGTCGGTGGTCCGGCACGTGTCGGACCGGGTCGCGGTGATGTACCTCGGCAAGATCGTCGAGCTGGCCGACCGGGTCAGCCTGTACGAGAAGCCGATGCACCCGTACACGCTGGCCCTGCTGTCGGCCGTCCCGATCCCGGACACCAACCGCAAGACCAAGCGCGAGCGGATCCGGCTCGAGGGCGACGTCCCGAGCCCGATCAACCCGCCGCCGGCCTGCCGCTTCCACACCCGCTGCTGGAAGGCGCAGGACATCTGCAAGACGGTCGAGCCGCCGCTGCTGCAGATCGCCCCGGGGCACCAGAGCGCCTGCCACTTCCCGGAGAACGCCACCGAGGACCAGGCCGCCGCGGCCCTGAAGGCCGTCGAGGGCGCGGCCACCGCGAAGGTTTAGTTGCGCGCTGCAACCAGTCGCTGGATGTGAAACGGCCGGGAACCCCTGTTGCGGGGGTCCCCGGCCGTTCGGCGTACCGGCGCTAGCGGGCGACGCGTTGCAGCAGCAGGACGGCGTCGGGGCCCAGGTGGGAGCTGAGGCGGCGCAGGCCGTGGTTGGTCCGGCGCTTCACCGCGGGGACCGAGCAGCCGAGGATGCCGGCGGCCTCGGTTTCGGTGCGCGACTCGTAGAAGCGCAGGACCAGCGCGTCGCGCTGGCGGGCCGGCAGGTTCTGCAGGCCGGTTTCGAGCCAGTGCCGAGCCGTCACGTTGTCGCGGTGCCCCACCGTGGCGTGCTGATTCACCTGAGATTCCCCCTTCGAGCTTTACGGTCCCGATGACATGACGCTCTGGGCCCTACGATCGGTTGCATCCTGTTCGTAGATTTCTTTCCGCGTTCGCCTGCTAGTCCAGGACGTAGCCGACCGGAAGCTGGAAACCGACCTGTTCCGACGGGCTCGGGGCGAACTCCGGGACGGCGACCTCGCAGGTCAGCTCGGCGGTCGAGCACTTCAGCAGGTCGACGGGCCTGGACTGGTCCTCGGCGATCCCGACCGCGTAGAAGCTGCCGTCGCCCTGCCACTGGGTGGGCACGATCAGCACGTACCCGGGGAACTTCAGCGGCAGCTGCTTCCCGGACTGCAGGTCGAACAACCGCACCTCGTCGGCGGCGTCGGTCGTCATGAACCGGGCGCTGGGGGAGACGGTGTTGTCCCACCCGTCGTAGATCCGGGCCGGCGGCTTCCGGAGATCGGTGCCGACGGCAACCTGCTGGGTCTGGCTGGGCGGCTGGAGGATCTCCCAGGTGAGCAGGCCCGCGTCGACGCCCTTCAGCTTCTCCGGACCGGCCGCGGGATCGATCACGGTCCCGGCCTTGGCGGCCAGGTTCCAGCGGTAGATGCTCGTCCCGGTGGAGAAGTAGGCGAAGCCCTCGTCGATCGCCGAGACCCGCGGCTCCTTGTCCTCGGCGGGGTTCGCGACCGTGCCCTGCGCCGTCCGGACGACCTCGCGGCGCGCGGCCACGTCGTACACGACGAACTCGGGGCGCTGCGGGCTGCTGTCGACCCAGCCGACCAGCGTGCCGGCGTCGTCGACGGTGAGGCGCTTGATCGCGTTGCCGCCGCCGATCGTCGTGGTCCGGCGGCCGTCGGCCGTCTTCACGGTGCCGCCCGGGGTGACGTAGACGAAACCGGCGTCGGTCTGGGCGAAGGTGGCGATCTGGTCCTTCAGGTCGTAGGTCTCGGAGCCGAAGTGGATCTTGCCGTCCTTCGCGTACGTCGGCCGCCGCTCGGTGAAGTTCCCCGGCTGCTCGGCCGGAGCCGGCGCGTCCGCGGTCAGCCTGACGGCGGTCAGCCCGCCGGCCAGCACGGCCGCTGACGCGGCGGCGACGGTCAGCACGGTGGCGACCTTGCGGCGCTTGATCCGCCGGTCGCCGTTCCGCATCACGGCGGCCAGGTCCAGGCCGGGCTCGGTGACGCCGTCGGCGTGCTCGGTCAGGGTTTCCTTGATCAGGCCGGTCACTGGGCCACCACCAATTCGATCGTCAGTTCCGCGTCGGGGCCCAGCCGGGCCCGCAGCTTCTTCAGGGCGTGCGACGTCTGGCTCTTTACCGTGCCGACGCTGCACCCGAGGATCCGGGCGGTCTCCGCCTCGGTCAGGTCCTCGTAGTACCGCAGCACCAGCGCGGCCCGCTGCCGCGGCGGCAGCTGCCCGAGCTCCTCCCAGAGCCAGATCCGCGCCGTCGCGTCGTCCGCCGCCGCCCGCCCGGGCAGCTCGGGGACGTCGTCGCGCGGCCGCTCCGCGTGCCACGCCTTCCGCCGGTACCAGCCGATCGCCGTGTTGGTGATCGCCTTCCGCGTGTAGGCCTCGGCGTTCGCCGAGTCCCGCAGTCGGTGCCAGCCGACGTACGTCTTGGTCAGTGCCTCCTGCACCAGATCCTCGGCCAGCCCGCGTTCCCCGACCAGCAGGTACGCGTACCGGAACAACGCCCGGTGCCTGCTGACCGCGAACTCCTCGAAGTCCCCAGCACTCCGTCCGGTCCCCATCAGGTCCCTTCCACGGCCACCGCCCCGTGCGGCCGGCCTCCTCTGCCCGCCCTGACGTGATCAACCCGGGAAAAGGTTGTACGAGTGTCGCAGTGGTCCAGGTCCACCCCGCGTTCGACAATGTCGAACGTACGGCGTTGTGCCGCTCCGTCAACGCTCCTACATTCCAGTCCTCCGTGGTCGTCACGGGGTGGAAGGGAGACAGAGCATGGCTACGACCGAAGCGGTCAAGGCGAAGACCCTTCTGGGGGAGATGTCCGCCGAGCTGGCCGGTACGTTCATCCTGATCCTGTTCGGCTGTGGTGTGGTGGCGCAGGTGGTCGCCGCGGGGATCGGGGACCACGACTCCATCGCGTGGGCGTGGGGGCTCGGGGTGACGCTGGGGATCTACGTGGCGGGCCGGATGACCGGTGCGCACCTGAACCCGGCGGTGACGATCGCGCTGGCGGCGTTCCGCGGGTTCTCCTGGAAGAAGGTGCTGCCGTACTCGGTGGCCCAGTTCCTCGGCGCTTTCCTGGCGGCTCTGGTGGTCCGCTGGAACTACACCGAGGCGCTGAACAAGTTCGACCCCGGGCTGACGATCAAGTCCCAGGGCGTGTTCTCCACGCTGCCGGGCAACGGGTCGCTCGACCTCGGGGTCGGGATGTGGGGCGGGTTCCGCGACCAGATCATCGGTACGGCGATCCTGATGCTGGTCATCCTCGCCATCACCGACCTGCGCAACACCTCACCGGGTGTCAACTTGGCGCCGTTCATCGTCGGTCTGCTGGTGGTCGGGATCGGGATGGCGTGGGGCACCAACGCCGGCTACGCGATCAACCCGGCCCGTGACTTCGGGCCGCGGCTGGCGTCGTTCTTCACCGGGTACAGCGGAGCGTTCAAGGATCAGTTCGGGGACATCTATTTCTGGGTGCCCATCGTGGCGCCGATCATCGGCGCTCTGGTCGGTGCGTTCCTGTACGACCTGCTGGTCGGGCGCTTCCTGCCGATCGCCGACGAGGACGAGGAGCCGGGGCGGATCCCGGAGGAGAAGACCACCGCATGACATCGATCTGTGAGGAGAGGACCTTCCATGGCTGACTTCGTCGGTGCCGTCGACCAGGGCACCACGAGCACCCGCTTCATGATCTTCGACCACTCCGGCAACGAGGTGGGCAAGCACCAGCTGGAGCACTCCCAGATCCTGCCGCAGGCCGGCTGGGTGGAGCACAACCCGGTGGAGATCTGGGAGCGGACCAGCTCGGTCATCCGGACCGCGCTGAATCAGAACAACCTGCAGGCGAGCGACCTCGCGGCGCTCGGCATCACCAACCAGCGCGAGACCGCCGTGGTCTGGAACCGCAAGACCGGCCGCCCGTACTACAACGCGATCGTCTGGCAGGACACCCGCACCGACCGGATCGCCTCCGCGCTGGAGCGTGAGGGCAAGGGCGACGTGATCCGGCAGAAGGCCGGGCTGCCGCCGGCGACGTACTTCTCGGCCGGCAAGGTGCAGTGGATCCTGGAGAACGTCGACGGCGTCCGGGAGGCCGCCGAGGCCGGTGACGCCGTCTTCGGCAACACCGACACCTGGTTGCTGTGGCACCTCACCGGCGGTGTCGACGGCGGTGTGCACGTCACCGACGTCACCAACGCCAGCCGGACGATGCTGATGAACCTGGAGACGCTCGATTGGGACGACGAGCTGATCAGCTTCTTCAACATCCCCCGGCAGATGCTGCCGGAGATCCGGCCGTCGTCGGACCCGAACAAGTACGGCGAGACGCTCGCCACCGGACCGCTCGGCGGCGTCGTACCGCTGACCGGTGACCTCGGGGACCAGCAGGCCGCGACGGTCGGTCAGGTCTGCTTCAACCCGGGCGAGGCGAAGAACACCTACGGCACCGGCAACTTCATGCTGCTCAACACCGGCACCGAACTGGTCCGGTCCAAGGCCGGTCTGCTGAGCACGATGGCGTACAAGTTCGGCGACGACGCGCCGGTCTACGCGCTCGAGGGCTCGATCGCGGTCACCGGGTCGGCGGTCCAGTGGCTGCGCGACCAGCTCGGCATCATCTCCGGCGCGAGCGAGACCGAGACGCTGGCCCGGCAGGTCGAGGACAACGGCGGCGTGTACTTCGTGCCGGCGTTCTCCGGCCTGTTCGCGCCGTACTGGCGCTCCGACGCCCGCGGCGCGATCGTCGGGCTGTCCCGGTTCAACACCAACGCTCACCTGGCCCGAGCGACACTGGAAGCGATCTGCTACCAGAGCAAGGACGTGGCCGACGCGATGGAGAAGGACTCGGGTGTGAAGCTCGAGGTGCTCAAGGTCGACGGCGGGGTCACCGCCAACGAGCTCTGCATGCAGATGCAGGCCGACATCCTCGGCGTACCGGTCAGCAAGCCGGTCGTCGCGGAGACCACGGCGCTCGGTGCGGCGTACGCGGCCGGGCTGGCGGTCGGGTTCTGGAACAACACCGACGAACTGGTGCAGAACTGGAACGAGGACAAGCGCTGGAGCCCGGAGTGGAACGACGAGCAGCGTGCGGCCGGGTACAAGGGCTGGGAGAAGGCGGTCCAGCGGACGCTCGACTGGGTCGACGTCGACTAGCACCAGCAGCAAGACAGCAGTGATGCGACAACCGGAAGGAACAGCACAGTGGCGGTAGTGGCTCTGTCCCCGCAGACGAGGTCGGAGGCCATCGACGCGATGGCCGACGGCCGCGAACTGGACGTCCTGGTGATCGGCGGCGGGGTGGTCGGCACCGGCTCGGCCCTGGACGCCGCGACCCGGGGCCTGACCACCGGCCTGCTGGAGGCCCGCGACTTCGCGAGCGGGACCTCCAGCCGGTCCAGCAAGCTCATGCACGGCGGCTTGCGGTACCTGGAGATGCTCGACTTCCGGCTGGTGCACGAGGCGTTGCAGGAGCGCGGGCTGCTCCTGCAGCGCCTGGCACCGCACCTGGTCAAGCCGGTGCCGTTCCTCTACCCGCTCCAGCACCGCTGGTGGGAGCGGTTCTACGCCGGCGCCGGCGTGGCCCTGTACGACGCGATGGCGGTGAGCTCCGGCCACGGCGCCGGGCTGCCGATGCACCGGCACCTGACGCGCCGCGGCGCGATGCGCCTGGTGCCGTCACTGAAGAAGTCGGCGCTGGTCGGCGCCCTGCAGTACTACGACGCCCAGGTCGACGACGCCCGGCACACGATGGAGCTGGCCCGGACGGCGGCGTCGTACGGCGCGCACGTGGCGAACCGGGTGAAGGTGACCGGCTTCCTGCGGCAGGGCGAGCGGGTCACCGGAGTCCAGGCCAAGGACCTGGAGAGCGGCCGCGAGTTCGAGGTCCGCGCCAAGCAGGTGGTGAACGCGACCGGGGTGTGGACCGACGACACCCAGGCGATGGTCGGCGAGCGCGGGCAGTACCACGTGCGCGCGTCGAAGGGCATCCACCTGGTGGTGCCCAAGGACCGGATCCAGTCCAGCACCGGGATGATCCTGCGGACCGAGAAGTCGGTGCTGTTCATCATCCCGTGGGGCCGGCACTGGCTGATCGGCACCACCGACACCGACTGGAACCTGGACAAGGCGCACCCGGCCGCGACCAGCAAGGACATCGAGTACCTGCTCGACCACGTGAACGCGGTGCTGAACACACCGCTGACCCGGGAGGACGTCGAGGGCGTGTACGCCGGGCTGCGGCCGCTGCTGGCCGGGGAGTCGGAGAGCACCTCGAAGCTGTCCCGCGAGCACGTCGTCGCGCACGCGGCGCCCGGGCTCGTGGTGGTTGCCGGAGGCAAGTACACGACGTACCGGGTGATGGCCAAGGACGCCATCGACGCGGTCGCCAACGCGCTCGACGGGCGGGTGCCGAAGTGCACCACGAAGACCATCCCGCTGGTCGGCGCGGACGGGTACCCGGCGCTGTGGAACCAGCGGCACCTGATCGCCCAGGACTCCGGGCTGCACGTGGCCCGGATCGAGCACCTGCTGAACCGGTACGGCGCCCTGATCTCCGAGGTGCTCGCGCTGGTGAAGGAGGACCCGTCGCTCGGCGAGCAGCTCCCCGGCACGCAGGACTACCTGAAGGCCGAGGTCGTGTACGCCGCCCGCTCGGAGGGTGCGCGGCACCTGGACGACGTACTGGCTCGGCGTACGCGCATCTCGATCGAGGCCTGGGACCGGGGTGCTGGGGCAGCTGACGCGGCCGCGCGCCTGATGGCGCCCGAGCTGGGCTGGGACGAGGCGACGATCGAGCGCGAGGTGTCGTTCTACCTGCAGCGCGTCCAGTCCGAGCGCGACTCCCAGGACCAGCCCGACGACGAGTCCGCCGACAAGGTTCGCCTCGGCGCGCCGGACATCGTCTCCCCGGCCTGAGCGACTGGCCCGGAGCGCCTTCGTGGGGGGTGCTCCGGGCCATCTGTCGTCACGTTGGCGAGTTGTCGCCAAATAGGGGCTTTGGGCAACTGAATGCGGGTGGGCGGTCACCTGGTGTTTTCCTGGCCGGGCTAGGCTTTCCGGCATGGACATCGTTGCGCTGGCCGAGGCCACCGAAGGCGACTTGATGCTCGGGCTGCCGGGGGCCGACGAGCAGGTGCGGGAGCGGATGGGGCTGGCCGGGGCGCGGATCGGCGGCGGGATCGTGCTGGCCGCGAGCAAGGACCCGTCGCAGTTCTGGTCGAAGGCGCAGGGGTTCGGGATCACGCAGCCGCTGACCGCGGACGTGGTCGCCGAGGTGGTCGACTTCTATCGGGCCGAAGGTGTCACGAGCGCGAACTTCCACCTGATCGACCAAGTGCTGCCGGACGACTGGGCCGAGATCGCCGCGAAGTACGGGCTGACCCGTGGGCACTCGCTGGTGAAGGTGGCCCGCGACGACCGCCGGGTCGCGCCGGCGCCGACGACGCTGCGGGTCGGCCCGATCGCGGACACCGACTGGGACGCCTGGGCCGCGGTGCAGATCGAGGCGTTCGAGTTCGACGACCCGGACGACCGGATCGCCGGGATGCTGCGCTCGATCGGCAAGATCGAGGGCATGACGGCGTACGGCGCCTGGGACGGCGACGTGCTGGTCGGGACCGGCGCGCTGTACGTCGACGGCGAGGCCGCCGAGCTGGTCAGCGGCGCCACGCGACCGGCGTACCGGGGGCGTGGTGCGCAGTCGGCGCTGCTGGCGCGGCGGACGCAGGACGCGCTCGCGGCGGGCTGCCGGCACGTGTTCTCCGAGACCGGGAAGCCGGCCGACGGCGAGCAGAACCCGTCGCTGGAGAACCTGCGGCGGGCGGGGTTCGACGTCATCTACGAGCGTCCGATCTGGGCCTGGAAGGCCTGACGGGCGCGCAGTACCGGAGTTGTTGTCGTACGGGGTTTGTGGCCAGGAGGGTCGAATGGATCGGATCGCCGAGCTGATCGAGGCAGCGGAGGCGGAAGCGGTGTGGGGCTACGAGAACTCGGCCCCGCCCGCGGTGGCGGAGCGGCTCAAGCTGGCGAGCCGCCGGATCGCCGGTGGCGTTGTGCTGGCGATGCCGGACGACGTCACGAACTACTGGAGCAAGGCGCTCGGCTTCGGCTTCGAGTCGCCGGTGACGCTGGACCTGGTCGAGGAGATCGTCGACTTCTATCGCAGCCAGGGTGTCCGGCTCGCGACGCTGCAGCTCGCGCCGTCGGTGCTGCCGCGCGACTGGGAGGCGATCCGGGAGAAGACCGGCTTCGCTGCCGGCGGGACGTGGCTGAAGCTGGCGCGGCTGGCCGGCCTGGTGGAGTCGGCCGACACCGACCTGCGGGTCGCCGCGATCGCGCCGGAGCAGGCCGAGGAGTGGGCGACGACACTGGTCCGCGGCTTCGGGATGCCGACCTCGCTGGTGCCGATGGTGGCGCCGGTCGCCGGGCGCCCGGGCTTCACGGCGTACGGCGCGTGGGACGGCGACGAGATGGTCGGCGCGTCCTCGCTGTCGATCCACAACCAGGTCGCCTCGTTCGCGGGAGCGGCGGTGCTGCCGGAGTACCGGGGTCGGGGTGCGCAGTCGGCGATGCTCGCCGCGCGGGCTCGGCAGGCGGCGGCCGACGGCGCGAAGTGGTTGAGCGCGGAGACGGGGAAGCCGGCGGACGGGGAGCACAACTCGTCGCTGAGCAACATGCTGCGGACGGGCTTCGAGATCCGCTACGAACGGCAGAACTGGATCTGGCGCGCGGAGGACTGACCGGTCGGTCCCGGCCGCACAGTTGCGTACAGCAACAAGGTGGATGCCGAAAGCAACTGACGCGGCAACAAGTTGCCGGATCCTCGTTCTCGGCTAACGGTCACCGCCTGCCCGGTGGCTAGCCTCTCGCCGGGGCATCGAGGTGGTGCCCCTGGGCGTGACGAGAGGCTGACTGTGAGTACTGAGGGCAACAACCTGGCCGAGTTGATCGAGAAGGCGGAGGGTGAGGCCTACTGGGCCTACGAGCACTCCGCTCCGGAGCCCGTCGTGCAGGCGCTCGGACTGTCCGCCCGCCGGATCGGCGGCGGGGTGGCGCTGTCGATGGTGAACGACAAGTCGCGGTACTGGAGCAAGGTGCTCGGGGTCGGGTTCGACGAGCCGCTGACGGCCGCTCTGCTCGAGGAGGTCGTCGACTTCTACCGGGGCGCCGGCACGCCGATCGCGGTGCTGCAGTTCGCGCCGTCGGTCCTCCCGCCCGACTGGGACGAGATCGCCGCGAAGTCCGGCCTGACCGGCGGTAGCTCCTGGTACAAGCTGGCCCGGCCGGCGGGCTTGGTCGAGTCGGCACGCACCGACCTTCGGGTCGACCGGGTGGACAGCGCTCACGCGGCCGAGTGGGCGACGGCGTTCTTCCGCGGGATGGGGATGCCGGCCGAGGACCTGGCGCCGATGGCCGAGGGCCTGGTCGACCGGCCGGGCGCGTCGGCGTACGCGGTCTGGGACGGCGACCAGATCGCGGGCGCTTCGACGCTGGTGATCAGCAACGGGGTCGCCTCGTTCGTGGGGGCGTCGGTGCTGCCGCCGTACCAGCAACGTGGTGGGCAGTCGGCGATGATCGCGGCCCGAGCCCGCCAGGCGGTCGAGGACGGCGCGGAGTGGTTCAGCGCGGAGACGTTCAAGCTGGCCGAGGGGGAGAAGAACTCGTCGCTGAACAACATGCTCGGTGCGGGCTTCGAGATCCAGTACGTGCGGCAGAACTGGATCTGGCGCGCGGAGGACTGAGGGCTACTGCTCGGGGCGGATCCAGCCGAAGGTGCGCTGGACCGCCGCTTGCCAGTTCGCGTACTCCGTCGCGCGCCTGTCGGGGTCCATGTCGGGGAGCCACTGGCCCGCGCGGTGCCAGTTGCTGCGCAGGCCCTCCAGGTCCGGCCAGTAGCCGACCGCCAGGCCGGCGGCGTACGCGGCGCCGAGGGAGACCGTCTCGGCGACCATCGGGCGGACCACCCGGACGTCGAGCAGGTCGGCGACGAACTGCATCAGCAGGTTGTTCGCGGTCATCCCGCCGTCGACCTTGAGCGCCTTCAGCGCGATCCCGGAGTCGGCGTTCATCGCGTCGACGACCTCGAGGGTCTGGAAGCCGGTCGCCTCCAGCACCGCGCGGGCCAGGTGCCCCTTGGTGATGTACGACGTGAGGCCGGCGATCACCCCGCGGGCTTCGCTGCGCCAGTGCGGCGCGAACAGGCCGGAGAACGCGGGCACGATGTACGCGCCGCCGTTGTCCTCGACCGTGCGGGCCAGCGTCTCGATCTCGGCGGCGGTGTGGATCAGCCCGAGCCCGTCGCGGAACCACTGCACCAGCGAGCCGGTGACGGCCATCGAGCCCTCCAGCGCGTACGCCGCCGGCTGGTCGCCGATCTGGTACGCGACCGTGGTCAGCATGCCGTGCGTCGAGCGGACGATCTCCTTACCGGTGTTGAGCAGCAGGAACGAGCCGGTGCCGTACGTGCACTTCGCCTCGCCGGGGCTGAAGCAGGTCTGGCCGAACAGCGCGGCCTGCTGGTCGCCGAGGGCGGCGCCGATCCGGACGCCGGGCAGGACGGTGGTCGCCGTACCGAAGACGCCGGAGGACGGGCGGATCTCGGGCAGCACGCAGCGCGGGACGTTGAAGGCCGCGAGGAGCTGGTCGTCCCACTCGAGGGTCTCGATGTTCATCAGCATCGTGCGGCTGGCGTTGGTCACGTCGGTGACGTGCAGCCCGCCGTCGGGTCCGCCGGTGAAGTTCCAGATCAGCCAGGTCTCCATGGTGCCGAACAGCACGTCGCCGGCCTCGACGCGGGCGCGCAGGCCGGGGGTGTGGTCGAGCATCCAGCGCAGGCGGGGCGCGGAGAAGTAGGTGGTGAGCGGGAGGCCGCAGAGGTCGACGAAGCGGTCGGGACCTTCGTCGCCGGCCAGCTCGGTGATCAGCCGGTCGGTGCGGGTGTCCTGCCAGACCACGGCGTGCCCGATCGGCTGCCCGGTCCGGCGGTCCCAGAGCAGGCTGGTCTCGCGCTGGTTGGTGATGCCGATGGCAACGATCTGCTCGGGCTGGGCGCCGATCTGCCGGACGGCGGCGGGGACGACGCGGGTGACGTTGCGCCAGATCTCGGCGGCGTCGTGCTCGACCCAGCCGGGCTTCGGAAAGTACTGCTTGTGCTCCCGCTGGGCAACGGAGACGAGGCGGCCGCGCCGGTCGAACAGGATGCAGCGCGTGGAGTTGGTCCCCTGGTCGACGGCGGCGACGTACTGCTCCGCCATCAGCCGTCTTCCCGCAGGTCGCGGCCGATGGCTTCGGCGGTGGCCCGGACCATGGTGACCAGGTCGGTGCGGTGCCGCAGGCGGGTGTCGCAGATGCGTTCGATCCGGCCGGTGAGGCCGACGGCGCCGACGACCAGGCCGCCCAGACCGCGGATCGGGGCGGCGATCCCGGCCAGTTCGACGGTGTGCTCCTCGAACTCGCCGGCCCAGCCCTTCGCGCGGACGGCGGCGAGCTCGTCGGCGAGGCGGGCGAGCTGGATGATCGTGCGAGTGGTGAACGCTTCCAGCGTCTTCGGTTTCGACGCGCCGCTGGTGTCGAAGGCGAGGACCGCCTTGCCGAGCGCGGTCGCGTGCGGCGGGAGCGTCGTACCGACGTCGAGGTCTTGGTCGCTGTCGTCGGGCCGGAAGACGTGGTGCACGACGACCACCTTGCCCTCGACCAGCCGGCCAACGCGCACCACCTCGCCGCTGCGCGACGCCAGCGAGTCGGCCCAGTTGATCGCCCGGCTGCGCAGCTCGTTCGGGTCGAGGTAGGTCTCGCCGAGCCGCCCGAAGGCGTCGCTCAGCCGGTAGTGCGCACCCGACCGGTCCTGCTCGACGAACCCGACCTGGTGCAACGTCCGGACGATCCCGTGCACGGTCGCCTTGGCCAGCCCGAGCGCGTTGCCGAGATCGGCGACGCCCAGCCCGTTCGGCGCGGCCGCGAGCAGGCGCAGCACTGCGGCAGCTCGCTCGATCGACTGGACGCTGCCCGGCACACCGGCAGGCTACCGGTGAATAACCTTCAGCGGAGCAGTTCGGCTACTACTCGGTTGCGATCGCCCGCAGCACGTCCAGCCGCGCTGCACGCCGTGACGGCCAGATCGCAGCGAGTACGCCGACGATCGCCGACACGACCACCGCCCCGGCCAGCTGCAGCACCGGTACGTCGAGCACCGCCAGCCCGTCGTCGACCATCACGTGCTGCACCGCCGCCCCGGCCAGGACGCCGACCACCATCCCGAGAATCGCGCCGAACACCGCGATCGCGACCGCCTCGACCCGCAGCATCCGCCGTACCTGCGGCCGGTCCATCCCGATCGCGCGCAGCAGCCCGAGCTCGCGGGTCCGCTCGACGACCCCGAGCGCGAGCGTGTTCACGATCCCGAGCAGCGCGATCAGGACGGCGAACCCGAGCAGCGCCCCGACCACGCCGAGGATCGCGTTGATCGGCCCGCGTTGCGCGGCGGCGTACGCCTGCTGGTCGCGGACCGCGACCGACGGGTAGTCCTTGACCGCGCCGAGCACCGCCTGCCGGACCGCGCCGAGATCGGTGCCGTCGGCAACATCGACGTACAGGGTGGCGTCGATCTCGCCGCCGCCGAGCTCGCGGAACCGCGGCAGCGTGGTGATCACCGCGTCGAGCTGCTGGTTGGGCGCGATCACCGCGCCGACGGTGAGCTGGTGCTTGCCGGTCGTGGTGGCCAGCGTGAACGGCTCGCCGACGGTCAGCTCCAGGCGGTTCGCGAGGTTGCGGGGGAGGGCGACCTGTCCTTGCGCGAGGCCGTCGAGCGAGCCGGTGAGGACCTTCGCGGTGATCGGGCCGCCGAGCGTGCCGTCCGAGACGCCGGCCAGCGCGACCGGCTGGTCGCCGACCTCGCCGCTCGACTGCCGGACGCGGTGCACGGCCGACACGCCGTCGACCTTCGCCATCGCGTCGCCGACCGCCGTACTGAACGGGCGATTGCCGGTGACCACGAGCTCGGAGCTGCCGATCGCGTCGGCGATGCCCTGGTCGACCGAGGCCTTGGCCGAGGCGGCGATCACGAACAGGCCGCTGACCAGCGCGAGCGCGATCATCAGCGCGGATGCCGTGGCCGACGTACGGCGAGGGTTGCGCTCGGCGTTGCGGCGGCCGAGCAGGACCGCGGCCCGGCGGCCGAACGGGAGCATCAGCGCGCGGACGGCGTACCGGCTGACCAGCGGGAGCGTCATCACCAGGCCGAGCAGGACGAACGCGGTCGTGAGACCGACGAGGATCGCGCCGGGCAAGCCGTTGGCTCTGAGCGAGATCAAGCCGAGCAGGACCGCCATCAGGAGCAGGAAGCCGCCGATCACGACCCGGACGACGAGGCTGCGCTCGGGGAGGGTGGTGTCGGCCTTGAGCGCGACGACCGGCGGCAGCTTGCCGGCGCGACGGGCGGCCGGGTACGCCGCCGCGGCGGTGATCCCGATGCCGAGCACGTACGACGCGATGACGGTCGCCGGGCTGACCTGGAGCGCCGCGGCCGGAATCGCCAGGTCGAGGCGCTGGTAGAGGTACTGGATGAGGCCCGCGACGCCGACGCCGAGCAGGAGTCCGAGCGTCGAGCCGATCGCGCCGATCACCAGCGCCTCGCCGAGGACCGTGCCGGTGACCTGGCCGCCGGACGCGCCGACCGCGCGGAGCAGCGCGAGCTCGCGGCTGCGTTGGGCCACGACCATCGCGAACGTGTTGACGATCAGGAAGGTGCCGACGAAGAGCGCCAGGCCGGCGAACAGCAGCAGCGCCGCGGTGAGACCGCCGAAGGTGTCGTCGAGCGCGCTTTCGCCGTCCTCGGCGACTTGCGCGGCGGTGCGGACCTGGACGGTGTCGCCGACCTGCGCCTTGATCGTGCGGGCGAGCGCGTCGGGGTTCTGGCCGGGCTGGAGGGCGACGGCGACCGAGGTCCAGCCAGGCTCGCCGAGCAGCAGGAGCTGGGCGGACGCGCTGTCGAAGGCGACGAGGGGTGCGCCGGCCGACGTACCGGAGAGGCCTGGAGTGGTGAGACCGGTCAGCGTGGCGGTGACCGCTCGGGCCGGGGTGACGACCTTGACCTGCTGGCCGATCTCGAAGCCCTCGCGGTCGGCGGTGGTGCGGTCGAGGGTGAGTTGCTCGGTGCCCCACGGCGCGGCGCCGTCGACGAGCTTGAAGGGCGCGGTCCGGTCGTCATGCGGCCAGCTCGCTCCGAAGGTGTCGAGGCTGTAGGTGTCGATCGGTTGGCCGTCCTTGGCCAGGATCTCGACGTCGGGGACCAGGAGCTGGGCGTCGGCCGCGGCTACGCCGGGAATTGCCGCGATCCGGTTCGCGATGTCGATCGAGAGGGTTGGCGGGCGGTTCGGCGTACCGGAAACGGGGGAGACCGGGGTGATCGTCAGGTCGGCGGTCGCCGCGGCGAAGTTCTTCTTCAGCGCGGCCGCGAGGGTGTCGCTGAACACCATCGCGCCGCTGACGAACCCGATGCCGAGCAGCACGGCGACCGTGCAGAGCACGAACCGGAGCCGGTGCGCCCGCACCGACCGGAGGGCGAGCTTCAGCATCAGCCGGTCGTGGTTTCGAGGCGCTTCATCGAGTCGAGCACCGACTCGGCCGTCGGGTCGACGAGCTCCTCGCGCAGCCGGCCGTCGGCCAGGAACAGCACGCGGTCGGCGTACGCGGCGGCGGTCGGGTCGTGCGTCACCATCACGACGGTCTGGCCGAACTCACGCACCGAGCGGTGCAGAAAGCCCAGTACGTCGGCCGAGGCGCGCGAGTCGAGGTTGCCGGTCGGCTCGTCGGCGAAGACGACGTACGGGCGGGAGACCAGCGCGCGGGCACACGCCACGCGCTGCTGCTGGCCGCCGGACAGCTCGGCCGGCTTGTGCTGCAGCCGGTCCTTCAGCCCGACGGTCTCGACGATGAGGTCGAGCCAGGCCTGGTCCGGTTCGCGGTTGGCCAGGTCGAGCGGGAGCGTGATGTTCTCCAGCGCGGTCAGCGTCGGGATCAGGTTGAACGCCTGGAAGACGAACCCGATCCGGTCCCTTCGCAGGTGCGTGAGGGCCTTCTCGGTGAGCCTGGTCAGGTCGATGTCGCCGAGGAACACCTGACCGCCGGTCGGGCGGTCGAGCCCGGCCAGACAGTGCAGCAACGTCGACTTGCCCGACCCCGAAGGCCCCATGATCGCGGTGAACCGGCCCTGCCCGAACTGGACGCTGACATCGGCCAGCGCGTCGATCCGGGTCTCACCGGCACCGTAGCTCCGGCCGAGACCCGTGGTGGTGATCGCCGCACCCGGCTCCGCACTCATGGGGGGAAACCTAACGTGTCCGAGGGCCCACGCGTCTTTGAGCACCGCTCAGCCGTCCGCGGACGCGAATCGTGGCTGAGCGGTGCCCAAAGTGCGGGTTCAGGCGTCGATGACGACCGGGATCACGACCGGGCGCCGGCGCCAGTGCCGGTACGTCCAGTTGCCGACCGCGCGCCCGACCAGCTGCTCCAGCTGGCTCGCGTCCCCGATCGACTCCGCGGCCGCCCGGGCCAGCGTCTCCTCGATCACCGGGATGACCGGCTTGAACGTGGTGTCGTCGTGGACGAAACCCCGCGCCAGGAAGTCCGGCGGCTCGGCCAGCTTGCCGGTGTGGGCGTCGACCAGCAGGACGACCGTGACGACACCCTCCTCGCCGAGCGTGCGGCGGTCCTTCAGGTTCGCCTCGGTGACCCCGCCGACCGTCATCGCGTCGACGTACACGTACCCGGCCTCGACCTTGCCGGTGATCTTCGCGCGGCCCTTGTGCAGGTCCACCACCACGCCGTCCTCGGCGATGATCACCCGGTCGGCCGGTACGCCGGTACTGACCGCGAGCGCCGCGTTCGCCTTCAGGTGCCGGAACTCGCCGTGCACCGGCAGCACGTTGCGCGGCTCGACCAGGTTGTAGCAGTAGACGAGCTCGCCGGCACTCGCGTGACCGGACACGTGCACCTTCGCGTTGCCCTTGTGCACGACGTTCGCGCCCCAGCGGATCAGGCCGTTGATCACCGCGTAGATCGCGTTCTCGTTGCCCGGGATCAGCGAGCTGGCCATCAGCACCGTGTCACCCTCGCCGATCCGGATCATGTGGTCCCGGTTCGCCATCCGCGACAGCGCCGCCATCGGCTCACCCTGCGAACCGGTGCAGACCAGCGTGACCTTGCGGTCCGGCAGCTGCTCCAGCTCCTTCAGGTCCACGATCAGGCCCTTCGGGACGTTCAGGTAACCGAGATCGCGGGCGATGCCCATGTTCCGCACCATCGAGCGCCCCACGAACGCGACCTTCCGGCCGCCCGCCTTCGCGGCGTCCAGCACCTGCTGGATCCGGTGCACGTGGCTCGCGAAGCTCGACACGATGATCCGGCCGGGCGCCGTACGGAAGACCTGGTCGATCGCCGGGTTCAGGTCCTTCTCGGCGGTCGTGAAGCCCGGGACGTCGGCGTTCGTGGAGTCCGTCATGAACAGGTCGACACCCTCCGCCCCGAGCCGGGCGAACCCGCGCAGGTCGGTGAGCCGCCGGTCCAGCGGGAACTGGTCCATCTTGAAGTCACCCGTGTGCAGCACCAGCCCCGCCCGGGTCCGGATCGCGACCGCGAGACCGTCCGGGATCGAGTGGTTCACCGCGAGGAACTCACACTCGAACGGCCCGAACTGCCGCTTCTCGTCCTCCTTCACCTCCACCGTCACCGGCTTGATCCGGTGCTCCTTCAACTTGGAGGTGATGAACGCCAGCGTCAGCTTCGACCCCACCACCGGGATGTCCGCCCGCTCCTTCAGCAGGTACGGCACCCCACCGATGTGGTCCTCGTGCCCGTGGGTCAGCACGATCGCCTCGATCTTGTCCAGCCGGTCCCGGATCCACCCGAAGTCCGGAAGGATCACGTCGACGCCCGGCTGGTGCTCCTCGGGGAACAACACCCCGCAGTCGACCACCAGCAACTTGCCCCGGTGCTCGAACACGGTCATGTTCCGGCCGATCTCACCCAGACCACCCAGAGCGACCACGCGCAGGGCGTCATCAGGAAGGCGGGGCGGCTGACCGAGATCGGGATGCGGATGACTCATAGCGTGGACGTTATCCGAGGCTGTGGTTGCGATGTGTCACCGACCTCGTTTCGGGGGTGTGACGGGCACCTCAGAACAAAGTTTTCGGGGGTGCGTGGGGTGGTGGTGCTCGGGCGCCCGCCGGCGTCAACCGGCTGAAGATGCTGCGGCTGAGGCGCCGCGGCCGCGGAGCATGTCGACCGGCGTCATCAGCGTGCCGGTGGCGGCCTCACCGCACGAGTCGGGCAGCTCAGATCACGTCGAGCGGTGGGGAGCGGACGTGCACCACTGTCCAACGACTTCGCTGAGGTTGTGCCCAGGCGTGGGGATGGCGCGGAAGCCAGCCGCGAGCGGGGTTAGTGAGTGGTGGAGGTCCGCACCTGACTCAATCAGGTCAGCGCGGCCTGGTTGCGGGGGACACGAAGCCTCGACGAGGCGGACCTGCGCCGCGCGAGCAGGCCCACCCACCTGCCGCGCTTCAGGTGCCGGTTGGGGCGCGGGCCGACATGCACTACTGATCAAGCACATCGCGCGGGTCGTGCCCAGGCGTGGAGACGGCGCGGATGCCGGCGGTGGCGGGGGTTGGTCAGTGGTGGAGGTCGCCCCTCGAATGCGGGCGAGAACCAAGGCCGAGCACCCAGATCGGGCTGCCGACGTAGCCGGGGCGGGTGGGCTGGCCGAGATCAGCCCTCGACCGGGTGGGGGTGAAAGCCGACGGCCGGGTTAGCCGTCTATGCCGACGAGGTCTACGGCGGCGGAGGTTTCGGCGACCTCTTCGACTGAGCGGGTGGGGAGGGGTGGTGGGGTGCCGCCCCAGGCCGGGCAGAGGGGTTTGTGGTCGCACCAGGCGCAGAGGGGGCCGGGGCTGGGGCGCCAGTCGCCGGAGTCGAGGGCTGTGGTGATGGCTGTCCAGAGGGCGGTGACTTTGCGTTCGCAGGCCAGCAGGTCGGCTTCGTCGGGTTGGTAGCGGATGATTTCGCCGTTGCCGAGGTAGACGAGTTGGAGCATGGTCGGGACGACGCCTCGGAGGCGCCACAGGACCAACGCGTAGAACTTCATCTGGAAGAGGGCTTTGGCTTCGAAGAACTCCGAGGGGGAGCGGCCGGTTTTGTAGTCGACCACGCGGATTTCGCCGGTGGGGGCTACGTCGAGGCGGTCCACGTAGCCGCGGAGGGTGAGGCCGGAGGCCAGTTCGGTTTCGACGTAGAGCTCGCGTTCGGCGGGTTCGAGGGCGTTGGGGTCTTCGAGGGTGAAGTACTTGCCGAGGAGTTTGTGGGCTTCGGCCAGCCACTGCGCGAGCTGCTCGCCGTCGGTGTCGTCGGCGAAGAGTTCGGCGACCTCGGGTTCGGCTTCGAGGATGCGTCGCCACTGGGGTTCGAGGAGCTGGGCGGCTTGTTCGAGGGTGCGTTGGCCTCTGGGGAGGTCGTAGAGACGCTCCAGTACGGCGTGCACGACGGTGCCGCGGACTGCCGCCGAGGACGGCTTCTCGGGGAGGCGGTCGACGACGCGGAAGCGGTACTTGAGCGGGCAGCTCATGAAGTCGGCCGCGCGGGAGGGGGACAGCGCACCGTTCGGGTGGCTGCCGCTGTGCGCGGGGGCTGCGACGCTCATGGGAAAACAGTAGGTGTTGGCACCGACAGGGCGGTTCACAGGAAGCTCCCAGCGGACTTTCGGTGAACCATCGGGTTCGCTCGGCACTCTGGTCCCACGAGACGAAGGAGACCGAGATGCACGAGCACGACCTGGGACTGGTCCACGACCTGGGGGTTCTGCGCCGGCGCAACGTGCTGCGGCTCCTGGCCGCGGGCGGGCTGGCCGTCGTCGCCGGGTGCGCGACGGACGACAGCCCGGCCGGTGCGCCGAACGCCGGCGGAAGCACCGCGACGACCCCGAGCACGACCACCGGCACAAGCCCGAGCACCAGCCCGAGCACCACCCCGAGCACCACCACCGCCGACTGCGTCGAAGAGATCCCCGCAGAAACCGCCGGCCCCTACCCCGGTGACGGCTCCAACGGCCCGAACGTCCTCACCGAGTCCGGCATCGTCCGCAGCGATCTCACCAAGTCCTTCGGCGCAGCATCAGGCACCGCGACCGGCGTACCGCTCACCGTCGAGCTCACCATCCAGGACGCCGACAAGTGCGCCGCACTGCAGGGCGCCGCCGTCTACCTCTGGCACTGCGACGCCCAGGGCCGCTACTCGCTCTACTCCGAGGGTGCCGAGAACGAGAACTACCTGCGCGGCGTCCAGGCCGCCGACGCGTCCGGCAAGGTCACCTTCACCACGATCTTCCCGGCGGCGTACCAGGGCCGCTGGCCGCACATCCACTTCGAGGTCTACGCGTCGCTCGGCGAAGCCACCGCCGCCGGCAAGATCTCCGCGACCTCCCAGCTCGCCCTCCCGGAGGACGTCTGCGACGCCGTCTACGCCTCCAGCGGGTACGACGGCAGCGCGCGCAACATGTCCCAGACCTCGCTCGACAGCGACAACGTGTTCCGCGACGACGGCGCGACGAAGCAGCTCGCGACGGTCACCGGGAGCGTGCAGAGCGGCTACCGGGCACGGCTCACCGTGGGTGTGTAGCGCGGAGTTACCGGTGGCCCAGTAGGTTTACCTCGATGTCAGAGCCGCGTGAACCTCAGAACCCCGCCCAGCCGGCCGGTGCGCCGCCGCCCGGTACCTGGGTGCTCGGTCGTGTCCGCGGGATCCAGCTGACGATGCGGTTCACCTGGCTGCCGGTGGCGATCCTGCTGGCGCTGGGTTTCTCGGCGATCATCGCGCAGCAGTTCCCGTACCTGTCCGGCGGCTGGCGCTACTTCGCGTCGTTCGCGTTCGTGGTCGCGTTCACGCTATCGGTGCTGCTGCACGAGCTGGCGCACGCGCTGATGGCGCTGCGGTTCAAGATCTCGGTCACCGAGATCAACCTGGGCTTCTTCGCGGCCGGCACCCACATCGAGGGGGAGCGCAAGTCGCCGCTGGAGGAGTTCGCGATCTCCGTCGTCGGCCCGATCGCGTCGCTGCTGGTCGGCGGTGCCGCGTACGCCGGCTCGCGGGCGCTCGACGAGGGCGTCGCGTACGCCGTGGTCATGCAGCTCGCGGTCGCGAACCTGATCGTCGGCGTCACGAACCTGCTGCCCGGTCTGCCGCTGGACGGCGGCTGGGTGGTCCGGGCCGCGGTCTGGAAGGCGACCGGGAACATGCACACCGGCACCATCGTGGCCGCGTGGGCGGGCCGGGTGATCGCGATCCTGGTGCTGGCCGCTCCGGTGATCCTCGAAGAGGTCTTCGACCGGAATCCGACCCTGATCGACTTCGTGATCGCGCTGGCGGTCGGCTTCTTCCTGTGGATGGGCTCGACGGCGTCGCTGATGCAGGCCCGGCTGAAGCAGAAGCTGCCGGCGCTGCAGGTCCGCTCGCTGGCCCGGCGCGCGATCGCGGTCCATGCCAGTACGCCGATCTCGGAGGCGGTCCGGCTGGCCGCGCAGGGCCAGGCCGGGGCGGTCGTCGTGATCGACGGCGACGGCAAGCCGCACGCGCTGGTCCAGGAGGCCGCGGTCACCGCGGTCGCGCCGAACCAGCGCCCGTGGACCACGATCGGCGAGGTCGCGACCCGGATCGGCGCGGGCCACATCATCGGCGTCAACGACACCGGCGAGGAGATCCTCGCGACGCTGCGCAAGAACCCGGCCTCGGAGTACCTCGTGCTCGACACCCAGGGCCAGGTGTACGGCGTCCTGGCCACGGCCGACGTCGAGCGCGCGTTCCGCGGCCGCTGACCGTACGGCGTACGGGCAGCAACCCCCGGGATTCGAGACCGGCTGCACCGCCGAAGTAAGGTGTGCGCCTTATGTCTGATCTGCGCGATTTTCCTGATGCGGCGTTTTCCGGGGTTCATCATGGGCCGTTGCAGCCGGGGGAGTGGATCACGTTGTCCGACTCCAAGGGCCGCCGGCACTCGGTCTTCCTGGAGCGCGGCAAGACGTTCCACACCACCAAGGGCGGGATCGAGCACGACGCGCTGATCGACGGCCCGGACGCGGTCACGATCCGCTCCAAGGGCGGCGTGGAGTACCTGGCGCTGCGGCCGCTGATGGCCGACTACTCGGTGTCGATGCCGCGCGGCGCGCAGGTGATCTACCCCAAGGACACCGCGCAGATCGTGACGATGGCCGACATCTTCCCGGGCGCGAAGGTGGTCGAGGCCGGCGCCGGGTCGGGCGCGCTGACCACCGCGCTGCTGCGCGCGGTCGGGGTGCACGGCGAGCTGATCTCGTTCGAGCGCCGCGAGGACTTCGCCGAGGTGGCCCGCAAGAACGTGACCGGCTTCTTCGGCGCCGAGCACCCGGCCTGGCGGCTCGAGGTCGGCGACCTGGTCGAGAAGCTCGACGAGACCGACGTGGACCGCGTCGTACTGGACATGCTGGCCCCCTGGGAGTGCGTCGACGTCGTCGCGGCTGCCTTGGCCCCGGGCGGGGTGTTCTGCGCTTACGTGGCCACCACGACCCAGCTGAGCCGATTCGTGGAGACGCTGCGCGCCCACGGCGAGTTCACCGAGCCGCGGGCCTGGGAGTCGCTGGTGCGTGACTGGCACGTCGAAGGACTGGCCGTTCGGCCCGGTCACCGGATGCAGGGGCACACCGCGTTCCTGGTCACCGCGCGCCGGATGGCCCCTGGCGTGAAAGCGCCACTCAAGAAGCGCCGCCCGGCGCCGGGCGCGTACGGCGACGACTATTCCGGACCCCGTCGTTCCGATTCCGTGCAGGACACGCCCTGACGTCGCGCCATTCTGTCCGCGCCGTGCTGTATTAAGGCGCAACAGGCTCGACCAGGCAACGGTTTCATCCGCAACCGACACGTGATGGGATTCGGCTTGCCCGGCGAGGTTTTCTGGGTAAGGTCCATAGGGTCGAGCCCCACATGGTGAGGTGATGATCGTGGCTGGAGACGAGAGTCCTACCGCGGCAGAGCTGCGTAACCAGGTCCGGTACCTGGAGGCCGAGGTCGCAGCGTTGCGGCGTCGGTTGCTGGAGCACCCGGCTGACAGCCGGTCGCTCGAGAGCAGGCTGTCCGAAACCCAGGCGTCCTTGGCGAGCGTGACCGCGCAGAACGAGCGGTTGGCCGACACGCTGCGCGAGGCCCGAGAGAAGATCATCGCCCTGAAGGAGGAGGTCGACCGGCTGGCGCAACCGCCGTCCGGTTTCGGGACCTTCCTCGGCCGCAACGACGACGACACGCTGGACGTGTTCACCGGAGGCCGCAAGCTCCGGGTCGCGGCGAGCCCGTCGGTTGACCTGGACGCGCTGAAGCTCGGCCAGGAACTGATGCTGAACGAGGCGCTGAACGTGGTCGAGGCCTGCGACTTCGAGGTCGTCGGCGACGTGGTGATGCTGAAGGAGCTGCTGGCCGACGGCGAGCGGGCGCTGGTGATCGCGCAGGCCGACGAGGAACGGGTCGTCCGGCTCGCCTCGCCGCTGCTGGACACCGCGTTGCGGACCGGCGACTCGCTGCTGCTGGAGCCCCGCTCCGGCTACGTCTACGAGAAGATCCCGAAGTCCGAGGTCGAGGAGCTGGTGCTCGAAGAGGTCCCGGACATCGACTACACCCAGATCGGTGGCCTGTCCGGCCAGATCGAGCAGATCCGGGACGCGGTCGAGCTGCCGTACCTGCACAAGGACCTGTTCCTGGAGCACGAGCTCAAGCCGCCGAAGGGTGTGCTGCTCTACGGCCCGCCCGGCTGCGGCAAGACGCTGATCGCGAAGGCGGTCGCGAACTCGCTGGCCAAGAAGGTCGCCGAGCGCACCGGCGTCGCCGAGCAGAAGTCGTTCTTCCTGAACATCAAGGGCCCCGAGCTGCTCAACAAGTACGTCGGCGAGACCGAGCGGCACATCCGCCTGGTCTTCCAGCGGGCCCGGGAGAAGGCCTCCGAGGGCATGCCGGTGATCGTGTTCTTCGACGAGATGGACTCGCTGTTCCGGACCCGTGGGTCCGGGGTGTCCTCCGACGTCGAGAACACCATCGTCCCGCAGCTGCTGAGCGAGATCGACGGTGTCGAGGGCCTGGAGAACGTGCTGGTGATCGGTGCCTCGAACCGTGAGGACATGATCGACCCGGCGATCCTGCGGCCCGGCCGGCTGGACGTGAAGATCAAGATCGAGCGGCCGGACGCCGAGTCGGCCCGCGACATCTTCTCCAAGTACCTGACCACGACGCTGCCGCTGCACGCCGACGACCTGAGCGAGTTCGGCGGCGACAAGGTCGAGTGCGTGAACGGGATGATCCAGCGCACCGTCGAGCGGATGTACACCGAGGCCGACGAGAACCGGTTCCTCGAGGTCACCTACGCCAACGGTGACAAGGAGGTCCTGTACTTCAAGGACTTCAACTCCGGCGCGATGATCCAGAACATCGTCGACCGGGCCAAGAAGATGGCCATCAAGGCGTTCCTCGACGACAAGCAGAAGGGCCTGCGGGTGCAGCACCTGCTGCAGGCCTGCGTCGACGAGTTCAAGGAGAACGAGGACCTGCCGAACACCACCAACCCGGACGACTGGGCCCGGATCTCCGGCAAGAAGGGCGAGCGGATCGTCTACATCCGTACGCTCATCTCCGGCAAGCAGGGCACCGAGCCGGGCCGGTCGATCGACACGGCGACCAACACCGGTCAGTACCTGTAGGACGAAGGCGAAGAACCGCCCCGGGACCTGGAAGGGTTCCGGGGCGGTTCCGTGTCCGGCGTGAGCAGCAGTCCCGTACGGCGTACGCAAGGGGCCTGGCACCACCGGTGTCCCTGAACTCCCGCAGGGTCCGGCCGGGGTTTCCCCCGATTCCGGCGCCCGCGCGGCCGCCGTACGGTCGTCGCATGGCGACGGACGAGGTGCGGAAGGACCTGCGCGCGGCGGTGGCGGCGCGGCAGGACCTGGGGGCGGAGTACGAACCCGAGATCATCGACGGGTTCCTGGAGCGGCTCGACCAGCGCGCCGCCGCGCGGTACGGGCAGCAGGGCCATCCGCTGCCGGCGCCGCTGCCGCCGGACGGGAAGAAGGACACCGACGGCGGCGGCCTCGCGCTGGCCATCGTCTCCGTCGTCGCCGGCATCCCGATCACCGCGATCGCCGCCAACCTCGAGGGCACCTTCGCGATGGTGATCTGCTGGGGCGGCCTGGTCGGCATCAACCTCGCCCGGGCCGCCGCCCGCTTCACCAACCGTTGAGCTGTACTAGAGGTTGAGCGGCACGAGCCGGCCGTTCGCGTCGTACGCCCTGAACTGCTGGTCGAGGTCGCTGCTGCCGTCCGGTGTGGGGTCGTACTGGCCGGGCGGGATGACGGCCGTGCTGTGCGTGTACGCGAAGCCGCCTGCGACCGCGCCCTGGGTCCATTTGCCCTGGCCCTTGGCCCAGACGTAGCGGGACTCGATCCGGACGATCCGCGGGTGCACCCGGAGCAGGCTCTCGTAGCTCGCGTACGCCGACTTCTTGTCGCCGGCGGCGCCCACGCCGCCCATGCCGCTCAGCACGACCGCGGGCTTGCTCGCTGACAGCTGCCGCTTCCACGTCGTGTCGCGGACGCTGGCGCCGGCACCGGCGGCGAAGCAGCTGGTGATGCCTTGGCTGTAGGTGTTGCCGGGCTGGCCGGGGGTGCTCTTGGTCAGCACCACGACGCCGGTCTTGGTGGACCCGGGGATCGCTACCCGGCGGGCCCACAGCGGGTCGACCTGCTGGGTGCCGGGGAGCTTGCACGCGTTGGCGGCCTGTGCGGCCTCAGCAGCGCTCACTGGGCCCAGGTCGACCTCCGGCACGATCTTGGTCTTGTCGACCTTCGGTGGAGGAGAGGCCGCGACCTGTGGAGCGGGGTTCACTTCGTCAGGCCGGTTGGAAACGGCAACGCTGCCGACCACAACAGCGCTGACGGCTGCGACGGCGATTGCCGGGGCCACCCAGCGGCGCCGGGACGGTGTGGCGCTGCGCTCGGTCTGGTCGAGCACACGGGCGCGCAGCTGGGCTCTGCGCTCGGGAGCGAGCGGGGGGACGCGGGGTGGTTCGAGCTGGGTGTTCACGAGAGCTCCTCGGTCAGCGCGACCCGCGACAGCAGGTCGGGGAAGCGGCGGCGGGTGCGGTGCAGGCGGGCCTTGACGGTGCCTTCGGGGACTCCGAGGGCGGCAGCGGTCTCCGCGATGGTCAGGCCGGCCCAGACGACGAGCTCGAGCGTTTCCTGCTCGTGCCGGGGGAGCTTGGCGAGCGCACGCCGTACGGCGGACATCCGGCGCTCGTCGTCGAGCCGCTGGGCCACAGCGGCCGCGTGGTCGGGTTGGTCGTACGGCGCCGGCAGTCGCTCGACCAGGCCGCGCAGCCGCCGGGTCGCGCGATGCAGCGTTCGGCACTCGTTCGCCGCGACGACCAGCAGCCAGCCGCGCGCCGACGGCGCGGTCAGCGGGCTCGGTGGGTTCCGCTCGAAGCGCCGCCAGGTGCTGAGGAACGTCGTCTGCACCACGTCCTCGGCCGCCGCCCACGATGCTGTCCGCCGGAAGGCGAACGCGTGCACGTCGTCGGCGTACCGGTCGAAGAGCAGGCCGAGCGCCTCGCGGTCGCCGTCGCGCAGGCGGTCCCAGAGCGCGCTGTCGCCAGGTGGCCCGGCCGCCATCGAGTACTCCGTCTCGTCGGTCAGGATGATGTTCACACCGGGTAGTGACCGCCCGGCCGGGAAAAGGTTGCCTACAGCGTGCGCAGGTAGCCGCCGAGCAGTGCGGTGGTGTCCGGGACGAACGGCCACTCCGGGTCGTCCAGCCGGGCGATCAGCTCCGGCAGCGGCATCCAGGCACCCCAGTCGACCTCCTCCGGCTGGTGCTCGACCGGGCCGTCCCAGCGGCACGCGTACAGGTACGCGTGGTAGTTGGTGAACTCGTCGGTGTAGTCGCCCTCGGGCAGCTTCTCGAGCTTCACGCCGCTGATGCCGAGCTCCTCGGCCAGCTCGCGCCGTACGGCGTCGTACGGGTCCTCACCGGCCGCGACGACGCCGCCGGCCATGAAGTCGTAGCGGGCCGGGTAGACGTCCTTGGTCGGCGTCCGGCGGTGCACGTAGACGTCTCCGGCGGCGTTCCGGACCAGTACGCCGGTCGCGGAGTGCCGCAGGTTGTCGCGGCGCATCACCGACCGCGGAGCGGAACCGCAGACCACGCCGTGGGCGTCCACCAGGGCAACGAGTTCGTCCATCCCCGCAGTCTCACACGGCTCGGAGCGCCGCTTTGGTCGGCCGGACCGCGTAGGCTCGTGGACATGAGTGTGCGGCGGATCATGGGGACCGAGACCGAGTTCGGGATCTCGGTGCCCGGCCAGCCCGGGGCGAACCCGATGCTGACCTCGAGCCAGGTGGTGAACGGCTACGCCCAGACGCAGCCGCTGGCGCGCAAGACCCGGTGGGACTTCGACGAGGAGCACCCGCTGCGGGACGCGCGCGGCTTCGACCTGAGCCGGGAGGTGGCCGACTCCAGCCAGCTCACCGACGAGGAGACCGGCCTGGCCAACGTCATCCTCACCAACGGCGCCCGGCTGTACGTCGACCACGCGCACCCGGAGTACTCCGCGCCGGAGTGCACGAACCCGCGCGACGTCGTGGTCTGGGACAAGGCCGGCGAGCTGGTGATCATGGAGGGCGCCCGGCAGGCCCGCCAGATCCCGGGCGCGCCGCAGTTGAACCTGTACAAGAACAACACCGACAACAAGGGCGCGTCGTACGGGTCGCACGAGAACTACCTGATGCGCCGCTCGACGCCGTTCGCGTCGATCGTGCGGCACCTGACGCCGTTCTTCGTGAGCCGTCAGGTGGTCACCGGCGCCGGCCGGGTCGGGATCGGCCAGGACGGCGCCGGGCACGGCTTCCAGATCAGCCAGCGCGCCGACTACTTCGAGGTCGAGGTCGGCCTGGAGACGACGCTGAAGCGCCCGATCATCAACACCCGCGACGAGCCGCACGCCAACCCGGACCGGTACCGGCGGCTGCACGTGATCATCGGCGACGCGAACCTGTCCGAGATCTCGACGTACCTGAAGGTCGGGACGACGTCGCTGGTGCTGTCGATGATCGAGGACGGCTGGCTGACCGACGACCTGAGCGTCGACCGGCCGGTCACCGCGCTGCACGAGATCAGCCACGACCCCTCCTGCACGCACCTGATGACGCTCAAGGACGGCCGCAAGCTGACCGCCGTCCAGCTCCAGACGGAGTACCTCGAGCAGGCCCGCAAGTACGTCGAGGACAAGTACGGCGACGACGCGGACCGGCAGACCAAGGACGTGCTGCACCGCTGGGAGCAGGTCCTGGACCAGCTCGCGATCGACCCGATGCGGCTGGCCGACCAGCTCGACTGGGTCGCCAAGCTGAAGCTGCTGCAGTCCTACCGTGACCGCGACGACCTGGCCTGGGACGACTCCAAGCTGGCCCTGGTCGATCTCCAGTACGCCGACCTGCGCCCGGACAAGGGGCTGTACTTCAAGCTCGTCAAGGCCGGCCGGATGCAGCGGCTCGTCACCGACGAGGAGATCCGGATGGCGGTCTCGCACCCGCCGACCGACACCCGCGCCTACTTCCGCGGCCGCTGCATGCAGCAGTACGCCGGGCAGGTCGCGGCCGCCTCCTGGGACTCGGTGATCTTCGATCTCCCGGGCAAGGAATCGTTGCAGAGAATCCCTACTCTCGATCCGCTGCGGGGCACGAAAGCGCACGTCGGAGCGCTTCTTGACCAATGCGACACCGCCAGTGACCTGGTTCGCACCATTACTGGGGGTGCGGGCGGGTAGGGTCGCAGTAGGAGAGTCGGTTGGGCGGCTCTCCGCCGCGGTTCTAGGAGGTGTGCGATGGCGAAAGACGGTGGGCAGCAGCACAAGCAGCCCAAGCGTTCGACCAGCGAGGAAGAGGTCGAGCAGGTCGAGGCGTCGGAGGACGTCGCCGAGCGCAAGGAACGGCTCGACGAGGACGTCGACTCGATCCTCGACGAGATCGACGAGGTGCTCGAGGAGAACGCGGAGGAGTTCGTCCGCGGCTTCGTGCAAAAGGGTGGGGAGTGAACCGCTAGATGACATTCGATGCCTCCGGCCGGTTGCCGGAAGCCTTCCTGACCCCAGGTGGCTCGTCGTTCATGGACTTCCTGGCCGGGCACGCGCCCGACCTGCTCCCTGGCCGGCGGTCCCTGGGGACAGGTGACCTGTCCAAAGACGTCCCGCACGGTACGACGATCGTCGCGGCCACCTTCGACGGTGGTGTCGTGATGGCCGGCGACCGGCGCGCCACGATGGGCAACATCATCGCCCAGCGTGACATCGAGAAGGTGTTCCCGGCCGACGAGTACTCGTGCGTGGGGATCGCCGGCTCGGCCGGTCTCGCGATCGAGATGGTGCGGCTGTTCCAGGTCGAGCTGGAGCACTACGAGAAGCTCGAGGGCACCACGCTGTCGCTCGACGGCAAGGCGAACCGGCTGAGCGCGCTGATCCGGGGCAACCTGGCGATGGCGATGCAGGGCCTGGCCGTGGTCCCGCTGTTCGCGGGCTACGACCACGACATCTCCGGTGGCCGGATCTTCTCCTACGACCCGACCGGTGGCCGGTACGAGGAGCAGGCCTTCCACAGCGTCGGCTCCGGCTCGCTGTTCGCCCGCGGCTCGCTGAAGAAGCTCTACCGCGACGGGATGACCGCGACCGAGTGCGTGACGGCGACCATCCAGGCGCTGTACGACGCGGCCGACGACGACTCGGCGACCGGTGGCCCGGACATGGCCCGGCGGATCTTCCCGGTGATCGGCGTGGTCACGGCCGACGGCTACCAGCGGCTGCCCGAGAACGAGGTCGGCGAGATCGTCGACACCGTGGTCGGTGCCCGGCTGCAGCGTCCCGACGGCCCCGCCGCTCCGCTGTCCTGAGCCTATGGGGGTGTCTGGTGATTCCCCGCCTACTGCGCGGCACCCGGCACGGCATCTCGCCGTGCGGGAGCCAAGCTCACGATGCTTCGCATCGCCACGCTCGTCTCCCGCACGGCGAGCTACCGCACCGGGCACCTGCTCGCTACGGCGCGGAATCACCAGACACCCCCACGACGAGCGAGTAGAGGAACACGAATGAGCACTCCGTTCTACGTCTCACCCGAGCAGCTGATGCGGGACCGGGCGGACTTCGCCCGCAAGGGCATCGCCAAGGGCCGCAGCGCGATCGCGCTGCAGTACGCCGACGGCATCCTGTTCGTGGCCGAGAACCGGTCGCCCGCCCTGCACAAGGTGGCCGAGATCTACGACCGGATGGCCTTCGCGGCCGTCGGGCGGTACAACGAGTTCGAGAACCTGCGGATCGCCGGCGTGCGCCTGGCCGACATGCGCGGGTACTCCTACGACCGCCGCGACGTCACCGGCCGTGCGCTGGCCAACGCGTACGCGCAGACCCTCGGCGCGATCTTCTCCTCCGGTGGTGAGAAGCCGCTCGAGGTGGAGATCCTGGTCGCCGAGGTCGGCAACAGCACCGCCGAGGACCAGATCTACCGGCTCACCTACGACGGCTCGATCGCCGACGTCCGCGGCTACGCGGTGATGGGTGGCCCGGCCGAGCAGGTCGCGGAGTACGTCGGTGAGCACTACTCCGAGGGCATCTCGCTGGCCGGCGCGCTGCGGCTGGCCGTGGACGCGCTCGGGCACGACTCCAGCGAGGTCCGCCAGCTGGAGCCGGACCAGATCGAGGTCGCCATTCTCGACCGGACCCGTACGCAGGTCCGCAAGTTCAAGCGGATCTCGGAGGAGACGCTGGCCCGGATCCTGTCCGAGTCGCGGCCGGACACGGCGCCGTCGGAGCCCGCTCCGCACACCGACGACACGGTGAACGGCGGGTCCTACGAGAGCGACGCGACGGCGTCCGAGGACGACGACGCGCCGGTCGCCCCGCCGGAGGAGCCGGAAGACACCAAGTGACCGACGAACCGCAGGTGCCGCCCACTCCCGGTCAGGGAGCGGGCGGCACCTCTCGTTCAGCCGACCCGAAGCCCTGGGAGCTGCTGAGCGAGAAGACCGTGTACGACGGCTTCCTCACCGTGAACTCCCGGCGATACCGGCTGCCGAACGGGCGCGAAGCCGACTGGGACGTCTTCGGCCCCCGGCAGACCGCGGGCGTCGCCGGCGGGATCACCGTGCTCCCGCTCACCCCGGAGGGCCGGGTCGTCGCGATCCGGCTGTTCCGGGCCGGCCCCGACCAGGTCGTGACCAACCTCCCCGGCGGCCTGATCGACCCGGGGGAGGACCCGGCCGACGCCGGCCGGCGGGAGCTCGCCGAGGAGACCGGCTACACCTGCGGCTCGATCGAGGTGGCCGGCTGGATCTGGTCCGCCGCCTCCTCGACGTACCCCAAGTACGTCGCGATCGCGCGCGACTGCGTCCGCACCGAGCAGCAGGACCTGGACGAGTTCGAGGACATCGTCCCGATCGAGCTGACCGTCGACGAGTTGCGGCAGGAGCTGCGGACGCCCGGCGCGATGACCGGGGTCGACGCGGCGTACCGGGCGCTGGACCACGCCGGCCTGCTCTGAAATCCGCTTGCCTGCGCGGCGCCTCGCCCCGAGGATGACGAGCGTGCTGACGACGTACTGGCCCCTGCGGAACCTCCGGCTGACCACCGAGCGGCTGGTGCTGCGGCCACCGACCGACGAGGAACTGGCGGCGATCGCCGAGGTCGCGGCCGGCGGGATCAGCCGGCCGGGGGAGCACCCGTTCCTGACGGCGTGGCCCGACGAGCCGGTCGAGCGGGCGCGGCGGGTCATGCAGCAGTACTGGGCGCACCTCGGAGCGTGGACGAAGGACGAGTGGGAGCTGGAGCTCGGCGTCTTCCGCGACGGGACGCCGCTCGGGATGGTCGGGCTGATGGGCAGCGAGTACGGCGTACTGCGTGAGGTGAAGACGTGGTCGTGGCTCGGGCTGGAGCACCAGCGGCACGGGTACGGCACGGAGGCGCGGGTCGGTCTGCTGGACCTCGCGTTCGAAGGGCTGGACGCGGTGGCGGCGCGGACCGAGGTGTTTGAGGACAATGCCGGGTCGCAGGGCGTGTCGCGGAAGCTCGGGTACCGGCCCGACGGGATCTCGCGGGACGTGCTGCACGGCGAGCCGGTGGTCTCCGACCGGCTGCGGCTCACGCGCGAGGACTGGCTGGGCGTCGAGCGGCCGAAGGTGGAGATCAGCGGGCTCGACGAGTGCCGCGACTGGTTCGCCGACCCGAGCTGATCGCCGCCGAACGACCCGATGGTGGAGCTGGCTGTACCCCGAAGCCGGGTTCTGGCTGGACTGTGCTGAAGGCCCGATCTTTCTAGCGTGAGAGGCGTCCTGCTACGTCTCGCACGGTTCGGAAGGTTGGTCACATGTTCAAGGCACGCAGAGGGCGCGACAAGCAGACCGGCGGCGCCGCGGTCCTGGTCGCGGACGCTCCGGCGTACGCGGTCACGCTGGACTCGGTGACCAGGACCTACCAGACCGGGACGACCCGGGTGCAGGCCCTCGACGGCGTCTCGCTCGGCCTGCGGCGGGGGAGCTTCACGGCGGTGATGGGACCGTCGGGGTCGGGCAAGAGCACGTTCCTGCACTGCGCGGCCGGGCTCGACCGGCCGACCTCCGGCACCGTCTGGCTCGGCGACACCGAGCTGACCCGGCTCGACGAGAAGCAGCTGACCGTGCAGCGCCGGACCCGGATCGGGTTCGTCTTCCAGGCCTACAACCTGATCCCGTCGCTGTCGGTCCGCGACAACATCACGTTGCCGCTGCGCTTCTCCGGCGTACCGGTGGACGAGGCGTGGCTGGCCCTGGTCGTGCGCGAGGTCGGCCTGACCGACCGGCTCACCCATCGGCCCAGCGAGCTGTCCGGAGGTCAGCAGCAGCGGGTCGCGATCGCCCGGGCGCTGGTCACCCGGCCGGAGGCGGTGTTCGCCGACGAGCCGACCGGAGCGCTCGACTCGCGGACCGGCAAGCAGGTCCTGCAGCTGATGCGGTCGCTGGTCGACTCACTCGGGCAGACGATCCTGATGGTGACGCACGACCCGATCGCCGCGTCGTGGGCCGACCGGGTGGTGTTCCTGGCCGACGGCAGGCTGGCCGGCGAGCTGACCGACCCGACGGCCGACACCGTCGCCGCGCACCTGACGCACCTCGGGGAGTGGTGACCGTGTTCGACTTCGCCTGGAGCACGGTCAAGTCCCGATGGACCGGGTTCGCCGGTGCCTTCGTCGCCCTGTTCTGCGGTGCCGCGCTGTTGTCCGCGTGCGGACTCCTGCTGCAGTCCGGTCTGCTCGCCGGGATCAGCCCCGAGCGGTACGCCGGTGCGTCGGTCGTCGTCGCGGCCGACCAGCGGCTCGCCGTCGCCGAGTCGCCGGACGCCGACTTCGGCGACCACGTCCCGCTGGAGGCGAGCCGGCTGGCCGAGATCGCGGCGGTCCCCGGCGTCGCCCACGCCGTACCGGACTACTCGTTCCGCCTCACCCTGCTCGGCAAGTCCGGCGCGCTGGTCCACGGCGAGCAAGGCGGTACGCCGTTCGGCCACGGCCGCGGTTCCGTTGCCCTCGGCCCCTTGTCCGTGCGGGCCGGCGCGCTGCCCACCGGCCGGTCCGACGTCGCGCTCGACCGGGACGCGGTGGCGGCCGGCGGTTACGCGATCGGCGACCAGGTCAAGATCGCGGTGGGGTCGCGACCGGCGTCGTACCGGCTCACTGGCATCGTCGATCCGCCGCGCGGTTCGTTCCGTGAACCGGTCGTCCTGTTCACCGACGACGTGGCCAGGCAGTTGTCCGGCAGGCCCGGCCTGCTGTACGCCGTGGGCGTGCTGGCCGCACCGGGCGTCGACCAGGGGGACCTCGCGCACGCGATCGAGCAGCGGCTGGGCGACTCGGTGACCACGGCCACCGGCGACGACAAGGGCAAGCTGGAGTTTAAGGACTCGTCGGCAGCCTCCGGGCTGCTGATGGCGGTGGCGGGCTCGTTCGGGGGCATCGCGGCGATCGTCGCGATGTTCGTGGTGGCCGGCACGCTCGGGCTGTCGATCCAGCAGCGACGGCGCGAGTTCGCGCTGCTCCGCGCGGTCGCCGCCACACCCGGGCAGGTGCACCGGATGATCGGCGCCGAGATCCTGATCGTCGCGCTGGCCGCGTCGGTGCCCGGCGCGGTGCTCGGCTACGGGCTCGTGTGGTTGCTGCGGACGGCGTTCGTCAGGATCGGGGTGATCCCGGCCGACTACGGGCTCTCACTGCTGCCGATCCCCGTCGTGGCCGCGGTGCTGCTGTCGGTCCTGACGGCCCGGCTGGCGGGCTGGATGTCGGCGCGGAGAGCGGTCAGGATCCGCCCGGTCGAGGCGCTGGGGGAGTCGAGTGTGGAGACGCCGCGGCTCGGTCCGGTGCGGACGCTGATCGGGCTCGTCCTGCTGGCGGGCGGCCTGGTGATGTGCGCGGTCCCGGTGTTCGTCGCCGGTGAGGTCGGCACGATCGTCGCGGCGACCTCGTCGCTGATCCTGGTGATCGCCGTGGCGCTGCTCGGCCCGCGGATCGTGCAGGGCGCGCTGACCGTCGCCGGTCCGGTGCTGCGACGAGGCGGCGGTGCGGCGGGCTACCTGGCCGCGGCCAACCTCACCCAGAACTCGCGCCGGGTGGCCGGCGCCGTCGTACCGCTGGTGCTGGCGATCACGATCATGATCGTGCAGGTCTCGGTCGGCGCCGCGCAGGTCAAGGAGGCCGGCCGCCAGGCGGAGCAGGGCGTGGTCGCCGATCTGGTGGTGGCCAGTGCCGGCGCGGGCCTGTCACCCGGCCTGGTCGACGAGATCAGCGCGACGGCCGGCGTACGGACGGCCACGGCGGTGACCAGGGGACCGGCGACGATCAGGTACACCGACCTCGGTGACGGCTCGACGCAGTCCGTGCTGGGTTTCGCGGCGCAGGGCGTGGAGGCGACGGATCTGGGGAGCACGCTCGACCTGGACGTTCGCGAAGGCGACCTCGGCCGGCTGACGGATCAGGGAACGGTCGCACTCAGTGAGTCCGCCGCGCAGCAGACCAGGAGCGGTCTGGGTCGCGAGGTGGAGGTGTACCTCGGTGACGGTACGCGGCTGACACCTGTCGTGGTGGCGATCTACCACAACGGCATGGGCTTCGGAGACGTGACGTTGCCGCGCGACGTACTGCTCGACCACCTGTCCACGCGGCTGGACGACTCGGTGCTGGTCCGGGCCGAGGCCGGGGTCGACCCGAACGCCTTGGCCGGCACCTTGACCAGGCAGTTCGCGGGTGACGCCGGGGTGGTGCTCGCCGACCGCCAGACGATGGCGGAGGCACAGCAGGCCGGCCTCGACCTCAACCGGTGGACGAACCTGATCCTGCTCGCCGCGCTCTTCGGCTACGTCGCGATCAACGTCGCCAACAGCCTGGTGATGAGTACGACGGCCCGGCGGCGTGAGTTCGCGCTGCTCCGCCTGGTCGGCCTCGGCCAGCGGCAGGTCCGCCGGATGATGCTGGTCGAGTCGGCCGTGGTGATCGGGGTCGCACTGGTGGTGAGCGCGCTGCTGTGCCTGCCGCCGATGGTCGGGGTCACGGTCGGGCTGAGCGAGGGGGCGTCGGTGATCCCGGCGATCTCACCGGTCACCACCGCGCTCACCGCGGGTGGAGTGGTCCTGCTCGGCCTGCTCGCGATCATGCTGCCCACCCGCCGGGTGCTGCGCCATCGGCCGGTGGACGCGATCGGCATCCGCGAGTGACGAGAGGACCGGCGTCGTACGCCGGGTAAACTGGCCGACGGGCCGCTACTGGCGTTCAGGTGGGCCACCACCGGGGAACGGCCCGCCGGACTTCCGGCTGCAGCCGCGCGCCTGGGCACCCGACGAGAAACTCGCCGACGCCCGAAGGAGCGCGCCGCATGACCTCAGAAACCACCGCCCGTCCGATGATCGGGACCGACCTCGCCGCCGACATGGTGGCCCAGGCCGCGGTCCGCGCCCAGAAGCTGCAGGACGAGACCGGGGTGCAGCCGTGTCTCGCGACCGTGCTGGTCGGGGACGACCCCGCCTCCGCGACGTACGTGCGGATGAAGCAGAACCGCAGCAAGAAGGCCGGGATCGGCTCGGTCAGCGTCGTGCTGCCCGCGTCGACCACCACCGACGAGCTGGTCGCCGAGCTGACCAGGCTGTCCGACGACCCGACCGTGCACGGGGTCCTGCTGCAGCACCCGGTGCCGGCCCAGATCGACGAGCGGGCCGCGTTCGAGGCGATCGCGCCGGCCAAGGACGTCGACGGCGTCACCATGCACTCGTTCGCCGCGATGGCGTTCGGGGAGCCGGGCTTCCGGTCCTGCACACCCGGCGGGATCCTGCGGCTGCTGCAGGCGTACGACGTACCGCTGGCCGGTGCGCACGCCGTGGTGATCGGCCGCAGCCCGATCCTCGGCAAGCCGGCCGGAATGTTGCTGCTGGCATCGAACGCGACCGTCACCTACACGCACTCGCGGACCACGAACCTGCCCGAGCTGGTCCGTCAGGCCGACGTCGTGGTGGCCGCGGTCGGCAGGCCGAACTTCGTCCGCGGTGACTGGCTGAAGCCGGGCGCGGTCGTGGTCGATGCCGGGTACAACGAAGGCAACGTCGGCGACGTGCACGCCGAGGAGGCCGCCGCGGTGGCGAGCCTGCTGACGCCCGTTCCGGGCGGCGTCGGGCCGATGACGATCGCGCTGCTGCTGGAGCAGACGGTGGACGCGGCGGAGGCGCAGACCGCGCAGGCCTGAGACCGGTTCTCGCCGTTCGGGGGCACGAACGGCGAGACACCGGAGCACGGAACAAACGGTCTGACCTAATGTTGAGACTGATGTCCAGCGCCGAACGGGTGCGGACGGGCTGATCGAGGAGGCAGGACAGTGGCGGTACGGGCGATCCGGGGTGCCACCCAGCTGGACGCGGACGAGCGGGAGCACCTGCTCGAGCGGACGGCGGAGCTGGTCCGGGCGGTGCTGGAGGCGAACGACCTGGCCTCGGAGGACCTGATCAGCATCCTGTTCACCGTCACGCCGGACCTGAGCTCGGAGTTTCCCGCGGTGGCCGGCCGGCAGATCGGGCTGACCGACGTACCGCTGATGTGCATGCAGGAGATCGCGGTCCCGCACGCGCTGCCGCGGGTGGTCCGGATGATGCTGCACACCGAGTCGCCGCGGTCGCGGGAGAAGATCCAGCACGTCTACCTGCACGGCGCCACCGCGCTGCGCCCCGATCTGACGGGCGCCCAGTGACCGACCCGCTGACCCCGGCAACGCCCGCAGCGGCCGGGGCGTCGCCCGCAGTCTCCCCGACGCCTGCGGAGCCCGGGGCGACCGCGCTTCGCGGCCCCGTCCGGATCGTCGGGACCGGCCTGATCGGTACGTCGATCGGCCTGGCGCTGGCCCGGCTCGGTGTCGTCGTCGAGCTGATCGACGGCGACCCGGACAACGCGCTGATGGCTGAGCGGATCGGCGCCGGCTCGCGGCTGGTGCAGCTCGAGCCGCAGCTGGTCGTCGTCGCCGTACCGCCGGACCACGTCGGTGCGGTGATCGCCGAGCAACTCGCGCAGACCGACGCCGTCGTCACCGATGCCGCGAGCGTCAAGGGCAAGCCGCTCGCGGACGCCCGCGCGCTGAGCAAGCCCGAGGACCTCGCCCGGTACGTCGGCGGCCACCCGATGGCGGGCTCGGAGCGCAACGGCCCGCTGGCCGGCCGCGCCGACCTGTTCGAGGGCGCGACCTGGGCGATCACCCCGCACGAGACCAGCGACCCGACGGCCGTCGAGCTGGTCCGGCGGCTCGCCGAGGCCTGCGGCGCGCGAACCGTCGAGCTGTCCGTCCCGGACCACGACCTCGCCGTCGCCCGCGTCTCGCACCTGCCGCAGCTGATGTCGTCGCTCGCCGCGGGCACGCTGGTGGACGCGCCGACCGAGCACCTGGAGCTGTCCGGTCAGGGGGTTCGCGACGTCACCCGGATCGCCGCGAGCGACCCGGGGATGTGGACGCAGATCGTGGCCGCCAACTCGCCCGCGCTGAGCGGCCTGCTGGAGCAGATCCGCGACGAGCTCGACCGGCTGTTGATTGCCCTGAGCAAGGAAAAGACCGACGACGAGGTGACCGCCGTACTCCGGCGTGGTGTCTCCGGTGCGGTCCGAGTGCCCGGCAAGCACGGCACGCCGCACATCGAGCTGGTCCCCGTCCTGGTGACGATCCCCGACCGCCCGGGCCAGCTGGCCCGGCTGTTCGCCGACGCCGCCGCGTCCGGCGCCAACGTCGAGGACCTGCGGATCGACCACAGCCCGGGCCGCCCGGTCGGTGAGGTCGAGCTGGCGGTCAAACCGGCCTCGGTCGACCAGCTGGTCGACGTACTGACCGAGCGCGGTTGGTCCGTGCACCGGTAACCTTCGGGCCATGATCATCGCAGTCGACGGCCCGAGCGGTTCCGGAAAATCGAGCACGGCCCGCGGAGTGGCCACCAGACTGGGGCTGAAGTACCTCGACACCGGTGCGATGTACCGCGCGGTGACCTGGTCCGCGCTGGAGGCCGGGCTCGACCTGACCGACACCGCCGCGGTCGCCGACCGGGCCCGCGCGGTCGACCTGGGGATCAGCACCGACCCCGGCCTGGCGCACTTCACCGCCGACGGCACCGACGTCACCGAGGCGATCCGGGACCCGCGGATCAGCGAGAACGTCTCCAGGATCGCCACCAACCTGGACGTCCGGGCCGAGCTGATCCGCCGCCAGCGCGCGATCATCGACGACGCCCAGCCGGGCGGCGGGATCGTCGTCGAGGGCCGCGACATCGCCACCGTGGTGGCCACCGACGCCGAGCTCAAGGTGCTGCTGACCGCCGACCAGGACGCCCGGATGGCCCGCCGCAAGGCCGAGCTGGCCGAGGGCGCGCTGACCGCCGAGCAGCTGCGCGACCAGATCGTCCGCCGCGACGCCGACGACGCCACGGTCTCGCAGTTCGAGGTCGCCTCGGACGGCGCGGTGACGATCGACTCCACCCACCTGTCCCTGGAGGAGGTCATCGACGTGATCAGCCGGCTCGCGAAGGAGGCCGAGGCCGCGCCGCCACGCGACCCGCGGGAGTCATGACAGTACCGATGCCGCGCCTCCGGCACGGCGAGTCATGGGGCTGGAACTCCCGGCCTTCCCTCGTCGCTCCGGTCGCTTCGCTCCCTGCGCTCCTCAGTCCAGGCCGGGAGGCCCCATGACTGCAGAACTGACCAGGCACCAGGAACTGCCGCGCACCGACGACCTGCCGCGGCTGCCGTACCGGCTCGGCGGTGTGATGCGTCACATCGTCGGCGTCTACCTGCGGCACCGCTACGACCTGACCGTGCACCACCAGGAGCGGTTCCCGTTGACCGGTCCGGTGCTGCTCGCGCCGAACCACCTGGGGCTGCTGGACGGCCCGCTGCTCGGCGCGACCGCGCCCCGGATGCTGCACCAGCTCGGCAAGATCGAGGCGTTCCACGGCGCGCAGGGCAAGTTCCTGCACCTGGTCGGTCAGATCCCGGTCGACCGGACGACGTACGACGTGCTGGCGATCCGGAAGGCGATCAAGGTGCTCCGGGACGGCAACGTGATGAGCATCTACCCCGAGGGCACCCGCGGCCGCGGCGACTTCCGCAAGATCCGGGTCGGTGTCGCCTACCTGGCGATGGTCACCGGCGCCCCGATCCTGCCCGTGGCGCTGCTCGGGACCCGGCTGCCGGGCGGCAGCGTGGAGCGGTATCCCCCCAAGGGGAGCCCGGTCGACGTCGTGTACGGCGAACCTTTCACGGTCGAGCGCGTACCCTTTCCCAGGAGGCACACCGACGTACGGGCGGTGGCCGACCAGATCGGCGACGTGTTGCGGGCGCATGTCCAGGCCGCCGTCGCAGCCACCGGCCACCCGCTTCCGGGCAAGCCAGACCAGAAGGATCCTGATGAGTGACCTGCCCACCGGCTACGAGTACGACGCCGAGCCGTCGCGCGACGACGACACCGGCCCCGTGCCCGTCCTGGCGATCGTGGGCCGCCCGAACGTCGGCAAGTCGACGCTGGTGAACCGCATCATCGGCCGCCGCGAGGCGGTCGTCGAGGACACCCCGGGCGTCACCCGGGACCGGGTCTCCTACGACGCGGACTGGGCCGGCCGCTCCTTCACGGTCGTCGACACCGGCGGCTGGGACCCGGACGCGGTCGGGATGGCCGCGCTGGTCGCGGCCCAGGCCGAGGTCGCGATCAACGCCGCCGACGCGGTGCTGTTCGTCGTGGACGCGACCGTCGGGATCACCGACGCCGACGAGGCCGTCGTCCGGGTGCTGCGCAAGTCCGGCAAGCCGGTGGTGCTGGCCGCGAACAAGGTCGACGACCAGCGCATCGAGTCCGAGGCGATGAACCTGTGGAGCCTGGGGATCGGCGAGCCGTTCCCGATCTCGGCCATGCACGGCCGCGGTACCGGCGACATGCTGGACGCCGTACTGGCCGCTCTGCCGGAGGCGCCGCCGGAGCGCGACGCCGAGACCGGGGGACCGCGCCGGGTCGCCATCGTCGGCAAGCCGAACGTCGGCAAGTCCTCGCTGCTGAACAAGGTCGCCAAGGAGGACCGGGTCGTCGTCAGCGACGTGTCCGGCACCACCGTCGACCCGGTCGACGAGCTGATCACGCTCGGCGAGAAGCAGTACCGGTTCATCGACACCGCCGGCATCCGGCGGAAGGTGAAGAACGTCCAGGGCCACGAGTACTACGCCAGCCTGCGGACCAACAGCGCGATCGAGCGCGCCGAGGTGGTCGTGGTCGTGGTCGACGCCTCCGAGCCGATGACCGAGCAGGACCTGCGGATCATGGACATGGTCGAGGAGGCCGGCAAGGCCCTGGTGATCGCCTACAACAAGTGGGACATGGTCGACGAGGACCGCCGGTACTACCTGGAGAAGGAGATCGACCGCGACCTGGTCCAGCTGCGCTGGGCGCCCCGGGTGAACATCAGCGCCCTGACCGGCCGGCACATGGAGAAGCTGGTGCCGGCCATCGAGGCCGCGCTGGACGGCTGGCAGACCCGCGTCCCGACCGGCCAGCTGAACGCGTTCCTCGGCCGGTTGGTTGCCGCGCACCCCCATCCGGTGCGCTCGGGCAAGCAGCCGAAGATCCTGTTCGGCACCCAGGCCACCACGATGCCGCCGACCTTCGCGATCTTCACCTCCGGGCAGATCGAGCCGTCGTACCAGCGGTTCATCGAACGACGGCTGCGCGAGGACTTCGGCTTCGTCGGCAGTCCGGTGCACGTCCAGATCCGGGCCCGGCAGAAGAAGGCGAAACGCTGATCGGGGCGGTGCGAAAGTACTCCGGATGATGGGGTAAGGTTTACCCGCTCGCTCCTGCTGGAGCTTGCGGTTCGGGCTGTGGCGCAGTTGGTAGCGCACCGGTCTGGGGGACCGGGGGTCGCCAGTTCAAGTCTGGCCAGCCCGACAGCGTACGAAGGGCACCGGCATCGCGCCGGTGCCCTTCGTCGTTTTGCCCAGGACCCGTACGCCGTCAGGTCTCGAACGTCGTGGCCATCCGGGCGAGCGCGTCGAGCGCCCCCTCGAGCTCGGCCGCGCTGAGCGGCCCGACCAGTCGCGCCGCCGACAGCAGTCCGATCGTCGCGCTCGACAACGCCAGCGCGACGTGCTCGGGATCGACGTCCGCGACGAGCATCCCCTGTGCCTGCAGGTCGCGCAGCCATGCGACCACGCCCTGGTGGCGTTCGCGGTACCGGCCGTCGGTCACCGCCTCGACGTGGCTCCCGAGCACGCCACGGTCGTCCAGGAAGGCCGCGGTCATCAACCGGTCCTCGAGCAGAACCCGTACGGCGGCGCGGTACGCCGTACCGAGTCGTGGCCGGTCACCGACGGCCGCCCTGGTTCGCAGGCGTTCGGTCCCACGACGCAGCAGCGCGTCGAGGATCTCGCGCTTGCCCGCGAACTCCAGGTACACGGCGCCCTTGCCGACCCCGGCCCGCGCCGCGATCTCGGCGACGCTCATCGCGTCGAAGCCGCGATCCAGCACCAGGTCCTCGGCGGCGTCGAGCAGACGTTCGCGCCGGTTCGGGACGAGCGGCCGGGGCATCAGCCGAGCCCTCGGAGGAAGTCCTGCAGAGCCGGGACCACCAGGTCCGGACGATCGCGCTGGACCCAGTGCCCCGCCTCCGGGACCGTCAGCAGGGTCGCGTTCGGCAGGAGCCCAGCGGCGGCCCGCGCCCGAGCGATCGGTACGCCGCTGTCGTGGTCGCCGTGGACGAGCAGCACCGGGACCTGGATCTGTGCCAGCCGGCTCGTGTAGTCGGTGCGGAGTCCGTTCCACAGCACCTGATCGCGCTGCCACGCGCCGAACGTCCGCAGGCTCTGGCCCGTTGCGGCTTCCTCGACCACGGCGCTGACGAGTTCCGTCGTCCGTGCCGCTGGGTTGCGGACGATCGAGCGCAGCCCGCGCTCCATCGCGGCGGCGTTGCGCGCGTACGAGCGGGTGAGGGCGGCCAGTACTCCGCTGCGCAGGAGGGCATAGGTGGCGAGCTGGTTCAGCCTGCTGAACGGGCCGTCGGTGAGCCGCGGCATGAGGCCGAACGATCCCAGCAGCAGCGCGCCACGAGCTCCCGCCGGGCGTTCCAGCAGGTGCCCGAGGGTGAGGCCTCCGCCGAGTGACAGGCCGCCGATCACGTAGTCCTCTAGGCCGAGCGCGTGGACGAGCTCACCGACGTACTGGATCAGTCGCTGCTGGGTCAGCGGCCAGCCGGCCCGTGGGCTCTGGCCGAAGCCGGGGTGGTCGGGGGCGACCACGCGGAAACCAGCGTCCGCCAGCGCGGGGCCGGTCTGGCCCCAGGACAGTTCGGCGTTGTCGGCGCCGCCGCCGTGCAGCAGCAGGACGGTGGGCCCGACCGGATCGGCCGGCGCCCACTCCAGCAGGGAGATCGTCGCGCCGGTCACGGCGACGGTGGTACGGCGTACGACCATGGCGGCTCCTGTCGTTGTGACCAGATTACCTTGCTTGGTCACTACGTTTCGGTCTGGTGCCCCGGCGCGGACGCAGGTACGTTGCGAAGTGCGGGCCCGTGAAGGTGGGGGCATCGGAACCGGACCCGCGTCGATGGGGGTGACACCATGCGTTCGATTCGTGCTGTCCTGTCCGGCGCCGTGGCGGTGCTGCTGCTCGCGCCCTTGCTGGTCTTCCTGTCCGCGCCACCGGCCGCGGCGGCCAACCTGACCGCGAACCTGGTTCGGACGGTCCAGCTGTCCGCTCTGGACCCGCCGATGCCGGACCCGTCGGGGATCACCTACCTGCCCGGGCGGGACCACCTGCTGATCTCGGACGCGGAGGTGGACGAGGTCAGCGTCTTCGACGGCGCCAACCTGTTCGAGATCACCCGGGCCGGCGTGATGCAGGACACCGGGCTGACGACGGCGTACACGAAGGAACCGGCCGGGGTCGGGTTCAACCCGGTCAACGGGCACCTGTTCGTCTGCGACGACGACCAGTTCCGGGTGTACGAGCTCGCGGCCGGGACGGACGGGCGGTACGGCACCGGCGACGACGTGCGGACGACGTTCAGCACCGCGGGCTTCCTCAGCCAGGACCCGGAGGAGATCGAGTACTTCCCGCCGACCGGCGAGCTGTTCGTGCTCGACGGCGCGGACAACAACATCCACCGGGTGTCGCCCGGTCCGGACGGCCTCTTCAACGGGGTCGCGCCGGCCGGTGACGACGTCGACACCGAGTTCGACATCGGCCGGTACGGCGTACTGGACCCCGAAGGCATCGGCTTCCATCCCGGCCGGAACACGATGATGGTCGTCGACAGCTACTCCAACACGGTGTACGAGTTCAACCGCAACCTGATGCTGGTCAACAAGATCAACATCTCCGCCTCGAACGAGGTCTTCGTGGGCGGTGTCACCGTCGCGCCGGCCACCGCGGACCCGTCGCAGTGGAACCTTTACCTGGTCGACCGCGGCGTCGACAACGACACGAACCCGGCGGAGAACGACGGGAAGCTGTACGAGATGTCGGTGGCGCTGCCGCCGATCCCGAACCTGGTGCCGGTCGTGTCTGCGGGGCCCGACCGGTCCACGCACGTCGGCGCGCCGATCGCGCTGCGCGCCGAGGTGTGGGACGACGATCTGCCGGCGCCGTCGACGACGGCCGGCTGGCAGACGGTGAGCGGACCGGGGACCGTCACCTTCGGGACGCCGGCGGCGGCCGAGACGGCCGCGACCTTCAGCGCACCCGGCACGTACGTCGTCCGCGCGTCCGGCAGCGACTCCGCGCTGACCGGCTCGGACGACGTGCGGGTGACTGTGGTCGCTCCCGGCGGTGCGCTGCCGCTGGACGTGCCCGCCATCCGGGCCTTCGACGACGTCGAGCAGAAGCCGACCGGATTCGCGGACTGGGCGTCGTCGACGCTGAACCTCCCGAACGCCGGAGCGACGGCGCAGACGATCGGTCTGCGGTTCGACGACGTCGACGTGCCCGACGGCGCGACGATCACCGAGGCGTGGATCCAGTTCACGTCGAGCGGGTCGAACTCCGGTGCGACGTCGATGCAGGTCGCGGGGATCGCCGAGAACGACACTGGCCTGTTCACGGTGCAGCCCACCACGGTGTCGTCGCGCCCCAAGACGCAGGCGCGAGCCACCTGGGCTCCGCCCGCGTGGAGTGGTTCCGGTCAGTCGGGAGCCGCTCAGCGGACGTCCGACCTGCGCGCCGTCGTGCAGGAGGTGCTGAACAGACCGGGCTGGAACCAGGGCAACGCGGTGGGCTTCGTGCTCACCGGAACCGGCGAGCGGCGGGCTGCGTCGACCGATGGTTCGGTCGCTCCGGTGCTGCACCTCGCCTACACCGTGCCGGCTGGCAACACCGCGCCGGTCGCCGCGTTCACGTCGTCGTGCGGTGCGCTGTCCTGCGCCTTCGACGGCTCAGGCTCTTCGGACGCCGAGGGGCCGATCGCGTCGTACGCCTGGACCTTCGGGGACGGCGGCACGGGGACCGGCGTCGCGCCGAGCCACACGTACGCCGCCGCGGGCACGTACACCGTGACGCTGACCGTGACCGATGGTGGGGGACTCACCCACCAGGTCAGCCATCCTGTCACCGTGGCCGCCTCGGCCGGCATCGGCTACCGCGCCGCTACCGGCTACGTCGGCAACGCGACGATGCCGACCGTAACCGTCCCTGGCGGCGTACAGACTGGTGACTCGCTGCTGCTCTTCGCCTCGCTCAACGCCAACACCACGGCGATCACCGGCCCACCCGGCTGGACCCAGCTCGCCAACGTGGTCAACAGCTCCCAACGCACCCTCGCCTGGTGGAAGCCGGCCACCGCCGCCGACGCCGGTACGCCGGTCCGGCTGACCTTCGACGTCTACACGAAGGTCACCCTCCAGCTGGCCGCCTACAGCGGCAGCACCGCACAGCCGGTCGTCACCACCCGAGCCGAGACCACCGTCACCACGTCACACGCCACCCCCACAGCCACCGTCAACACGGCCGGCTCCTGGCTCGTCTCCTACTGGGCCGACAAGTCCTCGACCACCACCAACTGGACGGCACCAGCTTCGGCAGTCACCCGAGACGAACGCATCGGCTCCGGCAGCGGCCGCACCAGCGCGCTGCTCGGCGACGGCGGTGCCCCCGTCCCGAACGGGCCAGCCGGCGCCCTGGTCGCCACTACAGATGTCGCCTCCCGCGCCACAACGCTGAGCGTCGTACTCACGCCGTAGGAGCGCCGACCTTCGTACTCACGCCTTGGGTGCTCGGTCAGCCTGGGTGGCTGACCGAGCCGGCGGCCCTACCAGCCTCGCGCGCGCCATTCGCTCAGGTGAGGGCGCTCGGTGCCCAGGGTGGTGTCGGCGCCGTGGCCGGGGTAGACCCAGGTTTCGTCGGGGAGGCGGTCGAAGAGTTTGGTCTCGACGTCGTTGATCAGGGAGGTGAAGCGTTCGGCGTCGCCCTGGGTGTTGCCGACGCCGCCGGGGAAGAGGGAGTCGCCGGTGAACAGGTGCGGGGCGCCCTTCGGGTCGTCGTACAGGAGGGCGATGGAGCCGGGGGTGTGGCCGACCAGATGGATGACGCGGAGGCCGACGGCGCCGAAGGAGATCTCGTCGCCGTCCTCGACCTGGGTGGTGGTCGGGACGTCGATGCCCTCGGCGTCGTACCGGCCGGCGATCGTGGTCGCGCCGGTGCCGGCGACGACGTCGGCCAGCGCCTGCCAGTGGTCGCCGTGGCGGTGCGTGGTGATCACCCGGCTGATCCCGGCGGCGCCGATCAGCGTCAGCAGCGTGTGCGCGTCGTTGGCGGCGTCGACCAGCACCTGCTCGTCGGTCTGCCGGCAGCGCAGCAGGTACGCGTTGTTGTTCATCGGCCCGACGGCGACCTTCGAGATCATCAGCTGGGCCAGCTCGTGGGTCTGCGCGGGGCCGCCGACGCGGACGTTGCCGTGGTAATCGTTCATGCGCCGATCCTCGCACCCCGGACCACCACGTGTCCGCGTGACCTGGGGTGGGTACCGCTCGTTCGTCGGGTGTGAGGCGGTCGAATATACTTTCGAAAGCGGACCCCGGGATCCGGCCCGGAAGTTTTTGTCGGTGGGCCTCGTTAGCCTGTATCGGGCCTGTCCCTGAACCCTTCGAACGGCTGAGAGTGAGCTTGTGTCTGACCGTCTGATCGTGCGTGGAGCGCGTGAGCACAACCTGAAGGACGTCTCGCTCGACCTGCCGCGCGACGCCATGATCGTTTTCACCGGTCTGTCCGGGTCCGGCAAGTCCAGCCTGGCCTTCGACACGATCTTCGCCGAGGGCCAGCGCCGCTACGTGGAGTCCCTGTCCGCGTACGCCCGGCAGTTCCTCGGCCAGATGGACAAACCCGACGTCGACTTCATCGAGGGCCTGTCCCCGGCGGTCTCGATCGACCAGAAGTCCACCTCGCGCAACCCGCGCTCGACGGTGGGCACGATCACCGAGGTCTACGACTACCTCCGGCTGCTGTTCGCGCGGGCCGGGCGGCCGCACTGCCCGGAGTGCGGTGAGCCGATCGCGAAGCAGACCCCGCAGCAGATCGTCGACCGGGTGATGGAGCTCGACGAGGGCACCCGGTTCCAGGTCCTCGCCCCGGTCATCCGCGGCCGCAAGGGTGAGTACCTCGACCTGTTCCGCCAGCTCACCGGCCAGGGCTTCAGCCGGGCCCGCGTGGACGGCGAGACGATCCAGCTGACCGAGCCGCCGAAGCTCGACAAGCAGAAGAAGCACACCATCGACGTGGTCGTCGACCGGCTCGCGGTGAAGGGCTCCGCGAAGCAGCGGCTGACCGACTCGGTCGAGACCGCGCTCGGTCTGTCCGGTGGCATCGTCACGCTCGACTTCGTCGACCTCGAGGAGAACGACCCGTACCGGGAGCGCCGCTTCAGCGAGAAGCTCGCCTGCCCGAACGACCACCCCCTGCAGCTCGACGAGCTCGAGCCGCGCTCGTTCTCGTTCAACTCGCCGTACGGCGCCTGCCCGGCCTGCTCCGGGCTCGGTACCCGGATGGAGGTCGACCCGGAGCTGCTGGTCCCGGACCCGTCGAAGTCGCTCGACGAGGGCGCGATCCAGCCGTGGTCCGGCGCGAACGTCTCGCAGTACTTCGAGCGCTTGCTGAGCGCCCTGGCCAAGGACCTGAAGATCAAGTCGAGCACGCCGTTCGGCGAGCTCCCGGCGAAGGCGCAGAAGGCGCTGCTCAGCGGTCACGACCGCCAGGTGCACGTCTCCTACAAGAACCGGTACGGCCGCGAGCGTTCGTACTACACGACCTTCGAGGGCGTCATCCCGTACGTCGAGCGCCGGCACGCCGAGGCGTCCAGCGACACCAGCCGGGAGCGCTTCGAGGAGTACATGCGCGAGGTCCCGTGCCTGACCTGCAACGGCGCCCGGCTGAAGCCGATCTCGCTCGCGGTCACGCTCGGCGGCAAGAACATCGCCGAGATCAGCGCGATGTCGATCGACGAGGTGCACGGCTTCCTGGTCGACCTGGACCTGACGCCGCGGGAGAAGCAGATCGCGGAGCGGGTCACCAAGGAGATCGGTGAGCGGCTGCGGTTCCTGCTCGACGTCGGCCTGGACTACCTGGCGCTGAACCGGCCGGCCGGCTCGCTGTCCGGCGGCGAGGCGCAGCGGATCCGGCTGGCGACGCAGATCGGCTCCGGCCTGGTCGGGGTGCTGTACGTGCTGGACGAGCCGTCGATCGGTCTGCACCAGCGCGACAACCGGCGGCTGATCGACACCCTGGTCCGCCTGAAGGACCTGGGCAACACGCTGATCGTCGTCGAGCACGACGAGGACACCATCGACCACGCCGACTGGGTGGTCGACATCGGCCCGGGCGCGGGGGAGCACGGCGGCCAGGTGGTCGTCTCGGGCACGGTCGAGGACCTGCGCAACCACCCGGACTCGATCACCGGCCAGTACGTGTCGGGCCGGCGCGAGATCCCGATCCCGGCCGTCCGGCGTCCGCTCACCGAAGGCCGTGAGCTGACCGTGTACGGCGCCCGCGAGCACAACCTGCAGGACATCGACGTGACGATCCCGCTCGGGGTCTTCGTCGCGGTCACCGGTGTCTCGGGCTCGGGCAAGTCGACGCTGGTCAACGACATCCTCTACACGTCGCTGGCCCGGCAGATCTACGGCGCCCGCGCGGTGCCGGGCCGGCACACCAAGATCTCCGGCCTCGACCAGGTCGACAAGGTGATCCACGTCGACCAGTCGCCGATCGGCCGCACGCCGCGGTCCAACCCGGCGACGTACACCGGGGTCTGGGACCACGTCCGCAAGCTGTTCGCCGAGACGCCGGAGGCGAAGGTCCGCGGGTACCAGCAGGGCCGGTTCTCGTTCAACGTCAAGGGCGGCCGCTGCGAGGCCTGCTCCGGTGACGGCACGCTGAAGATCGAGATGAACTTCCTGCCCGACGTGTACGTGCCCTGTGAGGTCTGCCACGGAGCGCGGTACAACCGCGAGACGCTCGAGGTGCACTACAAGAACAAGACCGTCTCCGACATCCTCGACATGCCGATCGAGGAGGCCGCCGAGTTCTTCGCCGCGATCCCGGCGATCTCGCGGCACCTGAAGACGCTGAACGAGGTCGGCCTGGGCTACGTCCGGCTCGGTCAGCCGGCGCCGACGCTGTCCGGCGGTGAGGCGCAGCGGGTGAAGCTGGCGTCGGAGCTGCAGAAGCGTTCCACCGGGCGGACCGTGTACGTGCTGGACGAGCCGACCACGGGTCTGCACTTCGAGGACATCCGCAAGCTGCTCGGCGTCCTCGGCGGACTGGTTGACAAGGGCAACTCGGTGCTGGTGATCGAGCACAACCTCGACGTGATCAAGACCGCCGACTGGATCGTCGACCTCGGGCCCGAGGGCGGTCGCCGCGGCGGCACGCTGGTCGCCGAGGGGACGCCGGAGGAGGTGGCGGCCAACCCGGCGTCGTACACCGGGCAGTTCCTGGCCGAGATCCTGCACGGGCGGGCCGCGAAGCCGAGCGCGAAGCAGGCGGCGCCGGTGGCGGTGACCGCGGGCAAGAAGGCGGTCGCCAAGAAGGCGCCGGCGAAGAAGAGCGCGGCCACGAAGGCTCCGGCCACGAAGGCTGCGTCGACGAAGGCGGCGGCCGCGAAGGCTCCGGCGAAGAAGACCGCGGCTGTGAAGAAGACCACAGCAGCCGCCGCCAAGAAGGCTCCTGCGCGCAAGACCGCTGCGAAGCGCGCAGCCGGCTGAGCTGACGACCACAGGTGGGCGGACCGGACCGGTCCGCCCACCTTTGCGTTCTGCTCGAACCGTCCGGGTCGTCCGCGGCGGTAACCCCTCCAGCGTTTAGATTGACCCCGGAACGAGTAGCGGATCGAAGGGGCAGATGTGCCGCGGCAGTACGACACCCAGCTGATCGAGTCGGTCGCCGTCCGGCGCCGGCGACTGCGCGAGGCGTGGCTGTTCGGCGCCGCCCGGTCCCGGAACACCCTCGACGAAGGCGTCAACAAACTGTTCGCCAGCGCCGCGGTCGCCGCCGTGGTCTGCGCGGGCTGCGTCGGCTACTCGTTCATCCAGGGCTCCAAGGACAAGGGCCCCAACGGACCCGTTGCCCCGAGCCCCAGTTCTCCGGCGACCCCCGGCCCGAGCGGCACACCGTCCGGTACGCCGGAGTCGAACGGCACCCCGCCGCCCAGCGGCACCCCGCGGCCGCCCACGCCGCCGCGGTCCTGAAACCCCCTGCCACAGCAAGGAACTCCCGCCGTACGGGCCCGGAATCGGCACCTGCGCAAGGGAACCGGACGCGACCCCGGCCGCGTCTATGGTGGGGAAGTCGGCAGCCAGCAGATCACTTCGGAGGGACAGCAATCGTGGGTCATCAGCGTTGGAGCATGGGTAAGGACACCCTTGGCACCCTGGCCAAGAAGACGGGTGGCAAGACCCAGGACCTCGGTGGTCTGGTCAAGCGCCTGGCCGCGGCCGCACAGCCGCTGGAGGGCAAGCTGCAGGGTTCCGGCCACGACGCCTTCATGAGCTTCAAGGGCCGGGTGGACGGTATCGCCGCCGACCTGAACGCGGGACTGGCCGCGATCAACAAGGGCCAGCAGGGCATGGACGCCGCGACCCAGACCGGTATGAGTGACATGGCCCAGGCCGCCAAGAAGAGTGAAGGCGCGGCGAACTTCGACGGCGCCAAGTTCAACAAGCGCTGAGACGGGGAGACACAGGCAGATGACCGGACGCAACAGCTACGACAGCGGCGCCAGCGGCGAGACCCAGGCCGCGATCAAGAGCCTGTCGGCGCAGATCGAGTCGCTGATCGCGCAGCACCAGGCGAACGTGAAGGCGATGCGCGGCGACGCGACGATGACCAAGGTGATGGACGACTACGGCGCGGTCGAGGAGAAGTTCAACTCCGCCGCCACCGAGGTCCAGGGGATCATCAAGTCGCTGGCCAGCACACTGGCCGAGTTCGACACGCACGCGGACACCGCGTTCAAGGCGGCCTCGAAGGCCGTCACGGACATCGGCAACACCTGATCCACGGGGGAGCCCGGTCGGGCTCCCCGGACGCTGCGGAGCCGGTCCGGCTCCCGGCGTACCGCCGGCCGGCGCGCGGGTGCGCGCTGGGTCCCCGGCGGCGCCGTCCCGAGCGGGCGGCAGGAGCGGGCCGTCGGCGACGGTCCGCAGTACGGCGAAGTTCACGGGTGCGCCCTGCGCGGGGCGGCGAGAGGCGAGGGCATGGTCAACTGGACGGTCGAGGCGACGGCGGCGATGAACGGGCTCAAGGGCATGCAGACCGATGCCGCGGGCTTCGAGGCGATCGGCACGAAGCTCAGCAACGGGCTGCAGACCGCCGGCACCCAGACCTCGATGAGCGGCAAGGGCGGCCCGGTCGGGATCGCGATCAGCGAGTTCGTGGAGAAGTGGAAGGACTCGCTGCCCGGCATGGTCAAGCACACCGGTGACGTGATGAACGGCACCGTGAACGCGATCACCGCGCTGGCCAACGGTCACCAGGAGATGGCGCTCGCCGCGCAGCGCGGCGTACAGCTGGCCGAGGGTGTCGATCCGCGCCAGGTGATCAGGAACGCCGCGGCCGCCGCCCGCGCCGAGCAGCAGCAACAGCCACCGTCCAGCAACCGCGCCGTCTGACCTGGGGGAGACGAACAGATGATCAAGCCCGAGGGCATTCCGAAGTTCCTGGGGAACCTCGAAGAGGTCACCAAGGCGGCCAACGATCTCTCCTCCGTCGGCGAGGAGATCAAGACCATCGGTGTGAATCTGGAGAAGAAGTTCCGGAGCAACATCGAGACCAACTACGCCAAGGGACCCGAGACCCACCTGCTGGCCGCCGCGATGCTGCCGGTGAAGCAGGAGGGCGAGCTGTTCGGCCCGAACCTCGGCAAGATCGGCGCGGCGCTGCACGTCTTCGTGTCCGACGTCTCCGACGACAAGTCCGGTCTGGCCTCGGTCCGGACCCGCGCCGACGCCTGGAAGGCGAAGGTCGGCAACACCCCCGAGGACGAGATCGACGACAACGAGGACTGGGTCAAGGAGGAGAACCAGCTCCACAAGGACCTCCAGGGCCACCTCGACGCGATCAGCGCCGCCGAGCGCAAGTGCGCGAACGCGATCGCCGACCTGTACGGCGGCAAGAAGTGGGAGGACAGCGGCCTGCGGCAGGGCGAGAAGCCGCCGGAGGACAACGGCGAGGAGGAGAAGGACCCGCCGTGGGGCAAGCCGCTGGAGTACGACGCCCCCTGGTACGAGGACTGTGTCGACTTCGTCGGCGGCGTGCTCAAGGGCGTCTTCGTCGACGGCCTGCTCGGCACCCTGGACGCGATCACCACGCTGATCCCGATCCAGCCGCTGCTCAAGTCGATGGGTGTGAAGAGCATCTTCGGCCACGAACTGGCCGGCTGGGACAAGGCCGGCGAGGCCTGGAAGGGCGTCGGCCTGACGCTGGCCTCGGCCGCGATGTACGCGATCCCGGGTGCGGCGGCGTTCATGCACGTGGCGTTCCCGGAAACCGCGGCGTACCTGGACAACGTCGGGCTCACCGTCCTGAAGGGCATGGTCGCCTGGGACATGTGGGGCGAGGACCCCGGGCGCGCGCTCGGGCAGGTCGGCTTCAACGTGATCACGACAGTCGGTACTGGTGGTGCCGCGGGTGGTGTGCGTGCGGCCGCGATCGGCGGCAAGTACGGCGCGGCCGCGGCGAAGGTTGCCAAGGGCGCCGATGTCGCGGTCAACATCGCCGGGAAGCTGCGCCCCGGTCAGCTCGCGCTGAACACCGCACTGAAGCTGCCGAAGGTCTCCGACCTGGTGATCAAGGTCGGCAACGCGCCGGTGATCGGCGGGCTGGCGAAGTTCGGCGGGCTGGACATCCCGACGTCGAAGGCCGGCGGGGTCTCGCACGCGGGTGGTATCGACGTACCGAACGTCGAGCACGCGCCGGCGTCGGTCGGTTCGCACAACTCGACCACGACGTCCGCGCCTTCGCATGTGGAGACGCCGAGCAGCCCGACGGGCGGCACGAACTTGGGTGGGCGGTCGGACGGTCCGACTTCGCCGACCGGTGGGGATGCGCCTGCGCCGCACTCGGACACGCCTGCTTCGCACTCGGATGCTCCTGCCTCCCACTCGGATGCCCCGGCGTCACACTCGGACGCGCCGGCGTCGCACTCGGATGCTCCGGCGTCCCACTCGGACGCGCCAGCCGCACACACCGATGCTCCCGGCCGCCAGGCCGACGCTCCGGCCCATACGGACACCCCGTCGCGGGCCGACAGCCCGGCGTCGCACTCGGACTCCCCGGCCTCGCACAGCGACAGCCCGAGCCAGTCGCACTCGGACAGCCCGAGCTCGCACAGCGATTCTCCGAGCCAGTCGCACCCCGACAGCCCGAGCTCGCACAGCGACGCACCGTCGCGCGCCGACAGCTCCCACGGCGATTCCCCGAGCACCCACGGAGATAGCCCGAGCGGCACGCACGGAGACTCGTCCCCGTCGCCCCACGGCGACTCTTCGCCCTCGTCGCGCGGCGACTCGTCCCCGTCCTCGCACGCGGACGGTCAGACGACCCCCGGCAGCCGCACCCCGGACTCGCCGACCCACTCACCCGACAGCCCGCGCACCACCCCGGACGCCCCGGCAGCCCACCACGGCTCCCCGGACTCGCCCCGGACCACCCCGGACGCCCCGCGCACGCCGGACGCTCCCCGCTCGCACCCGGACGCCCCGGCCGCGCACCACGGCTCCCCGGACTCGCCACGGACCACCCCGGATGCCCCGCGCACGCCGGACGCACCCCGCTCGCATCCGGACGCGCCGGCGGCGCACCACAGCTCGCCGGACGCGCCGCGTACGCCGGTTGCTCCGCGGTCGCACTCGGATTCCCCGGCTGGGCACCACAGCTCGCCGGACACGCCGCGCACTCCCGACGCCCCGCACCAGCCTGGGCACATCGAGTCGCGGTTGCACCCGGACGGGCCGCCGCAGCACAACCCGAGCCGGATCCAGGAGCGGCTCAACCCCGAGTCCCACACGCCGGCGCCGGGGCACATCGAGTCCCGTCTGCACCCGGACGGGCCGCCGCAGCACAACCCCAGCCGGATCCCGGAGCGCCTGAACCCGGACGCCCCGCACACGCCGGACGCCCCGACGGGTCGTACGCCGGACGCTCCGAACACCCCGGACGCGCCCCGGACCAACACCCCGGACGCGCCGCACACGGGCGACGTCGTACCGCCGGTCGTGGCACCGCACGGCGGCATGCCGCACCACCAGGGGCAGCCGCACCAGCAGGGCCAACCGCACCAGCAAGGGCAACCGCATCAGCAAGGCCAGCCTCAGCATCAGCAGGGGCAGCCGCAGCACCAGGGCCAGCCCCAGCACGGGCAGCCCCAGCACGGGCAGCCGCAGCACCAAGGGCAGCACCCGCCGCAGCCGAACACGCCTCCGCAGGCGCCGCCTCCGCCGCCGCGGCCGACCGGGCACAAGGGGCAGCAGCGGCACGACCTCGAGCCGAACCGGTACCGCACCGGTGACCCGGACGGCTCGCTGCTGAAGCGGCTGAAGTCGAAGGTCGGCTCAAACCCGCTGAAGAACGTCGGGCGCTGGATCAAGGAGGGCAACCCGCACTTCGGGACCAACCACCCGGCCGCGATCAACAACTGCGGTGACAACGCGCGGGCGTTCGTCGACAACCTGCAGGGCAAAGAGCCGCGGATCGCCAACGGCGACACCCGCACGAAGGTCAACGAGCACGGGCAGACGGTGCCGGACCCGGGTGAGTACCCGGAGATGTACCAGTACACCGGTGTGCGCCCGGAGAAGATCGAGGTCCGGGACGCCAACGGCAACGTCGTCGACGGCAAGACCGACCCGGCGGCGTACACGCAGGACGCGATCCGCCAGATCGAGGACGCGCTGAAGGGGCAGCCGCCCGGTACGGCGGCGGTCGTGTACGGCGGGTGGGCGAAGCACGCGCCGACCGACCCGGACGCGGCGCACTGGTTCAACGCGTTCGTCGACCACAAGGGCAACGTGAAGTGGGCGGACATGCAGTCGGGCAAGATCGCCGACAAGCCGCCGTACCCGAACAACTTCCACCACCTGGAGGCGGTCACCCGTCGCCCGGGCGGGGACTGGGAGTCGCCGATCAACAACGGCTGGACGATCCACAACGGCAACCACTACCCGAACAACCCCACGCCGCACGTCCAGCAGCACGCCCCCCAGCAGCACCAGCAGCAGACGCAGCCCATGCATCAGCAGCAGCCACAGCAACACCAACAGCAAACACAGCCGATGCATCAGCAGCAGCAAACGCAGCCGATGCACCAGCAGCAGGCACCGCAGCAGCATCAGCAGCAGACGCAGCCGGTGCACCAGCAGCCTCAGCACCAGCAGACCCAGCCGGTGCACCAGCAGCACGCCCCGCAGCAGAACGTGCCGCCGATGCCGCAGCACCCGCCGCACCAGCAGCAGCTGAACTACCAGCAGCCGCAGGCGCCGCAGTTGCACCAGCCGCCGCATCAGCCCCAGCACACGCAGCCGCAGGCACCTTCACATCACCAGCAGCAGCCGCACCAGCAGCAGCCGCACCAGCAGCAGCCGCACCAGCAGCAGCCGCACCAGCAGCAGCCGCACCAGCAGCAGCCGCACCAGCAGCAGCCGCACCAGC